>CBFDDD010000067.1:0-26586 GCA_965603475.1 uncultured Myxococcales bacterium
CACCTCGGCACCGAGAATCAGCTCGGAGACGGTGACGGGCACATCGAGATGAAGATCGTCCCCTTCACGTCGAAAAAAGGGATGCGGGCGAACCTTGAGACGCACGAAGAGATCACCCGATTCCGCGCCGGAATCAACGGATTGCCCCTGCCCCTTGAGCCGAATCCGCGTGCCCTCCTTTGCACCGCGTGGCAGCGTGACTCGCAAGGGCTCACGACCCTCGATGCGCATCTGGACTTCCCGGCCGAGGATCGCATCGATGAAATCGACCTCGAGTTCCGTCTCGAAATCGGCTCCACGAAACGTTGACGGTCGCCGACCGAATCGAGATTCGCCTTCGCCGCCGAAATCGCCTCCGGCTCCCGCTCCGGACCCCGCGCGATTTCCGAAGAGCTGTGACAGAAGGTCCTCGATTCCCTGACCGTCCGAGCCGGCTGAACCGGCGCTGCCGCCGCCGCCGAATGTCTCGTAGCCCGGGCTCTGCCTTGCCCTACGCGCCCACTCCTGGTAAGCGCGGGCATCCGCGGGATCGAAGCCGGGCGCGAGGCCGTCCACACCGAACTCGTCGTAGAGCTTGCGCTTTTCTGGGGAAAGCAGGACCTCCTTTGCGGAGGAAATCTCCTTGAAGCGCTCCTCGGCCTCGGCGTCGCCCGGGTTGACGTCAGGATGATGTTCGAGCGCGAGCTTTCGATAGGCCTGCTTGATCTCATCGGCCGACGCGTTCCGTTCGACACCGAGCACCGCATAGAAATCACGCGTCGCCATCATCTAGATCCCATGCCCGGACTGCACATCATGATCTCGGACCGTCACTGATCAGAGAAGCTTCCGCACGTGCTTGTAACCCCGCCGGATCTCCTCAGCGAGCATCTCGACCGCGCCACCGATGTCTTCCAGCGATTCTTGCGTGGCCTCCCCCAGAACCTTGAGACGGCCCTCGAGATGATTCCAACCCTTCTCGGCCTTCTCCCAGGCCTCGCGCGCCTCCGCGGCACCAAGGTTGATTTGAACTCGAAGCTCGTCGCGCGCAGTGCGCAGAGAATCGAGCTCCGACTGGATCTCGGATTCGATTCGGGCTCGCAAATCGGATTCCATGCTGATTTCCTCCCTACAATGGACTACAGCGGACACCGCGACCACACCGATCGGTAAGGCCTGGCTTCCACTACTCGAGAACTCCGTAAGTACCTTCGCCAATAAAAGCAGGACTCGTGCCAAATCTTAGGCAAGTACAATCAACGAGCACACAGCCCTGAGACCAATTTTCTCTCTTTGGGGTTGTCGTGCTCAGCATCAACGACAGACTGAATCTGGAAATCAGCATGAAGATCACGTTTCTCGGGGCGGCCGGAACGGTCACCGGATCGAAGTATCTGCTCGAAACCGAAACCGCGCGCGTCCTCGTCGATTGCGGGCTGTATCAGGGCGTCAAGTCGCTCCGAATCCGCAACAGGCGACCGTTGGTGGTCGATCCGGGTTCCGTCGACGCCGTGCTTCTCACCCATGCCCATATCGACCACAGTGGACTGCTCCCGTTGCTCGTGCGAGAAGGTTTCAAGGGTCCCATATACGCAACTCGACCAACGACACAGCTATGCGAGATCTTGCTGCCCGATGCCGCCCATATTCAAGAGGAAGATGCGCTGTACGCGAATCGCAAGGGATTCTCGAAACACCAGCCCGCCTTGCCGCTCTACACTACCGAAGACGCCGAAAAATCCCTCGAACAGTTTCATTCTCTGCCCTTCGGCGAAGACCAACAGATCGGCGATCTCACGTTTCGGCTGCATCCGGCCGGTCATATTCTCGGGGCCGCGTCGATCAATGTTTCTCATCGAGGGCGCTCGATTCACTTCTCCGGAGACCTCGGACGCTCGGACGATCTACTGCTACACCCACCCGCTCCGCCGGAGTCGCCGGATTACCTCGTCGTCGAATCGACCTACGGAGATCGGACCCACCCGTCGCAGGATCCGATCGATCTCCTCGCATCCATTCTCCGCGAAACCGTCTCTCGCGGCGGCATTCTACTCATTCCCTCCTTCGCCGTGGGGCGAGCACAGACGCTTCTCTACTGTTTCCACGAAATATTCCGAAAGCAGCTCGCGACCCGCGTCCCCGTCTACCTGAATAGTCCGATGGCGACCAGCGTGACCGATCTCTTCCGGGAGAGTTGTGAATACCACCGCCTCGCGCCGGAGCAGTGCGACGAAGTCTTCGGGATGGCGCGATTCGTGCGCTCCGTCGAGGAGTCGCGCACACTCGCCAGTCGATTCGAGCCGATGGTGATCATTTCAGCGAGCGGGATGGCGAGCGGCGGCCGTGTGCTTCACCACCTGAAGGCACTCGCGCCGAATCGCCGCAATACGATTCTTCTACCGGGATTCCAGGCTCCGGGGACGCGGGGTGATGCGATCGCGCGCGGAGTGGAAACGATCAAGATCCACGGGACTCGGATCCCCGTGAACGCCGAAGTCCGACAGCTCGACATCCTGTCAGCGCATGCAGACCAGCCAGCGCTGCTCCAATGGATCGGCGATTGCCGAACGCCGCCCCGACACGTCTTCGTCACCCATGGCGAACCGGTTCCCGCCGACACGATCCGTCAGCTCACGACCGAACGCTTCGGGATCCCAGCCCACGTACCGGATCTCGGCGAGACCTTCGAACTAAAATGATCAGACAGGCGCGTCCACGACGTCAGATGGAGCGGGTCTTCTGAAGCCGATCCGAATGAGCATCGACGTCCTTGCCAGGGGGCAAGAGCACTGAACATTTCACTTGACGCAACACGCGTGTCGCAACGCTTCCGAAGAACGCCCGCTCGAGGCATGTCTGCCCACGCCGGCCCATGATCACGAGGTTCGCACGACTTTCAGCGGCTCGTTTCTCTATTTCGAGCGACGCAGGCCCATAGGTCAGATCTGCACTGGCGGGTACACCGGCGTCCGACATCCGAGAGAGAATCGATTGGAGACCTTCCAGCGCCTCTTGTCTCAACCGACCCAGTTGATCCGTCGCCCCCGGGACACCATCGGACACGAATCCAGCATCGGCTTCATGGATGGCATGCAAGACCTCGACATCCGCACCGAGAATTTGTGCCCACTCGATCGCCAGACGAACGGCTCTTTCCGAGTCGGGTGAGAAATCCGTGGCGAGCAGGATCCGCCGGATCTTCAAGCCGGCGTCCCACTCGCTCTCCTTGACCGTCATCACCGGCACGGTGACGGCGCGAATCGAGCGTTCGGCCACGCTTCCGAGGAACATCCGATCAAAACCCCGATAGCCGTGGGTACCCAATACGATCAGCTCGACATCGGTACACGCTGCATATTCGCTGATCATCTCGACAGGATCGCGTTCCTCGATGATCGTCGAGAGCGGCACCCCTCGAACGCCAAGATCCTCTTGAAGCTGATCCAACTTGCGACGCTCAGAATGGCGCAGCTCATCACAGAGATGCGGCGCGATCCCATCCTTCTTTGCCATTGCCGGCAAATCAAGTGCATGAATGAGGCGAACCTTGGCTCCCAGACTCACTGCGATACTGCAAGCCCGAATTGCCGCTGCACGCGAATGCGTCGAAAAATCGACCGGAGCCAGTATCGCTCTCGAATCCTGCATTCGTGCAACCTCCGTCATCGGGGACTTTCTTTTGTTCGTGAGTGAGCAAACGGCATGCCATTCTCTCAGGATCTGTACCGGCACTCTCGCGACCTCAGCGATCGCACCAGGGTCGGGTAGGGGAGCATCTGCGCCATCAAGACCCAGGGCGTGTCGAAAGACCCCATCTCGTCGAAGCCGTCAGCGGAACTCGTTACTCTGTGGCACGGCTGTTGCAGCGCCTGTTGCCAGTAGAATCGGCGACCGGCATTGTGATGGGCCGAGAGGAGACGAGGTGCGGCGGAATTTCGAGCTATTTACATTCGCCGAGTGCGAAGATCTGGCTCGGCGCGTCGCGGATCGACTGAACTGCCCGTTGCGGCTGATCGAGGTTCACACGTTTCCCGATGGGGAGTCTCTCGTTCGGGCACAGAGCAAGACACCTGGGCAAGCCCTGCTCTTCCGCTCCCTCGACGACCCCAACGAAAAACTGATCGAGCTGCTCTTTGCGGCCGACGCCCTACGCCGACAGGGCGTGGCGGAAATCGGGCTCGTTGCCCCCTACCTCGGGTACATGCGCCAGGATCGTGTCTTCGAGGCTGGGCAGTCGCTTTCACAGCGGGTCGTGGCGAATCTGCTCGGCAGCGCGTTCGACGATGTTCTGACAGTCGAAGCGCATCTTCACCGAATACAGGACCTGGACGAGGTCTTCCCCTGTCCGGCGCGATCGATTTCGGCCGCGGCGGCCATCACGGACTGGCTTCGTGCCGATCCCCGCCCGAGCTTCCTCGTCGGTCCCGATTCGGAGTCCGAGCCCTGGATTCGAGCGATCGCAGACAACGCTCAGATGAATTGGTCGATTGCCTCGAAGCAGCGCCACGGAGACCGTGACGTGCGCATCGACCTACCCCCATTACCCCCCGACACCCGGAACGTCTGGATCATCGACGACATCGGTAGTTCGGGGCACACGCTCGAAGCGGTCGCTCGAATCCTGGGTCAGCGGGGTGTCGAGGAAATCGGCGCCGTCGTCGTTCACGCCCTCTTCAGCCCCGGCGCGCCGGAACGCCTGCATGAAGCGGGCATCGCACGTCTGGTTTCGAGCGACAGCGTTGTCCATTCGAGCAATGAGATCGGGCTCGCAGTGACGCTCGCGACCGAGATCGAACGTCGCTGGTCATCGCGCGAGGTGGCTTGATGTTTCGCCTCCGCCGAATGGGCATCGATACGCAGAGCGAACACGTCATCTTCATTCGAGAGGACGCGGTGCGGGCGGGTGTCCTGGGCTTCAAGCCCCTCGATCGCGTCCTGGTTGCCGGTGAAGATTCTGCCTCCGCCAAGCAGCGCGAGATCTCGGGTATTCTGAACTTCTGCGAGAGCCCGATGCTCGAGACCGATGAGATCGGCCTTTCGAATGTGGCCTTCGCTGATCTTGGGCTTCCAGCCGGTGCGCCGATCCAGGCCAGACTCGCCGCGTCCCCATTGAGCGTGGACCACGTCCGACGCAAGCTTCGGGGCGATCGACTCCAGCGCAGCGATTTCGACGCCATCCTCGAGGACGTCGTGGCCCGTCGATACTCGAAGCCCGAACTCTCGATGTTTGTTCTGGCGTGCGCCCTTCGCAATCTCGACGACCAGGAGATTGCGGATTTCACCCTGTCAATGGTCGACTCCGGCTCGAGTCTTCATTTCGACTCGGAGATCGTTGCAGACAAACACTGCATCGGGGGGGTTCCGGGAAATCGCACGACGATGATCCTGGTTCCGATCCTCGTGTCACTGGGCATGACCGTGCCGAAGACATCGTCGAAGGCAATCACGAGCGCTGCAGGGACAGCGGACACGATGGGAGTTCTGGCGCGTGTGGATCTTTCGTCCCAGGAACTTCATCGCGTCGTCGACCAGGTGGGAGGTTGTATCGCCTGGGGTGGAGCGCTCGAGCTCGCGCCCGCTGACGACGTGCTGATCACGGTCGAACGACCGATGCAGGTCGATACCGAAGCGCAGATGGTGGCTTCGATTCTGGCCAAGAAGAAGACGGCTGGCGCCACCCATGCCTTGATCGACATTCCCCTCGGGCCCTCGACGAAGATTCGCTCCAAACGCGAAGCCCAGGAGTTGAGTGGACTCTTCACGCGTGTGGCGGAGGTCGTCGGGCTGAATGTCGACATCATCACGACCGACGCTCGTGGTCCGATCGGCCGCGGAATCGGTCCGCGGCTCGAAGCCCTGGACGTCCTTGCTGTGCTTCACCGCGAGCCCGACGCACCGGTAGATCTGCGCGAGAAATCCCTCTTCCTGGCAGGTCGCATTCTTGAACAGACGGGGGTCGCCCCCGACTCATGTGGATATCGAATGGCGCGGGAAGCGCTCGACTCCGGCCGTGCGGCCCTCGCGCTCGAGGCCATTGTCCGGGCACAAGGCCCGGTCGACCTCCCCCCCGCGGCCGCGTTCCGGGCGACCGTCGAATCGGGAACAGAGGGTCGGATCCGAAGTGTCGATTGTCTCGGCGTGAACCGAATCGCCAAGCTGGCCGGTTCACCGGCCCATCCAGCGGCGGGACTCGAGTGTCTGCGGAGAGTCGGAGACGTGATCGGAAGGAACCAGCCCCTATTCGAGATCCATGCTCAAAGTCGTTCCCAACTCGACATGGCGTCGGAGTACGCCACGTCCGCTCTTTCGACAATCGTGCACTACGGCTATTGAAGCCATATACCCAGATGAAAGGATCTCAAGAATGAACGCCCCTCGCGTCGCGATAAACGGATTCGGACGGATCGGACGCAGCGTTCTGCGTATCGCGAAGGCCCGCAAACATTTTGACATCGTCGCCATCAACGACCTCGCCTCGCCTGAGGATCTTCGATACGCCTTCAAATACGACAGCATTCACGGAACGTACGCTGGAAACATCGAACTCGACCAGCAGGCGATCACGGTCGATGGCGATCGAATTCCGATCCTATGCGAGAAGAATCCTGCAGCGCTTCCCTGGAAGGAGCTCGATGTCGACTTCGTGATCGAGTGCACGGGCCAGTTCCGAAGAATCGCCGAACTCGAAAAACACCTCGAAGCGGGCGCAAAACGCGTCATTCTCACGGTTCCCTGCAAAGATGAACTCGACGCCACCGTCGTGCTGGGCGTGAACGATCATGTTCTTGCGGCCGATACGAGAATCATCAGTAACGCGAGCTGTACTACGAACTGCACAGCACCCGTAGTGAAGGTTCTTCATGAGACCTTTGGCATCGAACGCGGATTTCTCACGACGGTCCATGCCTACACATCAGATCAGCGTTTGATCGACAGCCCACATCCGGGCGATCCCAGACGCTCCCGAAACGCAGCCATGAACATCGTTCCGACGACAACGGGTGCCGCACGAACCCTCGAGCAAGTCATTCCCGAGATGGCTGGCCGCTTCGACGGCCTCGCCATGCGAGTACCCGTCGCGGATGGGAGCCTCATCGATCTGTCGCTCGAACTTTCTCGTGATACGGACATGGCAGCGGTCAACGAAGCCATTCGCGAAGCCGCCAACTCGTCGATGGCGGGAATCATCGAGTACAGTGAGGAGCCGCTGGTTTCGAGTGACATCATCGGCAATCCGCATTCCGCGATCTTCGATGCGCCGCTGACGCAGGTCCTGCGGGGGAACTTCGTCAAAGTCATCGCCTGGTACGACAACGAGTGGGGCTACAGCGCTCGAATCGACGACTTGATCGCAAAGCTCCAGCGCCTCAGCGTTCCAGGCTAGTCGAACTGGACGATTCCTCATCTCGATCCGAGCTGTGCTCTTGTCGCTGTGGAGGCCGCGCAGTCCTCGCCGCTGTTTCGTAGAATCTGCGTGCCCTCTGCAATAGACGACGAGCCCATTCGAATTCGATCGCGAGAATACCGAGTCCAATCGGAAGGACGACGAAAGCAGGACCCGGCAGCACGAGAAGGGCCACACCGACGGCCAGCACCGTCACGCCGACGACGCCCACGACCACACGGCGAGCGGTGCGAATGCCTTCAGCCACGATCCGATCCATGCCGGTCATCTCGATCTCCTCGAAGGGCCGCTGCTGGCTACGCGATCTTGCATCGCGAAGGGCCCCGCTGGACACGATCCACACCGGAGCCCCAGCTTACACCCCACTGGTTCTCTTTGACTGCTTTTGAGTGCCTTCAATTCTCTTGTGCCGATAAGTACCAATATGGGTCCGTTTATCACAAACTATCGCTGAAGTCTGATCAAAAAGTTGCCACCAGACAATCGGCGCGGAGGTTTCTCCACGGCGGGGATTCTTTCCCGAACTGAAGGAGGTCGTGATGAGCGTGACGGATGAAATAGCGATTCGAAAGATCATTGTTCCCACGGACTTTTCTGACCGGTCCGAAATCGCCGCACGGAGTGCGGCGGCGCTTGCGATGCCAGAAGCCGCTTCGATTCATCTCCTTCATGTCATTCGGCTGCCCTTCCTTCACACGACCTACGATTTGAACGTCCCCGAAGCGGTCTGGGAGGGTCTGCGAAAGGGGACCCATGAAAGATTGGCTGAGACACGTGTCAAACTGGAAGGCCTCGGGGTCACCGACGTCCATCAGATCGTTTCCGAGTCGCTTCAGCCGGCTGAAGCCATCGCCCAGTCGGTGCGCGAACTCGATGCCGACCTCGTCGTCATGGCCACCCACGGGCGCCAGGCTCTCAAACACGCGCTATTGGGAAGCGTCACGGAACGAACCCTCCGAGCCTCCCCTGTGCCCGTCCTCGCCGTGAAAGAACAGGACTTCGGCAAATCACCCATCGAGCGAATCCTGTTTGCCACGGACTTCTCGTCTCATGCGAATCAGGCGCTTTCGCTCGCCTGTTCCTTCGCGAAAAGGTTCGGAGCCCACATCGACGTTCTCCACGTCCTCGACGAATCTCCCGAATACATCAAAGCCATTTCCGCGGAGATCGTCTCCTTCGAGAAACAAGCGCGGGCAATGGCGGGTGAGCATCTCGAAGCGACAGGCGAGCAGGTCAAGGCCGCGAATCTTTCCACAACGACCCATCTTCTCGTTGGCCGGGCTGTCGAGATGATCGCCAGCGAAGCCTCTCGATTGAAATCGGATTTGATCGTGATGGGAACTCACGGCCACACTGGATTTGCGCATGTTACTCTCGGCAGCGTCGCGGAGAGAACCCTGCGCCTGGCGCAGTGCTCGGTATTGACTACGCGTTCGAAAGAAGACTGAGCAACCGAAGAATCAGCCTTGGCTCAGGGGAGCTCGAAGGAGAAGGCCACCATGTTGAACGTCGAAAAAATCATGCAGTCCAATCCGAAAACCGTGTCACCCGAAATGACACTGACCAGCCTGGAACAGCTCTTCCTGTCTACGAAGTTCACTGGTTTTCCGGTCGTGAAAGAGGACCGCCTGATCGGTGTAGTCAGTCGTTCCGACATCATCCGAACGATGGTCACCGAGCGGTCTCGTGCCGAGCAACTCTCCGATTTCTATTGTGGAGCGCAGACACTCAGCACGGAAGATCCGACTCAGTCGCTGGAGGCGACCGCGGCGCAGGTCGGCGTGCGTCTTGCGGAACAGCACGTCGAAGACGCGATGGTGCGCAATGTCGTCAGCATCGAGTCCTCCGAGTCGCTGCAGCGCCTCTCGCAGATCATGTTCGAAGGCCATCTCCACCGGCTCCCGGTCGTCAACGGCGACAGACTCGTCGGGCTGATCACGACGATGGATCTGGTTCGCGCCATCGCCGAGGGCCACCTCACAGAAGCGGACGAAGCTTCGGATCCACAAACCCTGCTCCGCTAAGAACCCGTTAAGGAATCAATCATGCAAATCAAGACGATCCTCGTACCAACCGACTTCTCGAGCGATGCCGATGCGGCGCTCGAAGCGGCCATCGATCTAGCGAAGGCTTTCGACTCGAAGTTGGAGCTGTTTCACGCCTACCACGTCGAGATCCCCCCAATCTATGCCGGATTCGGTGGCGATTTCACGCGACCCGAGGACATCCTTGGCCCGATCCGCGAGGGCGCGGAAGCAGCAATGAACCGACTCGTCGAGGATGTCGCTGCCAAGGGCGTGGATGTCAGTGGACGAGTCTCGATGGACCATGCATCCCGGGCGATCCTCGAGGAGGCCGAGCGCACGCTCGCTGATCTGATCGTCATGGGCACACGCGGACTGACCGGCCTCGAACACCTCGTGCTCGGTAGTACCGCTGAACGAGTATTGCGACTCGCGCATTGCCCGGTACTGACGGTCAAGACCAAGTCCTGATCCCATGAGCGGCAAATCGCGAGCGAACAGATGGAAGGTCTGACGAACGACCAGATTGCGCTGGCTCTTTCGAAGAACTCGGTCTGGCCGAATGCCAATGGGTCAGTCGAATGGATCCAAACCCACATTTCTCATGTCTTTCTCGTGGGCGACCGGGTTTTCAAGCTCCGCAAGGACGTAGAACTACCCTTTCTCGACTTCAGCACACGAAAGCTACGCAACGCCGATTGTCAGCGTGAGGTCGACTTGAACCGACGACTCTCACCCACGATCTATCTTGGCGTCGCGCGGATCATCTCGCAGGAAGGCTCCGTCGGGCTGGGGCCCACCGAGGATTTTCCGAAGGACCACGATTCGGAACACGTCGTCGTGATGCGGCGACTGCCTTCGGGTGGCGATGCTCTTTCAATGTTGCAGCGAGGCCAGCTGGACCCGCAGCATCTCGAGGCCGTTGCGGAGCGGATACAACAATTTCATGCCTCGCACGGTCTTGGATGCCCCGCGCCCTGGAATGCGGAAGCCTGGTTCGAACGTATCACGGAACCGGTGATCGCTTGTCTCAGCGCGATCGAAGATTCGAAGCTCGTCGCCGTTGGGCGCATCGAAGCGCTGAACTCCACGACGCACATGCGCCTCGATTCCCTTCGATCCCGCTTCGAAGAGCGCCGTTTGGAAGGACGCGCCGTTGACGGTCACGGAGACCTCCACCTCGATCACGTGTGGTTCGAAAAAGGGGTCGACGACCCGCTCGTCATCGACTGCCTGGAGTTCAACGAAGATCTACGACGGATCGATGGCGCCTCCGAGGTCGCTTTTCTGGCGATGGATCTCTGCTATCGAGAGCGGCCGGAGCTGGCTGAGATTTTCTTGCATGCCTATGCGAGTCGTGCAGATGACTATGGACTCTTCGCGGTCGTCGACTTCTATTCAGCCTATCGCGCGCTCGTCCGGGCGAAGGTCGCGGCCGTAGCCGCACTCCAGGAGAGCATCGCCGCAGAACAGCGAGCCAATGCACGCCAGAGCGTCGAGCGTCATCTCGCACTGGCCGAAACGTTCCTCCGCCCCCCCGCCAAGCCGAGCTTGATCGTGATATGCGGCACGGTCGGCTCGGGCAAAAGTACTGTTGCGCGAGATCTTGCCCTCTCGGGACACGGCATTCCGATCGCCTCGGATCGAGTCCGCAAGGCGCTGGCCGGACTCTCAGCCACGGAACGAACCGCTGCCGGACCAGACGAGGGAATCTATCGGCCCGACCAGACCGAGCGGGTCTACAGCGGACTCCTCGATCGCGCTGAACCCATCATCGAAAGCGGCCGAACAGCCATCCTCGATGCCAGTTTCGCAAAACGCGTGCAGCGCGAAGCGGCAAGGGCCTGGGCGGCCGAGCGCGAAATTCCGATCCGATTGATCGAGGTTCGCTGTGATCCGACGGTCGCGGGGACTCGACTCCGTGAGCGCGAACGCCTGAACATCGACCCGTCGGACGCGGGACCCGACTTTCTTCCCGTTAGCCGAGCTCGCTTCGAAGCGCCCGACGAGTGGCCCAGCGAGAGCCACGAGGTGATCTGGTCCTCTTGAGGCTCCGAACGTCGCTCACCACTCGTCTGAGCGAACACTGTGCTCAGGCGACTCGTGACAAGCACCCGCACAATCCCGGAGATCGCTGACCGTAGCGGTCCTGTGCGGACCGCCGGGCTCGAAGTCATTGGCGTGACAACCCGCGCAGTCTGGCTGATAGGCCGGTGAGCTCCAGGTCACCATCTGGCTGTTTCCGCCGTGGCAGTCTGTACAGTCGAGCCGCGTACGATGGTCACCGGGGTAGGCTGTGCCCGCATGATCGAAATTCGCGGGCAGCCAGTTCTGAGTGTTATGGCAGCTGTCGCAGGATAGCGTCGACGAGAAATGACCGCCGGGCGTCCCGGTCGCGATGGTTCCATTGTGACAGGAGTTGCAGGTACCAGGCACCACCGACGCATGGTCGAAGCCGGCCGGGATCCAGCCGTTGGTCGTGTGGCAGAGTTCACAGTCATTGTCGCTCGGAACATGACCCACGTTCTTGCCCGTCGCGATCGAACCGTTGTGACAGCTGAAGCAGGGCGCGGTGACGCCCGAATGATCGAAGTCAGCAGGCACCCAACCATTCGTTCTATGGCAGAGTTCACAATCGTCGCTGCTCGGAACGTGTCCGACGTCCTTGCCAGGCGCAATCGAGCCATTGTGACAGCTGAAGCAGGTCCCGGTGACGCCCGAATGGTCGAACGAGGTCGCGGGGGACCAACGCTGCGTGGAATGACAGAGTTCACAGTCGTTCCCGCTCTGGATATGGTTGGCGTCCTTGCCGGTCGCAGTCGAACCGTTGTGACAGCTGACGCAGTTCGTGACGATCGAGTCGTGGTCGAAATTGGCCGGCGTCCAGGCGCGGGTCGAGTGACAGAGTTCGCAATCGTTGCCTGTCACGATGTGCCCGGAATTCTTGCCCGTTGCCGTCGAGCCATTGTGACAGCTGAAACAATTTGCGGTCACCAAATCGTGATCGAAACGGGCATCTTCCCATCGCCCAGTCCCATGACAATCGCCGCATTGGTTGGAACTCGGGATGTGCCCAACCGGCTTGCTCGTTGCGGTCCGTCCAATGTGGCAGCTTTCGCAATTCTCGGTCACGGACCCATGGTCCATTCGAGCCGGCTCCCAAAAGCGAGTCGTATGGCAGTCGTTGCAATCTGTCTGAATCGGAATGTGGCTGGATGACCGCCGCGTCTCGGCACGGTCGCCAGTACCTCCGTGGCACAAATAACACTGGAATGGCGTTCCTATGAATTGTCCGTCGATGTGACAGCTCTCGCAGGTGACGCGCTGGTGTTTCCCTGTCAGTGGAAACCGCGTGAAATCATGATCAAAGGTCGGCGACGGCTGTGCGGTTGCGACGCTGGCCAGCAGCAAGCAGCCAACGCCAGAAAGCAGCAGCCACGCGAGAATTGAAAGCGAGTTCGATCCGAAGGGTCGAATTTTCTCGCGAAAGGCCCCGCCATTTCCGATCCTGTTGATTCGGGTGATCATTTCAATCCCCTTCTACGACCGAAGGTAGCCGGCTTCCAGGCCTCGTCGGTATGACAGTCGTCGCAGCTACGACCAAAACCGCCGCGATGCGCGTCCTCTGCGGCGTGACAGTCGATGCAATCCCCAGCGACCTGGGTCCGCCCGGTCATCTCCGTGCGATGGCACCCTGAACACGCCAGATCCGCGTGAGCGCCATGCAAAGCAAAACTCGTCTCGGTGTCGTGCTCGAATTGCCAGCGCATCCAACCATTCGGGTTGTGGCAGTCCTGGCAGTCGCTCCCGAGAGTCTGTTCATGCGCATCGTCCTGCTTGTGACACGAGAGACAAGACACATCGTCGATCGAGAACGTGTGATCGCGATGACAGGATTCACAAGATGCGACCGCATGAAGCCCGAGTAACGGGAATCCCGCTAGTTCGTGGTCGAACAGAACTCGACTCGAAAACGATTCCTCATTGTGACATTCCGCACACTTCTTCCCGAGATTTCCCTGGTGCACATCGTCTGATCGATGGCATTCATTACAGTCCATCGGCGTCTCGCCCTCTTTCACCTGCTCCGTGTGGCAGGCGTTGCATGAGCTTTGCCGGTGGGCGCCGCGAAGTGGGAACTTGGTTTGTTTGGCATGATCGAATTTCAATCGATCCCAGGTCGACGGAGAATGGCATGTGCCGCACGCCTCCCCGAAGCGACCTGCGTGAACATCTTCGCTCGAATGGCAGCCAGAGCAGTTTTCTGGAAGCTTTCGTTCGCCCGGTGGCAGCCTATGGCAGCTGGCACAGCGAGCTTCGCCGTGCGCGCCGGTCAGCGCGAAGCCACTCTCCTTCTTGTGATCGAAGCCCTCCTTGCGCCAGGCGTCGGTCTTGTGACAATCGGCGCAGCCCACACCGAAGTTGCCTTCGTGCGCGTCGTCGATGGCATGGCACGAGACGCAATCCGTCGGCGTCTCTTTGTACTCGGTCGTGACATGGCATCCATCGCAGCTCGCTTCCACATGAGCACCCGTCAATGGATATTCGGTCTTATCATGATCGAATCGGGTCTTGCGCCAATCCATCTCATCGTGACACTGACCACAGTCGTCGGATAGAGAACCTCCGTGTGCGTCATCCTCCTGATGGCAATCCTTGCACTCTCCCGGCGCGTCGCGCCGTGGGATCTCGGACTGGTGGCATTCAGTGCACGTCACGGCTACGTGGCGACCATTCAGGGGATAATCGGTCAACGCATGATCGAACGTGGCATCGCTCAATCCGAGAATATTCGCGTCGCTGCCTTTGTGATCCGGATGGCAACTATTGCACTGACCCGTCGCGGCCAGCGGGCTTTGACTGTGGAAACCCAAGCCGTCCGTCAGATCTCCAGCAATCTCCTCGTGACAGGCCAGACAGAGCGTGCGCTGCGCCCCTGCGTCGAAGGCCTGATGGCAGGACGCACAGTCCTTCGCGAACTCCTCATGGTCGGCGGCCAGGGGGCCGGGCATCACCATACGTTCCCAATCGATCGCGAACGACGCTTCTCCCGAAACGAGCGCCACGCTACATGCGACGATCGCGAACATGACTCGGTCGAATAGTGAAGCTTTGCTCATGCCCATCAGTCCATCTCCATCAATACAGATGGACCGCGACCACATGTATCACCGCGGAAGCGAAGAGGATGATCGTGAGGGGAATGTGAATGGCATGCCAGAGGGCGAAGAGTCTTTCGAAGAGGCGCAGCTCTCCGGCGCGACATAGTTCCGAAAGATTTCGTGCCACAGCCTGGCGAACCGCAGTGGCGTCGCGAGACGGAAGACCTGATTTTCGAATCGCGCGAAGGACCCCACGCTTCGTTCTCCACGCCCGCATTCTACGCCAGACAACACTCACCATACGAAACGGAAAACGAGTCTCTTTGATCGCGACGACCTCGAATTCTGCCAGAAGGATCCTTGCGTCAGCATTGCTCTTGAGGATGGCCTCGATCGGAAATAGTTCGTGGTGAGCCCGCTTTCGCATGCTGTCCACGGTCCTCCTCGATCCGGCAAGTCCACGGTGCATTCGCCCATACAGAAAGCGACCCCCGATCCCGCTACCCGATACGGCCAGAACACACGCCAGGGAGATCGTCGCATTTGCGGATCCGAGGCTGAAGTCGGCGTGATAGAGAATCGCCGTTGGCCCCAACAGGCCGAGCATGAGGTGGATCTCGAACCAGGTGCGCATGGCTCCGGCGCTCCGGAGCAGCCTAACGCGCTTTCGCAGCGAATAGCCGAGCAAGAGCGTCATCATTGAAAGACCGGCGATCCCGAGGCCATACCCGAGACCATCGGTCGGACTCAGATCCATTTCTCCCCGAGCTGTCCAACCAACGACGATCGCAAATGCGCACAAGACCCCGACAATTGCGTGCGGACTGCGCCAGCCCAGCCCCCCGCTCGCGCCAGACTTCGGGGAGCGGGCAGATGAAGTGCGACCGACCTTCGAGGCGGATTGCCTCATCTTGTTGCGTGCGCGATGCACATCGCGACGTCCGTCCCCATTTCTCGCGAGGTCGGAAGCGACTCTCTGGCTCATATTGCGAATATCCTCGGCGCCACGGTAGCATTTGGTAATATATTCCCAAATACAAACTCGTCGGTGACATCAATCACTCGAGTGGGATTCCGCGCTTCCGAAACACCATTGTGACCAGGGTTTCTCGCTCGTACAGCCCTCATGTTTACACTATCGGATCGCCGACCTCACAAAGTGACCCGATCTTTATCGGCAACCGGATGACCCTTTGGCAGATCACATATGAGCAAGCAGAGCCAGATGCTGGGTCGGAACCAGTTCGCGCGGGGTACGATTCGGGTTGGACGGTGTGTGATCGGCATGATTGGCGTCTGGCTCATCTTGGCGACGTTTCTCATTCTGGCCGGATCTGCCCACGCACAAGTGCGCGGATCCCGTGCACTTCGTTCTGTGAACATCAAACCTACGGCGACCGGATGGAAGCTCGACCTCGAATTCGAATTTCCCATTCGCTACCTCAGCCATTCTCCCCAGATACCCGGACGCTCGCTTCGAATCATGGTCGCTCCGGTCCAACTCGGAGACGGTAGGATGCTTGAGGGCCTCATTCGGGAGACGCTGCCGATTCCCAAGAGCGAGCCGAATCCGCTAGTCGAGATCGTCTACAACGCTCCACTTCGTGAAACGGCCTTCGTAGAATTACAGTTCGGAGAGACACTCGCCTTCGAGGTCAAACAGGCGGCGGGGTCCAGGGGACTCGAGATTCTGGTCAATCTCCCAACGGACGCCCCTCGAGCCGAAAGCCCGGCAGGCACGGCGAGTGAAAACCGCGGATCCGCCCTCCTACAACGCGCACGCCATGCTATTCGTGACGGCGATCTCGATCTTGCGATCGCACTACTCACGCGCGTTCTCGAGTTGCCCGATACGCATAGTTCAGACCAGACCCGCATGGACGCACGAGAACTCGTCGGGCTCACGCACGAGCGCAGAGGACAGACGGCTCATGCCCAGGCGGAGTACGAAGCCTATCTGAAGGACTATCCAGATGGCCCCGCCGCAATTCGCGTACAGCAGAGGCTCGACGCACTGCTGACTGCCAGCGGCGCGCCGACGCAAGCGCTGCGCCCGTCCAGCAGACCTTCGTTGCGCCAGGAGGTGAGCGAAATCGACGGCGAGCTGTTTGGTAGCTTGGGGGTCAGATATTTTCGGTTCGATTCCCTCCTCGATGATTCAGGCAGAGATTTCCTTGCGACCAACGTACTCACAGACATGGACCTTGCGGGGCGCCTCGATGCGGGTGACTGGGCGCTGCGCGGCGACTTCGTGGGTACCTACGATACCGACGTCGCCGGCGAGGGACGCAGCAACGATCTTCGAATCAGTCGATTGAGCCTCCTGCTCGAAGATCGCGTTCATGGCCTATCGGCGACGGTCGGGCGGCAGAGAAGAACGGATAGTGGCGTTTTCGGACGTTTCGACGGGCTTCGACTAGCAGCAGATCTCGGACCGCGTTTCACGCTATCCAGCCTCGTTGGAATGCCGGTCGAGAGCACGACGGATAGCGGTCCTGAGACTGACACGATGGTTGCCGCAGGCGCGCTGGACTTTCGCGATCTCGGTCTCGAGGGGTTCGAAGGTCAATTCTTTGTGGTCGGTCGCCGAACGGCATCGATGACCGAACGTGCAGCGATCGGCAGCGAGCTCCGATACTCCACGAACAAGTCCTATTCATTCGTCTATCTCGACTACGACGTCGTTTTCAACTCGCTCAATACCTTCCTTGCCTCGACCACCTATCGAGCAGCCGTCGACACCGATTTTCGGGCCCTCATCGAGCGACGGA
Organism: uncultured Myxococcales bacterium; assembly: GCA_965603475.1. Taxonomy (GTDB): domain Bacteria; phylum Myxococcota_A; class UBA9160; order UBA9160; family UBA4427; genus UBA4427. The sequence goes on from CBFDDD010000067.1 coordinate 17,282, forward strand.
ACAACCCGATTCTCACCCTCCGCAGCGCACTCCTCGGGCAGACCGTGAGCGATCTCGACGACCTGAGGGATCTCATTTCCGAGAGTGACATTCGAGACCTGGCCGAGGATCGAACCGCCGTGTCGTGGACGGGAACGATTGGCATGACCCATCATTTTGACGAACGCGTACAGATGTCCGGCGACTTCACCGTGATTCAAATCTCAGACACCAGCTCCTCCGCCTCTGTGAACGGCACGGAAGCGGTCGCGGGAACGAACTCGGTCGGGCCGGACTTTGCAGGAACGATTCAGCTTCTCACCAGTGATTGGCTCGTCGAGAATGGCGTCGGCAGTATCTCCCTTCGATATTTCGAGGGCGACAACTTTCGTTCATTCTTGACCTCCGCCTACTCGCGATTCAATGTCATCGACAGAGTTCGCGTGATTCCTAGACTGCGATGGGAATGGCGGGATTCGCGCCTCCAGGGACAGGAATCCATTCTACTGCCGACCCTCGAGGTGGATTGGCGATTCAAATCGCTTCTGCTCGACGTGGAGTTCGGACTCGCCTGGCGCGAGCCGATTTCGGGGAGTACAGCGTTTCGCGAATTCAGTTATCTCGCGGAGGTGGGAGCCCGATGGGAGTTCTGAAACAAACGACGTCGAATTGCGAACCCGCTTTTGCACCAGAGGTGCTCAGCTGATGCCGGCTTCAATCGAGGCAGTTCTCGTTTATCTGCCGATCCTATTACTGATCTGGTTTCTGTACGCCTTTCGTGCGCGGCGCGCGAGTCGCCATGCGGAAACCATTCTTGCGACATCGGAAAAAGATGGACTGATGCAACCCGCATCGCTCCATCCGATCGTCGATCCGTCACTCTGCCTCGGATGCGGCGCATGCGTAAAGGCCTGTCCCGAAAAATCCGTGCTCGGACTGATCATCGGAAAAGCGGAACTCATCGCACCCGCAAATTGCATAGGACATGGCGCCTGCAAGCACGTATGCCCGTTCGACGCGATCAAGCTCGTACTCGGAACGGAAGAGCGCGGGATCGACATTCCCGTCGTCTCGGAGAATTTCGAAACCGACGTACCTGGCATTTTCGTCGCAGGTGAGCTCGGCGGTATGGGTCTGATCCGAAACGGGGTGGAACAGGGCAAACAGGCAATGTCGGCGATCGCAGAGAGTCTCCCTCCAGACGGAGTAGCCGGAGCAGCCGGAGAGGACATCCTCGATGTCGTGATCATCGGTGCAGGGCCGGCTGGCATCGCAGCATCACTGTCCGCCAAGGAACAGGGTCTTCGCTTCGAAACGCTCGAGCAAGAATCTCTCGGGGGTACGGTCGCCCACTACCCGCGAGGCAAGATCGTCATGACGTCGCCCGTCGAGCTTCCGATCTATGGTCCGGTGAAGCTAAACGAGACGACGAAGGAGGCGCTACTGGCTCTCTGGGAAAAAGTCATCTCGGAAACACAGGTCAAGATTCAATTCGGCTGCCGTGTCGAACGTGTCGAGCCCCTGTCCGGGAATATCTTTTCGATCCAGGCCACCACCCGTCGGCTGCGAACTCGCGCCGTACTGCTCGCAATCGGTCGTCGCGGGACGCCTCGCAAGCTGGGCGTCTCGGGTGAAGAACAGTCGAAGGTCGTCTACCGAATGATCGACCCCGAGCAGTATGTCGACCAGCATGTCGTCGTCGTCGGCGGCGGCGACAGCGCACTCGAAGCCGCCTGGTCGCTTGCCGAAGTGTCCGGAACGAGCGTCACCCTTTCCTATCGGAATGAGGCATTTGGGCGAGCGAAGGCCAAGAATCGAGAGTCGGTGGACCGGGCCGTGGAAGCGGGCCAGCTTCAGGTCCTGCTGAGCTCGAAGGTGATTGGGATCGGGGAAGACAGTATCGATATCCAAACGTCAAATGGATCTGTCCGACTGGAAAACGATGCCGTCATCGTTTGTGCAGGGGGAATTCTGCCGACGGAATTCCTGAAATCGATGGGCGTCGAAGTCGTGACGAAGCACGGAGAATCCTGATGCGACGATCGAATCAAAAGCTGAGTCGGCAGCGTCGACTGGACACTGCAGGCCTCTGGTCGGCACTCGGGCAGCTGGCCATGCTCACCTGCCTCGCCCTGTCGATCGCCACCGGACTGGAAACCAGGGCGTTCGCTGCCTCTTCTGACGACGGATTCATTCCAGCGGCCGAGGACCCCGCACTCGAGGAAGCCAGAAAGGCCGTTCTCGTTCGCGACTTCGGGAAAGCGGTGCGCATCTGGAGGAGCGCCGCCAAGCGTGGCAATCCGCGTGCGCGCTATCGGCTGGGCGTAGCCTATCGATCCGGGCGGGGCGTGGACCATGACAATGCCAAGGCCGCATTCTGGTTCGCGAAGGCGGCGGGAGGCGGCGACCCGGATGCCCAGTACGCATTGGGAAAACTCTATGAGAAGGGTCTCGGCGTCGAGCCGAATCGCGGTCGTGCGATGAAGCTGATCGGCGACGCCGCGCGAGGGGGGCATCACGAAGCCCAGGTCGCCCTCGAGCGGATTCAAGGCTCGGGCGCCGATGCGTTCGCGACCGCTGACGCGCGGGTTGCTGTCAGCCGGAGGGATCCCCGCGGCGCACTGAATCAAGCCATTCGAACGGGCGATCTCGACACGGCAAGAGAAGCACTGTCGCGTGGGGCGCCCATCAATGGCGCACCCGGAGACAAGAAACATTGGCGACCGCTGATCCTGGCAATTGACCAGGAGAGTCCAGAGATCATTCATCTGCTCCTCGAATATCACGCGGATCCAAATCGAAAATCAAGGCTCGATGAGCCCGCGCTGACCCTTGCGATCCGAGCTGAGAACAGGAAGATCGTTCGTCAGCTCCTCGCGGCCGGAGCAGATGCCAACGCGAACTCGAGCAGCGGATACAAACCTCTCATGGAGGCAGCGCGACTCGGCCTTTCGAATATTGCGAACGACCTACTCGCCGCTGGCGCCAACCCGAAAGCCAAGCTCGACGATGGCACGAGCGCAGCGGACGTGGCTCGGCGATTTCATTTCGAAAAACTGGCGAGTCGCCTTCGACGGGCGGGCGCTCCAGCACGGGATGTTCCGAAGCAATCGAGCCGTTTGGCCGCCCTCGAGTCGGCCTCACAGCGAGCCTCGGGTCAATCGCAGACGACGACGCTTCCCCCGATCATCGAAGCCGCAAGGCGCGGAGACGACGACCTCCTGCGTGTGATCATCGCTGGGGGCGTGAACCTCGAGACTCCGGATCCGGAAGGAAACTCTGCTTTGCATCGGGCCGCAGAGGGTGGGCATGTCGAGGTCGTCCGCATGTTACTCGCCGCAGGCATCGATCCTAATCTGCGTGGCGAAAAAGACGCCACAGCGCTCATGCTTGGCATGGGCTCGACGGCGGAACACGCCGACCGTGTCGTCGAGGAGCTCTTCACTGCAGGCGCTGACCCCCATCTACGAGATCGGATGGCGGCCGGCGTGATCGACTACGCCGCGAAGGGCGCGACATCACGCAAGCTCGAACTCCTTCAGAAGGCGGGAGGATCGTGGACCGATAGCGATATCGAACAAACGCTCGAACGCGCAGCCCGGGCAGAGCGATTCTCGGTCGTTCGCGCGCTGCTCCAGATCACCCCGAAGATGGACAGCCGCATTCCGGCCATATGCAGCATCATCGGGACGAACCAGAAGGAGATGCTCGATCTCTTGCTCGAGGCAAAACCGTCAATGGGCCGCCATTGCGGAGATGGACGCACCCCGCTGATGATCGCCGCGCAATCGGGTCGAGCCGACATGATCTCGACGCTGTTGAATGCGGGCGCCGATCCGAATCAGAACACCAAGACCGGGGACAATCCCCTCATCGCCGCCGCGAGCCGCGGGCACGTGGAGGCCGTCGCTCGGCTCATCCAGTCCGGTGCGGAAGTCGATCGGCGCGGGGCCCAGCGCATGACCGCATTGATGGGCGCCGCCAGCAACGGTCAGCTCGATGTCGTTGGCATTCTCCTGGAAGCGGGCGCCGACCGAAAGATGCGTTGCGATTCGGGCGATACCGCATTGAAATTGGCCGGTAGCGCAGGACACCAGGAAGTCGCGCAGCTGATCGAGTCGCACAAGCCGGGCTGGCAGAGCTGGTTTGGAGCTCGCGAACCCTCACCGCAACGCTAGACCCCCCGCCCCGATCTGCACCGGCGACCCGATCCGTCCGACATGATGATCAGCATGCCGTATGCCAGTGTTCGATGAGCTACGCACAGCGTCGCTCAGAAGGACGTGGTCTGGCGCCACACTCTCGGAGACACCCACACGACTCACCGAACCGCAATCACCCCCTACAATTAGAGGTCGCGACGTATACAATCCCGGCTCCTGCCTTGCTGCTTCACCGAAACCTGACCGAACGGCCCCCCGCCTACACGAGGACACGACATGTCGACCGACGAAAACTCAACGATAAAGGGACTCGACCGGGGGTCGATCGAGCGCGGACGCCCGATGCGGACCTGGACTCTGTTCGGACTGATCGCATTGAGCGGTCTCTTCATGAGCCTCACGAGTGGCGCCGAGCCAGCGGCGACCAATGCGCCTCGCCCGACAATGCGCATCGTCTTCAACGAGATGAAGGTGTTGATCCCCCTGAGCCTGAGCGAGACCGAGTGGAGCGATCCGAAGAATCGAACGCAGGTCCTCGAAGCACTCGATCGTCTCGAGCGAGCCGCCGACACTCTCGAAAGACACGGCCGTTCGCGCGAGGTCGGATTCGACGAGCTGGCGCTGAATCTCGCTCGCGATCTAAGAGAGGTCCAGGAACACTACCGGGAAGGCGCGTTTGATGAGGCGCGCTTCTTTCTGACGGGAAGCCTGCAGAACTGTGTGTCCTGTCATATCCGACTCCCCTACGAGAGCAGCTTCCCCCTGGCAGACCAGCTGATCGATCAGGTCGAGATCCAGAAGCTCGACCCACGCGAAAAAGCCTGGCTCTTCGTGACCGTGCGACGCTTCGAGGCCGCGCTCACGGTCTGGGAAGCGCTCATGCGCGACCCGGAAGTTCCGCCCGCACAGCTGGATGCGGGTGGGGTTCTCGTCGACTATCTCAACGTCGTCTTGCGAGTACGCTCAGACGTTCCCAGAGCAAGCCGCGAGCTGGCCGCTTTTTCGAAGCGGTCGAACCTTCCGGTCTATCTCGAGCGACGGCTTCGCGAATGGCAAAGTGCCCTGGACGCGCTCGAAGCCAAGAAATTCGGACCGGATACGACACCGTCCGTCGATCTCGGCGCTTCGCTCGCAGAAGAGGCTGGCAAGGTTTCAGAGGGCCCCTTTGGCCGAGATGGCCTGATCCAGGATCTGGCTGCCGCGAGCCAACTCGTTCGCTGGCTGGAGATCGATCGTGCCCGCAAAGAGAGAGTCACGAAGAACCCGACCGATAGCGAGCGCCTCGAAACGGCTCGAGCCTACTACTGGCTCGGCGTTGTCGAGACGCGTAGTCTCGATGGTTTCTGGGTCAGCCTGTCGGAGCGACATTTCGAAGCAGCGATTCGCTCGGATCCGACCGGTCCCTTCGCGGAACGCGCCTACGCGAGACTCGAGGAAGCACAGGTCCTCGGCTACGGAGGCGCATCCGGAGACCATCTGCCGTCGGACGTCTGGACGAACCTCAAAGAGCTCCGCGAATTGATCGGCGTAGAGTAGACCCAGAGGCGTGCAGCCCAGCGAAACCGAGGACCGGCGACGAGTGCAGCGGCCAACGAGGCTTCCGCGCGGACTCGCACGAATTCGGCCGTCGCCGCACGAGATCCTTCGATTCCAGCCGGGCCATTGCATCGACTTCTTCGATCGAGGTCGAGCGGCGATCGAAGCCATGATCGAGGCGATCGACGGCGCGACGCAGACCGTTCATCTCGAGACCTACATCTTGCGAGCCGACGAAACCGGTCGCCGTGTGCTTGCGTCGCTCGAAGCGCGAGCGGCCGAGGGTGTCGATGTTCGATTGATCTTCGACTCCGTCGGGTCCTACGGTCTCGACCGTCGCGCTCTGGAGAGCCTCGAACGCGCCGGTGCCAGCATCGCCGAGTTCAATCCGCCATCCCAATGGCTCTGGCGTTTCCGCCCGCGCCAGCGCGACCACCGTAAGATCCTGCTCGTCGATGGACGCGTCGGCTTCCTGGGCGGATTGAATATCGGCGACGAATACGTGGGTGAAGACGCCGAGGGGCCCACATGGCGAGATGCGCATATTCGCCTCGAAGGACCTGCACTGACGGAATTACAGGCCCTCTTCGTCGAGAACTGGTTCCGCTGTGGTGGCGAAAGTTTCGAGTGGCGCTCGCTCGTCATGCCCGAAGGATCGGCGCGGGGAGATCGCTCGGTCGCCATCCTGGCCGACGGCCCGACCTATCGACGACGGCGCTTGCGTTCCTTCTTTCTCGATGAACTCCGCCGTGCAAAGACACACGTTCTTCTCGTGAGTCCCTACTTCGCGCCGGGGCCGACGGTTCTGGATGCCCTCGCGGAGGCCAGTGATCGCGGTGTGCGTGTCGAGCTATTGCTCGCTGGCCATTCGGACCATCCCATCTTGCAACGCGCTGTTCGCGCGTTCATTCCCGGTCTCATCCGTCGTGGCGTGCGCGTCTTCGAGGATCCTCACAGAATGATGCACGCGAAGCTCGCGGTCTTCGACGATTCCCTGGCCGTCGTGGGGACCTCGAATCTCGATCGCCAGAGTCTCCACCACAGCTGTGAAGTCAACGCCGTCATCCAGGGCCACGAGACGACAAAGTGGATTCTCGATCATTTCGGCACGGATGTGCTCGACGTGCGCGCGATCGATCGGGCCTATCTCGAGCGGCGATCGCTCCTGATGCGCTGGATCGATCGGGCCGCGGCAGTCTGGGCGAGATTCTGACCAAAGACGATCGAATCTCGCCCGACTGCATTTGCGTGGGGTCGAGCGGCCTCTACCTCTAGAAGGTGTAGTCCACCATCCAGGTCCATCTCTGTTCGAAGATGTCCTGCCTTTGGCTGAGCACACGCTCATAGGACATGCCCGCCGAGATCCCATTGTTGAACGGAATGCGCACACCCCAGGCCATCGTGATGATGGTTTCTCCCGACATTCCCGTCGAACCGAGGTTCGCGACATCGGCACCTTCGCCACGACGATCCCGCGTGATCCCGGCGCCGAAAACGACGTCCTGAACCACCTTGAGCGGTGGGTTGCCGAAGGAATCGGTCGAGATCTGGTTCGATCCATCACCCGAAGCCACATACGAAGTTCCGTTCAGCTCGATGAAGGGAACGATGAAATCTGAACCCGGGATGAAGTCCACTTCGAACGCCTGGTCGAGATGGATATTGTAGAAGAATGAAGAGCTGTTCTTGTCGTCATCCATGGCGATCTGCGCGCCGAGGCCCGCGATGAGGTGAATATTCTCCGGACCGTATCCCATCGTTACTGCCGGGATGAGAACCCCATCACCAAAACCCTGAAAGACTTCATCGTTGCCGATCGGAAGCTCATAGCGAAGGCTCGGAGTCACGATCAGCCCGGCCTCACGATCGTCGATCACCGCGTATTTGAATCCGGCGGTGATGTCCATGAAGCCTTCTTCGTTATCGAGCTGCCCGTTGTCGGGGCGGTTGATCATGTAGCCGTCCTTGGTGGCGATGAACGCGAGACGATCGGTGATCGCAAGGCGCGCCTGCAGAGCGATCACGCCCGCTTCGCCGCCATCAAAGATCGAGTCCGACGGAAAGTTGTGGTAGATCCCCACGAGATTGATGTCGGTCGCGATGTAGGGATCCTCAAAGAGGTAGGGCATCGACATCGGGTTGACGTGGCCCCTCGGTCGGGCTTCGCGCTCGCTGTCGCAGAGGAAATCAGGCAGAAAGCCATCACACTCTGTGTCGGATGCCGCTGCGGGGAAAGCCCCCATCAGCACGAGCAGGACAAGTGCCGCCCCGCCCCGCAGATTGGCGATTCGGCGCGTCGCTTCTACGACGCGGCCCAGCCTGCACTGCTCTCGATCCGCTTCGCTCGGCGCACTCTGCGCGTCCTCTGAATTGACTCTTCGGGACATCATCGTCCGACTCCTTCGATGGTCGATTCTCAAGTCCGCGCCGATCGCTTTCGAAAGACGCGCGCGCATTCAATCTCACGATCACCCACGCGCACTGCCCTAGTGCAACGGCCGTGCCGAACCCTGAACACGCTACAGAAGGTGCTGATGGGAGAATTCATGCCCAGATCGAGGCAATGCGGCACACAAGTCTCGTTATGTCACAAGATCGTGGTGCATGGAATCGCGTGGGGGGAAATCAGTACGGAAAAAGCCTGATCAATTCGATCCAACTCGTCCGGACTCCCAGATTATGCGAGAGCCGCCAGACACTCGAGCTGATCATTCTCGGGTGCCCAACCCGCGCCTGCGATCTTCTCGATGTCGATGGCTTGTCCGTAGCGAAGGAGCTCGAACAGCGACGCAGGAACGAAGGGCATTTCCAATCTTTCGAGCAGCGGTTCGAACAGCGAGACGGAAACCGGGAGTATCGGAATACTGCGATGACCCGTCGCTTCGACGGCCTCGCTCCAGCGCAGCATGCCCGCGGAAGCCACGTTGTACAGACCGGCGAGTTCAACGCCCGCGGCCCACGATAGAGCGCCGACGGCATCGTCGACATGAAGAAGCTGAATGGCGGGATCGAATCCCAGAATCCGTGGAACGAGTGGACGAGCAAGCAGCGTCGCCAGGGGGCCACGGCATTGCCCTCCGGCCAGTTCCTGGAGACGCATGATCGCGACGTTCACATGGGGCAAACGCTTCGCGAGACTTCGCGCATAGTCTTCGGCCTCGGCGATCGAGGCCCCGCGATGATTGGCTCGGGGATGGTTCGAGTGACTCTCCCGCTGAAGCAGCGGCATGTAGCTCTCGCTCGGATAGAAAGCGCTCGACGAAGCCAGGACCCAGGAGCGGACGGACGAGCGCTCGTCCGCGATCGCGGCACCCACATACATGGCCGAGATGACATCGGCTCCGGAAGGTTGCGTGACGGCGCCACCACGGTCCGCTACCAGACCACAATCGATGACCGTGTCGATCTCCTCCTTCAATAGATATTCGGCGAAGGGGCGATGGTCTGGCGCCCAGGAAAGAAACTCCAGCCCGTCGTTCATCGCCGGATCCTCGAAGGGCTGATGCTCGATACCGATCGCCAGGTCGACGTCCTCTTTGTGTCGAAGCGAGGCACCGACTCTCCGACCGAGCGGCGTCCCGCCGCCCAACACGACCATGCGTCTCATTGATCTACCCCACCCACCGA
>CBFDDD010000068.1:0-25974 GCA_965603475.1 uncultured Myxococcales bacterium
GTCGATCCGACGGTCGCCGTGCCGGCTGCCTACGCCGAGGCACCGCCCGTTGACCTTGGCGGCAAGATGCATCCTGCCGCGAAACGAAGAAACCGGTTCGAGTCGGTCGAGGCCATGATGGAACGGCTCGCTAATCGCAGTTCCTTTCATCTGTTCGAGCCACAGATATTTCGGGACTACTGCGAATATGGCCTGGAACCCGCGGATGACGGAGATGGCTTCGTTCTGGCCTGTCCGCCGGAGGTCGAAGCGGCGGTCTACATGACCAGTCGCAGCAACAGCAGCGTGTACGACAGTGTCAGGTCGTTGGACATCCCGGTACTGATCCTCAGGGCTCGGGCACCGTCGCCGGACGTCACCGGTGCGATGGTATTCTCGACCTCGCCAACCTGGCCTGGGCTGGCGGCTGAGTTCAAACAGGGGCGGGAACTACACTACCCGGATAGGACACACTTCCTGCCGATGGAGATACCTGACGAGGTGGCGGCCCTGATCGCGGAGGAACTGACAAGCGCGTCTCAGTGATTCCAGTATTCCACCATGGCCTGTCTGAGAACGTCCGCATGTCGACTTCGAAGGACCATGCGGAGCCCGAGACGCGTGCGTGGGGCCACACGACGGAGTGGGGGCTATTCGGGGCCGGAATCCCGAGCAAGCAACGCCGCAGCGATCTCGTCGCGCGATTCGAGCATCGCGCGGCGAAGCGCCTCGAAGTGCCAGGAAAAGAGGGAGTGCCGATCGACCATCGAATCGGAAGGCGGGGGAACCAAGTTGAAGCTGAACGCCCCGCCGCGACCGTAGACCATCGCCGAGCTTGTATAGAGCGTGTAATACCGCCTTATCGATTGGTCGAGACGCCTCGTCCACACCACGTCTCCGGTTTGACGATCGGTGAGCACGAGATCTAGATCGAGACTCGCGGTGGTCTTCGCCATCGGAACCGGCAGGATCCACAATAGAACCCCCGCCATTCCGAGACCAAAGGAAGTCGTCGTGTTGCGAAGCGGTGACGCATGGAGCGTCCCGCTGAGTACGAATCGGTACCCATTCGTGGTGCCGTCTCCGACGTAATCCACCGCGTCGAAGAGGCCCGCGGTCGCGAGATCCTCCGCGATTGCCGCCGGAAAGCTATTAGGGTAGTAGTAGGTCCCGAAGTCAGGAGCCACGTTTTGCTTCGCGCCGAGCGTGATGCCGCGACCCGAGGCCTGGATGTCGTCGCTCTGTATTCGAACGCTCTCCTCCAAACGTTCGAAGGGCATCGAGACATAGGGGATCAGAGGGATGTACGTCATGAATAACCGCCCAGCGGACGAGTAGTAGCGCTCGGAGCGATCCTCCTCGAATGAAACCACGGCGAGCTTTTCAGGAACCGGGGCAGATCTGAGACGTCCGGGCTCAACCTGGTAGCCGGTGGTGAACGTGGGCGTGAGCTGGCATCCTATGCCGAGCACCGAAATCATGCACGCGAGAAATAGGGATCTGAATTTCATCGAAGACCTCGCGAGTTGGGATTTTGCGCTGGATGTTCGATACGGACGGCGGCGGCGTGTGGGTCAGATGGAACCTGCTCGGAACGGCGTGAGTGTGCCTCATCCGAGGCCTGATTGTCATATCGGTACCTACCGGTGGTACTGAAAATACGGCTGAAATCTCTATCCGCCGACAGAATGCTCGTTAGGGGCGGTACCCAAATTGGAAGCTTAGACGCCCTGTTCTCCATCGCTTCCGACGTTCGATTTTGATCAAGGAGAAGGACGAATGTACCAGGCAAGAATTCACACCGTCCCACTGATTGCCCTGATCGGATTATCGATCCTGGTTGGAAATGCGGCCCATGGGGCTGGATTCGGCGGCTACCTCTCCTACAGCAACATCGACGGCGGGGTCGATGATCTTGCTTTTGGAGACCAGGACTACGAGTCCGACCGATTCGGATTGGGCTTCGTGATGGATACGAACGTCGCAAAGGATAGTCTCTTCAACTATCGCCTCGAGGTCGGATACCAGCACAGCTGGCGGGAGTTCGATGAACTCTCTTTCAACATCGAGTCGGATGGTTTCACCATCAACAATACGTTCGGCTTTGCTCCCTATCGAAACGAGAATGTGCGCCTCTGGATGGGGCCCGCCCTTCGACTTAGCGTGGACGTTTTCGATGAGGACGACATCGAGCCCCTCGACGATTGGGTCACCTTCGGTGCCGGCATCGGCCCCGCCGTTGGTTTGAACTGGCACATGGGTTCGACATTGAGCGGCAGCCTGAGCCTCTCGTACCAATACATGATTATGGGCGAGTACATCGACTTTGGCTTCGACGACGACACCTTCGATGGACACGAGCACCTCGTCACGTTCGGCCTCAGCGTGCTTTTTCGATCGAGTGGCGATCGATACTGAGGCAATTGAGCAGACGCCATCGGCGCCGCCGACAAGGACCGCCTGTTGATAATTGCGACCCACCACGCCAACGATGGCCGGGCACTGGGGCAGCGTGGTTGAGAACCGCACGATCCCTCTTTGATGATGCTCGCGCAGACGACCGGGAGCGTGGCGCCGTAGCCGATCCGCGCTCCATTCTGCGGTTGCGCATTCCGCAATTTCCTGGTGCCATCCCTGGTGGGTGAGCTCGAAGATCGAGCGCCGGCAATCCGCGAATTCGAGGGACCGCAGAGAATGGAATCCTACGCCAACGGACGAAAATGCTACGACGCGGACAGCCATCTGATGGAGACCGTCGACTGGCTCACGCAGCATGCGGATCCCTCGGTCCGCGACGATCTCCCGACCTTCTCGCCGCAAGGGGGCAGCGAAAGTGACGCCGGTCGCGCGATCTTCGGGATGATTGAACAAGCAGAGCGACGACGTTCAGATTGCGAAGCGACGAGCAAACTCGAGGAAAACGTGATCGCCGGGCCCAAGGGTTGGCTGGCGCACGGTGCGACGGATTCGGCCGAGCGGCGTCGGACGCTCGATCTGCTTGGGTTCGAAAAGCAGCTCGTGTTCGCCACGTTTTCCGTGGGCCAGTTCGCCTTCTCTCGCGATGCTCGGATCGCCTACGGTGGTGCCCTGGCGCACAACCGGGGCATGTTCGAGTTCTGCAATGATGATGATCGAATGCTTCCGGTGTGCTTCCTGCCGCTGCTTGATCCCGAACGCGCCATCGATACGCTGGATGCGATGCTTCCCGAAGGTCCGGGGGCCGTTTGGGTCACGTCGGACATGCTCAGTGACAACTCGCCGTCACACGTCGATCTCGAACCCGTCTGGGCCCGTCTGGCGGAGTCGAATGTCCCGGTCGTTCTCCACATCGGGGGCGCCAAGCTTCTGGACCGGCGTTACCACGAAAACGGCCGACCCAAACCGAAGGATTGGCTCGGGGGAGGGGAGAACCTGCGCGCGAAGGACTTCCCCATGGTTCACCATTCGCCCGAGCGCTTTCTGACCTGCCTCACGTTGGACGGTGTGTTCGAGCGACATCCGAATCTACGTTGCGGCGTCATCGAACTGGGTGCCAGCTGGGTGCCTGGAATGATCCGCAATCTCGACCATGCGGCGAAGGCATTCGGCAAGAACGAGTCAATCGTCCGAGATCTGAAGCTGGCTCCCTCGGACTACATTCGACGACAAGTACGCTTCACGCCCTTCCCATTCGAAGACGTGGGGTGGCTGGTCAAAGAGGGTGGAGAAGAACTCTTTCTCTTCTCCTCCGATTATCCCCATCCAGAGGGCACGAAGGATCCGATCGGGAAGTTCGAAGCCTCACTCGACGAGCATGGGATAGGCCAGCGGGCGCGGGACCAGTTCTATTCGGAGAATTTCGACACCCTATTTGGGGCGTAGCGGTTATCGATCGCGGAAGTGCTTGGGCAGAACCACGCGCATCCATTTTCGAGCGGAAAGCGGGGCAGAACCAAACATCGTCTGGCCTTCTCGGTCGTGCTCTGCCAAGATGGGGTCAGCACGACCCCACCCCATGAGGAGCCCCCATGAGCCAGCCCACGCCGACCGAAGAGCTTCCCTTTCACCTGTCTGGGAACTTTGCCCCCGTCTTCGACGAGCTGACCGAGTTCGACCTCGAGGTCGAAGGTGCGATTCCACCGGAGCTCCGGGGGCGCTTCTTTCGAAATGGGTCGAATCCGCAATCGGGTTCCTCGCCACATTGGTTCATGGGCAACGGGATGATTCACGGGGTCGAGCTTCGCGACGGAAAGGCTGTCTGGTATCGCAACCGCTACGTGCACACGCCGTCGCTCGAAGATCCCGATGCTCCGCACATGAGAGAGGACGGCAGTATCGACCGCACTCGTTCCCTCGCGAACACGCATGTTATCTCGCACGCCGGACGCATCTTCGCACTCGAAGAAGGTTCCTTTCCCTTCGAGATCACGAAAGACCTCGAAACGATTGGTGCCCACGACTTCGACGGCAAGCTGAAAACGGCCATGACCGCGCATCCGCGCATCTGTCCGGAAACAGGCGAGCTCTTCTTCTTCGGATACGGAGCCATGCCTCCCTACCTGACCTATCACCGCGTCTCGGCCGATGGCAAGCTGGTGCAGAGCGAGGAGATCGACGTCAAGGGCCCGACGATGATGCACGACTGGAACATCACGCGGAATCACATCATCTTCATGGACCTGCCCATGATCTTCGACCTCGAAGCCGCTGCGGCCGGGGGCATGCCGATCCGATGGAGTGACGACTACGGTGCGCGCCTCGGCGTCATGCCGCGCGAAGGCGGCAACAAGGACGTCGTCTGGTACGAGATCGATCCCTGCTACGTCTTTCATCCGATGAATGCTTACGAAGAGGGCGACAGGATCGTGATCGACTCGTCGCGCTTCGAGAAGCTGGCCTTCGGGCCTGCCGACGGCAAGGGCACACCGGCGATGCTTCACAGATGGACGATCGATACAGGAAAAGGAACGGTCGCCGAAGAGCCGCTGGACGATCGGCCGGCGGACTTCCCACGCGTCCACGATCGCGTCACGGGATTGAAGCACCGCTACGGCTACATGGCGGGCATGGGCAAGGGAGCCGAAACGCTGGGCAACTCGCTCCTCAAGTTCGACCTCGAGACGGGCAAGTCCTGGACACACGATCTCGGGGAAGGTCGTCAGGCGGGTGAGCCTGTCTTCGCGGCAGCGACCGGCGCGGACACCGCCGAGGACCACGGCTGGATCCTCAGCTTTGTGTACGACGCAGCGACCGACACGAGCGACCTGCTCATCGCCGACGCCAGCCATTTCGATGCGGCACCGGTGGCGCGCGTGAAAATCCCGAGGCGTGTACCCTTCGGCTTTCATGGCAGCTGGATCGCCGATCCTGCCTGATCGCGCCGTCGCCGCGCGATCTAGAGCTTCGCGATCACGTGCTCGCTGAACTCGTCGATCAGATCGCGCGCCATGCCCGGGATGACCTGGAGCGCCAGGTTGTCGACCCCGGCCTCGGCGTACTGGCGCGCCCGCTCCAGTACCTGCTCAGGAGATCCTACGAGCGAAAGCACCGGAAGTGCCGCTGTCGGTACGAAGGCCTCCTCGCCCGGCTTGAGGTAGATCATGTGGCCCTCGTGCACGTCGAGGTAGCGACGGTCGCTCGGTGACCCGCGCTCGGCGGCGAGCTTCTCGATGTATTCGTCGTAGGCCTTCGCCGTCTTTGTGTTCTCGAGCCCCAGGTTCGAGCCCTTGCCGTACGCACTCTCCCAGGCGGCGTGCACGCCAACGACCGAGACCGCACCCACGCGATCAGTGACCCGCTTCGAATCGAGCGCCTCGCCGTCCCGCAGAATGCAGCCCGTGCTGAGCGCGGTCGTGAAGGGCAGGCCGCTCGAGGTCTCGAAGCTTCTTCCCGCTGCCTGCGCCGCTGCCCGTACCGCCTCGCCGCCCGGCGTCACCGTCTCGGGTAGCCCGCCCGCTGTGATCCAGCCGTCGCCGATCTCGCCAGCGAGCTTCCTCGCCTTCGGGCCGTTCGCCGCCACGTGAATCTCGACCGGGTCGTCGAGGTTGATGCAGCCGACGCTGCGATCGGTCGTCAGCAGCCGGATCCAGCGCTCGGCGTCGCCCTCGCGATACAGGACGTCCTCACCGGCCAGCAGGCCCCGCACGTTCGCCGTGTACTCCCGCAGGTCCTCGAGCTTCACGGCGGGAAGACCCATGGTGTTGCGCGCTGTGAAGCCGGTGCCGATGCCCAGGATCACGCGGCCCGGAGCGATCGCGTTGATCGTGGCCGCAGCGCTGGCTGTCACTGGAGCGATCCGGTTGCTCGGCACCGCGACCAGTGTCCCGAGCCGCAGCTGCGAAGTGTGCTCCGCCGCCAGCGCCATGGTCGCCCACACATCGGCACACAGCAGCTGGGTGTCATAGAACCAGGCATGGCTGAATCCTTTGTCTTCGGCGACCTCGCAGTCCTTCCAAGCGTCGACGTAGGAGGGAAAGACGATTCCGAACTTCATGGTATGGCTCCTCAAAATCATTCCGCATGATCCACTATGGCGAACAGGCAAAACTAGCCGCTTCCTTCCCTCCCGCGATGATTCTACGTTTAATCGCGACCTTATTGGTCGGAAAACCTGGGGGTAGGCGGCCCTGAGGGGCCCCTGGCTACGCTGTTCAGCCTGGGACATCCACAGAACGGGTCCGTGGACACGTGTTTCAGGACGCCTCAATCACACCCCAGTTGAGTACTCTTCCGACGAGTCAACTTCGGATAGAGTAGTTTTGTTCCGTTCAGGGGACGATCGAGAGGGGGTTTTAGATGTCGTTCGACCTCGACTCGAAATGCAATCTCGTCAGCGCCTTCGATCTGGGCAGGGCGGTTGTCTATCTCCTCCGACTAGTCGTTCTCGGAGTACTGGTCAGCGCGCCCTGCATCGGCGTGGCCCAGCAAAGTGGCTACGGCTACTTCACGATCACGCCTGACCCGCGGCTGTGTCCGTCCCCGGATTGCGGCGGCTTTCATCTTCGCGCTCTCAATCAGACTCAGACGACCTGTGCCGATGGCACGATGCAGGCGTCCTGTTATGTGGCAACAGCCGACTTCGGAATTCTCGAGTCGCCCATCTTTACTTCTGAGGCAGAGGCCATCGTTCGCGGTCGGATCGAAAGCGACGAGTATCCCTTCTTTGGGAACCTGGGTAGATTCGTGGTCGAATCGGCCTGGACCGGAGCGACGAGCCAGGCCGCCGTTGGATCCTTCTACCGAATGCGTGATCTCGGAATCGTCTGCGTGACAACGCCCTGCTTTTCGATCGAGGGCCGGATCCTGAACCAGGCCCCGAGTCTCGCGTTCTCGGAACTCGATTTGAGCGGAGTCGACGCCAGTCCGGCACAGCTCACGTCGGCCCAGGCGGCGATCCAGGGGGGCGAATTGGTGGTCGCTGGCGCGACGGGCCCGGACCCGGGACCAGCAGGGGAGGGCCTTGCACTATCCGCGTCACAGTTCTGGCTGCCGCTGGCTGCGAAGCCCCGTTGTGTATCCGACTCTGAGTGCGCTTTGGGTACAACCTGCAATGCCGTGAACGTCTGCCTACCTCTTCCGGAGTGCGAGCCGGGCGACTCGTGTCCGGCTGTCTGCAGCGGATACTGCGAGGCCGCGCTCTGCGAGGATCTAGCCGGATATGATTTTGGGCCCTGCGACGCGGTGCTCGGTTGGGGAGTGATCGCTGGAGCCTGCGTCGAGGTGAGCGGATGTGATTCCGATCCATTCGCTCTCTTCGCCTCGAGTGAGACATGCTCGGCCGCTTGTGTTTCCACCCCGATGGTCCCGGCGCTGGGGCAGCTGGGCGCCATGGGTCTCGGCCTGGGCCTGAGCGGTCTGGCCGTTGCATGGCTGAGGCGGCGTTAGAATGAGCGCAATAATTGTAGTGGACATTACGGTTCATGATGCAGAGAAATACGCGGAATATGTAAAGCATGTTCCAGCGCTCATCAAGCGGCATCAAGGCAAGTACCTAGTTCGCGGAGGCGAGGTCGATGTGATCGAAGGAAGCTGGGAACCGCAAAGACTGGTGATACTCGAATTTCCCTCAGCATCCTTGGCGCAGGCTTTTCTTGGTGATCCTGACTATCAACCCGTTGCTGAAATACGACACGCTGCTGCATCGACCAACCTGATTTTGGTCGAAGGAACCTAGTGTTCTTTCGGTCTCCGGGTAACAAGCAAGATTGCTACTTGTGTACTCGTGAGGCAGACGCGGCGGCATCGCGCTAAGACAACCTGCGCAAGCGAACCGAAACGATCTGCTAACAATTCATCTCTCCATGTGAGTGATTGCCCGACCAAACCCCTTCAAGCCAGGAGACACGATGACGGCCCCCTTCGATCTCGATGAAACGGACAGACTGCTTTCAACCACTCGCGCGGTGCGCCGCCGTCTCGATCTCGATCGTCCCGTCGAACGAGATGTGATCCTCGACTGCATCAGGCTGTCTCAACAAGCACCGACCGCTTCGAACACCCAGCAATGGCGCTGGATGGTCGTAATGGACGCTGCAAAGAGAAAGGCGCTGGGCGAGATCTACGCCCGCGGAAAGCGGTTCATCGATCAAGCCAAAACGGAGATTTCCGAAGAGGATGCGCAAACCCATCGCGTCTACGACTCCGCGGGTTGGTTGCTCGATCACATGGGGGAAGCGCCGGTGCTGGTGATTCCGTGCCTGCAGGGCCGCCTGCCAGAGGGGGTGCCGAACGCCATGGCGGCCGCTACCTACGGCTCGATTTTTCCGGCGCTGTGGAGTTTTCAACTCGCGTTGCGCAGTCGTGGGCTCGGTTCGACGCTGACGACGATCAGCCTGTTCTTCGAAGCCGAAGTCGCAAAACTCCTGAACATCCCAGAAGACGTGATGCAGGTTGCAATGCTGCCCGTCGCCTATACGAAGGGGACGGATTTCAAGGTAGCGGTTCGGCCACCGCCGGAAGAGATCACTTGCTTTGACGAGTGGTCGTCCTGATCGACGAGCGTAACCCGAACATCTCGCGAGCCTTCACCGAGCCCCGCGGCCGTATGCTTCCGTCATAGATCCCGAGGAGACCACGTTGCGCGATGGTGCCGCAGGGTTACCGGCTCGACGCGTATGCTGCTCATTCAGTGCCCAGCCGATTCAAGTCCGAAGAACACAGCGCCGATCTGGGATCCATGGCGACTCGCTTTCTCAAGACCGGTTCTGCGGCGCTTTCTCTGGTACTGGCGATCGCCGCGCCCGCGTTCGGTCAGAGTATCCAGCGGCCTGAGCCCAATCCCCCGTGGATGGGCGGCGATCCCCCCGCAGAGGTGTCTGGCCTATCGCAGGCTGCGCCGGGACAGCAGGCGCTGACGACGCCCGAGGAGTGGCTACTTCACAAGACCGCGGATGGTCTGCATCCGGATGGGAACGAGCAGGCGCTGATATGGTTCATGAACTCGGCGCGACAGGACCCGGTGGCCGAGGGCGTATGGCTCGCCACAGAGAGCCACCCCGACGTGGCCAGCGGGCGCACGTCCTTCGGTGTAGATCTCGGCGTGCTCGAAGCCGAGTTTGCCGCGATCGCTCCCGCGCCGCCCGGTGCCTTTGATCGTCGCCTCTACGAGGCTTCCCTGGCCCATTCGCTCGATCTGATTGCGCGCGATGCCCAGGATCACGATCAGCAGTTCGCTCGCGTTGGCGCTGCGGGTTTCAGCTATGTGAGTGGCCGCGCGAGTGTCTTTTCCGTTGCGCGTTCTGCGCTGAACGGTCATGCGGCTTTCAATATCGATTGGGGGGGCAACGACGGCACCGGGATGCAGACCGGTCGCGGCCATCGCGCCGCGATCATGGGCGACTACACGAACATCGGGATCGCGATGGTGCCGGAGAACAATCCTTCCACGTCCGTCGGTCCTCTCGTGACTTCCGCCGTCTATGTCTATGCGAATTCCAGCGCCGGGGACCACTACAACCGCTTCCTCGTGGGCACGGTCTGGGAGGACACCGACGGGAACGGATTCTACGACCCAGGTGAGGGATTCGATGGGGTCACCGTGCGCCCGGCACAGGGCTCCTTCTTCGCGGTGACCTCGAAGAGCGGGGGCTATTCGATTCCGATCCTCGCGAGTGGCGCCTATGACGTGACCTTCAGCGGGGGCGAACTCGCGGGCAGCTATCAGCGGTCGGTCGTGGTCGGCGCGGACAGTGAGCTACTCGATCTGATACCCGTTCCCGAGCCCTCATCTCTGGCTCTTGCGACGACCGCACTGCTGGCGACCGGAGTTCTGAGTGGATTGCGCCGCCGCAAGCGAAAAATCGACGGATCTGTGAACCCCTTCACACAGACGTGAAGAGAGCCGCCCGATACTTCCGCTATACGGCGAGGCACCCTCGCTAGGAAAGGGCAAGAGTCATGAATACCAAAACCGCCGACCAGATCCTATTCCTCGTGGCGATCGCGACGTTGATCACCACCGCTGTCTGTATCGGGATCGCACCAACCCTCTGGGCATCTTTCTAGCCGGGCCGCTCAGCGCTGGTCGAACGACCTCCTGACGTCTCGCCCTGACTCAGCCGGAAGGCAAGGTCATCCACCCCCTACTATGCTTCCAGCTTCCAATGCAGCTGGAGCCATACGCATGAACCCATCCAATCCCGCTCTCGACCGATCGAGTATTCGTACGTCATGACCTATCGAAGTCTCGAACTCGAGCAACAAGGTCCCGTACTTCGCGTGTGGCTCAACCGCCCACAGCGCTTGAACGCAATTTCGAGTGTGATGTTGCAAGAGATCGGCGATCTCTTCCTCTCGCTTGAAACGGCCTTCGACACCAAGGTGGTCGTACTCGGGGGACGCGGCCGAACGTTTTGCGCAGGTGCCGATCGCAAAGCACCCGAACCCGACCAGCAGGTGAGTACACCCCGAACGGATCGCGAACGGCGTTGGCTCGACCAACTGGGTCGCCGTGCGTGTCAAGCAATCGAAAACTGCGACGTCGTGACCGTCGCGCGAATTCACGGTCATGCGGTCGGAGGAGGCTGTTGCTTTTCGATGGCTTGTGATTTCCGCGTCGCCGCAGAAAATGCCTTGATGCGCGTTCCCGAAGTCGACCTCGGCATCCCACTCACGTGGGGCGCCACGTCCCGTCTGATTCATGAGATTGGCGCAGCGAGAGCGCGCGAAGTCTTGCTGCTGTGCGAAGACATCCCTGCGTCTGTCGCACATGCGTGGGGGATGATTCACCGCGTCGCGCCTGTCGAGAAGCTCGATCAGGAAGTCGACGCGTTGGTCGAGAAAGTTCTGCAAAAGCCAGAGCTTGCGGTCTACATGACCAAGACCCAGCTCCGCGCGTATGCGCGTGTCGACGCGCTTGGCGATGTGAGTGAAACCGATGGTGATATTCTTCAGCGTGGCATGCACAGCGAGGATGCTGCGGCCAAGTTCAGCATGCCGAACTCACCCAAGAGTTCGTAGGGAATCGGCGCAGGCCGATGGTTAGTAGGTTAGTACGCTTTCTCTTCGAGCAAGATGTAGAGACGCTCGCCGATGTTTCGGATCATTCCGATTCCATCCCGCAGCTCTTTCAGGAAGAGGCTCAGCTCGTAGAGGTCGACATCGCCATCATCCCAGGCCGCCGAATCGAGCCAGAGCTGTGCGGTGTCATCAATCTCTTTCTCTGAGTAGAGGCTGATCGTATCCACGACCGCAGGCTCGAACGAAAAAATCGGGAATGACTGGCAGGTTGCATCGCGTAGCGGCTGCATGGGCCCCTGTTCTTGACCCAACACGACGCTCGCCAACGCGATCAGCACCTTTGCGGAAGGGATCTGCAAAGGCTCCGTGACGGGATCAACCGGCAGGTCGTCGAAGTGCCGAACACCTACGGCTTGTTGCTGATTGGCGACGAAAAACGTGGCTTCCATCTGTCCCCCAAGTCTAGTCGTGCGTTCGCTTCTTTCGAGCGGCGAACGACGAGGGGGGGAGCTCGATTGCAGTGATGCGTTGCGAAGTCTGAGTGTAGCGGAACCGCAGATGGGCAGTCGTGTCTGATCGGAAACATCGGCGAGCGTGCTCCAGCGAATTGCACGAAGGCTCTGACGAAGGGGGTCGAATTAACTTAGTGTATTTTCTACACCAATAATGAGAATCCTCGATTCAGGGAGGTGCCGGATGACCCATAGCTACGAATATCCACGACCAGCCTTGACGGTCGACTGTGTGGTCTTCGGAATGGACGACGAGGATCTCAAGGTGATGCTGATTCAACGAGATCTGCCCCCCTTCGAGGGAGAATGGGCCTTGCCCGGTGGATTCGTGCACGTGGACGAGACAATCGACGAGGCGGCGCGGCGTGAGCTGGAAGAGGAGACCGGTCTCGAGAAGGTCTTTCTCGAACAGCTCTATACCTTCGGAGGGGTCGATCGGGATCCGCGCGAGCGCGTCGTGTCGGTCGCCTACTACGCGCTCGTCAATCTCATCGATCACAGAGTTCAGGCGGCGACGGATGCGAGGGAAGCGGCCTGGTTCCCAGCCCACGACGTTCCGTCATTGGCCTTCGATCATGCCGATATCCTGGCTGCGGCACTCGAACGCCTGCGTGGCAAGCTCGCCTACAAGCCGATCGGCTTCGAGCTACTACCGAAGAAATTCACGCTCTCGAGGCTACAGCGTCTATACGAAGTCGTGCTCGATTGCGAGCTGGACAAACGCAATTTCCGAAAGAAGGTCCTCGCTACTGGACTGCTCGTCGAAACCAATGATGTCCAGAAGGACGTCGCCCACCGTGCGGCACGCCTCTACCGCTTCGACGTTCGCAAATACAAACAACTCGCCAGAGATGGCTTCCATTTCGAGATCTGAGGGAGAAGGAATCCTTGATGAAAGCGATCACCTATCACCGATACGGTTCGCCTGACGTTCTCGAGCTCGAAGAGATCCCAAAACCCGTCCCTGGAGATGACGAGGTCCTCGTCAAAATCCATGCGGCAACCGTCGGCACCTGGGATTGTGAAGGCCGGAGTTTCAATTTTCCACTTTGGTTCTGGTTGCCCCTGCGCATCGCCATGGGTATTCGAAGGCCACGATGGCCCGTACTCGGCCAGGATCTCTCCGGAGAAATCGAAGCCGTCGGCAGAGACGTCACGCGATTCAAGGTCGGCGACGCCATCTTCGCCTCGACCGGCCTCGGATTTGGCGCTCACGCCGAATACAAGTGTCTGCGAACGAAAGGTCCGATCGCGATCAAACCCGTCAACATGAGCTTTGAAGAGGCCGCGACGATTCCGACCGGCGGCGACAACGCGCTGCACTTTCTTCGAATGGCAGAGATCCGACCCGGCGAAAGCGTTCTCATCAATGGCGCCGGCGCGAATATTGGGGTCATCGCTGTTCAGATCGCAAAGCATTACGGCGCCGAGGTCACTGCGGTCGACAGCACCGAGAAGCTCGACACGCTCAGGGCGATCGGCGCAGATCATGTGATCGACTACACCCAGGAGGACTTCACAGCCAGCGACAAGACCTACGACGTGATCTTCGACATGGTTCACGGGAGTTCGTACTCGCGATGTCTCGATCGCGTCAATCCCAACGGACGCTATCTCCTGGGCAACCCAAAGTTGGGGTCGATGCTTAGAGCGATCTGGACGTCGAAGACGACGAACAGGAAGGTCAAGTTTGCATTCGCCGCATCGAAACAACGCGATCTGGTTGCACTCAGGGAGCTGATCGAGGCAGACCAGATCCGCGCGGTCATCGACAGGCGCTACCCACTGGCCCACGCCGCCGAAGCGCATGCCTATGTCGATACAGGACGCAGAAAGGGAGCCGTCGTCCTGACCATCGTAGAGACCGAGAGTGAGGTTTGATCTACTACGCGAGGGGACCTGAGCCCAGCGTGGCGGTCTCCATGGGCGTTGCATTGGGGACCCTGCTGGTGCTCGCGCTTCGCCGGGATGAGTGGGGCTCGCCAGGCCGAGTCGCGGTCGATCGAAGCGGGAGAGCGGGTTAGGCTCCTGAAGTGCCGCTATAGCGAAAGCGGCGCCGGCGTATGATCCTCTTCACATGTCGGTGTGGCTCGAGTAGCGATGCCTGGATCGAATCGAAACTTGGAGTGAGAAATTCATCATGGATCGTCGCGATCTCCTAGCGCGTGTCTCGATTTTTTCGTTTCTCGAGGAGCGAGAACTCGATCTCCTGGTCAAGGCAACCACGACCAAACGCCTGAAACCCAAGGACGTCTTGTGTCGCAAGGGAGACGCAGGCCATCAGCTCTACGGCATCCTCTCGGGCTCGCTCAAGGTCACGACGACCGGGTCGGATGGGAAGGACGTGATGTTCGGACTGATGGGTCCGGGGGAAGTGATCGGGGAGATCGCGCTACTCGACGGAGAAAGGCGCTCCGCCACGGTGAGCGCGGTTGAGAAGACCGAGCTCCTGACGCTGGATCGACGTGAGCTACTTCCTTTTCTCGAAGCGAATCCGCGGGTCGCGATCGGCTTGGCCACGGTTCTAGCTGGCCGGGTCCGTCAGCTCTCGGAACGAGCAGAAGATCGACAGACCATGCCACTGCCCGGTCGAATCGCGAAGCGGCTGCTGGCGCTGTCCGAGCAATACGGCAAGCGACCGATCGTGGGAGGTCCGGTCGAGGTCCGGATGCCGCAGCAGGATCTGGCGGACCTCGTTGGCACGAGTCGCGAGAGCGTGAACAAACAGCTTCGAGCCTGGGAAGAAGAGGGCATCTTGGAACTCGGCCGCGGGCGGGTGGTTCTGAAGCAGCCCGCATCCCTCGAAGCGGTGACAGCGCTCTTCGAACTCTGAAACGATCCCGGAGCCGAACCCGCTTTCGATCGGGGCAGGCCTCCGCCGCGCCTGACGCAACCGCAAATGGCTCATCTGGCTTGAACGCTCGGAAGCGGAGAGAGGATCGATCCGCCCCGGATGCATATAGCTTCTGCAAATGGGATTGAGCGCTGGTGTGAAAACCACCGATTGAACTTCCCGTCAGCACTCCCGAAAATGTAGACTCCCCAAGTTTTCAATCACGAGAAAGTAGGCCTATATGAAAATCCTCAAACTTGGTGCGTTGATACTGGTTGCCATAGTCGCCGTCCTCGTCATCGTAGCCCCCTTGGGTCCGTTGCCGGGTATCTTCATCGGCGGTACGCAAACACCCCTACCGGCGACCTGGCAAGGCACGCGTGAGATACACGAAATCAAACTGAAAGTCGGCGAAGGTGCTATTCCGCGCGTGGTGATCATCTGGGTCGTCCAGGTTGATGGCGATTTGCATGTTGTTGGCGCAAAGGACAGCGGTTGGACTTCCGCCATCGGCAATAGCGGGCCGGTTCGTATGCGCATGGGCGATAAGACATATGATATGCAGGCGACTTTGGTGACCAGGGAATGGCAGCGGATTCTCGAGGCCTACGTCGAGAAGTACCAGGCCGACTACCCGGATATAGTTGAAGGCTTCCCGCCGATCGAAGAGGCAGAAGGAACTATTTCCGTATTTCGATTGACGGCGCCTAAGGCGGCTTGATCCTGAGGGTGGTCGGTTGCTTTAGTCGTGGCCGGAGACCATAAACGGCACGTGACTGACCTGTCCAGAGTCTCGTTGTCAGAAGGCGATGAAAAAGGTTCCGATTCCGACACACCAAACGGCTAGACGCGGTCGGACGGTCACGCGAATGAGGCGACTAAATGGAGTTACAGTTCGTGTACAGTCTTTGACTTCACCTATCCTCGGAGGCCTCATTGGAATTTCAGAACCTCGGTAAAACCGGTATCAGCGTGAGTCGAACCTGTCTAGGCGCCATGATGTTTGGCGCGATGGGGAATCGCGATCACGACGATTGCATCGCAATGATCCACAAGACCCTCGACGCCGGCGTGAATTTCATCGATACAGCCGACGCGTATTCGGGCGGCGAGTCCGAGGCGATCGTCGGCGCGGCGCTCAAAGATCGCCGAGATCGCGTCGTTCTGGCGACGAAGTTCTTCATCCCTATGGGCCAGGACCCGAACATGAAGGGCGGCTCACGGAAATGGATCATCGAGGAGGTGGAGAATAGCCTCCGTCGTCTCGGGACGGATTACATCGATCTCTATCAAATTCATCGTTGGGACGACGCGACGGATATCGAGGAAACACTGTCTGCCCTGACGGATCTCGTACGTCAGGGTAAGGTGCGCGCGATCGGATCGTCGATGTTCCCGGGTGATCGCATCGTCGAGTCGCAATGGACGGCCGAGAAAATGGGCTTCCAGCGTTTTCGCTGCGAACAGCCCTGGTACTCGATCTTCGCTCGCGATATCGAGCGAACGGTGCTTCCCGTCTGTGAGCGCTACGGCATGGGAGTCATTGTCTGGAGCCCCCTCGATGGCGGCTGGCTGACGGGCCGCTACCGATCCCCCTCCGACCTCGGGGAAAAGACACGCCTCGCGAGGAGTGCGGTCCGGTTCGGTCGCAAATTCGATCCGGAAAGCGAACTTCACCATCGCAAGTTCCAGCTCGTCGAGGACTTGTCGAAGATCGCTGCGGACGCGGGCCTTTCACTCGCACATCTCGCATTGGGTTTCGCGCGCGAACATCCGGCCGTGACGTCTGTGATTATCGGTCCCCGAACTCATGAGCAGCTCGATGATTGTCTGGCGAGCAGCGAAGTCGTGCTGAGCAAGGACACGCTGGACGCGATCGACGCGCTTGTCCCGCCCGGGACGAGCGTGAACGGGATCGACCCGTCTGCAGCAGGCGTTCTGGGTAGGCGAGTGCGTCGACGACAAAGCTGAGCTCGACGACGCGGCGACCCTAATAGAGACGATCAATCAAATCGAAAGTAGGCCAGAAAGATGGGTTGGGACTTTTCTACTGAACCGGATTTCCAGAAGAAGCTCGATTGGGTCGAAGAGTTCTGCAAGAACGAAGTAGAGCCTCTCGACCTCATTTTTCCTTATGCGGTGCGGTCCAGGGACCCAAAAATCAAAGCACTCGTCAAGCCGCTGCAGGACCAGGTCAAAGAACAGGGCCTCTGGGCGCTCTTCCTCGACGAGGACCTGGGCGGTCCCGGCTTCGGGCAGCTCAAGCTGGGCCTGATCAACGAGATCCTCGGTCGCTACGGCTCGGCGCCGCAGATCTTCGGAGCCGGCGCCCCGGATACCGGGAACATGGAGATGCTCGCGGCCTATGGCACCGATGAGCAGAAGGAGCGTTGGCTCACGCCGATGCTCAACCAGGAGCTTTGGTCCGCGTATTCGATGACGGAACCGCAGGGCGGTTCCGATCCGCGGATGTTCAAGACGCACGCACTGCGGGTCGGCGACACCTGGGTCATCAACGGCGAGAAGTGGTTCACGAGCGCCGGCCGAGCGGCCGACATCCTGTTCGTGATGTGCACGAACGGCATGTTCGTTGTGCCCCGCGACACCCCCGGCGTCGAAATCATGCCGGAGCCCCGATCGCATAATCACATCAAGTACAACGACGTGATCGTGCCCCTCGATCATCTGCTCGGCCCCGAGGACGGCGCCCGGATCCTCGCCCAGCGAAGGCTCGGAGGCGGACGCATCCACCATGCGATGCGAACGATCGCGCAGTGCAAGCTCGCGTTCGACATGATGTGCGAGCGGGCGCTCAGCCGCGAGTCCCACGGCAAGATCATCGGCGAGCACCAGATGGTGCAGGAGAAGATCGCGGACTCCTACGCGTCGATCGCGATGCTCAGGCTCTTCGTGCTCGAAACGGCCTGGAAGATTGACAACACCAGTACGCAGGAGACCCGTACCGACATCGCGGCGGTGAAGTACTCGATGGCCAAGGTGCTGCGTGAAGTGTCCTTCAACGCGCTGCATATTCTCGGGTCACTCGGCACGACGAATCTCACCCCGATCCAGGCGATGTACGCCACCGCCCCGACGATGGGGATCGCGGACGGCGTCGATGAGGTCCACAAGGCCACCGTCGCCCGAATGGTGCTCACGAAGTACGAGCCGCACGAGGGCTTCTGGCCCACGGAGTACATTCCGGCCAAACGCGAAAAGGCACGAGAGAAGTTCGAGCCACTGTTCGAGAAGGACCCGGCCCTGCGGAAGATGGCCGACGGCTACGCGAAGTACATCGCCAGCCGCACCTAGCAAGAGCTTCTCGGGCCTCAGCATGACTCCCGAGGCTGAAGGCAACTTTATCAGTCTGCAAGCTGATCGAAGGTCGGCCGCGTGTCAATCCGCCGTTGGTTTCGAGGGAAAGACGGACTAGCGTTTCTTGTCATGACGATCCCTATCGGAGCAGGAACGAAATGAAGTGGGTCATTGGGTTGGCCCTCCTGGTGCTGGTCGTTGCGGCGTGGATCTGCGCACCCCCAGGCTCCACGCAATGGGACGCTCCGCGCATCTTTACCGCGCGCAAGATTCTGACCGTCGACCCGATCACGCCCGAAGCGAGGGCAGTGGCCGTGGAAGAGGGCCGCATCGTTGCGGTCGGCTCGCTCGAAGCAGTTCGTTCCGCGGTGGGTGACGGGGTGCCGGTCGACGACCGCTTCGCCGACCACGTGCTCGTGCCCGGTTTCATCGATCCACACATTCATCCCAGTCTGGCCGCCACGATCCTGCCGCTCGAAATCGTGTCGGCGATGGAGTGGGCGACGCCGCGCGGTCGGAGCAGGGCGGTTCGCGGCCGCGACGCCTACCTCGCTCGGTTGCGTGAACTCGAAGCTGCCCTGGCGGGCGACCCCGATGCGTGGCTGATCACCTGGGGCTACCACACTCCCTATCACGGCTCACTCACGCGTGACGACCTCGACGCAATCTCGCGCGAGCGCCCGATCATGGTCTGGCAGCGCTCGGTGCACGAGATGTACGTGAACACGGCCGCGCTCGAAGCGTCCGGGCTCGACCAGGCCACTGTCGAAGCACATCCGGCTGCAAGCTGGCGGGATGGCCATTTTTGGGAGACTGGCCTCTTCGATCTCGGCCGACCCCTACTGAACAAGATCGCAAAACCGAGCCGCTATCTGGGAGGCCTCGCCATGATGAGCGAGGTGCTACATCGCGGCGGCCTCACCACCGTCGGCGAGCAGGGTTTTCCGCAGATCTCCACGCTTGCCGAGTTTCTGACCCTCCACTTCGAAATGTGGCGAAATTCGAGCCCCTTTCGCTTTGTCATGGTGCCGAATGCCATGTACCTGATGTCCCAGCACGGAGATGCAAAGCGAGCCGAAGAGGCGGCCGCCGACCTGCTCGCCTGGTCAAGCGACCGGATCTCCATTGTGAAGCACGTCAAGTACTACGCCGACGGTGCGATCTTCAGCCAGTTGATGCAGATGAGCGAGCCCTACCTCGACGATCATCATGGCGAGTGGATGATGACGCCGGAAGAGCAGCGAAGCGTGCTGGAGACCTTCTGGAAACAGGGGTGGAGTGTCCATGTGCACGTGAACGGTGACGCAGGCCTCGATCGCGTACTCGACGATCTCGAAGCAGTGACGGCGACCAGCCCAGACCCCGCGCGCCGCATCGTGATGGAGCACTACGGCTACGCGCGTGAAGACCAGCACGCTCGACTCGCTTCTCTTGGCGGCGAAGTTTCGAATAACGCCTACTACGCCCACGAACTCGCGCCGATCTACGCCGAGTACGGCCTGGGGCCCGAACGTGCAGCGCACATCTCACCGCTCGGGGGGGTGGCGAGGGCCGGCGTGCCGATTTCGTTCCACTCCGATTTCCCGATGGCGCCCGCAGAGCCACTGCGACAAATGCAGGTCGCCGTCACGCGAGTCGCAAGCGATGGAGTCATCTGGGGACCTGAAGAGGCGATTTCGCGCGATCTGGCCTTGCGCGCCGTCACGATCGAAGCTGCCCGTAGTCTCGGCCTCGAAGACGAAATCGGTTCGATTCGGCCGGGCAAGAAGGCCGATTTCACGGTCCTCGATGCGAATCCGCTCGAGGTCGAGGCCGACCGAATCGCGGACATCCGCGTGTTGGCCACGATCTTCGAGGGGCGCCCCGTTCCTGTGGAATGATGACGACCCTCAGTCTCGCGGAGCGAAATACCAGTTCGCCCGATCGTAGGGAAGATAGGCCTCCAGGAGTACGTAGCCGTGCTCGGCAAAATAGCTGCGAATCCCCTCTTCGTTGGCCCCCCCATTCGTGTGCGCCTCGATGCAGACGAGTTTTGGTCTAAATCGGTCGATATCGAATCCGGACAAGGCGGCCAGCTCGGCACCTTCGATATCGATCGAAAGGAAATCGAGCGGCGCGTCAGCGAAATCTTCGAGCACCTTCGTGAGCGTGATGGTTTCCACTTTCAGGGCGACCGACTCTGGGCCACCCCATTTCTCTGCTTGTTCCTCGTTCACGGACGAGAGACTTGGTTCACCTGCGACATGGAACGTAATCGTCTCGCCGTCCTGGTCGCCCACCGCGTAGTTGAGAAAAGTCGATCGCTTTCGCTCCTTCGTCCACGCCTTGCGGTAGTAGTCAAATGCGTCGATCGCGATGCCCGACCAGTTCAGATGCTTTTCCAGAAAGTAGGTCGTGCTCAGATGGATTGGGTAGGCACAGCCCACGTCGAGAAAGACGCCGTCCCGCCGATCTTTGAAGAAATGTCGGACGATCAATTCTTCATTGAATTGTGAGTAGAGTTTTTCGTTTGACTTCAGGAAGTCGCCAAATTCGACGGGGATTGCAGATTCGACCGTTGATACTGAAGCGATCACCGCGCCAGTTCGGCCGGATTGATGGGTCGCCGCCGTTGGCTCCGATTCATCGGAATGACACGCGACGATACTCAAAGCAAGGAACCAGCCCCCGAGCAGCAGTGCTCGGAACCACGGCCTGGCGAAGGGAGAGAATGACCGATGTTCCATGCGAGGATCCTCAAGCTTGCGGGTTGGCTGATCGACCGCGCGATGTGATAGCCGATTGGAGAGCTAGAATACCAACTGGCTCTGACTCGAGTCGAGTTTGTGTCGTCGTGGATCATATGGGTGTGTATTCCTCCCGCCCTTCTGCCGTTCTACGCGATCGATACGGGCTAGAGTGGTTTGTCATGTCGTCCAAAATTGATCCGACCGTCGGTGCACCAGGCGATCAGGGCCCGCCGCGAGTCAAGCGGCCCTGGTGGCTACTGCACCCTCTCGGGCCGATTCCGGACGTCGAGCAGAAACACCTGTCGTTGCTCGGTGCGGTCGCGCTGGCGCTGCTATTCGAAGAGTACGACCTGGCGATGTTGACCGCCGCGCTGCCGCAGATTGCCGCTTCCCTACACATGGCCGAGACGGATTTCGGCTTCTACCTCGGCATGATCCGCCTCGGTGCTCTCCCGGCCTTCATGGTCATTCCGTATGCCGACAGGATCGGTCGCCGCCGTGTGTTCCTCGCGACGGTTGCGGGAACCGCCGTCGCCACACTGCTGACAGCGTTCACGCAGACGAGCACGCAATTCGTGATTTGTCAGATGATCACGCGAACGTTCTTCGTTGCCGGCAGCGCAATCGCCTTCGTGATGATTGCCGAGGAGTTTCCTGCGAAGCATCGAGGCTGGGGCATCGGCATGCTGGGCGCCCTGGGCGCAACGGGGCACGGCATCGCAATGGGCCTGTTTTCGCAAATCGACCGACTTCCATACGGCTGGCGTGCGCTCTACTTCATCGGCATGGTGCCGCTTCTCATCATGCCGTTGATCGCTCGTAACGTGCCGGAGACCGAACGGTTCATGCGACACAACAAGGCGGTAGGTGACGCTGGCAAGGGCGCCTACTCGCTGGCCCCGCTGCTGGAGATGGCCAGAGAATATTCCGCCCGTTCGATCGGCATTGCCGCCGCAGGCTTCTTGCCCGCTGTTGGGCTGGTGGGCGCGTTTCAGTTCACGGGCTACTTCACGCAGACGGTGCACGGCTGGTCGCCCGGACAGTACGCGGCAATGGTGTTCTTCGGCGGTGCGGTCGGCATCGGGGGCAATATCGCCGCGGGACGTCTCGGCGACGTCTTCGGGCGCCGAACGGTGGGGATCGTCCTGCTCGGAAGCTTCCCGTTCTGGGTGGCGCTCTTTTACAACGGCAGCGGCTGGGTCCTGCCGCTGGCGTGGATCGGGTTCTTGTTCTGCTCCCAGGGCGGGCGCGTGATCCTGAGGGCCATGTCGACGGAGCTCTTTCCCACCTCTCAACGCGCCTCGGCGGCCGGCCTGTACACGATTATGGAAGCGCTCGGCGGCGCCGCCGGTCTCTTCCTGCTCTACTTCGGTAGCATCGGAGGGGGCGACTTCGTCGGCCTCACCACGATGTTGGGTTTCGCGGTTCTCGTGGGCGGACTCGTGCTGCTCTTCTTCCCCGAGACGAAGCAACGCGAACTCGAGTCGATCAGTCACTGATCTGAAAGAGGAGACATGTCGAAGATTCTCACGATTGGCGCCAACGGAAAGATCGGTCGCCTCTTCTGCCAGAAGGCGAGGGACGCGGCTCTGCCGGTCCGCGCGATGGTGCGAACGGACGAACAGTGTGCGCGCTTCGAGGACCAGGGGATCGAAGCGGTCGTCGGAGATCTGGAGGGCAATTTCTTTCACGCTTTCGACGGCTCCGACCGCGTCGTATTCACGGCCGGCTCGGGCGGATCCACCGGCGGCGACAAGACGCTCCTCGTCGATCTCTACGGCGCGATCCGCTCGATCGACGAGTGCGAAGAGCGCGGCCTGGATCACTTCGTGATGGTGAGCGCGATGCGTGTGGAGCAGCCGCTGGAGGCACCGCCCGCGATGCGCCACTACATGGTTGCCAAGCTGCTGGCAGACCAGCGACTCGTAGAGAGCAGCGTGCCCGCGACGATCCTAAGGCCTGGTCGGCTGACCGACGCGCCGGGCAGCGGCCTGGTTCGCACTCGCGCGGCCGACGGCAAGGGCTTCGACATCAGCCGCGAGAATGTCGCGGACTGCATCCTCGAGGCGCTGCGCCATCCGCCGTCGGTCAACAGGGTGGTCGATCTGCTCGATGGCGAAACGCCGATCGCCGACGTCTTCGCCGAGCACTAGCGCGACCCTCTGGCCTACGCGGCTGACGGCGCCGTTCTCGCGCCGCATGCCGATCGATGATTTTCTGGCGAAGTCGTTAGCGGAGACGAGTTGTTAGTCATGAGGCCCGGGGTTGAAATCGGATCGATGTGCACGGCATCCCAGCTATAGGCGCCGTAGCCCGAGGCTTCGTCGACCGCGCACGAGAAACGAATCGATGAATTCCTCTGGTTCTCCCGTTCGGCGGACATTTCGCAGCTCGGGGATCAAGGCTGTGAGGGCGGTCGTTGCCTGCAATCGCGCAAACGATGAGCCGAGACAAAAATGAGTGCCGAATCCGAATCCGACGTGCCCCGAAGTGTCCCGGTCGATGTCGAATTGCTCGGGGTTCTCGAAACGTCGCTCGTCGCGATTGGCCGAGCCAATCAGGAACGCCACATTCTTTCCCTTCGGTATGGAAACGCCGTCGATCTCGACTTCTCGGGTCGTGTTTCGAAATCCGACCGTGAGCGGCGGCTCGTAGCGAAGGGTTTCTTCGATGACGTTTGAAATCAGCGATGGATCCTCGAGCACGCGCGTCAGTTGGCTGGGATGATCGAGCAGAGCGCTCGCCGCATTGCCAATCAGATTGGTCGTCGTCTCGTTTCCCGCAACGAGCAGCAAGAGAGCGAACTGGATGACATCGAGTTCGCCCAGCACGTCCTTCTGTTTCGAATCGACCAGCAGGCTGATCAGGTCGTCGCGCGGTTCTTTGCGTCGATCCCGAATGACATCGCGCATGAAGAGGAAGAGGTCTGAAATGTCGTCGAGGGCGCCACTCTCGAAAATGTTTTCCTTGGCGGCACCGGAGGCCATGTCGATGATCGAACTGCTCCAGCGCTTGAAGTCGTCCCGTCGCTCGGGCGCGACACCCAGCATTTCTGCGATCGCAGTCGTCGGCAGGGGAATCGCTAGATCCGCGACGACATCGAATTGCTCGTTCTTGCGGATTTTTGCCACATGTTCTTCGACGATCGATTCCAGGCGTGGCTGCCATGCGGCGATCCGTCGCGGCGTAAATCCCCGCCCCACCACGTTTCGCAGATCGGTATGTCGCTGGCCATCGATCGAGATGAGACTTCCAGCATTGAGGAGGGCCCACGGATTCAGGCGAACCTTGAAGATGAACCCGAGAAGGGTTAGCAGGGAACGCGGCGTCATCGGCACCAGGAGCGCGCTGTTCAGGATCGTCTTCATGGCGTCAGAGGAGAACGACTCTGAATCCTTCATCACGGCCAGCACGTCGGCGTGACGCGAGACTGTGAAGATTTCGGCTTCCGGCGACCAATGGACCGGCGCCTGGTCGCGAAGCTGACGATAGAGCGGGGTCGGGTCGGAATTCTTGAGATGCACGAAGGGATTGAAGTCGACTGTCATGGCACCCTCTTTGGCGAATGATCTGGGATCGCCTTTGTTCGAGATCAATCGGGAGATCGAGCCGGAAACTGGACTTCGTAGCTGCCTGATGAGCACGAGTCCATCGCGCGCACGCAACTGAGCCCCGCTTCCGCCTTGTCCGACCGTGTGTTTCGTGGAATGGGTCTGTGCGGCGCGACGGATCGGCGAGTTCGCCGGGTGTGACATTCAGCCGTTACCAGCAGGTGCCGGAGCCTTCCGCGCTGCAAATGGGCATCGTCGCACTCGCCGCAATCGGGGTTCGTGCGAGGATGGTGAGGCGCGACGATTTGCGTGCATAGCCGCGAAGTGATTCGAATCTGGTTTAGTGATTCAGTGGACCCGACGCTTGTCTTCTCTCCAATCGACTTCGAGTCCCGTGTCGTTGTGCATACGGGGCTGGCGGTGCAGAATGGAGGCCGCTCCACGCCGGGGCGCACGAGCGGAGAAATACATGGACCAACGCATTCGCGACGCCCTGGACCAGGATCGTGTCATCGACATCACGACGACAGGCTGCTCGAGCGGAGCACCACGCCGGATCGAGATCTGGTTCTTCCGCGTTCGCGGACGCATCTACCTGACGGGTGCACCCGGCCGCAGACGCAACTGGTACCAGAACCTGCTCGCACACCCGACGTTTACGTTCCACTTGAAACAGAGCACCCAGTCGGACCTCGATGCGACTGCGCATCCCATCGTGGATCATGCGGCCCGTGAGAAGATCCTGAAAGAGCTGCTGACTCAGCTGAAGCCTGGCATCCCGGCGGATTGGATGCCGAGCATGAGCGAGGAGGCGCGAGCCGCCACGGACCAGAGTTTCACTGTGATTTCCGCCGATCCGGAGGCCGTGTTGCCGCAATGGCTCGACGAGAGTCCGCTCGTCGAGGTGCGTCTTTCGATAAGCCAAACGTCATAGCCGAGGCTAGTCCGACGGCTGATCAAGTGTTCGCGTTGCCGGCCGCGTCCAGCCCATCGAGCTCTGTTGCCGATTCCCGCTCGAGCGCTCTCCCATGTCCCCTTGGGGTACGTTTCGGTGGCTTGGGACGGGAGCCTCGGGGGGGGGCGTGCCTCCTCAAACGCGTCGCCCTCGCGAGAACTCGACCGATCCGACGCCGACCCGAGATCAGGAGAATCGTGAAGTTCCTGCCGTCCCAGCTCGCATACATCCTCAACGAGCTCGACAATGGGGAAACGAAGCGGAATCTCCGTGCTCTCGGTCGGTTCGCCGCCCTCCTGGCCGGTTCCGTCGTCGTCTTCTCTGTCGTCTTTCACGTGATCATGGTGTACGAGGGCCAGCAGCATTCTTGGGTGACCGGCTTCTACTGGACCTTTACGGTGATGAGCACCCTCGGGTTTGGGGATATCACCTTTCATAGCGACCTTGGGAGACTCTTCAGCATCATCGTTCTGGTCTATGGCATCGTGATACTGTTGATCGTCGCGCCCTTCACTTTCATCCGCTTCTTCTACGCCCCCTGGCTCGAGGCACAGATCCGGATGCGGGCACCGCGGGAAGTCGCCGACGATCTGGCGGACCACATCGTGATCTGTGGGCACGATCTGATCAGCCAGGGCCTGGTCGCCCGCCTGAACGAACTCTT
>CBFDDD010000069.1:0-25553 GCA_965603475.1 uncultured Myxococcales bacterium
TCCGAGCGATCAGGTGATTGGCACGAGTAAAGAAACTTCTCGCGAAGTCATCGAAAATTTTGCAAAACTGCATGCGAAATGGTGGAACAGCGAAAAACTCGGCGACTACGATTGGGCAAGATGGCTCATGAAGGAAGTGCCTATGGAACAGGGACTCGCGCTCTTCGAAGAAAGCATGAGACAGGCGGAATCGACCGGCAAGTTCGATGCCTATCCCGAAATGAAGCGGCTCATGCCCTTTCTCACGCCACTGTTCAAGCTCGATCCGGCGCCACCTTTCCCCTTCACACTCACTCACGGAGACCTGCGTTCCGACAACATCATCGAGCCATCCCCCGAAGGAGGGCGATTCGCGATCATCGACTGGCAACTCGCAGGGATCGGCGATCCGGTCAACGACATCACTCGATGGCTGGTCCAGAGTATTTCGATCGAAGATCGTCGCGATACGGAACAGGAGCTTCTCAAGCTCTACCATGACAGGCTGGTCGAGTACGGGGTCAAGGGTTACAGCTACAAGAAGTTCATCAACGACTACAAGACCAACCTGATCGTCGTCCTGCTGATGTTTTCGATGTCCATGGACGCGGTCGATCAGACATCGGATCGCGCAAAGGCCTTGTTCCACCAGTTCTATTCTCGCCTCGATGCCGCTCTGGTCGATTGGAAAGTCGAGAAGCCACTCAAAGCCTTGCCCTACATCTACCCGTTCATCAAGGTCACGATCCTGCTGCGAAGAGTGTTCAGCAGAAGGGCCTGAGAAGCTGGGATGCCGCTGGTCAGTGACCGTCGTCGTGCTTGCGATGGGTCCGCGTCCGTTTCATGGACTGGAGGTCGCGCGACGCCGGGTCTTTTCTAGAAATTGCTGGGTGCGTTCGAGGATCGCGCGCGCCCGATCGACGGGTCTCGGAAATTCATCGCGATACCGCTTCGAACGCACCTCCAGGCTGAGCGGACAGTTCTCTGGCAATTTCGCCAGGAGTTGGGGCAAGGGCAGCTCGCCCTCACCGGCCGCACTGCGCAGGTCCAGGGCGTCTTCCAGGTACGCTTCGAAGGTCGCCTCGCACGCGAGATTGCCATCGCAGAACTGCGCATAGGGAAGCAGTCGAGGGTCGATCTCGGCCAGTGCATCGACGCCCTCACCGGCTCGCTGAAAATGCAACGTGTCGATCAAGATCGCGGCGGTAGGATGATCGCAAGCTTGCACGACCGCATGGGCCACCCTGAGTGATTGGATTTTGGCAATCATCAAGAACTCGAGTGCGACACGCATGCCTGCAGGAGCCGCCCGCTCACAAAGACGATGAAGCGCTGCGGCGTTCCGTGAGATGTCCGCTTCTCGCGAGGCGACGAGAACGTTTCGCGCTCCGAGTTCGGCGCCCGTATCGATGATCAGCTCATGACCGTCGTCCAATTCGCCGCCGGGCAGGATCCAGACCACTTCGACATCGAGCACACCGATGCCATGTGTCTGAACCCTGTCTTTGACTCTTCGTGTCGTCGCCGCATCCCACTCTTGGGGATCGATCGTGAATCCGGCGAAGGGATAGCCCGCCTCGCCCGCTGCATCGGCAACGACCTCGGCTCCATGATCGGGAAGTACGCCTGCTGCGAGCGATAGCGGATTCATGATCATTTTCCTCGAATCATGTGCTCTGACGAGCCTTGAAGTCCAGCCGGTAGTCGCATGTCGTGCAGCGCCGCATGCCCTGTCGCATGCTTTCGTTCTGTGTCCGAAGCTTCTCGAGCTCGGTGCGCAGGCGTCTGATCTCATGATGTTGCCGAAACAGGATTTGCGGCGCAGAGATCAGTTCCAGCAGCTTCGACATGTGCAAACCCTCCGAATGGATTTCGGGAAATTCGAACTCTCGACGACTATTTCGGGGCCCAGCTCATCCGTACCGAGCAAGAGGTTTCGGGGAGATGGGGCTCGAACTCGATCTTGAGCCCACCGTTTTCACCCTTGAACATCGCTTCGAAGGGTCCCTTGCAGATATACAGACAGCCTTCTTCAGGCAACGCATTGGGGTTCGGGAGCGAACTCTGCTCCGCGCAGATATGCCAGGCGCAGTCCGGAATCTCCATCCTGGTGGAGCCGTTTGCGAGATCGATCTCGGTCACCTCGGCGGGTCCGGTCAGCCAACCCGCCGGATTGAATACGTTGAACATCATGCGCTGAGACCAGCTGGGCTTGGTCGAGACGTTTGCCTTGGGGGTTTTGCCCGGCTTGTTCTTGTTCTTGTCCGCCATGCTGTTCAT
This sequence comes from uncultured Myxococcales bacterium, assembly GCA_965603475.1. Taxonomy (GTDB): domain Bacteria; phylum Myxococcota_A; class UBA9160; order UBA9160; family UBA4427; genus UBA4427. The sequence continues at coordinate 2,260 of CBFDDD010000069.1, forward strand.
CATATTGAGAAACTCGGGCGCGTTCTCGTGCGCGAGCGCCACGCTCGTGCCGACCACGATCTCCTCATACTCTTCCTGGTTGAAATGCTTGCGCAATTCCAGAAGCGCCCACTCGACCTCTCGCACGAAATTGCCGTAGCGCTTGCGCCATTTTTCACGAGGCGATTCGAAGAACGAGATCGGTTCGCGGCGAGCTCGAATCTCGGCATAGTCGCGATCGATCTGCTCTGCGTCCGCGGTCAAACGAAGAATCGGCACGAAGGTATGGCTGATGATGGGCATCGCCTTCTTGACCAACATCGTATTGGACATCCACATATCGATCCAAGCCTGTGGTCCCCACTGGTATACGAACCCACGATTCTTGGCTGCTCGAGTTTCGAGACTCGCTGTGGCGGTCTGCATGAACCTGTCCTCCTCGATGATTCCCATCATCACGATCCCTCGAAAGATAGTTGAAACAGACTTCAATCACACGGATAGACGGCCCCTGCTGCTATTCGTTGCTTCCAGCCAGGGCAGAAGCGCGCCCAGGAATGCGTCGGGAATATCCTCTTGAAGGAAATGGTTGCCGCCTTCGAGGATGACATGGGGTTGGCCCTGGCAACCGGGCACTTCTTCGATGAAACGCTTCTCGCCGCCCCGCGCGATCTGGTCGCCATCGCTGAATATCGTGAGCATTGGGCGGTCGAATTGTTTGATCGTCTGCCAGGCCTCCCAGTTGTCGGGGAACTGCGGGTTGTCCGGAGTCGTCGCGAGCAGCTGGGTGAATTGCCGATTGCCGCACATGGTTCGTGGCTCGGGGTAGGGGGCGTGATAGGCGTCGACGACCTCTTGTGGGAGGTCGACTGCACACAGGCTGTTCAGCATGTCCCAATGTGGCCAGTTGGGTGTTTCGCGAACCATCTTCTGGAATGCTGCGAAGGGTCCCGTTGCCTCGATCTTTTCGGGCATGGGCTCCGCCGGATCGCGCAGGAACATTCCGGAATTCGTGAGGCAGACGCGCGCGACGCGGTCCGGATGATGATGAAGGATGCGGAGCCCGACGATACCGCCCCAGTCATGCAGGATGAAGGTGATGTCGTGGAGGTCGAGTACGTCGATCAGCGCCGCGCGGGTCCATTCCACATGGCGCGCGACCGAGAAGTCCTGCATCTCGGTCGGCTTGTCGGAGCGCCCCATGCCGACGAGATCGAGGGCGATCGCGCGGTTCCCGGCGGCGACGATTTCGGGAATGATCTTGCGCCAGAGATAGGACCAGCTCGGGTTGCCATGGATCATCACGACTGGCGGCGCATCTCTCGGCCCCTCGTCGACGTAGTGCATTCGAAGCTTGCCACCCTCCAGATCCGGAATCTCTGCGTAGTGAGGCTCGAAGGGGTAGTCGGGAAGATTCGCGAAGCATTCTTCCGGGGTCTGGATGATTTCCATGATCGTGTGCTCCCGTCGTGTGTCGTTGTAAATATATTGACACTCACTATGCCAATTTGCTAGAGCTGCGTTTGCCCTAGACTCTCGACCACAGAACAGGCGAACACAGAGCAGACCAAACAACCCAGGAGCATCCCTTGACGACGAAGAGCCTCGACTTTCTAGTGAATCGATCCGATTGGCACACGACAAAGTTCGTCGAAGGCCCCGAGCCCGCCGACCTCTCGGCGGGTCAGGTGCTCTTCCGCGTCGATCGCTTCGCGTTCACCGCGAACAATATTTCCTATGCACTGTCGGGCGACATGATCGGCTATTGGCGATTCTTTCCGACCCGCGAAGGTTGGGGGCGCATTCCAGCCATGGGATTCGCGGAAGTCATCGCATCGAAGCACCCCGAGGTCGCGGAGGGCACCCGCTGTTTCGGCTTCTACCCGATGTCTCGCTACCTGACGATCGAGCCCGGCAAGGTAACCGCTGCCAATATCACGGACGGCGTCGCCCATCGCGCGGACATCGCCGCGGTCTACAATCAATACGCCCCTGTCCAGAATGACCCGATGTACTCGGCCGATCACGAAGACCAGATCATGCTGATGCGCGGGCTCTTCATGACTTCATTTCTCTGCGACGACCTTCTCGGCGACAACGACCACTACGGTGCTCAGTCGGTTCTGATTACGAGCGCTTCGAGCAAGACCTCGATCGCACTCGGCTTTCTCGTATCGCGAGCCGGTGGTGCCCGAGCGGTCGGCTTGACTTCGAGCCGCAATCTCGAGTTCGTCAAGAGTCTTGGCTGCTACGACGAAGTCTTGACCTATGACGAGGTCAAGTCGCTGCCTTCGGATCAGCCGGTCGTGATGGTCGACATGGCGGGCAATTCGGAACTCAAGAGCACGCTGCATCACCATTTTGGGGACCAGATGAAATACAGCTGTTCGGTTGGTGCGACCCATTGGGAAGCGGCGGGCGGCGACGGCGAGCTTCCGGGCGCCAAGCCCGAGTTCTTCTTCGCGCCCGGGCAGATCGCGAAAAGGTCCAAGGACTGGGGACCTGAGGGATTGCAGGAGCGGATAGGGGCCTCGTGGACCGCCTTCCGGGATTCGACGGACGCCTGGCTTTCGGTGAAGCGGGGCTACGGTCGCGACGCGGTCGAAACGGTCTACCGCGAGACGCTCGATGCGAAGACGTCGCCCGCGGAAGGCCAGGTCATCTCACTCTGGGACAGCGCCGAGGAAGCGGCGGGGAAGTAGGCCTGACCGGTCTGAGCCAAAGCTCGGGCGTCACGCATTCTAATCTCGATCGGGATCCTCTGGAGCAGCCAACTCCTGCCCGCTCCCCACGGCGTCTCCGCTGGGAACGGGCGGGATAGCTGTTAGGCTCGACGTTTGGGGACTCCGTCCCCGGACGTCGAGCCGCGAAGACTACGCGCGGACGACTACGAAAGTCGTCGCTTGCGACCCATGGCGAGGGCCATCAGGCCGCCACCCATGAGCAGCGCCATGCCCGGCTCGGGAACGACCGTGTATCCGTAGACAGTGGTGATATTCCCTGCATTGGCGTCCGAGTTGTCTCTCACCGTGATTGTCTGGAGGATCGGATCGAGTATAGCGGAACTCAGCGCCGGGCCGGCAGTCGGCCATCCCGAAACGGTCGGGTCGACCCCCTGACAGACTAAGTTGCCAAACCCGCCCAGATCGGTGCACGTCACGGAGCCACCGCCGGTCGAAATGATGTTACCCGAGGCATCGATGGACGTGATCGTCTGGCTCCAGCTCGAAATGTCGAGCCGGGCATCCACAGGGCTGGCGCCCACGTCGAGGATGATCGAGTGGTCGGGCAAGGTGAGCGTTCCGGTTCCGGACGCGAAGTCGATGTTGCCCGAGCCCAAGAGGGGCAACGCAGGCAGGATGGTCTGAGTTGTCGGAAAGGCACCACCGGTTGTCGTCGTACTCAAGAATGCGAAATCGACTGGAACCGCCGAAGCCGCGCCCGCGAACACCACCGACAGGGCGCTCGCGAGTAACAAATATCGTAACCGCTTCATCAATTTTTCCTTCCCAGGGATGGACCGAGGCCCAGAGTTCGATCCGCTCGAGCCGACCGGTCCAGGTCTCTTGATCGCAGGGCAGCCGAATGCCGCGCGATCGACCTGGATTGTCCGGCTGGGGAGGGCACTTGCCCTCCAGATCCAGCAAATCACAAAACCAATGGCATTTCCCAATGCCAGATCTACAAGACCATATTTCGGGGCCTTTTGTCAACGAGTTCCTCGACCCCGCCGGAAACTTGCCGCGGATGGGCCTGCGCTCCATGGTGGGGCAACAAATCGCGGCACGGCATCCGCGGGAGAGATCGAGCGAGTTACTTTGCAGGTCTCGCGCAACACTCGCTTTCCCGCGGGTCGCGCGTTTGGGAAGGAGCGCGATGTTCCGCGCCGTTTCATTGATGATTGTGCTCGCCCATTTGGGCGTGGCTATGGCCCCGCCTTGCGAAGCGAAAATCGGGTCTGAGCGGCTTCCCATGCTCGCCATGACCGACGACCAGTCGACGCACCACGCATTCCCGCCGCCGATCGAGAATGAGACTCGACCCGCCGAGCACAAGCACCATCAACATGGCGCTCAAGGCGACGAATCTTCCGATGCCCCGACTCAGGCGCCCGACGAGGTCGAGACAGCGCCTACTGCGACGCGAGTCATCGGTATCGTGGTCCGCGCCGTGTGTCTTTGCGGTTGCAGCACGAACACGAACTCGCCGGGCACCGCAACGAGCCCGCGTCTCGGCTTTGCACTGTTTCCACCGGCTCCCCCGCGGCTCGGCGAACGGGAGCCGTCCGTCGACGTGCAATGGGCCACGCCGGTGCCCGCACCCCTCCCCGACGCCCTCGACCACGTCCCCATCTTCGCCTCCTGATCCGAAACAAAGGGCTCCCAGGAGCCCATTGCCTGACGGCCCCGGCTAGACCGGAGCCGTCTGTCTGCATTTCCGATCATTTGGGAAGGAGAAGTCATCCCATGTCACCCTCGCATCGTCGAGGCAGGGCGCGCACGCTCGCGGCTGCGCTCGGTCTCATAGCCATACCTTTATTCGCCACATCCCTACTCGCTACAAGAACCGTCTCCGCAGAGGAGCCGCCGGAAAAGCCGGTCGAGGAAATGGTCATCAAGGGCCAGAAACCCGGACCTCCGGGCACCTTCGTTGCGGCGCCACAGCGCGCGACACCGAACGATCCCGATACTGCGAAGCTGTTGAAGCTGATCCCAGGCGGAGACGTCGTCAGCAACGGGCCCTTGACGGGCCAGGTGCAGTACCGCGGCATGTTCGGAGACCGCGTCAATGTGCGTGTCGGCGACATGTACATTAGTCCCGGCGGGCCCAACTGGATGGACACGCCGCTCCACTACGCCCCGCGGCCGATCCTCGATCATCTGGAGATGGACCTCGGCATCGCCTCCGTGAGTAGCGGTTCCGAGAGCATTGGCGGAAGCGCGCGTGCTGTGCTCAAGAGCAGTGAATTCGAGGTCGGCGAGGACTTCGTCGTCCACGGCGACGTCGAAGTCGGTGGCCGGGTCGCGGACGAGTCGTTTGCGGGCGGCGGAATCGTCTCAGCCTCCAACGAACAGCATCGCTTGCACTTCCTGGGCAGCTCCGAGATCGGCGATGACTACCGAGTCGGCGGTGGTGGAAGGGTCCGACCCTCCGAGTACGAGCGCTACCAGTATGGTGGCGGATACGGATTCAAATTCGATGAGCACGAAGTGGGGCTCGACTACCGCTACAACGACACCAAGTCATCCGGGACGCCAGCGCTCCCGATGGACATCAAAGCCATCGACACGCATCTCGCGAAGGCCGACTACGCAGGACAGCTCGGACCCGTTCGACTGGACGTCGTGCTTTCATTCAATGACGTCGAACACATCATGAACAACTACTCGCTTCGGGCCCCTCCGGCGGCCGGCCTCGCGGGCTGGCGTAGGAACAAGGCAGAAAGCCAGGGCTACGGCTGGTCTCTTGCGGGCGATGTCGACTTCTTGAACGGAATCTTCCAGCTCGGCGTAGATGGGCACACGGCCGACCACGATGCGCGGGTCACGAACCCGAACGCACCGAACTTCTTCGTTCACGTGTTCAACGATGCGAGGAAGAACCGATACGGCACGTGGGCCGAGTGGACTGGAGATATCGCGGAGCGTTGGGACCTCGAACTCGGCGTGCGCTACACGCGCATCGACATGGACGCAGAAACGGTGGACGGCACGCCCGCCCAGGTGGCGCCGCCGGCGACGCGACTGCGCGATGCCTTCAACGCGGCCGACCGCGAGAAATCCGACGATCTCGTCGACGCGGTCGTGAAGCTGGGCTTCGAGCCTCGCTCGGATCTGCGCCTCGAGATTTCTGGGGGACGCAAGACCCGGGCAGCGTCCTACATCGAACGCTACGGCTGGATCCCGACACAGGCGGCCGCAGGTCTCGCTGACGGCAACAATTATGTGGGCGACATCGGCCTGGACCCCGAGGTCTCCTACGAGGCTGCGGCCGAAATTCAGTGGACTGGCGCGATGGGCATCCACCTCGCGCCACGGGCGTTCTATCGGCGGGTCAATGACTACATCCAAGGAACGCCCTCGACCAACCCCGACGTGATCGCCGTGAGCACCGTCAATGGAGATCCGACGCCCCTCGAGTTCAGCAACGTGGATGCGAGGTTCTACGGTGTGGACCTTGCCTACGGAGCGGACCTTCCGTGGGACCTGCAACTGGATGGAACGCTGAGCTACGTACGGGGTGAGCGGGAGGACATAGACGACGATCTCTATCGCATCTCCCCGCTTCATGGCCGCACCACGCTCACCTATCAACAGGAAAGCTGGTCGGTGTCGGTCGAGGGCACGTACGCCGCAAAGCAGAAGAAGGTCTCGGACACGAACGGCGAAAGCGCGAGCGACAGCTGGGGCAGCCTCAACATCTTCGGCAGCTGGGACCCATGGGACTGGATCGGGTTCACGGCTGGGGTGAACAACGTCACCGACAACGACTACCACGACCATCTGGCGGGGATCAGCCGGGTAACGAGCAGTGGCGTGGATGCGGGGAGCGCCATCCCTTCGCCGGGCGTTAGTTTCTTTGCGCGGGCCGTTGGGAGATTCTGATTCGACACCGGCAGGTGGGGCCCTTTCGTCGAAAGGGCCCCACCTGTTTCTGCATCGCCGAGGCCGGTCGCCTACCCGTCTATCGCGGCCTGATCGTAAATCCGCCCACCGCAATCCCGAGGCTGATGCCCGAGCCAGTTCCTGTCAATGAGAGCCTTTTGTTGCCCTTGAACATCGCTCGTGCGTCCACCGATGCACCACCTCCAATGCCCGCATGGGCATCGGCTTCGACGTACGTACCGTAGAGATCCGCGATCCTTTCAGTGCCCGAAAAGCGGCCGCGCCCTTGCTTCACCTCCTGCGTGCCGAGGGTCAAACCACCTCCGTGGGCCACGATGGTGACATCCGCGGTCTGGCCATCTTTACAGTCGATCCGCCCCATTCCTCTGGCGACCTTATAGAGGATCGACCAGCCCTCTACGTCATACGTGAGATAACAACGCGTGGGCTCAGCGAGTGCAGAAGAATCAACGAGCAAGAGTATCGTTGCTGCACAGATCGTGGAGAACAACCCCGATCTCGACCTATTCGTGACGCGCTGGTTCATCCTTCATCCTCCTAGATCAAGCTGCGCGGGCGGGGACGCCCGCGTTCATCGGTGTAGCTCCTCGTGAACGGGCACGTCACATCACCGCACGGAAAGTCCAACTCCAGACACCTACGACAATGCGAACGCCGTGCACGTGAAACACACGCGAGCCCGGCTCATCTACACAAGAATATCCCGCGGCCCGCGAGTCGCCAATTCATCCCATCCGTTCAACTTCTCCAAGACCCTCAGTCCGGAGCCGGCCGGGTTCTAGCTCGCTTGCCGGCTGGCGCTCAGCCCGATCAGGCCAAGACCCATCAACAGCGCTGTCCCCGGCTGCGGAATGACCTGGATCGCCGCACTGTTGAACGTGATACTGCTGGCGCCTGAGATGGAGTCACCGGCGGTGAATCCCATCTCGAATGTCACGAAATCCCCAATGGCCACCGCGGACCCAACGACAAACAGGATCTCGAGCGTATCCGGGCCGGTCCCGTTCGCGCCCGTTTGGAGCGCATACGAGGGAGCCTGGATCCACACATCTCCAGGATGTCCGAAACCACCAGGTTGGCTGCTTTTTATATCCCCCGAGTTGATGTTCACGAGTGACTGACCGGAGGGGCCTGGCCCCTTCAACATCGTCGGAGGCAGGCGCGCACCGAGCGAGCCGGAGATCTGATCGCCCTGAACAATCAGTGTGGTGAACATCGCCGTGATCGCCTCTGCGGCGAGGTTCGACACCTCGATCCCGATCAGGATGAATTGGCCGGCGGCCAGCGGTGCCGTCGCCATGTCACCATCTGGATCGATCGTCGCTCCGACGACCGGGTCGACGAAAACCCCCATGTTCGTATCCAAGGATTCGAAGATCCCCAGCACATTCGCATCGAGCGTCAACGCGTTCGCAGGAATTGATCCAAACAGACAGACCATGGCGAGCAGCGTCGCGAGGAGAGTCCGGGATCTGGTGTCCAGCACGCTGCATCCTCCGATCAAGAGACGAATCAACACAATGGAAGTGGTCGAGAATTCTCAGTTGTGGCGAACTTCGGCTCGGAAGAGGATACCTGTGCTTCCTCAAGTCCAATTGTCCCGATTCGAGGTGATAGGCTCTCGAAGCGCGATCGCGCCTCGACGTCGACTAGAGTTCGACAAGAGGAACAGGAGAAAAGCGGAGGAGTCCGCGGACTCGGGAGGAAGGCATTTGCGAGCCTGGAAGGTGACAGGGCGAGGCGAGCCGCAGGACGTGTTGCAGCTCGACGAGGACGCAGCCTTGCCCGAGCCCGGCGCGGGTCAGATCCGACTGCGGGTCGCGGCGGCCGGCGTCGGTCTGCCGGACGCGTATATGTGTCGGGGCAGCTATCCGCTCACGCCGAAGCTGCCCTTCACGCCGGGCCAGGAAGTCGCCGGTGTCGTGACAGCAGCCGGACCCGGATCCCGACGCGCCGTTGGTGAACGCGTGATGGCGGTGACGGCCTTCTTCCTCGGGCATGGGAGCTTCGCCGAAGAATGCCTCGCGCTGGACGACTTCGCGCTGGGCGTGCCCGATGCGATGGAGGATGCCGAAGCCGCCTGCTTTACGATTCCATTCCACACGGCCTATATCGGTCTGGTACGGCGCGCCCGGCTCGTCGCCGGCGAAACCCTGGTGGTGCTCGGCGCCGCGGGGGGCACCGGTTCGGCGGCGCTCCAGCTTGGCAAGTCGACGGGCGCGCGCGTCATCGCGGTGGCCGGCGGTCCCGAGAAATGTGCCTTTTGCCGCGACCTCGGTGCCGATCGATCGATCGATTACCGGAGCGAGGACATCGTGGCCGCAGTGCGCGACGCTACCGACGGCCGCGGCGCCGATGTCATCTACGATCCCGTGGGCGGCGAGAGCTTCCGAGCGGCGACCGAATGTATTGCAAACGAAGGCCGACTCCTCGCGGTCGGCTTCGCCAGCGGTAGCTGGGGCGAGCCGCAGTTGGGGCATATGGTGCAACACAACTACTCCGTGATGGGCGTGATTCCGAGCGGCTACGACTATGCGTTCAAAGTGGCTGCCCACGACAAATTACTCGAGCAATGGAAACACGGTGATCTCCGGGTCCCGATCTATCAACGTTTCGATTTCGAGCGCGTACCCGACGCGATCGCCCTGCTCTCCGAGGGAAACGTGATGGGCAAGGTCGTGGTGTCGTTGGGCGGTGAAGGTAAATAAAATCGAGACTCCTGCTTTGGGATCCATCTCGAATGAAGCATGGGACGTACGGATGTCCGAGCGCGCGAACTCGACGGTCGAAGTTCGCCCATCGAAGATCGGCGGCCTCGGCGTATTTGCGCTGAACGATTTTCGTGCCGGTGAGGTGATTCGAGAGTTCGCAGTCGAGCGCGAGATCACTCGAGCGGATCCGCTGCGTGCGGGAGAAGAGCCGGAGCACGCGTTCTTGTCCGATGGTCGCTTCCTGCTCGCCGCCGCGCCCGACCGTCACTTCAATCACTCTTGCGATCCGAATGCATACCTGGTGTCGCGGACTGACCGGAACGAGCTTCTTCGAGCTACCCCTGGACTTCCAACGAGAATATTTGACGCTCCTGGCGCACTGGTTCCGACTCAAACATCCCGAGGAAATGGAGACCTTGCTATGCAGGCTACGGAAATAGTCTTTCTTCCAATTCAGAGGCCTGGTGGCACGCCCCACACGAACGATACCTGCAGCGCGAAGGTCTGACGGCGTTCGAACTCGCCAACGATCCGTCCAGACAACGCGCCCTGATCGTCGACCCCGCCGTCGCCGCTGAAGATCGCAAGGAAATTCGTCTGCAATCCCACGCGCGGCGATAGCTGTCCGAAGGCACCGATGCCGACCACGAAGACCTCGTCGAGGGGCAGGCCGACGCTGCGGTCGCCGTCGGAGATGGCCGGCGAGACGTAGGTGAAGCCGAATGCGCCGGTCCATTTCTCGGTGAAGTCCCACTCGGCCCCGATCGAAGCGATCCAGATGTCGTCGTAGTCCGTGTTCTGAACGAGGGTCGTGTTGTTGAGTTCGATTTCGACACGTCCGAAGCGGCTCCAATCGATCCAGCTGACGTCTCCCATCAGCCCGAGCCGATCGTGAGGTCGCCAGTAGAAGCCGGCCTGCACTGATTGCGGCGTGCGCATCTTGAGGTCGATGCTTTGACCGAGGACACCCCCGGCATTGAGGATTGCCTCGAGACCCGGGCCGAGGTTCTGGAAATCCGGCTTGCCGTCGAGTTCGGGTTCGATTTCGCCACGCCATGAGAGCCCGAATCGCAGGGTCTGCGACGGCTCGATGAGTGCGGAGAGCACTGGACCCGCCGAGGCTCCATCCACGTCGAGCTTGAGCCGGCCGTCGCCTTCGCTTGCGAGGTTGGGGAAGGCGACCTTCGTGTTCGACTCGACGTAGGTAATCGAGACGCCCGCCCCGATCGAGAGCCAATCGGTTGCGCGGAACGCGACCACAGGCTGGGCCGAGACAAAGACGAGGGTCGTTTCCTGGGCGAAGTAGCGACCGGCCCAGCTGTCCCCGTAGTCCGTACCAAAACCCTGCGGAACGCTCACCCCGAAGCCTATGCTCCAGCGGTCGAGGAAGGGGCCGAAGCGGTCGTCGAAGGAGTAGGAGGCCGCAAATTGTGGCACGGCCGCCCAATCGAGATCGTTCTTCGGATTTCCCCCGGTATTCGTCGACAGATTCTCGTCGACGTCAAATTCGTTGTCCGTGATCGCGACGATCAAGTCGACGGCGGCCTGGAAACCCTCGAGTCGGGCCATGCCGGCTGGATTCTGGTTGACGGTGATCGCGTTGTTGGCCTGTGCGGATCGACCGGCGAGCGCCGGTGAAAGCTGCGCGCTGGCCTCGCGCGAGCCGATGCACAGCGCACAAATAGTCAGGCACATGCCGATCCAGTGTCGGCGCCCGCGCCCGCTTGAACTCCCTCTACGCACCGCCCGAATCCAATCTCAGGTCGTAGAAAGCGCTTTCGGCCGGCCCGGGACTGGATTGCGGAACAATTTCTCTCGGCCAAGAGCTAGCATCGAGTCGAACGGCTTCGGAGTCCGATTTGGATCTGTTTGCGATGGCATGGCGAAACGTGTTCCGAAACAGTCGGCGAAGTTTCGTGACTGTGGCCGCCATGTCGCTCGCGTTGCTCGTCATGATTCTCTACTCCGGACTGATCGAGGGTTATCTCGAGGGGATGGAGCGCAATGTGCTCGACCTCGAGGTCGGCGATCTGCAGATCTTCGCCCAGGAGTATAGAACGGATCCATCCATCTATACGAAGATCGAGGATCCAAAGGCGTTGCTCGAACGGCTGGACGAGGCCGGTCTCGACGCGTCTGCTCGCCTGCTGACCTTCGGGCTGGTGGCGGCGGACGAGGCGTCATCGGGTGCGTCCTTTCGGGGCGTCGACGTGGCGCGGGACGAACGGATCAGCGATGTGGCCAATCAGCTCGATCGGGGAGAGTGGCTCGATGCGAGCCGACCGAAGGGCGTCGTCATCGGTCGACGCCTCGCGCGAACCCTCGACGTCGATCTCGGCGGCGAGTTGCTGGCGATCACGCAGAGTGCCGATGGCAGCATGGCCTACGAACTCTTCGAGGTGATCGGTGTGCTGCTGGGGATCAGTGATGCGATCGACCGCTCGGGGATCTTCATGACCCAGATGAGTTTTCGCGAATTGATCATGCTGCCGGAAGGCGCGCACCAAATCATCGTTCGGCGTCCGGAGGATCTGGATCTCGAGGGCCTGGTGCAGCGGGTCGAAGGCCTGGCGCCGGAACTCGAGGTCAAGACCTGGCGACAGTTGATGCCGACGATCGCATCGATGCTCGACGCGGGGCGCAGCGCAATGGTGATGATGGGGATCGTCGTCTATCTCGCGATCGCAATCCTGATCCTGAATGCGATGTTGATGGCGGTCTTCGAGCGCATTCGGGAACTCGGGGTGCTGAAGGCGCTTGGGTTCGGGCCGCTTTCGCTGCTCGCGTTGATCCTGATCGAGAGTGGCGTCCAGACGATTTTTGCGATCGTGATCGGCCTGGCCCTCGGTATTCCGGGCATCCTTTATCTGGCCCATGTGGGGATCGATATGGGGATGCTGGCGGGGACGTCGATCATGGGCGTCGCGATGGATCCGATCTGGCGCGCGGCGATTCATCTTCGTGTCTTCACGACGCCCGTTCTGATGCTGGTCGTGATCGTCTTTCTGGCTGTCATCTATCCGGCGAGCAAGGCGGCGCTCATCCAGCCGGTCGAAGCGATGAGGCATAGTTAGTCAGATGAGTGGAGCGAATCTCGCCTCGATGGCCTGGCGCAACATATGGCGTAATCGTCGACGAACGCTGCTCACGCTTTCCTCGATCGCTTTTGGCGTGATGCTGGCCATTCTCTTCACGGGCCTCGGCGACCAGAACTGGCGCGAAATGATCGATCTCGCAGCGCGTCTGGGAGGAGGACACGTCAGCATCCAGAACGTCGAATATCTCGACTCTCCTCTGCTTCGTCATTCCGTCCGAGGTAGCGCCGCGATACGCGAAGAAGTGCTGAGAGACGAGGAGGTGCTACGGGCAGTGACGCGCATCAGCGGTCAGATCATGCTCAGTACGGCTGGCCAGACCTATGGCGCCGGCGTGATCGGCATCGATCCCAGCCAGGAGGATGCCGAAACCTTCTCCCTGATCGACGCGATCGATGAAGGTGAGATGCTCGCTTCGAGTCGAGGCAATCAGATCATCCTCGGCCGACAGCTTGCCAAGAATCTCAGGGCGCGGTTGAAGAGCAAAGTGATCTACACGCTGACCGATCCCAAGGGCGAGATCATCTATGGCGTGGCCCGCTTGTCCGGAATCGTGACGACCGGGGCGCCGACGGTCGATGCAGGTCTCGCGATCCTGCCCATCGACACGCTTCGAGAGACCCTTGGCATGGCGGAAGGGGAGGGCACCCAGATCGCGCTCTTCCTGAAGGATCACCGAGAGGCCGACCGCGTGGCCGAGCGTCTCGCAGGCGGGTTGCCGAGAGACCTGGCGATCCTGCCCTGGCATCGCACCCAACCGGAATTGGCCGGCTTCATCGCGATGAAGGTCGCGGGCGCGCAACTGATGGAGATGATCATCATGGTGCTGGTCGCCGCCGGGATCTTCAACACGCTCTTCGTGAGTGTGATGGAGCGGGTTCGCGAATTCGGAATCATGGTCGCCATCGGGTTTTCTCCCGGCACGCTCTTCGCGCTCGTCATGCTCGAGAGTCTATGGCTGGGTCTGGTCGGACTGGTCGGCGCGGCCTTCGTGACGGCGGCGCCCTACTACTATCTCTCGACCACGGGTATCGACATCAGCGAGCAGCTCGGCGTGACTGGGACCGAGGTCGCCGGGGTTGCACTGACCTCGGTGATGCGGGTTGGGATCTATCCAGAGAATGCTTTGATCATCGCACTGGCGGCGCTGGCCGGAACGCTGCTCTCCGCCGTGTATCCGGCGTGGCGGGCGGGTCGAGTGGCTCCGGCAGAGACGATTCGGCTGGTATGACAAACGCGAACGAGCGCGAACGGGGAATGGAGACGGACGTGAAAGAAGGAGACCCGATCGTCGAACTCGAAGACGTCACCAAGGTCTATCAGCAGGGTGAGGTCGAGGTCTTCGCGCTTCGCGGGCTCTCGGTGCGGATCGAGAAAGGAGAGTTCAGCGCCCTGTCCGGACCTTCGGGTTCTGGCAAGACGACCGCCTTGAACATGATTGGGGCGCTGGACCGTCCAACCTCTGGCCGCGTTCTTCTCGAGGGCGAGAATCTTGCATCCCTTAGCCGACGCGAGCTCAGTCAGGTGCGTCGAGATCGTATCGGATTCGTCTTTCAGGCCTATAACCTGATCCCCGTTCTCACGGCCTTCGAGAATGCGGAGACGGTCCTGCGACTCCAGGGGGTGGATCCCGCGGAGCGGCGAGAGCGTGTGATGGCCCTGTTGAAGGATGTGGGCCTCGAAGGCATGGAGAATCGACTTCCGAATGCGCTCTCGGGAGGCCAGCAGCAGCGCGTTGCGATCGCCCGCGCGATCGCCTCGAATCCCGCCATCGTACTGGCGGACGAACCAACAGCGAATGTCGACTCCGAGACCGCGGAACATCTCCTCGACATCATGCAGAAGCTCAATCAGACGAGGGGTGTGACCTTCCTGTTCTCGACCCACGATCCTCGTGTGATGGATCGGGCCAGTCGGATCATCCGGGTCGTCGATGGTCGAGTCGAGCACGACTCTTAGCCATTGCACAGATGATGTTCCTGGTGCCGTTGGTTTGCTCGACCGCATCCGTTGCATCGCCTGAATCGCGATCGGAAAGAATGCGGAAATGACATGTGATACGCGACGGCTTGTCTTCGAATAGAGGGATGGTCTGTCAGCCGAAGCGTGATTTATTCGCCGAGTTCCCTCCCCAACCGCGCAACGTGCCCCGCCGCCGAATACTCCCGATAGCCGATCAGCGCATCCTGTAGCTCACGCCGTGCGCGCTCGGCGTCCCCGGCCAGATGAGTCATGCGCGCGCGCTCCTCGAAGACGATGGGGCGAAACGCGATCGCCCCGCTTTCCTCGACGAGGCGATCGGCCTCATCGAGAATGCCCTCGACCTGCTCTCGTGCGCTCGCACCGTCGAGCCCTCGGAAGACCCGGGCCTGGGCCAGCTTCGCGCGGAGCAGATTCACTCTTGCATTGGGCTGTTCTCCGATCGCCTCCGCCATTTCGCGGGCGCGGCGATCGTCTCCAGTCGCCAGGTACGCTTCGGCAAGCAGACCCGTCGTCACATCGACCCATGCGCGAGCCTGTTTATGGATCACGTGTTGCTCCCGGGCCTTCTCGAGTGTGGCCACGGCATCCTCGGCGAAGCCGTTCAGAAGCTCCGCCCAGCCGAGAGCGTACAGAGAAGCCGTCGCAGTGAGTGGACTGCCACAACGGCCCGCAAACTCCACGGCCTGCTGGGCCTGAGCGAGCGAACGCTCGTCCTCGCCGGTCAATTCCTCGAGCCACGGTCCGAACCATGTGAGAAGCCAACACGCAACCTCCTCCTGCTTCTGATCGCGCGCGAAGGCAAGGGTCTTTTCGAAGACTTTGCGGGCCGTGACCGGATCTCCAGCAAGATACTGAAGCATACCCTTGCGTCCCTCGAGCCAGTTCCATTGCGAGAAGCTGTAGCGTTCCACGCCGTAGCTGTAGTCGACAGGACAGCGCGCTTCGATCTCCCGGGCAACAACATCGGCTTCGCGGACCAGGCCTGAGTGCCAGAACACGTCGAGCAACACACAATTAGCGAGCATCATCGATTCGTTGTCGAGTGAGTCGGCCAGTTCGACGGCGCGGCGAGCCGGTTCGAGCGCTTCCGCCATCTGCCCGTCGCAGCTGAGACTGACGGCATAGCCATACTCAATCCCACATTCGCTCGCCTGATCTCCGAGCCGCGTCGCGAGCGTGCGACCCTCCTCGGCAAGCGCAGCCTCTTCGGCGCCGACATCTCCGAAGCGCCAACCGTTGGTGAGCATCAGATCGATTCCCTCGAGCGCGAGGCGCTGTCGCTCGGCCGTTTTTTCGAGGGGCCGTAACAGCTCCAGCATGCGTTTCCAGTGCGCTCTCGATTCGCTCGCATCGCTTTTCAGAATCCAGATCGCTGCCAGCCGGTGGAAGCGAGCGGCCTGATCGTGATCGCCAGCCTCGTCGTAGTGATGCGCCAGGAGCGCCGCGTGTTCGTCGAGGCGCTCGGCGTGTGCCGCCTCGATCGTTCGTGCGACCGCGGCATGTGTCTTGGCACGACGTTCCCGAAGCTGGGAACCAAGCGCGACCTCCTGCGTCAGCGGATGCTTGAAGGCGTACTCGGTGACGGGGTAGAGAGACTTTTCGAAGAGAAACTCTGCGTCCTTCAATGCCTGAATCGACGAGGACAGCTCGGTCGACGGCCAGTCCAACACGGCACTCAGGATCGGCTCGGCGAACTCTTTTCCAATCACGGACGCGGCCTGCAGCACCTGCTTCTCGCGCTCGGGCAGGCGATCGATCCGCGCTGCCAACACGGATTCCACGCTGCTCGGAATCTCCAGGCGCTCGATCGGCGTGACCAGCCGGTAGCGGCCCTTCGAGCCATCGAGATTGCCTGCTTCGATCAGGGTCTGGACGACTTCCTCGGCGAAGAACGGATTGCCCGCCGTGCGTTCGTGTACCAGTTCGGAAAGACCCCGGACGCTCGGGTCGGCGCCGAGCAAGTCGTCGAGCAGCTCCTGGATCGCTTCGGGACCAAGGGGCAAGAGCGGGAGCTGGCGGTACCAGGACTTCTGCATCCACTGGGCATGGTATTCGGGGCGAAAGTTCAGGATGAGTAGACTGCTGTTGCCGGACGCAGCGTCGACCATCTGCTCGATCCAGGCCTCACTGCCCGCGTCGACCCAATGCAGATCCTCGATCAGGTTGATCGTCGCACCTTCACCGCGCTCGACGACTCGACGCATGACGTTGAAAAGCTGGCGCTGGCGCGCGTCCGGATCCATCGAAGGCGCCGGATTGTCGGGGTCCGGCACGGACATGAAGTCGAACATCACGGGCAGGAATTCACGAAATCTCTCGTCGATCAGCAGTAGGCGGCCGGCGATCTTCTCGCGCGCCATCCGGTCTGCGTCCTGCTCCGTGATCCCGAAGTACTGGCGAAAGATCTGCAGGATGGGCAGGAAGGGAATGTTTTTGCCATGCGCCACCCCGGTGCCCTGCAACACTCTGAGCCCGCGTGCGCGGCAGCGCTCGACGAACTCGAAGCAGAGTCGACTCTTCCCCGTGCCGGCCTGCGCGACGACGCCGATCACCTGGCCGTTTCCCGAGCGGGCCTGCTCGTAGGCGCGTTCGAGCACGTCCATGTCGTCGTCGCGTCCGACGAAGCGTGTGAGGCCGCGCGACCGCGAGCGGTCGAAGCGCGATTGGATCTCTCCCATGCCGACGAGCTCGAAGACGCGAATCGGTTCGTTCGCGCCCTTGATGGTCGACTCGCCGAGATCGCGCAGCTCGACGTAGCCGGAGGCAAGATCGGCCGTGCTCTGGCTGACACAGACGCCGTGCGCAGGCGCCATGTTCTCCATTCGCGCTGCCAGACCGACCGTATGCCCCTGCGCCGTATAGTCCATGCGCAGGTCATCACCGATCTTGCCGACGACGACTTCGCCCGAGTTGAGACCCATGCGAACCGCGAAGTCGAGCCCCTCGCTGAGACGTAGCTCGTCCGCATAGGTCCGCAGCTCATCGCGCAGTCGCAGCGCCGCATAGCAAGCGCGCTGCGCGTGGTCTTCATGGGCGATCGGCGCTCCGAAGAGTGCCATGATGCCGTCACCCGTGTACTGGTTCACGGTTCCTTCGAAGAGGTGGATGCCATCGCTCAGAATCTCGAAGAACCGGTTCAGGATGACGTGCCAGCGTTCCGGGTCGACCTGCCCAGCCAGCTCCATCGAGCCCTTCACGTCGGCAAAGAGCACGGTCACCTGTTTGCGTTCGCCTTCGAGCGCAGATTTCGACTGCAGGATCCGGTCGGCGAGATGTTTCGGCGTGTAGTCGCTCGGGGAACGCTCGCCCCCGGCCGGCGCGGCGGCGCGAGTGGCCTTCGCGCTCGTCGTCGTCCCGCATTCGTCGCAGAATTTTGCACCCGGCCGGAGTTCCGTCCCGCAGCTCGAGCAGGCAGGGCTGAAATGCGCTCCGCATTCCTCGCAGAATTTCGCCGCGCTTCGGTTTTCGTGGTCACAAGACGGACAGATCAAGAACGCATCTCCCTGGCGAAACTCCTTGCTTTAGACCGCAGCACATCCGAGTCGGGGCAATCGCGCGTCATCTGGCGCCTGGTTGTCTGAAGTATACCTAGCGACGCCGTGGTCGGTGCAAAATGACGACCTGAAGTTCCTATCGGCGCCTGATAAATGATCCTGTTGTAGACTGCCGGGCCTGGAGGGATCGAAATCTCGATGACAGATGCCGCGGCGCGCTCGAACCTTTTGTGTCTCGTTTTCACCGATCTGGTGGATTCGACGGCGCTCAAGTCGCGGCTGGGCGACGCGGCCGCGAGCGATCTGATGTCGAACTACCATGGCGAGGTACTCGGCCTGGCGGGCGAGTTCGAGGGCCGCGAGATCGATTCGGCCGGCGACGGCTTCTTCCTCACGTTCGCAACGCCGAGCGCCGCGGTCAGCTTCGCGCTGCGCCTGCAACTTCTCCATGCGGAGCGGACCGACCTGCCGGCGGTTCGAGTCGGCATTCACCTCGGCGAGGTGACCGAGCGATCAGCACCGGCGGGCTCTTCGAAGCCGACCCTCGTCGAAGGTCTCGCCGTCGACCTGGCAGCGCGCATCGGCTCGCTCGCCCAGGGCACGCAGGTCTTGATGTCCCTGCCCGTCTTCAACGCCGCCCGCCAGCGTCTCGACGAGGCGCAGATCGGTCGGCCGGTTTCATGGCTCGCCCACGGTCCCTATCTGCTGAAGGGCATCGACGAGCCCGTGGAGATCGGCGAGGCGGGCTTTACGGAGGTGTCACCGCTCGTCCGACCCGTGGACTCGGAGAAGGCTCGAAGCGCGACGGCAGCGGGCGACGAGCTGACGCTCGGTTGGCGTCCCGCCGTCGGACTCGTCATTCCCGGACGTCAGAACTGGCGACTCGTCGAGCAGCTCGGCACGGGCGCGATTGGTGAGGTCTGGCTCGCAACGCACGAGGGAACGCATGCCAAGCGTGTCTTCAAGTTCTGCTTCCAGGCGGATTCGGTTCGTAGCCTCAAGCGCGAAGTTGTGCTGCTGCGACTGCTGAAGGAAAGTCTCGGAGAGCGGACCGACATTGCGCAGGTCATCGACTGGGAATTCGAAAGGCCCCCCTATTTTCTCGAGACGGAACACTCCGAAGCGGGGGATCTCGTCGACTGGGCGCGCGCACGAGGCGGAATCGAGAAGGTCTCGATGGAGACCCGGG
Source organism: uncultured Myxococcales bacterium (assembly GCA_965603475.1). Lineage (GTDB taxonomy): Bacteria > Myxococcota_A > UBA9160 > UBA9160 > UBA4427 > UBA4427. Next base: position 21,337 of record CBFDDD010000069.1, read on the forward strand.
TGGACCTCGTGGCGCAGATCGCCGACGCACTCGCGGCGGCGCATGGCGCGGGCGTTCTGCACAAGGATCTCAAGCCCGCCAATGTCTTGATCAATCAAGACGCGAGCGGGGTACCTCGCGTTTGTCTATCGGATTTCGGAATTGGCCTGGTGATGTCACGCGAAGCGCTCGAGGTGCCGGGGGTGACGGTCGCCGGTCTCACGGAGGCCTTGCTTTCGAGCAGCCTCGACACGGGCGCGGGAACCCGTCTCTATATCGCGCCCGAGGTGATGGAAGGTCGGCAGGCCACCGAACTCTCGGATGTCTATTCGCTCGGGGTGATTCTCTATCAGCTCGCGGCCGGCAATTTCAACCGGGCACTCGCGACGGGCTGGGAGCGCGACGTAGCCGACCCACTGCTGCGCGAAGACATTGCGGCCTGCGTCGATCACGATCCTGAGAACCGTGTCGCGGGTCCGAAGGAACTCGCCGGAAGATTGCGCGCACACGACCGCCGCCGCGCGGCGGTGCGATCTGCGGAGGGGCGGGGGAAGCTGGTTCGCGTGGCGATCGCCGCGGGCGTCGCCGCTCTACTGGCCGGCGGTGGCTGGTGGGCTTATGGACTCTGGTCGAAGATGACATGGGCGCGCGACGTGGCTGGACCCGAGATCGCGCTACTGATCGAGGCCAACGACTGGGCGGGCGCCTACGAGCTGGCGGCAGAGGTGGAATCTGCGCTCGGTGCCAATCCCGCATTGGACCCCGTCTGGCAGACCATCTCTTCCGAGATTTCGTTCACGACGGATCCACCCGGCGCGACCGTTTCGTATCGACGCTACGGAGAGACCGAATCGGAGTGGAAGGTGCTCGGGACGACGCCTATAGAAGGCGCGCGTGTCCCGGCGACCATGCTGAGCTGGCGCGTCGAGAAGCCCGGATTCGAACCTCGCGAGATCGCGCATCGGCCGACGCGGATTGCGCGAGGGACGCAGTTTAAACGGTCGCCGCATCTGGTGCTCGATGCCGAAGGCGCTTCGCCTGCGAACACCGTGGTGATCGAAGAGCGGATCTATGCCGCAGTGCCGCTGGGATCATTTCCCGCGACGGGCGCGTTCGAATTGAAACGGTCCTACATCGATCGAACGGAGGTCACGAACGCGGCCTATCAACAATTCGTCGACGATCGGGGCTACGAGCGTCCCGAATTCTGGCGCGAGCCCTTCATCCTCGAGGGTCGCCAGGTGTCCTTCGAAGAAGCCATGGCCCATTTTTCCGATTCGACCGGGCGCAGGGGGCCGGTGAACTGGGTCCAGGGTGAGCATTCGGAGGGTCGAGCGGACTACCCCGTCTCGGGGGTCAGCTGGTACGAAGCGGCGGCCTACGCCAACTATCGCGACCGAAGCCTTCCCACTTTGTACCACTGGGCCATCGCCGCACTCCCCGACGCCGAAATCATCGAGGGATTCGCGTCGGAGATCGGGCCACTTGCAAACCTCGCCGGTGAAGCAGTCGCAGCGGTTGGCTCGGGGACGGATCTCAGCGTCGTTGGCGCCAAGGACATGGCGGGCAATCTCTCCGAATGGGTCTGGAACGCCTGGGAAGAAAAACGCTACATGCTCGGTGGATCCTGGGCGGATCCCGAGTATCGCTTTACGCAGGCGGCCGCGACTTCACCCTGGCGTCGTCGTGAGACCGATGGCTTTCGACTCATCACATACGACGAGCCCCCGGCGGCCGATCTACTCTCTGCGATCGAATTGCCGCACGTCGACTATTTCACGGAAAAGGCCATGTCCGATGAGGAGTTCGGCTTCAGCAAGCGCCTTGCGGCCTATGACAAGACGCCCCTCAACGTGCGCGACGAAGGCAAGATCGATCTTCCGCTGGGCGGGCTCGCGGAGCGGGTCTCGATCGACGCGGCGTATCGGGGAGAGCGTCTGCCGATCTACGTCATCAAGCCGGAGAACGCGACGCCACCCTACCAGACGATCGTTTTTCTCGGCGGCATGGATATTCTCGTTCGCCGCGAGAGCGTCGACAACATCAAACAAGTCTCGCGCTTTCTCGATTTCGCACGCAAGAGTGGCAGGATGGTCGTCCTCCCGATCTATTCCGGAGCCCTCGAGCGCAACCAGGATGGGCGGAGTCTCCAACGATTCAATCAAGGTCCGGTTTCGCGAACGAGCATGGTCATTGAATGGTCGAAGGATGCCGGTCGAACGCTCGATTATCTCGAGAGCCGCGGCGACGTCGACACCGAGCGCATCGGCTACGTCGGTCTGAGCCTCGGTGCGGCCGTTTCGAGTTTGATCGTTCAGCTCAACCCGCGGTTCGCGACCCTCGTGCTGTGGAGCGGCGGTTTCGCTGCGTCGAGCTTTCCCGAGAGCGCGCCGGGCATGGTCCGCTCGGTCGAGAATGTCGAGATCCCTGTGCTCATGTTGAACGGCCGGCACGACTTCGTCTTTCCATACGCGACTCATCAGCGCTCGTACTTCGAGCGTCTCGGCACGCCCATCGAAAACAAGCGTCATGTCCTCTGGGACGTCGGTCATTTCAACTTCCCGGTCGGCGAATTCATTCGCGAGAACCTGGATTGGCTGGATCGAAGTCTGGGCCCGGTCGCACAACGGTAGAACCAGGCGAGGGTTCCAGCGCATTGATTACTGCAGCGAAATCGGTCGCGAGCTGTTCCCCAACCAATCGCAGAACGGAATCAGGAAATGAGCATATTCAACGGAAAGGTTGCCGTCGTGACGGGTGCCGCGACGGGTATCGGCCGAGCGACGGCTCTGGAACTCGCGAGGCGCGGTTGCGATATTGCACTGATTACCCGCAGCAACCGCACCGGCCTCGAATCGGCGGCAGCGGAAATCGAATCGATCGGCCGAAAGGCATCGACGCATATGGCGGACGTCACCGATCGTGAGGCGATGTCTCTCCTGCCCGATGAGATCGAGCGTACGCACGGCAAGATCAACATTCTGGTCAACAACGCGGGTGTGACGCTGATGGGGAAGTTTCAGGATCAGACCTTCGAAAATATGGACTGGATCGTGAACATCAACCTCTGGGGTGTATTGAACGGAACCAAGCTCTTTCTGCCCGCCCTGTTGCGACAGGACTGGGGACATATCTGCAGCATTTCGAGCATTCAAGGCATTCTTCCATTGACGACACAGACCACCTACACAGCAACGAAATTTGCCGTCCGGGGCTTCAGCGAAGCCCTTCGCGGCGAACTCTCTCCGCATAACATCGGCGTTTCGGCGGTCTTTCCGGGACTGGTCAAGACCGAAGTCGTCAATTCAGCTCGATCGGTAGGTGAAAACTCGGATCGCGCACAGAAGAATCTCGCCAAGTTCTTCGCAAAGTATGCACTCGATGTCGAGCCCTGCGCAAAACAGATCGTCAACGGAATCGAGAAGAATCGTGCGAGAATCCTGATCACCGGCTCGACGGTGACCTTCGACCTGATGAAGCGGCTCATGCCCAGCCTGACCGATACGATCGTGGCCAGAATGATGCGCAGAGGTATCCCGGATATGTAGAGACCAGCCTGTGGTCGGTGTCGCGTTCGAAACAATCTGCGCCTCACCCGGGCATGAACGGCACCGGCCCACGTAACTGCTCCGAACGATGAAAGTGTCAGTTCTGTCAAAGTGGCGTGAGTGGAATCTGGAACTCGCGTCGCACGATCTCGCAGCGTGGATTGTCGTTGCGGCACACGCCAAATTTCAAACGCGCTTCGAGGTGAGGATTTGAAACGTCCGGCACATGGCCGTCAAGGCTATGATAGGTGATCGCGAATTCGATGCGCTCTTCAGAACTGTGCACGGCGTCTTCAATCTGCTGTAGCGGGAGGTCGAGTTCGATGCCTGAAGCTTGCGATAACTCCAGTAGGGTCGGTGCTTCCGGAGTCATGTGCCAGCCGATTTTTGGGAGAAGGCTTAGGCGTAGTTCACGCCTGGTGGCGTCCTTCGTGAGTGGAAGCGGGCCCTCCAGAAAAATCTGGAAGCGCGGGTCTTCCGTCTCGAGTGCGAGCGTGGTGTGTTCCTGTGTCGGTGCGGGTCCGCAAGCGATACATGCAATGAAGACGGCGATCGCGCTCCATTGGACGCGCAACATCACGCGTCTTCCCGAGTCAATAGTTCTCGGATGTCCGAGACAGACGGGATCTCCCACATCGTGCGCAGTACATGACCATCGCCATCAGTCAGGATGGCCGCGGGCAGTGCATC
>CBFDDD010000070.1:0-25532 GCA_965603475.1 uncultured Myxococcales bacterium
GAATGTCAGCGGTAGTCCACTTCGAATTGGCCACTATCTCTTCTCCTCAAATTTTCGACACCCGAACGCGGCTCTAGCTCGGCGGCGACGTACGGCTTGCCAACTCGCCCCGGCATACGTGGGGAGGAAAAATAAGCTGCGTTTCCCGCACCACCGATACTAAGCATTCTGACGAGTAGGTCCAAGGGGGCCAGTTCCGGGGAACTCGTACTTTCCTCACATCTCACTTGGCTACGAAACGATTTCGCACTTGGCGGCGAAGGCCTGCTTCCGACTAACCTCACGGAATCCTCCCTCGCGAACGTCAATTGGCTGTCTAGCCAACCGGGCTTCGTGGTTCATTTCTGGCCAAAATGGAGGCAAGTCTATCCTCCGGAGTTCGCGGCTCACGTCGATCAAGCCATTCGCTCGGGTGCGACCGCCGCCAAACAAAGCGCTGCAGCAGACTCGGCCCAAGCTTGAAAGGCCTCTGGTAGGAGCCGAGTAGCCCCGCCGGGGGCTTAGTTGTCAGAACGCCGAGTGTTTTGGTGGTGTGGGAAACGGGGCTTATTCTTCCTACTCCATTCGGCGACAGTTGCTTGCGAGTTGCCTATCCGTCGCAAGCAGGATAATGGAACTCCTGTTCGATTCTTTCCTTCGCGCCATGGTAGGATCAAGTTCTATACACGAGAGCACCAAGAGGAAACGTCGATGCGAAACGTACTCATCAGGTTCGCTGCCCTCGCGTGTCTACTTGCCCCGGCATGGCCGGCGGCGAGCGCTGATGGCGTCATTGAACTGAGCCAGGCTTGCGCCGTCCAGACCGGCTGCGTGGCCGGTGATGCTCCTGGCTATCCGATTACTCTGGATGCAGGAAGCTACGTCCTTACGAGCAACCTCAGAACGACAGATGTCTCACAATTCGGAATCAGTCTCACCGGAGCGGCGACGATCGACTTCAACGGATTTCATCTTAGGAGCTTTTCGATCGGGGGCACGACGACCGCTTCGGGCATCACTTCGTCTGTTGGCAATCCAGCGGGCTCTGTTGCCTCGGGCTCGACCATTCGAAACGGCACGATCGATTTTTTCCGCAACAATGGGATCTTCCTCCCCAACGCCAAGGGTGTTGCGGTCGAGAATATGGTGGTCCGCTCGAGTGTCGGAGGCGGTGGAATTCTTGTCGGCGAGAACGCCCGTCTCGTTGGAAATCGTGTCTTCAACAACAACGACTACGGGATCCGAGTCACACCAGGCAGCCTGGTTCGCGACAATCTGGTCTTCGATACGACGGACGGACCCGATCTGGAGTTCGCCCAGGGAGCCATCGACTACGGCGGGAACATCTGTGAAGACGAGAGCTGCCAAAGGCGGTCCTACCGCCGCTACTACCTGACCGATTCTGGTTTTGTGTCCGCGACGAGCGTGCCGACGGCCTGCGCCGCTGGGTATCACCTCGCCTCTCTCTACGAACTCGCTCCTGGGAACGCTCTACAGTACAACTCGAACCTGGGCGACGGACCCGCAGGCAACGGAGACACGGGACCCCCGGCTCCCTTCAATAACTACTTGGGCTGGCATGCGAGCGGAACGAATGCTGCGGGCGACACCTGCAGTGGATGGTCCACGAACTCATCGGCCCAAACCGGTCGGGCTGGCGGCTATACGATCGATGAGACGACGGGGTTTCCGACCTGGAGATCACTCACAGTTGACTGCGACTTGACGGCGCAAGTCTGGTGCATTGAAGACTGAACCGACGAGGTTCGGGGACGGCCTTAATCTAGGCAACGGTAAAGCATATCGAGAGAATGTGATCCGAGCCGAAAGCTGGTCCGCAGGCACTGTGACGGGCACCGGGGTCAACGCTGGCGGCAACGTCTGCAACGGCTCGCTGACTTGCCAGTAAGGGCGTCCGATGAATAACGAAGCTGAGAGAACGACGGGGCATCTCGGACACGATGGATCGCCTGGACAGTTCCCTATTTTCTGTTGTCGGCAATTCCTGTCCATTCTCTTTAATCGGTACTACTCGGATTTACTCGACTTTCTTATCCCCCGCGTTTCGTCCAACCGCGGATGATACCCAGTCCCTGAGACTAATTTCAGACTCGAATATCATCGCTCGATCCAGCAAGATCGCGGCCTCATGCAGGCCCTTCTTCACTTCCTGGCACTCGCTATTCGTTGTGCTCCTGCCCTCATCCGAAGCCAAGGTGAGCAAGTCGTTGTCGAGTTGGCCCTCCGCCAGCAACTCGCGACGTACAGCCAGAAGAAAGTAAGACCCAGGGTGTCGCGCTATATACCCAAGCACCCCCGTAACCGGGGCAAGCAGCAGCGCTGGATGACGTTTCTCCGTAACCATCGAGACGGCATTGCAGCGATGGATTCCTTTGTCGTGCTGACGGTCACGTTCCGTCTTCTATACGTGTGGTTCGTGATCGACCCCGAACCACTTGATCTTCGACAACGACACCATCTTCTCCAGCGAGGTATCAGAGTCGATTAAGTCGCTCGACATCACGCCCAAGAGAACCGCGTACCGGAGCCCGTGGCAGAATGGAACGGCAGAACGGTGGGTGGGATCCTGCAAGCGCGAACTCATCGATCATGTGATCGTGTTCGATGAGGACCATCTACGTCGTCTTCTCCGGGACTACGTTCGCTACTACAACACGGACCGAGTCCACACTAGCCTCCAAGATGCGCCAGAGGGCCGAGCGGTTGAACTTCGCGCATCACCCAACTCGAATGTTGTGGGACTGTCCCGGGTCGGCGGTCTTCACCATAGATATGTGTGGAAGGAAGCAGCGTAGGATCTCACGCCGGAGTTGCTCTGACACTTCGGATCTATTCTAAGAACAGATAGGCCTAGTCAGAAACCAAAACGGTCTCTTAGCGAAGAGCCGTCCTTGTCCAGAATGTTTTGCCGACATACAGTTCACCCCGAAGACATTCGCAAGGAGGTTTCATCATGATCCCGTCCCGCGTGTCAGTCGTTCGCCTCGCCGTCGCAACTCTGGTAGGAGTTCTCGCCGCCTTCACGCCTCTCACCGGCTCGGTCGCCCACGCGCAGTGCAACGGAAACATGAACGTCACCGGCTACTTCACTCCCGGCGACGAACTCTTTGACATCGTTGGCGTACGCTATCGCTTCCATGTCGCGACCAATCAACAGCCCGAATTCGAGTACCTCAAGATCATCTTCGGCTTCTCGAGATTGTTCGGCAGCGCACCCGAAACCTATTTGCTCGAGTACAACCTCTACACCACCGGGCTGCTGTACAGCGATCACACGTGCACAACCTGGCCTCTACTTGGCACAGTCATCAAGAACGAGGCAAGTCTCCGCATGGCTGTTCCGGACTACATACAGCTAGGTGATACCGGAGCAAAGACCTTCGATCCGATCGCCTTCCCGCGTCAGAGTTACAACATCGACGGCGGTCCCATCGAGAAGACCGACATGATCTCCCAGCTGAATCTCAACCAGACCACAGCCCATATCGAGATCCAGCGGGACGGAATCGTAGCGGACGAGAGCGGCTGGAAATGTAGTGGCGATCTCGACTCGAGCACCTATCGGCGGTGGAATGCCACCGTCAACTTCTTTGATACGGACTACTTGTTGGCCTACGCCTTGCCCGATGCGAGCGCGCAGTATCTCGCTCCGTATGAATTCATCAGATTCCGCACGGAGTTCCTTCTCGACCCTGGAGACTTCCAGGTGTACGTCTGGGACTTCGAGATCTTGCGCGAGGGATCCCAGACCTGGATCCCCCACGAGCAGTTCATCATCGACGACCATTGCGGCGATCCATCGCAGTACGGCGCGCGGCTCGAGAATTTCGACGGCGCGCGGGTCATCGAGATCAGCAATGTGGGGGCCAGCGACTACCTACCGCTCGGCACAGTGTTCTCCACCGGCGTCTACATCCCCGACCCCAGCATATTGGAGTTCGCCGCCCAGCAGCTGGAGGCTACGACACAGGCGATCTCCTCCACGCAATACCCGACCTACACGAGCGCGTCCGGGACCTGGAACACAGATGACGCGGGCGACTGGAGGAGTGGCTTCTTTCCGGGAAGCCTGTGGCTCATGTACGACTGGAGCGGGGAAGAAGACTGGAAGACGCAGGGCGAGATCTGGCTCGTTGCGCTCGAAGGGGAGAAGAACGACACGTCGACTCACGACGTGGGCTTCAAGATCTTCACGAGCTTCGGCAACGCCTATCGATTGACCGGAAACGAGGACTATCGCCAGGTGGTCCTCACTGCGGCCGAATCCCTCGACATGCGATACGACCCCGATGTCGGTGCCATCAGATCGTGGGGGAACATCAACGACACTTCCGAGTTCATCGTCATTATCGACAACATGATGAACCTCGAACTGCTCTTCTGGGCGTCCAAGAACGGCGGCGACGCCAGCTTGTTCAGTCACGCCGTGGACCACGCCCTGACGACCTATGCGAACCACGTTCGCGTCGACGGCAGCACTTATCAGGTCGTTGAGTTCGACCCCAGCAACGGCGACGTGCAGGAAAAGCGGACCCATCAGGGGTTGGGCGATGAATCCACCTGGGCGAGAGGACAGGCCTGGGCCGTTTACGGATTTACGATGACGTATCGGGAGACCAGCAATCCAGTCTTCCTCGACGCTGCGCGCCAGACGGCCGACTATCTCATCGCCAATCTGCCGCCCGACGATGTGCCGTTCTGGGACTTCGACGTGACTTCCGGAGGGCTGCCGGACAAGGACAGCTCGGCCGCGGCGATCGCGGCTTCGGGGCTGGTGGAGCTCGCGGAGCTGGAACCGGATCCACTCCGGGCCCAGAGCTATCTCGATGCGGCCATCGATATCATCATTGCACTCTCGTCGTCCGACTACCTCGCGGAGGGCACAGGGAACGCGGCGGTTCTACTCCACGGCACACAGAATCGAAACTCGGCCAACTTCGATACGGGTCTCATCTACGGCGACTACTACTTCATAGAGTCTCTGCTGCGGTATCAGCAGAGGATCCAGCCAGCACCGACTGCCTTCGATGTTTCGGCGCAAACCGAGTTGGACGTTGCCGTGGAAATCACGCTCTCGGCTTCGGACGCCCAGGAATGCGAGCTTATCTTCTCTATTGTCGACCCTCCTGCGAACGGAGGCCTGGGACCCCTGGTCGACCAGGCTTGCCTTCCCGGAATTCCAAATCAGGACACCGCCACCGTCATCTACACGCCGAATCCCGGTTCCGAGGGCTTGGACTCCTTCACCTACAAGGCCAGTGATCGCGCCAACGACAGCAACCTGGCCACGGTCTCGTTGAAAATCGGGCTCACACCGACCGAGCTGATCTTCACTCCCACGGCCGACTCCAAGGTCAAGTCCACCAGTCCGACTAACAACTACGGCACCGAGGCAACGCTGCGCCTGCGCGGTGGCAGCCCTGAGTGGCGCAGCTACCTGAAGTTCGATCTCTCGGGACTGGGCGCGGGCGTGTCCAGCGCCACCCTCCGCCTCTACGTCACGGACGAGGGCTCGATCGGCGGCGACTCGGATGACGGAGGCAGCATTTTCTGGGTCGGAAACGACTGGACCGAGACCGGCATCCACTGGAACAACGCCCCCTCCATCTCTGGCAGCCTCCTCGACAGCGCCGGCTCGATCGACACGGGAACCTGGGTCGAATACGACGTCACCTCCGCGGTCAGCGGCGACGGCCCGATCAGCTTTGGCGTGACCTCCGGGAGCACCGACAGCGCCGTCTTCTCCTCGAAGGAAGGCAGCCATCCGCCCGAGCTCGTCGTCCCGGAGCCCCACGCGCTGCTCGGGTTGGTCTCGGGAATCGTGCTGTTGCGGCTGCTCGAGCGGTTCCGTCGATGCTCAGACCTCGGAGCGTGAGGATCTCAGCGGATCCTTCGTTTAGCTTTCACGCGAGCCCTAGTATCGACACGTAAGCCGCTGGATGGCGAGCGACCGCTCGATCACGGAACTATTCTCGCTCGTCGAGGCCCGGAACGGGGTGACGATGCCCTCATCCGAGGCTTGGTTGTCAGAATGTCTAGTATCGGTGGTGCGGGAAACGCGGCTTATTTTGCCTATCCCCTACCTGGGCCCTTCCCGGGCGCCTCTGGCTACCAGTAGTGGCGCGGCACGAGATCGCACTCCCGGGCCTCGCGTTCGAGAGCTTCCCGGAAATCGGGGTGCGCCAATGCGATCAGGGCCTTGGTGCGGTCCGCGACCGACTTTCCCTTCAGGTTGGCGATGCCGTACTCGGTCACGACATACATCATGTCGGTGCGCGGAGTGGTCACGACGTTCCCCGGCGTCAGGGTGCTGACGATCCGGCTCTGCCGCTCACCCCCTCGCTCGTAGACCGAAGACAGGCACATGAAGGACTTGCCGCCTTCGGAGGCGTACGCGCCGCGTACGAACTGGAGCTGTCCGCCGGTGCCTGTTAGATGACGATGTCCGGATGTCTCCGACGCAGCCTGTCCTTGAAGGTCGATCTGCGTCGTATTGTTGATCGCCATCACCCTGTCGTTCTTTGCAATGTTATGCGGGAGATTGGTGTAGTCGACCGGAAAGGCCTGGGTGCTCGGGTTCTCGTGGAGGAAATCGTAGGTCTTTCGCGACCCAGCCGTGAATGTAAAGGCGGTCACGCCGGGGTTGAGGGTCTTGCGCGCGTTCGTCACGAGTCCTCCTTCGATCAGCTCCACCATGCCGTCGACGAACATCTCCGTATGGATACCGAGGTCGCGGTAGCCTGAGTCGGCTAGCGATGCGCACACCGCATTCGGCATCCCGCCGATGCCGATCTGCAAGCACGCGCCATCCTCCAGTTCCGGGAGGATCCACTCAGCGACCTGGCGATCGATGTCGGTGATTGGCGGGTTCGCAATCTCGTTCACGATGCCGTGGCCGCCATCGATGACGTGGTCGATCTCGTTGATGTGAACAGTGGCCTGCTCGCCCGGAATACGCGGCATGGCCCCGCAGGTCTCGACGATGACGCAGCGTGCCCGCTCGACGACGGCACGAACGTAGGTCGCTGCCGCCCCGAAGTTGAAGTAGCCGTGGCCATCCATCGGGGTGGTCTTGATGCAGGCCACATCGACCGGCTCGATGAATCGACGGTAGTAGTCTGGCGCTTCGCCGAAATTCATTGGGATGTAGTTGACCCGACCGTCCACGTTCTTGGCCCGGTCATAGGCGGAGAAATGCCAGTTGAAGGCGTGAAAGTGTTCGCCATCGGGGTCTGTTTCGAAGATCGCTCGCGGTGACATCGACAGGCAGTAGCGGACCTTGACGTCACGCAGTGCATCCTTGCGCCGGGCAAGCGCCGCGTCGAAGAGGTCGGTCTGGACGAGCGCGCCGCCCAAGTCGATCCAATGCCCGGACTCGACGCGCGCAGCGGCTTCGTCCGCCGAGCACAGTTTCTTCTGGAGTTCTGCCTCGTGATTCATGGCCGGATTCTAGCGTTGCTGGCGAACAGGTGTCGCCTCCTGTTTCGAAGTGCGGATCCGCGCCACGGGCCGGGGCAAGGCGCTACATCTCTGCGGCCGTCGGGCCGCCAGAACCGCTGAGGACTTGGCGCGGACCCTGATGCGCAAGGGCCAGGTGGAGCACTCGACATCTTGTCCCTTGTCGGCTCCAACAGCGTCATGCCAACCGCCTTGGATTGACCTTCCTGGGATGTCGAGGCGTGTCGTCATTGCCACAGTTGAGGCAAGGAACCTCGCTTGGAACCCAGCGACATTCTGATGAAGACGCCTAGCCTGCTAGGTTAAATTGCAGCAAACGGTGTGCCGGCGAATGGAGACATCTTTGTCGCATTGGGCCTTCGCCCTCGCTTCGAGAGACGACGCTATTCATGGCTCACGGCGTCCACGAGAAATACCAGGCGAAGAGCCTGCCGAGCGCCATCGTGACCGGCAGGGTACCCAGCCAGGCCTCGGAGCGGGATCGAACAGGATGATCCGAACGCACTAGAAGCCATCTCTTAAACCCTTCGGTCGTGATGCACGCGCCTTCGGCCCGATCTCAGCGTTGCGAAATCTTGAAGTAGGGAGGAGCTGATAGGCTCCGATTAGCTACGCCTGCGGTTTCGCGCCTTGATCTCGGGCCCCTCTCTTTTCATCGATAGGCGCACACCTCACTCGGTCAGGGCTTATGAGATGGCTTCTAGTCATTCCCGCCCAGTCCCCAGCGATTTCTTCACGGGTTCAAAGCTTGGCGTGACTGTCCACCGCGCCGCCTCCCGCGGCGGCGCGAGGCGGGCGGTCTCGGCGCTTCGACCGCCTCTCCATGTCCAGCAACGAAGCTGCTCTCGGGTCGGCAGCTGATAACTACAATCCTCTCTAAGTGCCCTTTTTTCCTCAATATTTCGCTCATTCGAACCGATCAGGCAAGGCAGCTGGCCGAGCGTGTGTGCACCGCGCTCGGTCGAGAAGCAGGAGCCTGAGTTGAGCGATTCCGAAGACAACCGCTTGCCGCGCAGAATCGTGCTCGGCGTGTACCTCGCCGTGTTGCTCTCCGGCGCCGCCGGGTTGATGTATCAGGTGGCTTGGACGCGGCGGCTCGCGAGTGTGACGAGCGCGACCGTGACTGCCCAGGCCGTCGTGTTGGCGATTTTCATGGCCGGTCTCGGTACGGGCGCGCTGCTGGCCGGCCGCCGAGCGGCCTCGTTGCGGCGACCGCTGAGAGTCTACGCGGCCGTGGAGGCGGCTGCAGCGGGTCTCGCGATCCTGTCCATTCCGCTGATTGCCAGTTCGGAGAATTTGCGCACGGCGGCGGCGCAACTCCTTGGAAGTCTTCAGACTGGACTCTGGATTCAGCTCCTGGGTCTTTCGTTGTTCTTGTTCGTTCCGGCGACGCTGATGGGTGCATCGATTCCCCTGGTCATCGAAGCGGTCGAGCGACGTCGGCCGGATGCGAATCGGGCTGCGCGAATGATCAGTGCGCTCTACGCGATCAATACGCTCGGAGCTGCGATCGGCTGCCTCGTGGCCGGCTTCGTGACGGTCGAGGCGCTGGGGCTCTTGCGAACCACGTGCCTGGGTGCCCTGCTTGCGATGGCCGCTGCGCTCGTGGCGGTCGCTCTCGAGCGCCCAGAGCGCGCGGGCGACGATTCCGAGTCGCGTCCCTTGCAGCCTCTGCCTTCCGTTGCAGCAGGTTTTTCGTCGGGCCCATCGCTTTCGTTGTGGTGGCCCGCGGCGGCACTGGCTGGATTCATCGGGCTCGCCATCGAAGTCGTATGGACGCGCCTGATCTCACTCGTCGTCTTGAATACGGTCTACGCCTTTACGCAGGTGCTCGCGTCAGTTCTGTTAGGCATCGCTCTGGGCGCCGGCATTTCGGTCTTTGCGATCCGGCGCGCAGCTAGAACGCGAGACCCGGTCGCTTTTCTGACGCGTTCGGCCGGGAGCGCAGCGCTCTTTGCGGCACTGCTCTTCGTGTTGATTCCGAGCGTGATCGTCGCGATCGCAGGCGCATCGGAGTTGCAGCTCGACCTCGCATCCGGCCTCTCACTGCGTGGCAACGCGCTGTTGGTGTTGTTGCTCTCGCCTCCGGCGGCACTCGTCGCCGCGTTGCTCCCGATCTTTGTCGCGATCGCCGGCGAGGCCGCGACTGCGGCACACGGCTCGCAGCGCTTCGCATTTCTCTACGCAGCCAACACCGCCGGCAGTGTCGCCGGCAGTATCATCGCGGGCTTCGTTCTTCTGCCGAGGCTGGGTAGCGCGGGCGCCAATGCACTCCTCGTCGCACTGACGCTCGGCCTGTCATTCTGGTTGCTGCGGCGGGCGAGCGTGCCCCTGCGGATGCAGCTTCTTTGGTCGGGCGCGGCCGCCGCGGGCTTCGTACTGGCGCTGAGTCTGGACCTCCCGCGCGCCGTATATGAGGCGCGGCTAGAGGAGGGCACCGAGATCCTCGATTTCCGTGAGGGTGTCGAAAGCGATGTGATGGTCACCCAGGATGGCCAAAATCGACGGCGCATCTGGATCAACTCGTCTTGGGTCGCGGGAACCGGCGGCGGACATCGAAGCCTCGGCCACATCCCGGCGCTGCTCGTCGAGGCCCCAAAGAAGGCGCTCGGCATCGCACTCGGCACCGGGCAGACCTTCGCCGCCGTCTACGCACACGGAGTCGAGGAGTTGCACTGCGTCGAACTGGATGCGGGCGTGATCGAACTCTCGACACGCTGGTTCGCGGAAGCGAACGGGCGTCTCTTCGAACGGCCAAACGTCAAGCTGCATCGGGACGATGGTCGTGCCTTCTTGCGTTCGACGGATCACCGCTTCGACTTGATCGTGCTCGAGCCGCTCCAAGCCTGGACGGCCGGGACTTCGAATCTCTATTCGCGTGAGTTCTATCGAGACGCGAAGCGTGCGCTTGCTCCGGGCGGGGTCGTCGCGCAGTGGATCCCCTTTTACGGACAAGATGTCGCCGAGACCAAGGCGATGGTGCGTGCCGCGCGCGAGGTCTTTCCCGAGGCGTCGCTCTGGCTCGACGATCACGACGGCATGCTGGTGCTCCAGGCAGAGCCCTTTGTGCTCGACCCGGCGACGATCTGGACGCGCATCGCTGAGCGCGGTATCGACGCAGACCTCGCTCGCAACCGGCTCGACCAACCCGAGGATCTGCTCTCACTCTTCATCATGGGGCCACGTGGGCTCGAAGCCTGGCAGGCCGGAGCCGAACTCCTGACCGATGACCGACCGTTCATCGAGTTCGCGGCCGCGCGCAAGCTTCGGAACTTCGCCTATCGCCCGATCCTGCGTTCGCTCGCGCCGCTCGCTGAGAATCCCGGCGACTATCTGACGAAGACGACAGCCGGGGAAGCGCCCAAGGCGGACGATCTCGAGATCGCGGATCGCGCGCGGCGGATCCGAACGGCAATTCTGGGCGAGAGAAGCGCACCACCGGACGCACTCGATGATCGCGCGGCTAGTCTAGAGGAGGGGCTCGCATCGACACCGACCTCGAAGCTCGTGCGCAAGCGTTACCGCAATCTGATTCTCGAATGGGCGACTGGGCTCGATCGAAGCGGACATTCGACCGCGGCCGCGCAAGTCTATCGTCGCGGGCTCGAACACTCTCCCGATCTCGAGGAGGCCGCCGTGAACCTCTCACTCGTCTACGCACGACAGCAGCGCTATCCGCTTGCAAAGGCAGCGCTCGATCGCCGGTGGCGACCCGGTCCAGTACGCGATTCAGCGATGCGCATGCTCGCGAAGCTCGATTCCGTGATGCAAGAATCTGACATCGATCAGTCGAACTGACCGACATAGGACGGCCCGCACAATCTAGTGTTAGGGCCAGACGCTCGCGATTGGGTCTTCTTCATTCGCTGGCGCTGGTAGCATGAACCACCTGCGCTTCGTGTTGAACAAATCGCGGGGGGATAGGTAGAATAAGCCGCGTTTTCCGCACCACCGATACTAGATGATATGACAGCCAAGCCTCGGCCGAGGCATAGTCGCCTCGCTCCGGGGTTGTCAGAGGCTCTGGGGTGCCCCGGCCTCCGCCGCCAAAAGCACCACCAACGTAATCAAGAGCGCTCTCATCAGTTCCATCTTGACTCTCACTGCGGCAAAGACCGGCGGCGCGCGATGCAGGCCAAGGTAGCGAGCGCAGCCATGTTGAGGACCAACAGCGACGGCTCCGGGACCTCCAGCAGGCCGCTCGTATAAATACCGTCCGCGTCTTCATCTGGCCCCTGCCAGGCGGCAACAAAATCAAATACTTCCGCCGCCACCGCAGGCGAGGTTTGGGCGCCTGCGGTTGTGGTGTTCACCAGGAATTCCCCGCTCAAGGGCTTGCCGTTAAAGTCGAATTTGCGGGCATATATTCCGCCATAGCTCCCATCCTGCCCTTGACTCTCCCATGCCACCAGAAAATCATCAGTGGCAGCCATGGCCACCGAAGGTCTCCCCTGATAACCCTCCGTCGTTGTATTCACCAGGATTTCATCACCTACGAGAGAACCGTTCAGGTTCATTCTTTGGGCGTAAATATCGTACGAATTCAAGTTTCCGTCGGAACTGCTTTCCCAGACAACTACGCCCCGACCGGTGGTGTAAGCCTTGGCAACAGACGGGCTGGTCTGATTGCCTTTTGTCGTGGAGTTCACCTGAAGCTCACCCGATGCCTCAGGAGTCCCGTTAGTTGTATACGTTTGGGCAAATATTCCGGTTCCGTCACCATCCTGCCCCCCTTGACTTTCCCAGGCCACGAGAACGCTACCGTAATTCGCCATACCGATGGAGGGGTTCTTCTGATTCCCATCAGTCGTGGTATTCACGGGAAATTCATCCGTCAGAGCCGAGCCGTTTCGCCTGAATCTTCGGGCATAGATTTCACTCGACCCTCCAAAATAGCTGCTCCAGGCAACTGCAAAATCCCCACCACCATTCATGGCTACTGAAGGGTTCTCCTTTGCGATGGAATCATTCGTAACAAAGAAGAGTTGTTGGAACGCATCACTTTTCCAGCCCCAGATTTGACAGGTGCAAGCGAGATTCAACAGGCACGGCCACGAGCGAAGCAGGGCACATAATCACGTATCTCTCAACTCACGTTGGGCGCTACGGACGAGGCGATGTCCCCCGGCTTAGGCCTGAGCACCCGATGCCAGATTAATCCCAGGTTTCTCTTCATATCATTAAGGTACTCACGGAATCAAGGTTTCCTATGTCGCATCTCCTAATAGCCACGAATAGTGAGGACTATGACATCGAGAATTAGGGATGCTTCGAGGGCCCCGGCAACTGAATCCGAAATTCAAAATCGATGAGCCATCCTTCGCCGCGCTCACGACTCACTCGACCCGTGGCCCGCTGCGGGCTTCCCGTAGGGGCCTCGACATAAGGCCCGTACCCGGACACGCGCCGAAACGCAGCAGGGCAGAAAACCTAAGCTGCCTCTTAGCCAACAGCCCTTCTTGTCCAGAATGTTTTGCCGACGTACATCGGCCCGAAACTAACAGAGTATCTAGTGTCGGTGGTACCGAAGACGCCGCTTGAAATTCCTTCTCGCCCGGCGTGCCACGATCTCAAACCGGAAGCTCGTAAACGCCGCGCAGCCGAGCGTCTTTACCTTACTTGTCGATATCCGTCGAGGAGAGCATCTCGGCAAAGCGGTGACCGAATGCATAGGCGTCGCCCGGCCAGCGTGCACTCAGATAGTTCTCGTGTTCGACGAGGAACGATGGTGAGAAGTCGCCGTAAGAGTCGCGCGCACCAAAACTGATCGGACCACGCCGAAACTGCGACGTGGGCTCGTCCAGTGCAGCGCGAATCTCGTCTTCGACATAGGCGTCGTACGTGCGGTAGTAACGTCCGAGCTTCCAAGCGGTCGAGTAGTACGCGAGACGTTCCAGATATTTCGGCAAGCAGGTGGTCTGACGGTCGTGCAAAAGAGACCTGCCCCGTCTCTGCGCGCGTGCCAAGACCAAGACACCGTGGCAAATCGCCGCGACGGGACGCCGAAGCTCCCAGAAGTCTGCGACCTTAGCCTGCAAGATCTCCGAACCAAGGTACTGACGCATCCCCTGTGCGTGCCCACCCGCAAGCAACAGCCCATCGAAGCGATCGGGCGCAACCTCAGACCATGCGATGGTTTGGCAAAATTCGGGCGTCTCGATCAACTCTTGGTAAAAGTCTTTGGGTTCCGGTTCGGCTCCCAACTGGCCAAAGAGCACGCCGGTGAGCAGCAAAGGGTCTGCAGCAGGTAGCGCGCCCGACTCTTCGGTAGCGAAAGTCAATTCGTGACCGGCCTCTCGCAGCACCCTGCACGGGACAGCGACTTCCGTCACGTCAAAATCATGATCGGGGAGTGGAATAAGTACTCGAGCCATGGGCGACAAGCATAGTCGGCTCGATCCGACAGAACCGCTCAAACTCTCGAAATCCCGGATTCCGACAGTGGCGGCATCGGTCGCGGATAGGCAAGATAAGCGGCGTTTTCCGCACCACCGATACTAGGCATTCTGACAACTAAGGCCCCGTCGGGGCTACTGGGCCCCTTCCCGGGAGGTGTCCCGGGGAGGCCAGTTCGGGAGCGTTGCTATTGCAACGGCCGCGGTCCAGAATATCTTGAGACACAGCACTGCACCGATCCAGGACTCTAGGCGCGGGTCGTATTCCGGAAGTCCCCGACCGTCATATCGAAACGACCAGCAATATGCGAAACACCGCGAAGGACGAGTAGAGAACGATCATCGCGATTGCCTCGCTCCGTTGGAGTCCACGCGTTCGGACGAAGAACACCAGTGCGACGAGTGTCAGGAGCGCGAGGAACGGAAGATCGATGACGAGCGTCGAGACGCTCACTGACAGCGGGTGAATCATTCCGCTGACTCCAAGAGGCACCAATAGATCAAAGATGTTGCTGCCGATGATGTTGCCTACCGAGAGTCCGATTCGCCCCTTGGCGGCCGCGCCGAGAGACAGGGCGAGCTCCGGGAGGCTGGTCCCGGCGCCGATGAGAAGCAGCCCGACCACCGTCTGGTCCCACCCTTGCAGCTTCGCGAGCGCGACGGCGCCGTCTACGACGAACTGGGCCGAGAACACGACGAGGACCAGTCCACCAAAGATGCTCAGTACGAGGCGCATCTCTCGCCCTCGAGGCTTCGACGGCGCCTTCGGTCGCGATCGCTCCGCCTGGACGAGAGTGACGAAGTAGATCGCGTACGCCGCGAGCAACGCTCCGCTCTCGAGCCGGGCCAACTGTCCGTCTGCAGCGAGGAGAGCGACGACGACGATCGACAACATGAGAACCGCGCCGTCACGGCGAATCATGCGGGGAGCGAGACGTAGATATCCGAACAGGCCCGCTACGCCGAGCACGAGGCTGCCCTGCGCAATCGCGCTTCCGATCGCGTTGCCGACGACGATCCCCCCTGCCTCTACCCCACGCAGCTGGGAGAATCCACCCTGGATGGCGACGACGAGTTCCGGCAAGTCGGTCCCGACGGCCAGCACCGTGAGTCCGAGGAATCCGTGGGAGAGTCCGCGTCGCTCGGCCAACTCGATTGTGTTGTGCAATGCGAGTTCCGTCCCCAGCCAGAGACCCAAGAGTCCGAGCAGGATGAAGGCTAAATTCTCCACGTTACGCCGCCTTCGGCGAGCCATCGCGGTCGCGACGCCGGACGACGAACTTCTCGAGCTCGACCGCGATGACGACCACCATGGGTAAGAGGAAGCACACCGCCAGCTCGCGAGCCGATAGCGCGGATGTTTCGAAGATCTGCTGGAGGAAAGGCGTGTAGACAACCGCGAGTTGCAGGAGCACGGTGAGGACTACGGCCGCGAACAGCGGCATGTTGCTCAGAAGGCCGATCGAAAGGATCGATTCGCGGTCCGAGCGAATCGCCAGGACGTGTGCGAGCTGGCACAGCGTGAGCACCGTGAACACCACACTCCGCCAGCTCTCGGAGCCAGCAGCATACGCCCAGTGCTGCCCGCCGATCGAGAGTGCGGCGATCAAGAGCCCAATCCAAAGGATGTGGGCCCCCATGCCGTGCGCGAAGATGCTCTCATCAGCCGGCCGCGGAGGACGCTGCATTAAACCACGCTCCTCGGGCTCCACCGCCAGCGCCAAGCCCGGCAAGCCATCGGTGACCAGGTTGATCCAGAGGATCTGGATAGGGAGTAGCGGAATCGGCAGGCCGAGGAACGGTGCGAGAAAGATCGTCCAGATCTCGCCCGAATTGCTCGTCATCGTGTACTTGATGAACTTGCGAATGTTGTCGAACACCCGACGCCCCTCGCGGACGGCCGCGACGATCGTCGAGAAGTCGTCGTCGAGCAGCACTATGTCCGCCGCCTCGCGCGCGACCTCTGTGCCGCTGCGGCCCATCGCGACGCCGATCTCTGCTCCCTTGAGGGCCGGCGCATCATTGACGCCATCTCCTGTCATCGCGACGAACTCGCCCGACGCTTGGAGCGCTCGCACGATGTCGATCTTTTGCTCGGGCGAGACCCGTGCGTATACGCGAACCGAGTGCACCAATTCACGCAGCTCCTCCGGAGCGAGCTCGAGGAGATCGGAGCCGGTCAGCACGTCGGCTCCGGTCGGCGCGATGCCGAGGCGCGCGGCGAGAGCCCGCGCGGTTCCGGGATGATCTCCGGTGATCATCACCGGCGTGATCCCCGCCGACTGGCAGAGCGCGACCGAGCTCGCCACCCCTTCGCGCGGCGCGTCGAAGAGTGCCACAAGGCCCAAAAACCTGAGATCACACTCGAGAGTTTCTGCTTTAACCTGTATCGGTACTTCAATAAATTCTCGATACGAGAATGCCAGCACCCGGTAGCCCTCGGCGGCCATGCGCTCGGCCTCGGAAAGAACGGCCTCGGCGTCGATCGACTCGACACGGCAGCGTGCAATCACGACCTCAGGCGCTCCCTTTACGAACGCAACCGCTCCGCCGCCCGAGCGATGGAGCGTCGTCATGCGCTTGCGGTCGCTGTCGAACGGCAACTCGCCTATGCGGGGAAACTCGGCTTCGAGGGCTGGGCGTGAAAGCCCCGTCGCTTCGGCGGCCTCGAGCAGAGCGATTTCCGTCGGTTCACCGCGAATCTCATCAGACTGCGCGTCCCGAGCGGCATCATTGTTGAGCGCGAGCGCGCGCGCCAGCAAGGCGACGTCCGAGCCCGCGGTCGGGTCTGCAACGAGGCTGCTGCGGCGTCGCTCGTCCACGAAGAACGCGTCTGCGCGCATGCGATTTTGAGACAGCGTGCCCGTCTTGTCCGCGCAAATGAAGGTGACGGAGCCGAGGCCTTCTACCGCCGGCAGCTTTCGGATCAGCGCTTTTCGCTGAACCATCTTGCGTGCTCCGAGTGCGAGCGACACCGTCACGACCGCCGGGAGCGCCTCGGGAATCGCAGCCACAGCGAGCGTCACGGCGGTGAGGAACATCAGCAGCACGTCTTCGCCGCGGAGCACACCGGCGCTGAAGAGCAACGCGCAGACCACCAACACGCCGATCGCGAGTGTGCGGCCGAAGCGCGCGAGTCGTATCTGCAGCGGCGTCTTCACCGACTCGGCACTGTGCAGGAGTGCGGCGATGCGACCGAGCTCGGTCCCCATACCGGTCGCGACCACCACACCACTGCCGCGTCCGCTCGTAACGAGCGTCCCGCAATAAGCCATGTTCTGGCGGTCGCCAAGTGGCGCGTCCACCGCTTCGATCGCCGCCGTGTCCTTGCGAATCGTCTCTGATTCGCCCGTCAGTGGCGCCTCGTCGATCCGCAGATCAGCGACATCGATGAGACGCTGATCGGCTGTAACGACGCAGCCCGCCTCGAGGCTCATGATGTCGCCGGGCACGACCTCGCGCGCCGGAACGTCCGACCAGACGCCGCTGCGCAGGACGCGCGCCTCGGGCGCCGCCATCTGTCGCAATGTCGCCACTGCTCGGTCCGCGCGATATTCCTGGATCGACCCGATGAGCGCATTGAGCACGACGATCACGACGATTGCGATCGTGTCCTCGACGTCGCCAACGACTCCGCTCACGACTGCCGCGGCGAGCAGCACGAGGATCATGAAGTCCGCGAACTGCGCGCCGAACATCCGCAGTGGCGTGCGCCCCGTGAGCTCCCGAATCTCGTTGGGACCGGAGCTCTCGCATCGCTCGGCGGCCTCCGTGTCCGAGAGACCCACATCGGGCTCGCAGCCCAGATCTGAAAGGGCGGCCTCTGGCGTGATCACATGCCACGGGGGCCTTTCGTCCTGGGATTCGCTCTTCATGGACCTCACTTCGAGCGCGGCGCGCAAGTCAGTGTGAAATTACAGATTGATTCGGACCATCCTGCCATCATCCACCTGGATGATGGCCGAGGAGGTCCAAATGACCCACGATCAAATAGAAATTCATCACAAGAAGCGAATCCTCGAGTATGCGGAGCGGAATCGGGAACATCAACAAGACCTGCCGATACTTCGGGCTCGCACGATCGACGTTCTATCTGTGGAGAGACCGATACCGGGAGTTCGGTGACGAGGGGCTGACTTGGGCTGGACGCGTTGACCCAAACTTGGCGGATAGGAATTTCAAGCTGCGTTTTAGGCACCGCCGATACTAAGTGCTCTGACAAGTAGCCCTCAGACGAGGGACATCACACCGACCGGCGAGATCGCTCGCATGATGGCGTCGAGCGAAGCCATCACCGGCCAACTCTTCATCTCAATCTTCATCGCACGGCTCGTTTCTCTGAATCGAAACTGATGGCACGGAGACCGTTCAGAACGGCAGTCGACTCGCCCGGATTCGCTCGAAAATAGAAGTGTTTCGATCGAGATCAACGTCGCGAGTCTCGATACCGATAATGAGCGGCGCGACGCACATTTGCGAACCGAAGACTTCTTCGAAGTTGACGCGCACATTCGAATTTTCGAAATGACCTAAAGTTGACCTAAGTGGGATTTTCCCCGGCGTTGGACGAAGATTGAAATGCTCTAGGGAAACACGTTAAGTCTCGTCCTGATATTAACCCAAAAATAGTGTGGGCCTCATGTGCGTAGGGTGATGGTCGCGTCTTCGAAATAGGCCGTTTGCAGAATCGATTCTCTCGGCTTGCTGGGGTGATGGGAGTTTTGAGGCAGCGTGGAGCCGAGAAGGGCAGGTTGAGGACGCGGAGTAAACTCGTAGAGTCCGAGACGTGAGAGCGCGGAGCCACGAGGACCGGATTATCCAATGCAGGTCAACTCGGCCAAATTTTGACCTTCTGAATGGACCGATTTCCCCCAACCAGGTCAATAGCGAAAAAGACCAACTTCCTTGGTGGGGCCACGCGGTGGGGCTAGATCCAGCCCATCATGTAGAGTTCGGCTTTCCTGCCGATTTTGCGCTGAGCAAGCACGCGATCGAAGTCATGGAACGTAACGAGCAGCGCATCTGGAGACGCGTGACGCGCGAACACCCGGTCCACGAAGGACTCTTCGCCTGGCCACGGATAGGCGAATACGACGTCGCAGTCCCTGGGCAACAAATCCATCTTCTCCCAGGCATCATCAGCGAAGTCGAGTCGGGTGTTCTTCGTGGCGGACGTGACTAGGTCTTGGTCACCGGCACGTAAGAACGTTCCTTCCGCGAACACCATAGGTAGATGCAAGTCCGACGCGAGGGTCCGCGCGCTTCGCACGAGTTCTGGCTCGATCTCGATTCCGCGAGGTGCGAAACCATTGAGAGCCGCGACGCCGCAGACGCCGCCAATGCCACTGCCCCACTCGCAGAAAATCGGGCCGCTGGCTTCGCCTTTGATTCGAATGTGAGACAACGCCCGGTCGACGGCCGGCAGTTCGCTGCCGATGAATGCGCCGCGTTCGTTGACCGGCACCAAGTCCAGGCGTCTGCTCACCTCATCGACCAAGTAGTCCAATGGATCATCCGCAGCCGACATCTCGTTGACGAACACTCACCCTCCAAAAGCACTCTGCGAACGGACGCCGAGTCCGAAAGGATATTGGCCCCGAAACGGGGTGACTATAGGCGTTGTTGCACGAATTAGCTTTGCCCGGTCTGGGTTCATTTCTTCGATAGCCAGCGATCTCGGAACCGACCTCCTGTACGTCGGCAAAACATTCTGGACAAGGACGGCTCTTCGCTAAGAGGCAGTTTTGGCTTCTGACTAGGCCGCCTTCTGGGTTACCTACTCCTTCTTCCTTCGTTCCATCGTTCTTCTCTTGATCTTCGATCGTCCACTCGCTTGCTTCCCCGCACCCCGCACCCCGCACCCCGCACCCCGACCCGGCGGCTGCGGGTGTTCGTTCCCGGCCCGGCCCGGCCTTTCCCGATCGCGGCAAGCTAGTCGTGGCTCTCCTCGCCGATAGTGTAGATTGTCTCTTTCGCCCGCCTGTCGGGGAAGACCATGCCGCCTGGGATTGCCGAAGGGTTCCGAATGGCTGGCGGGCACTTGTTCTTCTGGGAACGGTCAAGTCGCGGAGAAGGAGGCCTAGAACTCCATAGCAGAAAATGGTCTAAAGTCTTGCGAGCGAAGCGGGCGCAAGAATCTATGACTCACAGCAAACCTGATAAGGGGCGAGATTATCAAGTTCAGCGCGTAATCCTGATCGAGGGGGTCGCGAATGTGGCGGTACTTGTGCTGAAGTTGGTCGTGGGGTCGGCCACCGGCTCTATAGGTATTCTCGGCGATGCCGTCCACTCGGTTACCGACGTTGCGAACAACATCGTCGCGTGGGTAGTGGTCCGGCTTTCGGTTCAACCTGCAGACGAGCGGCACCCGTACGGACATAGAAAGTTCGAGACAATCGCGGTGTTTGGTCTGGCGATGCTCCTTACTGTTCTCGCTTTCGAGCTGGGCATGCGAGCGATTCGCCGCGAAGCGCCTGAGATCATCCACGCGGGTTGGGCGTTGGGCTTGATGCTCTGCGTGCTTGTCGTCAACATTAGTCTCGCGACCTGGCAAGTTGGTTGGGCGCGGCGCCTCGGGTCGGACATTCTTAGGGCGGATGCACGACATACATTCGCCGACGTGTTGACGACTCTTGTCGTCATCGCGGGCTGGCAAGCTGCTGCACGGGGGTATCTGTGGGTCGATACGGTTTCGGCACTCGTCGTCTCGGGTGTGATTCTGGCCCTTGCGTACGGTCTCTTTCGGCGGGCGATTCCGATACTCGTGGATCAGGCCGTATTGGATCCGAACGAGATCGTCGACGTGGCGGTTTCGGTTCCAGGCATTGTGGGTGTCCGACGCGTTCGGTCACGCGGGGATGATGCGCATGCATCGGTAGATGTTGTCGCCGTTGTTGGAGCACAGCTCAGCACGGCCGAGTCCCACGATATCGCGACTGCAGTAGAACAGGCGATTCGCTCGAAGTTGCCAGTGGAAAGCGTCATCGTCCACGTCGAGCCAGCCTCGGACAAGGATTCTCAGGGGAAAGGTGAAGATTGAATCCATCCTCATGCCAGTAGACTTTTCAGATCACGCCGACAAGGCCTTTGAAGTGGCAATTCAATTCGCAAAAGCGTTCAGCGTTCGGATCGAGCTTCTTCATGCCTACGATTTTGGTCAGTGGGTCACCCCTCGCCTGAGTCACATTCGTCGAAGTTGCGGTGGAGAAGATTCGGCTAGCTGCGGCGAAAATGCTGCGGCCTTTGGCGGACCGTGCAAAGAAGGTAGTGGTCGAGGTGTCCACGCATTTCGCGCTCGTCACCGCGAGTCAGGTAATTGCGGAGCGTGCGGAGGAAGAGAACTTCGATTTGATCGTTATGGGTACGCGCGGCCTTGAAACCACAAAACAAGTGCTTCTGGGAAGCGTAGCTGAGCGGACGGTGCGAACGGCACCCTGCCCAGTACTGACCGTCGCGGCTGATCGATAGAGGGAAGTATCGGGGGCCTCGACCGTCGGCGACCGGCCGACGCAGGGCTTCGACGCCATCGATGAGTTATGGTGCGGCGATCATCCTGACGCGCCGTGTCTGCGGGGCACGCTTGGTGAAACACGGCGCCGCCACTATCGGCGCTGCTTGCCGGCGCCTGGCTGAACTTCTGGAGGTGTGCGGATGAGAATCGTGGTCCGGCGAGGGGGCTTGTTATTTACGCTCTGGGCTGGCCTCGTTGTGGCAGCAATTGCCCTTGATGCGGTGCTCCATGCGCTTGGTCTTGCCAGCGTGGGGTACTGGCTTGGGCCAATCGGAACGGCAGTCATCGTCGTTTCGTTCGGCTACTCACTTCGAAAACGCGGAAAGATCGAGATCGGGTCGCCCCGAATCTTGCTTCGCGTACACGAGGTTCTCGCATGGACGGGCGCCCTCGCCATTCTGGTCCACGGAGGCGTTCACTTTCATGCGTTGCTGCCTTGGCTCGCTGTGCTAGCGATGATGATCGCGGTTGCGAGCGGGTTCATCGGCGAGTTTCTTCTTAGGGGTGCGCGCAACCGCCTGGGCGATCGCGAGAGCCAGCTCCGCGGGGCGGGTCTCGACGAGACAGAGACCGAGAAGAAGCTCCAGTCCGATGCTCTCGTAGTCAGAAGCATGGAGACTTGGCGCATCGTCCATATTCCCATTGCAGTTAATTTCGCAGTGCTCGGCGTTCTTCACATTGTGACTGCCGTCGTCTTCGGGTGAACTGAGTGAGAAATCTCGTCCAGATCATTATTCTGTTGACGGCCTACGGCACATTGGTCCTTTGGCTTCCCGAAACCACCGTGAGTCCGGGGGACCTCATTGAGGGCCACGAGCAAATCGCCGACGATTGTACAGGTTGCCACTCGCCGTTTCGCGGAACGCCGCCCGAGAACTGCATCGCCTGTCACGAACTCGAAGCGATTGGGCTGCGCACGACGATCGGGGACGCCATCGTCCGCGTTGCGGAAAGTCCGGCATTTCATCAGGCCTTGACCGAGCCGGCTTGTGTTGAGTGTCATAGCGATCACGTCGGTGGCGGACGTCCTGGAGCGAACGTCGATTTCACGCATACGCTTCTCCGGAACGACATCCTTTCGACCTGCGGCGAATGCCATTTCGCAAGAATCCCCGATGACGATCTTCATCGCGCGGCGCCGGAGGCATGCGAAAGCTGCCACGGATTCGAGGCGTGGACGCCCGCGACCTTCGACCATGCGACGCTTCCGATCGACCAGCGGATGGCATGTGCGAGCTGCCACGGCGATGTTCGACCGAGTGACGGACTGCATCGCCAAGCCGGAGACGATTGCGGGAGCTGCCACGGTGACCAGTCATGGCTGCCTGCAAGTTTCGAGCACGAAAAGTATTTCCGTTTCGATCGCCACCACCCAGCGAAGGATTGTCAGTCGTGCCATCCCGAGACACTTGACCGCTACACTTGTTATGAGTGTCACGAGCATAGTGTGCGAAACGTCGCTCGCGAGCATCGAGAAGAGGGCATCCGCGACTTCGAGAATTGCGTCGAATGTCACCGGAGTGGCGACGAAGATGAAGCCAAGCGCCAATTCCGGAGCAGTAAGCGCCGGCAACGGCACGACGATGATTGAACGAGGGCTGGGGCGGCGCGGATGAAGCTGGTGGTGGTCGTCGTATTCCTGATCTTGACTGTCGGATCGGCGTTGGTGTCGTGGTGGCTCAGTCGGCGCCGAGAGCAGCGCCATGCGGCCACACTTGAGCTGTCCGTTGCAGAGGGCCTGAGCGAGCCGCCGTCGCTCCACCCTGTCATTGACCCACACGCCTGCATTGGGACGGCCGCTTGTGTCTCGGCCTGCCCGGAAGGAGGGATCCTGGGCATCGTTAAGGGCCGCGCGGCACTTATCGAGCCATCGCGATGCATCGGTCACGGTGCCTGCTATGCCGCTTGCCCGACTCGTGCCATCGATCTCGTGTTTGGCACGGACCAGCGCGGGGTCGAAATTCCGCACGTCAAATCCGATTTTGAGACCAACGTCCACGGTCTCTACATCGCAGGAGAACTTGGTGGTATGGGACTGGTTCGCAATGCGATGTCCCAGGGTGCACAGGCGGCGGGTTCCATCGCGAGCGCACTTGCGGCGCGCCCGGCTCATGACATGGAATACGATGTGGCGGTCATCGGCGCAGGGCCGGCCGGTCTCGCTGCATCGCTTGCCGCAAAGCGGGCTGGGCTTCGAACGGTCACACTCGAGCAGGACGCGATTGGAGGGACCGTCTATCACTACCCGCGAGAAAAGATGGTCGTCACACGGCCCTTCGAGATTCCGGGCTACGGTCGCATCGAGGCACGGGAGATTCAAAAGGAAGAACTGTTGCGTCTCTGGCACGACGTCATTCAGAAGACCGGCATCGAAATCCGTGTTGGCGAGCGCGTGGAGGCAATGGTATCCGAGGATGACGGATTCTCGATCGAGACAGAGTGCGACCGATACCGCGCTGCATGCGTTCTTCTCGCCATCGGGAGGAGGGGTTCGCCGAGGAAACTCAGTGTACCCGGCGAAGAGTTGAAGCACGTGACGTACTCTCTTGGCGACTCTGCCGAGGTGCGAAAAACGACCGTCCTCGTCGTCGGCGGGGGAAACAGCGCACTCGAGGCCGCAACAAAGCTTGCTGACCCACTTCTAGGCAACACGGTCACTCTTTCCTACCGTGGACAAGCCTTCGGGCGCGCAACCGAAGCGAATCGCCGACACATCAAGGATTTTGCCGAGGCCGGCCGTTTGGCGGTTCTGACCAATTCGGAGGTTGCGAGAATCGAGCCTTTTCACGTCGATGTCCGTGTGAAGGACGTCATAACGCGCGTTCTGGCAGAAAAGGTATACATCTTGATCGGCGGTAAGCTTCCGACGGAGCTGCTGCAGAGCCTTGGTGTCGAGGTCGATGTCAAATTTGGCACCGTCTAAGGCGCAGGATGAATAGTTCGCGGAGGAACTCAACGCTGAGCGGAGCGAGCCCAGGGTTCTCCGGCTGGTCACTCTGATCTCGGCTGGGACGATTTTGAATCTGTAAAGGAATTCGTCTCCGGAGTGAGCGAGCGACGATGCTTGTGTCGAGATTCCCGAAAGTTTCGGCATGCTTCGCTGCCATCTCCGGATCATGTCCCAAGTGCACTGGCCATTTTCGAGTGATCAATGGGATCGCTCTTTGTTCGTGCATCCATGTGGCAACTCAAGTGTTCTGAGGGCCGTCGTTCTCGTTTCTCGGGACCAATTCCTGCCACAAAGTCCTCTCGTGTTTCTTGGCCAAGTAGTACGGGGACTTGTGTTATTTCGAGAGATGAACGGCCTTTGTATATGAGGCGTATACCGACGCCATATCGACTTGACTTAAACTTGACCTAAGTGTTCGTCACGCCCCTCTACGCACTGTAAACCTCGTAAACATCAATGAATTCAACGATCGCGACACGTTGCCAACGTGAGGGGGAGGCGCGAGCGATCAGCGAGCGACGAGTATGAGCGGCTGAAAGCCGCGAAGGGAACGCCAGTTCGAATCTGGTCTTGTGCCCGCGGAATGGGCCACGTCGCCCCGACGGGGGCCTAGTTGTCAGATCACCCAGTATCGGCGGTGCCGAAAACGCAGCTTATCTTTCCTATCCGCTCAAGCCCGGAACGCGCTGAATTTGGCTCGGCCGAGTTTTGGCACGGTACGGGCGTGACCCGCCTACTTTTTCTTCTTTTTCTCGGCCTTCACCTTCTTCTTTTCTTTCGGACTCAGCTGAGCCTGTTTCTGTTTTTCTCTTTTGCCTTTGTCTTTGCTTCCGCCACGGTCGCCCATATCCATTCCTCTAGCGTTCGACTCGAAGCGCGGAATGCGCCCCGACAAGCCTCGAAAACACAACGCCACTCAGGAAGCATAGCGGCCCCAAGGGATGCCGTACTGTACAAAAAATCAGCCGACCATCTAAGCCGCCCTCCGATCGTAGTAGTCAGGACTCCACCCAGGCTTGCATGACGCACATTGGTGTAATTTATGTCACCCGTGCCTTGCCCGTTCCTCGATGAGTCGATTGTCCCAGGAAGGAGCCACGTAGCCCCGACGGGGGTCTAGTTGTCAGGACAGTACTTACGGGCGGTACTGAAAACGCAGCCTAGACCTCCTTCCATAGGGTCGGAGCGCAAGGCATAGTTCCCCAATCGCCCCAGATTC
>CBFDDD010000071.1:0-25133 GCA_965603475.1 uncultured Myxococcales bacterium
CAGCATGAATGAGGCGCAGTCGACGACGCAGTCAGGGTCGCCAGCATGAATGAGGCGCAGTCGACGACGCAGTCAGGGTCGCCAGCATGAATGAGGTGCAGTCGACGACGCAGTCAGGGTCGCCAGCATGAATGAGGTGCAATCGGCAATCGCAGATCTGTTCGAGAGGCGAAGCCTCTCCCTAGAGAAGCTCGGTGCCGCGTTTGGCGAGATCATGGATGGTCAGGCGGCACCTGCGACGGTAGGCGGGCTACTCGTGGGCCTGCGCATGAAGGGCGAGACTGTCGACGAGATCGTGGCGGTCGCAAAGGCCCTACGAGCGCGCGCCAACACCGCCCCTTTGAGCGATCCACGTACGGTCGATACCTGCGGCACGGGAGGTTCGGGGGTCGATACATTCAACATATCGACAACCGCCGCGTTCGTTGTTGCCGGTGCAGGCGTCCCCGTGGCAAAACATGGGAATCGAGCTGCCACCAGCCGAGCCGGGAGCTTCGACGTGCTCGAAGCGCTTGGCATTCGCATCGATCTGCCAATTTCTACCTGTGGCCAGATTCTCGACCAGGTCGGAATCGCGCCATTTTTCGCCCGGACCGCGCATCCTGCGTTCAAGCATGTCGCGCAGGTGCGTGCCGATCTCGGTGTCCGAACATTGCTGAACTGTCTCGGCCCGCTTCTGTCACCAATCGGCGCGCGCTATCAGATCGTGGGTGTCTACTCCAAGGCCCTGGTCGAACCCTTGGCGGGTGCGCTTCTCGAATTGGGCGCCGCGCGCGCACTGGTCGTGCACGGCGAAGACGGGATGGATGAGTTGACCACGACCGGATTGAGCCATGCGGCACTGGTGTCGGGCGGCATCGTCGAGACCATGACGATCGATCCGTTGAGCCTTGGGTTGGAGCGAGCGAGACTAGACGATCTCAGAGGCGGCACCCCGGAAGAGAATGCCGCAACGACCCGTGCCATCCTCTCGGGCGCGAAGGGACCCAAGCGGGACATCGTACTGCTCAACGCCGCTGCGGCACTCTGGGTCGTCGAAGCCGTGCCGTCCCTCGAAAAAGGCCTCGAATCGGCGGCTCGGAGTATCGACGAGGGCGCGGCCGCCGAGAAACTCGAATTGCTCTGCAAGGCGACTGCATGACGATCCTCGACGAAATCCTCGAACACAAGCGATTCGAAGTGAACGAGGCCAAATCACGTAGGGATCCTGCCGGGCTGGCTCTCGAGGCCAGGGCCTGTCCCCGCGCCTTGTCCGGGTTTCGCGAAGCACTTCGCTCGACGCGCGGCGTATCGGTGATTGCCGAGATCAAGCGTCGATCGCCGAGCAAGGGGTTGATTCGAGAGGACTTCGATGCGGTCTCGATCGCACTTGCGTATGCCGACGCGGGTGCTGCCTGTATTTCCGTTCTGACGGATCAGCATTTTTTCGGAGGCAGTCTCGACGATCTGGCTCGGGTTCGGGAAGCCGTTGACACGCCACTTCTTCGCAAGGATTTCGTGATCGATCAATATCAGATCGACGAGGCTCGGGTCATCGGTGCGGATGCCATTCTATTGATCGTGGCAGCCCTCGACCGCGACAAACTCAAAGGTCTTCACGATCATGCGAAGGGTCTCGGACTCGACGTGCTGGTCGAAGTCCACGACGAAGCGGAGCTAGAGCAAGCGTTGGCAATCGGATCGGACCTGATCGGCGTCAACAATCGCGATCTTCGAACGTTCGTCGTCGATCTCGCCATAACGGAGCGGATCGCATCGCAGCTCTCTGATCCGAGCGTCGTATTGATCGCGGAGAGCGGAATCTCGAACGTCGAGGATGTGGCACGACTGGAACGCGCAGGTGCTGCGGGTTTCTTGGTAGGTGAATCGTTGATGCGTCAGCCCGATCCGGGCGAGGCGCTCAGAACATTACGGAGGGCATCGTGACCGGAAGCGTACGGATCAAGATTTGTGGAGTGAGGACGCCCGAAGATGCCCTGGCCGCAGTGGAGGCGGGCGCCGATCTGATCGGGATCAATTTCGTGGAGGGTTCGAAGCGCCAGGTCGATGTGAAACAGGCTCTCGAAATCTGCGAAGTACTGGAGGGACACGACGTGGAACGCGTCGCGCTCTTCCGCGATGCGCAGTGGGACAAGATTGACCGAATCCTGCGTCGCGTCCCCTTCGAACGCGTTCAATTCCATGGATCCGAGACGGAAGAGGAAATCGAGGCGATCGATCTGCCGACGATCAAGGCCATCCGTGGCGCGGACCACGAGGCGGCAGAGACCTATCCGGGATCCATCTTGCTGCTCGATCATCCCCATCAAGGCGGCGGTCAGGGTCAAGCCTGGGACTGGAGCGAGGCTGAAGATCTGATTGCGCACGGTCATGACGTCATCATCGCGGGGGGACTCACCCCGGAAAATGTGGCTGAGGCACTGGCGGACGCGGGGGATATTCCGCCCTGGGGCGTGGATGTCGCGACGGGGGTCGAAATCGACGCCGATGACCACCGTAAAGATCCAGAAAAGATGCGCGCCTTCGTTGAGGCCGTTCGACGCCGCGAAGAATCGGTCGAGGCCGACAAGGAATCTGGAGAGCCGCGATGAAGAGCGAGCCCGACGAGCGGGGGATGTTCGGCGAACACGGCGGGCGTTTCGTTCCCGAAATGCTGATCAGTGCACTGGATGAATTGGTCAAGGAATCGGCTCGGATCCTCGCGGATTCTCGATACCAGGCGGAACTCGACGGTCTCTTGAAGAATTATGCCGGGCGGCCAACCCCGCTGACCTTTGCCGCGCGTCTGACAGAGCAGCTCGGAGGCGCTCGTGTCTACCTGAAGCGAGAGGATCTTGCGCATACGGGTGCACACAAGATCAACAACGTCCTGGGACAGGCGCTCCTGGCTCGCCACATGGGGAAGAAGCGGATCATCGCCGAGACGGGCGCGGGTCAGCACGGGGTTGCGTCAGCGACTGCGGCCGCGCTGCTCGGCCTCGAATGTGACGTCTACATGGGTGCCGAGGACATGCGGCGCCAGGCCCTGAACGTTTTTCGCATGGAGCTGCTGGGCGCCCGTTGTATTGCAGTCGAGAGCGGCTCACGGACGCTCAAGGACGCCATCAACGAGGCCATGCGCGATTGGGTGACCAACGTCGAGTCGACCTACTACTGCATCGGATCGGTCATGGGTCCGCATCCCTATCCGACGTTGGTCCGGGATTTTCAGCGCGTGATCGGAATCGAGGCGCGCGAGCAGATCCAAGATGTCGAGGGGCGACTGCCTGACGTATTGGTGGCCTGCGTGGGCGGTGGCTCGAATGCGATCGGTCTCTTTCATCCGTTCATCGAGGACGAGGGGGTTCGAATGATCGGGGTGGAGCCGGGCGGAAAGGGGCTGCAGTCGGGTCGGCATGGTGCGACGATTGCAACGGGCGTGCCCGGCATCTTTCACGGCATGCGCTCGCTCGTGCTTTCGGACGACGATGGCCAGATCTTTCCGGCCCATTCGATTTCCGCGGGCCTGGACTATCCCGGCACCGGGCCGGAACACGCGAATCTCCGAGACATGGGTCGCGCGGAGTATGTCGTGGCGACCGATGAGGAAGCACTCGAGGCCTTTCAGGTTCTGTCGCGAAGCGAGGGTATCATTCCGGCGCTCGAGAGTTCACACGCGATCGCGCATGTGCAGAAGCTGGCTCCGACACTGTCGAAGGATGCGCTGATCGTGGTGAATCTTTCTGGTCGGGGCGACAAGGATGTCGACGAAGTTCGGATGATTCTCGAAGAGCGCAAGCAGGAGGCGCACTGATGGCCCCGGGCAAGGGGCGAATCGAGGCTTGCTTTGCGGCGCTGCGCAAGAAGGGCGAGAAGGCACTGATCCCGTTCCTGACGGCCGGTGATCCAGACATCGAGATGACTGAAGCGCTGGTACTCGCAATGGCCGATACGGGGGCGGACATCATCGAGCTGGGCATTCCTTTTTCGGATCCGAGCGCTGAAGGGCCTACGATCCAACGATCGAGCGCTCGGGCACTGGCGTCGGGGACGAGTCTCCGATCGATTCTGCAGCTCGTGAACCGGCTGCGGGCGCGGATCGATCAGCCGATCGTGCTGATGGGCTATGCGAATCCGATTCACGCGATGGGCGCCGAGGCTTTCGCCAAGGCTGCCAGTGACGTCGGCGTCGACGGCATCATCATCCCTGACCTGACGCCAGAGGATGGGGCGCCTTATCTCGATCCCAGTCGAGCGATGGGAATCGATGTGATCCTTCTCGCAGCACCGACGACCAGTCGAGATCGACTCGAGATGCTCGTGCGGGAGACGCAGGGTTTCCTCTACTACGTATCCTTGCAAGGCGTGACGGGCGCACGGACTGTGGTCGGCCGCGGCGTCGAGGAGAGGGTGCGTCTGGCACAGTCATTGGGGAAGATCCCAGTCTGTGTCGGCTTTGGGGTCGGCACACCCGACCATGCTGAGAAGATCGGAGCCTACGCCGATGGCGTCGTCGTCGGCAGCGCGATCGTCGACAAGATCGAATCGGCCGTCTCAAACTCGAGAGGCGGTACCGCGGCGAAGATTGCGGCTGTCGATGAAGTCGGACGCTTCATCGAGGAACTCAAGAAGCCACTTTGCCGCTGAGTTGGCCGCCCGTCAGCCGGCTGACCAGTGAGGCAACCTGCTCGCGAGTGTTCTCGATCGTTCCCGAATTGTCGATGACGTGGTCCGCCATCTCGCGCTTTTCATCGATGGGGAGTTGGGCTGCTATTCGACGCTCCGCTTCTGCAGCATCACAGGCGTCTCGTGCCATGGTCCGTTCGATCTGAACTTCACGGCTGACCCAGACACAAACCGTCTCGTCGAAGTTCATGGATGCGCCGCTCCCCCGCCCACTTACACGACCTTCGAATAAAAGGGGGATGTCGAGTACGACGAGTGGGTCGTCGGCTTCGACGGCTGTTTTGGCCCGTCTCATCATCTCGGCGATGACGGGCGGATGAACGATCGCGCCGAGACGCGCACGAGCCTTTTCGTCGCGAAAGACGACTGCGCCCAGCGCCTCCCGATCGAGCGATCCATCCTCGGCGATGACTTCGTCACCGAATGCGGCTGCAATTTCCAGGATCATTGGCTGCCCAGCGGCCTGCTGTTCATGAACGATGGCATCGGCGTCGATGGTCGTCGCACCGAGTTCATCCAGAATGCGGGTCACGGTGCTCTTGCCCGATCCGATCCCACCTGAGAGTCCGAGAATGCATGTCATTCTGAGAGCATCGCTGAGGAGAGCGGTGACCTCAACCGGCGTCGGTGTTCTCCGAACTGGCGATGATCACGCAATTCTTCCCGGCGGCCTTGGCCTGATAGAGGGCGCGATCGGCTTCCGAGAAGAATTCTCGGCGACTTCCATCGAAGAGGGCGACGCCGAGTGAGATGGTGATCTCGATGGGTTTCATGCTGTCGCCGATGATGAGTCGGGTGGATTCGACGGTCATGCGGATTTTTTCCGCGAGATGGACTGCACCAGCGAGATCCGTGTTGGGCATCAGGATGACGAACTCCTCACCACCGTAGCGAGCGATGAGATCCGATTCTCGAGCGGAGTCGTTCATGATGGCCGCCAGGCTCATGAGCACCTCGTCGCCCGCCGCGTGACCATGCGTGTCGTTGAGCAGCTTGAAATCGTCGATGTCGAGCAGAATCAGCGAAAGCGGTTGTTTAGTACGACTGACCCGTTTGATTTCCCGAGTGAGATGATCCTGGAAATAGCGATGGTTGTGCAATTTCGTGAGACCATCCGTGATCGAGAGCTGAGCGAGTATTTCGTTCGCCTGCTGGAGTTCTTCATTCTTCTCGGCGAGCCTTAATCGGTCCTGCTCGATCTCGAGCTGGCTGTTTCTCAACTTCTCCATCATGCCATTGAACGCGCGTGTCAGCAGACCGAGCTCGTCGTCATTGTTCGCGGGCAGCGGGATCTGATAGTGGACCTCACCCTCCGCGATGCGCTGCGCACCCTGGGAGAGAGCCTCGATCGGTTGCATGATCGCGAGTGTGATCTTGTACGCGAGGACGCTGAACAGCAGGATGATGCAGACATCGACGATGAAAATCTGGTTGGTGATCGCAATCGCGGGGGCGAATGCGTGGGAGTGTTCCGTCTCGACCACCAGAACCCAGCCGGTCCGCCCAATCGACGAGATAGCGCCTACGAGCCGATTGCCGAGGTGGTCGTCGTAATCGATCAACGTGCCGCTGTTCGGGTACAGGATCTGGCTCATGGGAAGCTGGCTGCCCAGCCTTGCGTCGGCTCGGACACCGGCCGCATTGGAGATCCGACCGTTCTCATCCGCGACGAGCAATCTCATCCCGATCAGATCGCTGGCGGACGGATCCAGGATTCGGATGAGGGTCGAGTGTGAAAGGCAGCCTTCGAGGTTCGCAACCACCTGGCTAGTGATCTCGATCAAATCGACCCGAGCCGAGAAACATTCCGACAGCACTCGATGATGACCGGGGCCGCTTCGGCGCAGACGGAGACTGTCGAAATATCCGGCCAGCTCTGGCGGAGGCTGGGGCAGTGGCGGGGACAGGGCGCTCGCGATGGACCCCGCGCCGCCGGGCATCGATTCGGCATCGGGCGAAGCCCATTGCAGATCGCGATCGCTGGAGTCCCCGAGAACGGCCAGGCTCGAAAGCAATTGCGTATGCCACGGCGTTCCGATCGCCGTCGACGCAGCCAACTGTGTGGAAGCCGCCGAGTGCCAGAGAACGATCTCGCTTCTGCGCTCCTCCGCCAGGGATCGAGTCTTGTGTTCGACACGGGAGCGGACATCGTTGTGGATCGCCCCGATGCTGAGCCAGCTGACGATCAGGGCCGTCAACATGGTCGAGAAGAACACACACAGGATGATGCGTGTGGACACGCTGTTCATCGGTGCGCGACTTCGGACCTGCTGCGGGTCTGGGTCGAAATGGGACCTGGGCGGAATCATCGGGCCTCGGAGTAGCGGGTTCGCCACTCGTATCGACCGAAGGCGACTCATGCTTGAATCGAAGTACAGGCAGAAAGAAGTGTTAATACAGCCACTTAGAAAGATTTAGGGCGAAATGGATGAAGCGACCGACCGACCGGGCCGAAAATCTCGGTAAGCCCTTGCTTTTAGAGGAGAATCAGATCCTCTGAGATTTGCGGCCCGCTAACCCGTCCGATATGATGCGCCTGCAAATTCAGGGGGTTAGCCGTATTCCCGCCCTATCCACCGTCCGCGCGAGTTAAAACCAGATCCGCTTCGCGTCGCGCCATCCGAATCGTTCGAAAGCCGAGCGAGTCTAGATGGACAGGACATAACCGCCAGCAGGCCTCCAGCAGGCCGCCACGAAATCCCCGGTGCCCCGGGATTCGAGTTGGCGTTCGGGACCGCACGTGATGTCGCAGAACAGGCAGACAGACAGCGAGCGGAAGGCGGCACGAAATTCCGATTCCGAGATTGGCGATGAACTGGCTTCGCTTCGCAACCAGATTGATGAGATCGACCGCGAGATCCTCGTTCGCTTGAATCGCCGAGCCAGCCTCGTGCAGCGCGTCGGCGAGCTGAAGGAGGGCGGCCGCAAAGGTCCGATCTATGTTGCGGCTCGGGAGCGAGACCTGGTCAGCGCATTGGTCGACGCGAATCCCGGCCCGTTTCCGAGCGCCGCAATCCCCCACGTTTTTCGAGAGATCATCTCGGCCACGCGTTCCCTCGAAGAACGCGTCCGGGTCGCGTTTCTCGGTCCCGACGGCACATTCAGCCATCAAGCGGCGAGTCGTCAGTTTGGCGCGCAGGTCGACTTCGTTCCGGTCACGACCTTGCGCGACGTCTTCACACTGACCGAACGAGGAGATACGCAATTCGGCGTCGTTCCCGTAGAGAACACCATCGAGGGTCCGATCACGGTGACCTTCGACGCATTGGTCGAGACGGACGTCACGATCTGCAGTGAGATCAAATTGGAGATCTCCCAGCATCTGATGTCACGCACCGGACAGATCGAGGACATCCAGAGGGTCGCCTCACATCCACAACCGCTCGCACAATGCCGCGGCTGGTTGGAAGCGAACCTGCATGGCATCGAAACCGTCGAGACGACGAGTACCGCCGCCGCCGCACAATTGGCCCATGCGGACGAGAAGGTGGCCTCGATCGGTTCTGAGGTGACGGCCGAAGTCTACGATCTGGTGCCGATTGCGTCCGGGATCGAAGATCACCGGGGCAATACGACACGCTTCCTGGTGATCGGACGAGAGACACCGGCGCCATCCGGGCAGGACCTGACGAGTGCAATCTTTACCGTTCGCCGGGACCAGGCGGGTGCCCTGCACAACTTGCTGGGTCCATTCGCCAAATATGGTGTCAATCTGGCCGCCGTGCAGTCTCGACCCATGAAGGGCAAACCCTGGGAGTATAATTTCATCGTCGACATGGAAGGCCATCAAGACGACCCAGAGGTCCGACGCGCATTGGACGAAGCCGCCGAAGGGGCTGCTTCGTACAAGGTGTTAGGCTCCTTTCCTCGAGCGCTCGAAATCATCGGATCGAACGAGAGGGGGGCGGCGAATTGAGTCTCGTCGACCTGATCAAGCCGCATATTCGGGAGCTGGCTCCCTACGAGCCCGGCAAACCGATGGAAGAGCTCGAGCGTGAACTCGGGATTCGCGAATCGATCAAACTGGCCTCGAATGAAAATCCACTGGGTGCCTCTCCGAAGGCCATCGAGGCGATGCGACAGGCCCTGCCCGAGGTCAATCGATATCCCGACGGAGCTTGCTTTGCCCTGCGAAGCGCGCTTTCCAGACGTCTCGGAGTGGCCGAGAATCAGCTTGTCTTCGGTTGCGGCGGAGATGAGATCCTCGAACTGATCGCCAAGACAGTCATCGGACCCGGCGACGAGGTCGTCTACGCCTGGCCATCTTTCGCCATGTACCCGATCGTGATCCGCGGAATGGGAGCGCAGGGCGTCCCGGTTCCTCTGAATGCCGAGCTCGTGCACGACTTGGTTGCCATGGCGGCAGCGGTGACGGATCGGACTCGGCTCGTCATGGTCTGCAACCCGAATAATCCGACGGGAACGAGCGTCGGTGCAGAGGCCTTCGAACGCTTCGTATCGGCGCTATCGGCGGATGTGATTCTCGCCGTCGATGAGGCGTATTTCGAGTTCGTACGGCGGGATGATTACCCCGATGTGATTTCGTTGCTGTCGAAGAGGCCGGGAACGTTGGTGCTGCGTACGTTCTCGAAGATCTACGGCCTGGCGGGGATTCGAATTGGCTATGGGATCTGCGATGCGGAATTCGCGGGCTACCTCGAGCGCGCACGCCACCCTTTCAATGTCAATCGATTGGCGGAGGTCGCTGCCCTCGCGGCGCTGGATGACGAAGATCACGTCCGACGCACACTCGAAGTGAACGAAACCGGGGTCGAATACCTGACGGCAGAGCTCGGAAAGCTGGGGATCGAAACCTGGCCGACGGACGCGAACTTCATCCTTGCACGAACCGGCAAAGATGTTTTCGATGCACTCCTGCACCGGGGCGTAATCGTTCGACCGATGAACGGCTTCGGACTGACGGAGCACGTTCGAATTTCGATCGGATTGCCCGAGGAAAACGAGAGGCTGATCAAGGCCATCGCCGAGATCCGTGGGAACGGAGGGCATCCGCGATGAATTCACCACCCTCTTCACCCAGCTCTTCAGCTCCATTCGAAAAACTCGCCGTACT
The DNA here is from genome assembly GCA_965603475.1 of uncultured Myxococcales bacterium. GTDB lineage: Bacteria > Myxococcota_A > UBA9160 > UBA9160 > UBA4427 > UBA4427. The sequence goes on from CBFDDD010000071.1 coordinate 9,740, forward strand.
CGGACTGGGCCTGCTGGGCGGCTCGGTGGCCGCGGCGGCAAGACAGCGAGGGCTTGCGCGGGAGGTGGTCGGTGCGGCACGAAGACCCGCTCCGCTCGAGCGTGCTCTTGCAGCTGGAATCGTGGACTCGGTGGCTTCACCGATCGAAGCAGTCGTCGGTGCAGACTTCGTGGTACTCGGAACGCCCGTTGGCTCGATGCCAAAGCTGGTGGCCGACGTGGCTCCGAATCTCGAACCGGGCTGCATCGTGACCGATGTGGGCAGTGTCAAGGTTTCGGTCATCGACATGCTTCCTGGCCTCCTGCCGGACGGCGTTCATTTCGTGGGATCTCATCCGATGGCGGGCAGCCATCTGCGCGGCCCCGATCATGCCCAGGCCGAGCTCTTCGAAGGAGCGACCTGCGTCGTCACGCCGCGCGTGGGTCAGGATCCCGATGCCATCGAGCGTGTCGAGGCTTTCTGGCGAGCGCTGGGAGCCCGAGTCACCCGGCGAACGCCCGCGATCCATGACGAGGAGGTGGCCTGGGTGAGCCATCTGCCCCATCTACTCGCCTTCGCCTTCGCCGAGTCGCTTCATTCCGCACCCGCCGGGGTTGGGGAGCTCGCCGGCGGCGGATTCCGTGATTTTACTCGGATCGCGCAGAGCGATGCGGAACTCTGGGGAGAGATCCTGAGCCTGAATAGCAAGGCCATCTCCGGACCCTTGAATCATTTCTCCGAGTCGCTGGCGAAAATTGCCCGGTTGCTCGAGGAGGGCGATGGAGAATCGCTCGAACAATTGTTGAGTCATGCTCGCATTCGGCTTGCGGAGGTCGCTGCCAGTGCCTCCACCTCCGATGCCTCGGATGCGGACTGAATTGCAAATTTTTAAAACGTCAAGGCTGCTCGCAGGGCGCGAGTCAGACCACCAGGAGTAACGAAAAACCACATGAGTGAATCAACCGAACAGTCCGGAGTAGGCGAAAGTTTCGCCGACCTCTTTGGAAATAGCGATCGATCCTTCAAAGAAGGTGAAATCGCGCGCGGCACTGTCCTTTCGATCGACAATGATTTTGTCCAGATCGATATCGGCTTCAAGTCCGAGGGAATGATCGCGTCCTGGGAGTTCATGACGGAAGAGGGTGAAGTCACCATCGCCGTCGGAGACAGGGTCGAAGTCCTTGTCGAGGAAGTCGAGAACGAGGACGGTCAACTCGTCCTGTCGAAGGAAAAAGCCGAGCGCCTCAAGGTCTGGGACGAGATCAGCAATGCCTACGACAACGAAGAAGCCGTCGAGGGAACGATCGTTGCGCGAGTGAAGGGCGGGCTGTCTGTCGACATCGGCGTAAAAGCGTTCCTTCCGGGCTCACAAGTCGACTTGCGACCCGTACGGAATCTCGAAGCCCTGCTTGGCGAGAAGGCCAACTTCAAGATCATCAAGTTCAACAAGCGCCGTGGCAACATCGTGCTTTCGCGTCGGGCACTGCTCGAAACCGAACGAAAGATGATGCGCGAGGGGACTCTGGCGACGCTGTCCGAAGGACAGATTCTCGATGGCGTGATCAAGAATCTCACCGACTACGGTGCGTTCATCGATCTCGGCGGAATCGACGGTCTGCTCCATATCACCGACATGTCCTGGGGGCGCATCAACCATCCGGGCGAGCTCTTCCACGTCGGTGACGAGATCAAAGTCAAGGTCCTGAAATTCGATGTCGAGGCCGAACGGGTTTCACTCGGTCTCAAGCAGATCCAGCCCGATCCGTGGATCGACGCAGGGATGCGCTACCCGCTTGGCATGCGAATCCGTGGCAGGGTCGTTTCGCTCACGGACTACGGTGCATTCATTGAACTCGAGCCCGGCATCGAGGGCCTCGTGCACGTCTCCGAGATGTCCTGGACCAAGCGCGTCAAGCACCCGTCCAAGGTCGTCACGATCGGCGACGAAGTCGAAGCCGTGGTACTCGATGTGGATGAACGGGATCGCAAGATCTCACTCGGCATGAAGCAGATCGAGGAGAATCCGTGGACCGTGATCGAGGAACGCTACCCCGTCGGTACGCGCGTCTCGGGCCAGGTTCGCAATATCACCAACTTCGGCATCTTCGTCGGACTCGAAGAGGGCATCGATGGACTGGTGCATGTCTCCGACATCTCCTGGACCGAACAGGTGAAGCATCCTTCCGATCGGTTCGAAAAGGGTGACGAAGTCGAGGCCGTCGTTCTGAAGATCGACAAGGAGAACGAAAAGTTCTCACTCGGCATCAAGCAGCTCGAAGCCAATCCGTGGGATGACATTCTGAAGAAGTTCACGGTGGGCAGCGAGGTCACTGGGCCGGTCACGAGCGTGACCGACTTCGGTGTGTTCGTGAAGCTCGAGGACGGTATCGATGGCCTGGTCTACAGCTCCGAGCTGGCGGCCGAGCGAATCGAGACGCCCTCCGAACACTTCAAGGAGGGTCAGGAGGTCACTGCACTCGTCGTGAAGGTCGACGCCAGCGAGCAGAAAATCTCGTTGTCGATTCGAGCGGTGAACGACAAGGCCGAGCGGGCAGCACTGAAGGAAGTGGCCGCGCAGCAGTCGGCGAGTCAGACGACCACCTTGGGTGATCTACTGGCTGAAAAGCTGCAGGCGCAGCAGTCGGACGATTCCGAAGAGTCCTAGAAACGCGATTCAGGGTGCCCGTCTAGATGGGCGGGCACCCTTGTTTCGTTTCGCTGACGGGTATGCTCGGGGAGACAGAATGACGAAGAGCGGATTGATCGAAGAGGTCGCGAAGCGCACGCCGCATATCTCGAAGAAAGACACGGAAGTCGTCGTCAATACGATCTTCGACGCCATGATCGAGGCATTGAGAACCGGAGATCGAATCGAGATCCGGGGCTTTGGCTCCTTTCAAGTCAAGATTCGAGAGGCACGAGACGGACGAAATCCGAAGACGGGTGAACCCGTTCATATCTCTGCCAAGCGGACGCCTTTCTTCAAGGTGGGCAAGGAACTCAAGGAAATGGTGGATTGCGCGCCTTCGACTTCGGACGAATCCGGATCGGGTGTTGTTTCCGAGGAATCGGCCACCGGCTAGGCCTCGAGCGCGACTCGAGAGGGCTTCTTTGGGGGGGAGGCAGTGTGAAGCGATTGTTGCTGTGGGGTACGAGCTTCGGGCTATTTGTCGGAATGCTCTGGCTTGGATGGTCGTTCAGGGTTGGGAATGAAACGCCCATCGATCTGGACTTGATCTGGGTTCGGTTCCCAGATGTCGAACTATGGAGGGTGATCCTCTCGGCGATCGGATTCGGAGCAATCGCTTCGGCTCTTTGTATTGGATTCGCCTGGCTACGGAGTCGACTTCTGAATCGCCGATATCAGAGGGCGATTCAACGCCTCGAATCAGAGCTACACGAGCTGCGAAGCCTTCCACTCACAGGCAGTGAACCGCCCCTGGTCGCGTCTGCGCCGGAGCAGACCAGCTCGTGAAGTGGCGATGGAAGCGCGCGCTCGCAAGACCGGAAGAGCTCGACCGGGCCTGGCGACGTAGCCTGCGCGCAGCCGTCGCTGGGGATTGGCCAACCGCCGAAACCTGGCTCGAGCGAATCGTCGAAGCCGATAGCAAGGATCTCGATGCGGTTCACGCGCTGGCAAGACTCTATCGCCAGCACGGAGCTGTCGGTCGATCCCTGCGGATGCATCAAAATCTATTGTTGCGTACCGACCTGGATAGCAACACACGCGTAGAGGCTCTTGTCGAACTAGCGCGGGACTTCGAAGCCGGGGGGTACAAAGAGCGAGCCGCCGCAACCTATGAAGAGATCCTCGGTGTACAGCCGCGCAGCGCCGATATCCTCGAGCGTTTGATCTCGCTGCTCTACGACCTCAAAGAATTTCCGCGTGCCCTGGCTCTCGTTCGTCGACTTCGCCGGCGGGATCGAGAGCTTGCGGGCCGACTCGAGGTGGAAATCCTTGTCTCGCAGGCGCAAGTTCTCCGCGAGGAAGGGGATCACGATGGTGCGCGGCGTTCGATCAAGCGCTGTCTCAGACGGGACAAATCTTGTGGCCTTGCATGGGCATTATTGGGCGGACTGGAAGTCGAGCGGGGGAAGACGGCAAAGGCATTGGCAGCCTGGAAACGCGGTGCGGCAAGCGACGAAACCGTCGCGCCCGCGCTCTACCCGAAGATCGCTGCGAGCTTCGCCGCACGCGGCAAGCCCGAGGATTACGATCAGTACCTCCAGAAGATCCTCGAAGAGAGACCTTCCGACTGCGCCGCCTACATCGCGCTCGCTCGTGCGCGGGCCGGGCGCGGAGACACGAGCCAGGCCATCGAGACACTGGCCAGGGCGATCGAAACCGCGCCCGAGCATCCGGGCCTACGCATCGAATTGGGACGGCAGCTCATTGCGAGTGGTCAGGATGCAGAGGCACTCAAGGCCTACGCCGATCTCCTGGATATGCTCGATCGAGCCTCGTTTACGCTTCAGCCGGAGGCGAGTAATTGAGTTCTTCCGCCCTCGACACACCGATGATGCGACAGTTCCTGAGCGTGAAGGCGCAATATCCGGATGCCGTCGTCTTCTATCGCATGGGCGACTTCTACGAAATGTTCCTGCACGACGCTGAACTCGTGGCCCCCATACTCGACATCGCCCTAACGAGTCGGGACAAAGCCAAATCGGACGCAGTGCCGATGTGCGGCGTGCCGGTCCACGCGGCCGATGCGCACATCAAGCGCCTTGCCTCGCTGGGGCATCGCGTGGCGATCTGTGAACAGGTCGAGGATCCCAAAGAAGCCGGGGGAAAGCGACTCGTGCGCCGAGCGGTCGTAGAGGTGGTCACGCCCGGGCTGATCGGAGATCCCGCTGGGCTGGATGCTCGGGCGGTGGTCGCCGTGGCTTCGGTCTATATCGATTCTGCGTCGGGCGCCTTCGGCCTGGCGGTGCTGGATGCATCGACCGGAGATTTTCGTGCGACGGAGTTCGACGGGCGGGCGGCTGAACTGCTGGATTCCGACTCCGATGTGCTGCCCGACGCACTCGTTCAAGAGCTGGCGCGGATTGGGCCACGCGAGCTTCTCTTGCCGGCCGAAAGAGCGCCGTTGGCCGCGAATGTCGTGACGGACGTGATCGAGGATATCGCGATCAGGCCGCTTCCTGAAAACGCATTCGAACCCAGGTCGAATTCTGAAAACTGGCCCGGTGACTTCATGGACGCGAAGGACCCGGCGTCGCGGGCCGCGATCGCGATCGCGAACTACCTGGCCGAGAATCAGCCTTTCGCCGTCGAGAATCCGCCCAGATTGCGACGCTACGAAATTGCAGACACCGTTGTCCTCGATTCCGCGACGCGTCGGCATCTCGAACTGCATGAGAACAGCGAGGATCGGGGACGGTCGGGTACGTTGATCAGTGAACTCGATGCGACGAGCTGCGCGCTCGGCGCTCGGCGACTCTCGCATTGGCTTTCCTATCCTTTGCTATCGCCGACGGAGATCACGATCCGCCAGGATAAAGTGGCGTGGCTAGTCGAGAAGGACGGGGTTCGCGGCCAGCTGCGCGAGGCGATGAGTCGGGTGCGCGATCTGGATCGGCTGCTCTCGAAGGCGACGCGGCCGGGTGCGGTGCCGCGGGATCTGGGTGCTCTACGCAGTTCTTTGAAGGCTCTGCCAGACGTGATTGCCGCTGCGAAGTGTGGCGATGTCGGTGGTTCAAGTGATGTGATGCTGCTGAGTGAACGGAGCGAAGAGGGCGTTTCTCTCGACTTGCCGACACCTCTACCGGAGCTGACCGAGCTGCTCCAGGACGGGTTGATCGATGATCCGCCGGTGATCGCTCGCGGATCGCGCGGTGCGAATGAGACTGGCTACATTCGCGAGGGCTATCGCAGCGATCTCGATCTACTTCGCGAGAGTGCCAGCAAGGGGCGCGAATGGATCGCTGGACTCGAGGTCGCAGAACGCGCCCGCTCGGGCATTGCGACACTCAAGGTTCGCTTCCATCCAGTCCATGGTTATTCACTCGAAGTGGGCAAGGCGCATCTCGCGAAAGTTCCTGACGACTACGAACGGAAACAGACGCTTGCCAGCGTTGAGCGCTACACGACCGAAGCGCTCCGAGAAGTCGAATCCAAAGTGATGGGAGCCAACGAGCGCGCCGCAAAATTCGAGCGCGAGATTTTCGAGTCCCTTCGTCAGGAAGTTTGTCAGGCATCCGACGCGATACGCGAAGCAGCGAATCGAGTGGCCACGCTGGATGCTCTAGCGGCGCTGGCGGAGGTGGCGCGTCGCAATCGCTGGGTGCGGCCGGAAGTGGACAGCAGCGAGTGCCTCGAAATCAAGGGCGGCCGTCATCCCGTCGTCGAGTCGGTGCTCGGTCGCCAGGGGCTGGACGGATTCGTTCCCAACGACACGAGACTCGATCCGGCAGGTCAGCAGATCTTGTTGCTGACGGGTCCGAACATGTCGGGCAAGAGCACTTATCTTCGACAGGTCGCGCTCGTCGTCCTGATGGCGCAGATGGGCAGTTTCGTTCCGGCCGAGTCGGCGCGTGTGGGCGTTGTCGATCGGGTCTTTACCCGGGTTGGCGCGTCCGATCGATTGTCCAGGGGTGAGTCGACCTTCATGGTCGAAATGCGCGAGACCGCGGACATCCTGCGGCAGGCATCACGACGAAGCCTTGTCATCCTCGATGAAATCGGGCGCGGTACATCGACCTTCGATGGCCTATCGATCGCCTGGGCCGTCGCGGAATATCTACACGACACCAAGGGTGCCGAAGCGCGGACTCTCTTCGCCACGCACTATCACGAGTTGGTCGCGCTCGCGGACTCGAAAGTGCGGATATTCAACGCCCATTTCGAAGTTCGCGAGTGGAATGAAGAAGTCATATTCCTGAGACAGCTCGTGGAGGGCGGGGCGAGCCGCTCCTACGGTATCCAGGTCGCTCGGTTGGCGGGGCTGCCGCAGAGCTTGATCGAGCGCGCACGCGCGATTCTGATGGATCTCGAGGCCGGCCAGCTTCCGGGAGGCCAGATGAAACCACGGGATTCGAAGAGTGCGGGGCAGCTCTCTCTGGCGCTCAGACCACAACGATCAGCCAAGGCTGAAGCGGAAGCCGAGTTCCTGAGCGCTTTCAGAGCACTCGATCCGAACGTCATGACTCCGATCGACGCGCTCACATGGCTGGCAAAGAGCCGAGAGAGCCTATCCGCGGCGAGCGATGACGAAGGAGAACGGGAATGAGGATCGACGCACGCAAGATCCTCTGCGGCCTGCTGCTCTTGCTCACACCGATCCTCATGGGTGTCGAACGTCCCAAAGGTCTCGGCGATGTGCGAGACGTTCGGACCTGGTCGTACTCGGGGTATACGCGGGTCGTACTCGAGCTATCGCGGGAAGTACGCCTCCCTGAGACAGGGCTCGTGCGCCTGGCTCCGAATCGCTTCGCCGGACGACCGGAGAGACTCTACCTGGACGTGCCCGAAATCTGGGTTGGCCGCCGATACGAAAAGGGAATCGAGGTCGGCGACGGACTACTCGCTGGGGTGCGTCTCGGCCAGAACACCCTGCACCATTCGCGTCTGGTCATCGACCTCGAGCGCTACGACCACCATCGAATTTTTACACTGCCCAGCCCGCCGAGAGTCGTGATCGACGTCTACGGCGATCGGTCGTCTCGAAAATCGGATTCGACTGGACGACTTCCCGCCCAGTTGCGGCGCGTCCAGACGATCGTGGTTGACCCGGGCCATGGCGGGCGTGACCCCGGTGCAACCGGAGTCGGCGGACTGCAGGAAAAAAAAGTGAACCTCTCGATTGCGAAACGGCTAGCGAAACGCCTGAAGAGTCGCGGATTCAGCGTCGTCCTGACGCGACACGACGATCGCACCCTCGATCTCGAGGAGAGAACTGCGATCGCAGAGTCGTCCGGGGGAGACGTGTTCATCTCGATCCACGCGAATGCATCGCGGCGACCCAAGACGCGCGGAATCGAGATCTACACCCTCGACGCGAATCATGAACGCCACAGTCTAGACGTTGCTTCGAGAGAGAACGGTGTGCCTGCCTCGAAGCTCGATCCGCTTCAGCGTGCCCTCGCGCGACTTCGTGTTGACGAAGTCGCGTCCGATTCCGAACGACTCGCAGGCCTGGTTCATACCAATGTCATCGAGGGCGCAAAGCGAACCAAACGTTCGCTTCCTGACCTCGGCTTGAAGAAGGGGCCGTTCTACGTGCTCTTCATGTCGAGCATGTCCTCGGTTCTCGTCGAGACCGGCTTTCTCACCAATAAACGCGACGCAAAGCTACTTCGCAGCACAAAATTCCAGAAGGACCTTGCTGAGGAAATCGCGGAAGGCGTCCATCAATATCGCCAGCAGATGGAACACAATCTTGCGTCTTCGGCTCGGCTGAGTCGCGGAGTTCGATGATGGAGCGAGCTCCTTCGATCGATGAGCATCTCACGCGTCTGCCTGCAGATCGAGAAGAACGCGTAGTTGCCGTCCCCGACATCGTGAAGACCTACCTGGCGGAGGTGCGTGCGCACCTCGAATGGATTCATCGAACATCCGGGTCGGGGCGCGACGTCAACGAGGCGAACTCCGATCTGATCGATCGCATGATTCGGCGCCTCTTCAGTCTTGCGGAGGAGATCTATCTCGGGCAGGGGGCCACCAGAGACGATCATCTCGCGATCATCGCCGTAGGTGGATATGCACGCCGAGAAATGTCGATCCATTCGGATGTCGATCTCCTGATTCTATACAGCGATCATTTGACACCTTTCGTCGAACACATCGCGGAGCGGCTTCAGTATTGGCTATGGGACGGCGGACTGAGGATCGGGTGTGCAACGCGAACGATCGAACAGACCGTCGCGCTCGGACTCGAAGATGTCACCGTGCGAACCGCAGTGTTGACAGCGCGTTTTCTGTGCGGGGATGGCGAATTTTTTCATGAATTCTCGGATCGAATCCGGGACGAATTGCTTCCTGACCCCGCTGCCTTCGTGGCGGAACAGCAGGAACTGATGCGCGAACGGCAACTCGAATACGGGGACTCGCTCTTCCTCCTTCAGCCCAACGTAAAGGAAGGAGCAGGAACGCTACGCGACTATCATGCGGCCTATTGGGTCGCGCGCGGCACGCAACCCTCCGTACGCGATGTCGACGACCTGCTTCACTTCGGGCTCTTGACCGAGGTGGAAATGAAGGAGTATCGGGAGGCCCTCGAGTTCTTTTGGAAGACTCGAAATGAGCTCCATCTTCTATCGAAACGAGCAAACGATCAGATGACTTTCGAGCTTCAGGAGGAGGTGGCCGAGGGACTCGGATACGGATCGATGTTCGAGGCGAATGGGAAGAATGCTGACGCTAACATCGATACGGCCGATCAATCCCTGGCAGAAGTTCGTTTGCAGCCCGATGATCCCGATCTTCCGGTCGAGCGCTTCATGCGGGACTACTATCGACACGCACGCGCAATCAAGTCCTATTCAGAGCTCGTGATCGATCAATGTGCCCAACGGGTCGACCCGCGAACTACGGGACAAGCGGAACAGATCGAAGTCGAAGACGGCTTCCGCGTACTCCATGGCCAGTTGATCATTCCGAATGCGGCTCATCTTCGCGATGACCCTTTGCGTATCTTGCGTGTCTTCCTGATCGCCCAGCGTCATCAGGTCGGATTGTCGCGCATGGCGCAGCGCCTCGTCCGAGAGAATCTCTCGCTACTCGAAGAACCGGTGCGATCGTCGAGTGAAGCGTCGAGTCTCTTCATGCAGATTCTCGAGAGTGAGACGCGTGTGATGCGGACACTGATGTTGATGAACGAGGTGGGATTGCTGTCCCAGTTGATGCCGGAATGGGCCCATATCGTCCATCGCTGGCAGCACGTGATCTATCACACCTACACGGTCGACGTGCATTCAATCTTTCTCGTCGAGGAATTGCGGCGATTGTGGCGCGGTAAATACGCGCGAGTCATGCCCGAACTCACCGAATTGATGCAGGAGGTGGAGGACCGGAGCGTGCTCTTTCTCGGATGCCTGCTGCATGATATTGGCAAGGGGTTCGGAGGAGATCACTCGAACAAAGGCGTGGTTCGCGCACAGCCCGCAATCAAGCGCCTTGGGCTCTCGAAGGACCGAGCCGCCCGCGTCTTGTTCATCGTCCAACATCACCTATTGATGTCCCATCTCGCACAGAGTCGGGATCTCTCCGACGCCAAGCTGATTCTCGAACTTGCGCAGATCTGCGGTGATCGTACGAATCTTCGAAATCTCTACCTGGCAACCTTTGCGGATATTCGTGCTTCGTCCGTCGAGGCATGGACAGACTGGAAAGGACAGCTGCTGCGGGAGCTCTATGAGCGGACTGCGGAGATGCTGGAGACCGGTGCCGAGCGCGAGGACCAGGCGGTCGCGTTGCTCGAGGCGCGGGTCGAACGCCGCAGGGACGGAGCACGGGAGGAACTCGTTCGACTGGGCGTCGGCGAAGCCAAGATCGATTCACTTTTTGCCGAGTTGCCGCGGCGCTATTTTCTGTCGCATACGCCGCGTCAGATCGCCCGACACTCTCAACTCGTACTGCGCTATGGCACCGCAACGCGGGTGGTGACCGCGAACCGGGACATGAAGGGTGGCTTTACCGAGTTCATTCTCTGCACGAGCGACGTCCATGGGCTGTATAGCCAGGTTGCCGGCGTATTGACGGCCTGCGGTCTCAATATCCTCGGCTCACACGTCTACACGACGAAGGGTGGTTTGGCTCTCGAGATCTACCGAACCCATACCCCGCGCGGCGGTCCCGGGGAACGTGAGATGGTCTGGCGGGAAGTGGACTCGGCCCTGGACTCGGTGCTTGCTGGAGAGGTCGAAGTGGGGGACCTGGTCCGGCGCCGCCGGCGCCCGGTCGGCACCACGCGTCCGCCCTCGCGTAAGGACGCGCGCGTACTGGTTTCGAATACGGAGTCTGATTTCTACACGCTTGTCGATGTGATCGCCGATGACCGCCTGGGTCTGCTCTACGATGCGACCCGCACGATCGGGGAGCATGGTTTCGAGATCTACATCTCCAAGGCCGCCACCATCAAGGATCAGGTCACGGACACATTCTACCTCAAGGATGAAAACGCGAAAAAGATCAAGGATCACAGGCGCTTGGACCGACTTCGTGAAGCACTTCTCGAAGCGGTCCGAGGATCTCTGGAAGGCGGTGTCCGTGGCTAGTCCCGAGACGGTCGCCGTGACTCCGCTAGAAGAGATCTGCGATGCGTTCCTGACACGCCTCGCCGTAGAGGAAGGCCTGTCGCCGAGAACGGTCGAGGCCTACGCCGGAGATCTTCGGCATCTGAGAGCGCACCTCGGGGAGCGGGGCGTCGTTCGAGTGGCTGACATCTCGCCGCGCGATCTGTCGACATTCGCTTCCTACCTCGATGATCGTCAGATGGCCGCGAGCTCGCGTGCGCGGATACTGGTCGCGGTGAGACGGGTTCTCCGCCATGCGCAGGAGCAGGGTGCGGTCGATTCGGAGCTACTCGAAGGGCTCCAGACACCAAAGCAGGTCCGCGCTCTTCCGCGCATCCTTCAACAGGAGGAGACGTCGGCATTGATCGAGTCTGCCCGTTCCGACGGGCCCCTGGGACTGCGAGACGTGGCGATGCTCGAAATCTTGTATGGGGCGGGACTCCGCGTGTCGGAACTCGTTGGCTTGCCGATCGCCGCCGTCGATCTCCGAGGACTCCTGCTTCGTGTCGTTGGCAAGGGCAGCAAGGAGCGAGTCGTCCCGATGGGCGAGGTCGCTGCGAATTCTCTCGCGGTCTACCTCGAAGAGGCCCGCCCGATCCTTCTCGGCGACCGGCTCGACCATGATCATGCGGTGTTTCTGACACGTAGAGGGCGCAAGATGACGCGCCAGAACTTCTTTTTGCGAATACGTCAGCACGCCACGAAAGCCGGAATTGCGCGCGAACGGGTTTCGCCTCACGTCCTTCGTCACGCATTTGCGACCGATCTACTCGAAGGAGGGGCTGACCTTCGCGCGATTCAGACGATGTTGGGACACGCGGATCTTTCGACCACCGAGATCTATACCCACGTAAGCCGCGCGAAGCTCAGGCAGACCGTCGAGTCTCGGCATCCACGTGGGTCAGGCACGAGTCAGTGAAGAGGAGTCTCAGTCTCGAAGACATCCTTGCAGCTGTCCCGGATGAAACCGGTGCATTGCTTTTGCGGATCGCCCAGGTTGCGGCGGCCCGCAAGACGGCGATTCATCTCGTCGGAGGCCCGGTCCGCGATCTGTTGCTCGAGCGCGAGCTCGTCGATGTCGATCTCGTTGTCGAGGGGGATGCCCGCGCGCTAGCGGCGACTGGCGAGAATCTGGAAGTCGTTTCGCACGATCGATTCGGCACCGTTCGAATCGAGGCGCCCGGCGCACAGATCGATTTGGCGCAGCTTCGCCATGAAACCTATGCCCAGCCCGGAGCGCTGCCCGACGTAGAGGCGGGCAGCCTGGCACAAGACATGCGGCGTCGGGACTTCAGCATCAATGCGCTGATCTGTACACTCCACGCGCCGGATCCGTCGAGGTCGATGCCAATCGTCGATCTCGAGGGGGGAATAGAAGACCTTCGCCAGCGACGCTTACGCATCCTTCACCCACGAAGCTTTCACGACGACCCGACCCGCGTCTGGCGGGCCGCACGTCTCGCGGCCCGACTGAGCTTCTCCCTGGATCGCAAATCGAGAAATGTGCTTCGAGACGCGCTACGAGACGGGGCGTTTGGGGCAGTCAGCGGCGAGCGGTGGAGACGCGAACTGCAGCTGACATTCGAAGAGGCGCGGCGAGGCGTACACGTCGGTCACGTGTTGCGTGCACTATCCGATTGGCACGTTCTACCCGCTCTCGAGCCAGGGCTATCGCTTGGGCCGGACCGTCTGGTTCCCCTGCGACGACTCTCACGCGTGATTGCCGTACCTGAATGGCCGGCGCCGCGATGGCGGTCGTGGGTCGCCGGTCTCTCGATCTGGCTCGCACCTTTGCCCGCTGCACTGCGGCGGCGGACGCTCGAACGATTCTCAGTTCGAGGGGAACAGGCGCGGCGGATCGTTCAGTTTGGACGTGACGCCGATCGAACCCTTCGCGCCCTGGGACGAGCACGGGGACGCGGCGCCGTGGATGCCGCTCTCGGAGATCTTCCAGAGGAGACCGTGCAGGCGCTCTACGCACTCGCGAACGGCTCGGTTCGACGTCGGATTCTACGCTGGGGAGCTGAGGACCGGCGACGGCGGGCTCCGGTTGGCGGTGCGGAGCTGACCGAACTCGGGCTCACAGGCCCCGACGTCGGTCGTGCGTTGGGACGGATTCGAGCGGGGTTTCTCGATGGCGAAATCGCGAATCGAGAAGAAGCCCTCGCATTGGCAGAGGAAATTGCAAAACGCGCTTCTCGTCGTGGTACTGGAGCCCCCGAAAGAGAGCCGAAGAGACAAAAAGTTGCCCACAGGAGTGCAATTGCGGATACTTCTGGCGACAGACACTGATCGACCGGATTCTGGTGGGCGTGTTGGAGTCGACATCAGACCTTACCAGTCTGATTCGGCCGACGGCGCCGGACGAGCCCGAAATGGAATACAAGGCCAACGCCGAGAAACGTTCTGTCATCCAAGTCCTCCCCCAGGCGCCAGGATGAACCGTAGATGGACCGTAGCCGATGAGCGCAACGGATATGACGGCGACCAGTGCCCTTCAGGACCTCGGCGAGGAGCCCGATGAGCGCACCGACGGACTCGACGGCTATGCCGTCAAGCTCGCTGTTTTCGAAGGCCCGCTCGATCTCCTCCTGCATCTGATTCGACAGAACGAAGTCGACATCACCGATATTCCGATCGCGCGAATAGCCGGGCAATATCTCGACACGATCGAGCTCATGGACGAGCTCAATCTCGACGTTGCCTCCGAGTATCTCGTCATGGCCGCCACCCTGGCCTTGATCAAGAGCCGGATGCTTCTGCCCAACGAATCACAAGAGGATGAGGACGGCATTGATCCGCGCGCCGAGTTGGTCCAGCGCTTGCTCGAGTACCAGCGATTCAAGGAGGCTGCAGAAACACTCTCCAGGCGCCGATTGCTCGGGCGTGACGTTTTCAGCGTAATCGGACCCGGACCGGACAGAACTCCGGACGCCGAACGTGAAATCGAAGTCGGAATCTTCGAATTGGTCGCGGCATTTCGAGACGTACTCGACAACTCGGAGTCGGCGGAATGGAAGCATGAGGTCGAGACCGAGCATGTGACGGTACGAGACCGCATGATGGTCGTGATGGATTTGCTCGAAGCGAATGAGTCGATCGAGTTCATGCGAATCTTCGATTCGCCGGAACGGAATGGCCGGCCGAGCAGACCACTACTCGTCGCGACTTTTCTGGCGGTGCTCGAGCTGGCCCGCCTAGCTGCGTTGCGGATCTACCAGGGATTGTCGGAGCGGGGTACGCCGGAGGGTCCGATTCGAATGCGTCGTGCCACACTCGATACGGACGACCCCGAGTGGCGCGACCGCATCACGGAGTCGATGTGAACGGGATCAAGGCCGAAGAGACCGAAGCCGCCGAGGGTACGAACGAGGAGTCACAGTGAGTAGAATGGAAGCCAGCGAGAAGCGCAGGATCATCGAAGCGCTGATTCTCTCCTCCACAGAACCGATTTCCGCTGCGAAACTGGCCGAAATCATTCCCTATTGCAAAGCGGGCCAGGCGAAGGATCTCGTCAACGAGCTCAATACTGAATATGCCGAACAGGATCGCGCCTTCGAAATCTGGGAGGTCGCAGGTGGCTACCAGATTCGAACGCGTGCCGAGTTCTCGGGCTACCTCCAGAAGCTTCAGAAGGAGCGAGCCCTGCGACTTTCCCAGGCAGCCCTCGAGACGCTCGCCATCATCGCCTATCGCCAGCCCGCGACACGGGCCGAAATCGAGGAGGTTCGCGGCGTCGATGCCGGCGCGACGGTCAAGAGCCTGCTCGATCGACAACTGATTCGAATCGCGGGACAACGTGAAGTCCCGGGACGACCCATGCTCTATGGAACGACGCGTCGTTTCCTCGAAGTCTTCGGACTCGAGAATCTGAAGAACCTGCCGACTCTCCGCGAACTAGATGAGATGGCGAGAGAGCAGGGGTTACTCCAACAAGCCACTGAAGACGCATTGGCGCCTGCAGCCAGTTCACTCGCGGTGGTGGTGGAGGGCGACGCGGAAACGGAGACGATCGTGGCGGAGGAATCAGCGGAAGATTCAGCGTCCGATTCATTGGAGACTGTGTTGGACGACGAAGCGTCCACGATTGACGAACAGGATCCTGAAAGCATCGAAGGCGCTGGAGTGGTTCAAGTCATCCAAGCCATCGAAGTCGTCGATGAAATCGAGGCCGTCGATG
>CBFDDD010000072.1:0-24451 GCA_965603475.1 uncultured Myxococcales bacterium
GCCAGTGGGTTCGCTCCGCAGGTTGCACCCGTCTTATCGTTTAGTTTATACTAAACACCATGAGTAGTTTCCTTAAGCCGACCAATCCCTCCGCCCACCAACCGGAAGCCTTTCTCTACGCACGGGTCTCGTCCAAGGAACAGGACAAAGAGGGTTTCTCAATTCCAGCCCAGCTGAAGCTGCTTCGTGATTACGCCCGGACAGAGGGACTCCGAGTGGCCCAGGAATACGTAGACGTGGAGACTGCGAAGCAGGCCGGCCGCACGAATTTCGGCTCAATGATTAGCCACATGAAGGCGACCGCCTTCAAAACCGCATCCATGACGCTTACGTCGACAAGCTCGACGGCCGAATCGACGCCGCTTTCTTCGATCGCATGTCGGCCGACTGGCGCCGAGACCAGCAGCGGTGCCTGCGAGACATCGAGCAGCACCAAGAGGCCGACCAGTCGTATCTGGAAGAGGGCGTCGAGCTCCTGGAACTCGCCCGAAACGCCCAGCGATTGTTCGCAAAGCAGGAAGCCAAGGAGAAACGGCGTCTGCTCGGTTTCCTAGTATCGAACTGCTCCTGGAAGGGAGGCGAGCTGACCGCCGAGCTGAGACAACCCTTCGCTTTTCTTGCGGAAACCGTCGCTGCCGCCCAAACGAAAAAAGCCACCGAACCTGGGTTCGATGGCCTGAATGAAATCTGGCTCCCCGGGCAGGACTCGAACCTGCGACAAGGCGGTTAACAGCCGCCTGCTCTACCAGCTGAGCTACCGGGGAACGGATGCTCGGGCCGCCGGAGTTTAGAGCCTGCGATTCCATTCGCAACGCTCACGAGGCGGCATGTTCGCCTCCCGCGGGAGTCTGCGTGGCGATGAGTCGGGTTGGGTGGGGGCGGCGGCGGTGAGTCGGGGACTCGTCGGTCGATCAGAGCGGGTCGAATCGGATTTCGAGCACTTCGAATTCGCGAATGCCCTTTGGGACCTTGACCGAGACGTCGTCGCCGACTTCCTTGGCCATGAGCGCTTGGGCGACGGGCGAGGTGACGGAAATTCGGCCCTGTTTGGCGTTGGCCTCTTCTTCGCCAACGAGGGTGTAGACGACTTCATCGTCCGTTTCGACGTCCGACAGCTTGACGGTGGCACCGAAGCTCACCTTGTCAGCTTCCTTGCCCGTGGTGTCGATCACCTGCGCGCGGGCGATCCGGTCGTCCAGCATCGCCATGCGCCCGGCGATATGGGCCTGTTTTTCCTTGGCGGCGTGGTATTCGGCGTTCTCGGAGAGGTCGCCGTGGGCGATGGCCTCTTCGATATCCTTGATATTGGCCGGCCGGTCGACGGATTTCAGCCGCTTCAGCTCTTCTTTCAGGGCTTCGTAGCCACGCGGAGTCATCGGGACTCGCTGGTCCATTCTATTCCTCGTTCAGTTTGCTTCTATGGAGGGCTTCTGGTTCGTTGGAGTTCCGAGATCGATGCGGGCAGGTCGAGCCCGCGCGAAATTCTCGGAGGATCTCTGGTGGGGATCCCAACCCGAAATAGGCTACCCACGGTCTGCTCCCGCGGCAAGCAAAATGAACCCCTCCGGGGAGGTTCATGTGGACTCGAAGAACTCGAGGGAAGAGATTCTGGAATGAGTGAAGAGGACGAAACGAGCCGCGCGACAGAAGACCCGTCCGAGCCCAATCCCCAGGGCTTCGTCCGTTCGGCACTGGTTTTCTATGGATTGATGGGCTGTGCCGCGCTGCTCTGGCGTATGGCTGTGCCCGGACAGTCGATTCTCCATCCCTCGGCCGAGGCGGCGAGCGACGCGTCGAGTCTACCCGCGGCTGTGTTGGCGGGATTGGCGGTCGGCTTGATTGCGGTCCTGGTCTCGGAGTTGTTGACACGCTGGACGGATCTGGGTGAGGCCCTCGCGGATGTGCTCGGGGAGGGCCTGGCGGGGATCGGGACCGCGGACGCCATCCTGTTGGCATTGGCGAGTGGAATCGCCGAGGAGATGCTCTTTCGGGGTGCGTTGCAGCCGGCGGTGGGGCTCTTCTGGGCGAGTTTGATCTTCGGCGCGTGCCATTTTCTGCCACGCAAGGAACTGGCGTTGTGGAGCGTCTATGCGGTCCTGATGGGGTTCGCGTTCGGATGGCTCTACGAGTGGACCGGTCATTTGGTGGCACCGATTGCGGCGCATGCGCTCGTGAACGGTATCAATCTGCCTCGTCTTGCGCGCCGATACGAAATGCGACCGGACGAGCAGATCGACGAGTGACCTACTTCTTGAACGCGATCGCGTCGATCTCGACGTGCGCACCGAGCGGCAATGCCGAGACCTCGACCGTCGCTCGTGCGGGCGCTGGATCGGTATCGAAAGCTTCAGCGTAGACCGCATTGATCCGCGGAAAGAGACTCATGTCGGTGAGATAGACGGTCGCCTTGACCACGCATGACAACTCGCTGCCAGAAGCTTCGAGCACGGCCTTCAGATTGGCCAGCACCTGGCGGGTCTCGTCCTCGATTTCTCCCCTCACGATCTCGCCCGTCTTCGGGTCGAGGGGGATCTGGCCGGATACGAATACGAGCTCACTCAGCCCGATCGCCTGGGAATAGGGCCCGACCGGCGCCGGGGCCGCCTCGGTTCGAATTTCGATCTGTCGGTTGGAGTCTGTCATATCCGACCCAGCTTAGACCATCGCGCCCGAAGGGGGCGCATGCTCGCTAGGAAGGTTCGGGCAGGAGACGTTCTTCGAGCACTCGAATCAGGTATCCAAAGAGCAGCAGATTGGGGAGACGTCCGCGAGTCTCGCCCTTGATGCCCGCACCGTCGGCGAAAGCTTCCGCGTACTGCGAGAAGAACTCGATCGTCTCGTAGGGAATATTCTTCGCGAGCATTTCGTTGATCTGATCTGCGGGTAGTTCGTCGAAAATCTCAGCGAACTCCAATGCGATCTCTTCGGGCGTCATGTCATCTCCACGAAACGTTCGGCGCGTCGGTAAGTCGTCGCGCGCTTCTCAGCATTCTCAGCAATTCGTCTCGCTCGGCCGGGTCGCCGTAGAGAACTCGTTATTTCGGGCGATCTTCTCATTCGGCTCTGCGGCTGTCAACCATCGCGAGAACCTGAATCGGTTGAAATCGGCATCGAGAGCCGCTCTGGACGCAATCCTTCATTCGGCTTGCGTGACTTTGCACATCGCGGCTGCGATCGATTCCCGTGTGCGACCGGGGAGACCCGGGGCGAGTTGCCTATCGCGGGTCGAGACGAGGCAATTCATCAGCAGTGATTGGAGATTCGAAGAAAAAAATGCGGAATCGTCTTGGAGAGCGATCAGGAAAGGGAAGGATCTGCGCTCGCTGCCCTTCTCACGGATCGCGTACGGCGCAAAGAGTCGAATGTAAAAACAGCGAGTCCGATCCAGACGAGTCCAAACCCCATGGCATGCGCGCTCGAAAAAGGTTCCCGGTAGACGACGGTCGCGAGGATGAGCGTGATCGTCGGCGCGATGTATTGGAACATGCCGACAGCGACGAGCGGGAGTCGGCGCGTGGCCGCGTGAAAGAGCAGGAGCGGGACGGCTGTGACGACGCTCGATAGCGAGAGGTAGAGGTGGTCGCCGAGAGAGGCGTTGACCAGCGGTGAACCGGAACGGACAAAGAGGTAGGCGAATGCCAGGAACGCGAGCGGCGACAGCACGAGCATCTCTCGCGTCAGTCCTGCCAGCGGTGGCTGGGGGTGGAGTTTATGGATGAGCCCGTAGGTCGCGAAGCTGATCGCGAGCACGAGGGAGAGCCAGGGAAGTTCGCCGAGCTGGATCGTGAGGGTTCCGACGCCTAGCGCGGCGGTGAAGATGGCGAATGCCTGTATTCGATTGAGTCGCTCGCCCAGAATCACGAGACCGAGCAGGATGCTCACCAATGGGTTGATGTAGTAGCCGAGACTCGACGCGATGACCTGATCGGATTGCACGGCGTAGACGAAGATGCCCCAATTTCCGGCAAGCAAGAGGGCGGCGAGCATCGTCCAGCCCCATTCGCGACCTCCTTCTGCCCAGGTCTCGGAGGTGCGACCCGTTATTAGGGTGGCGATCCAGAGAAGAACAAAAGTCCACAGGATGCGTGGGATGAGCGCTTCGGCGGCGGGGATCTCGACGACCCCCTTCCAGTAGACGGGAACCAGGCCCCAGGCGAGATAGCAGGCGATGGCCAGACTCATTCCGCTCGACGAAAGAGCCGGAGCATCCGAGGTCGTTCTCGACATGGCCGGGATCGTGGGGGATCGCCACGCATGTGTAAAGGACGCTGATCGGTCGGAACGAGCGATTGGAATGGGCTGTTGGATCCGGCTATGTGATCGCGCCGGCGGCCATCAAGTCGGCAATGTCTTCCGGTTTCATGCCCAACTCGTCTGCGAGGATCTCGAAGCTTTCGCCGCCAAGAAGGGGTGAGGCGAAGCGTGGGCCGCCGTCGTAGCCGCTGACCCGGAACTGGTGTCCGCTATAGGGAATGCGTCCCATCTCGGCGTGATCGAATTCCCGGTGAAATCCGAGGTGTCGAAGCTGGGGGTCAGTCTGGAGATCGCGACTTCGCTGGACATGGCCAGCGGGAACGCCGGCGGCGGCGAGTTTGTTCATGGCGTCTCGGGGTTTCTGCTCGCGAGTCCAGTCGGCCAGGGCCTCGTCGAGTCGATCGTGTGCCGCGAATCGTCCCGGCACGGTCTCGAGCTCGGCGGCGCGCATCCATTCGGCATCTCCGAGCAGACTGCGGAGCGCGCGCCATTGATCGTCGTCTTCGACGGCGATCGCACACCACTCATCGTGTCCCGCACATGGATAGACACCTTGCGGCGCCGCGTCGGCTGAGCGGTTGCCGTTTCGTGTGAAACGCCGGTCCGTCAGTTGCCGGGCCAGCATCTCGGGTGCGAGAAAGTGGAGGGCGGCCTCCATCTGGCCGAGGTCGATGTGTTGTCCTTCGCCGGTACGCCGTTTGTGGTCGAGCGCGGCCAGCAGCGTTGTGACGAGGAAGCGGGGCGCGATCGTATCGGTATAGGCATTCCACGGTCCGCTCGGCGCCATGTCTGGCCAACCGGCCAGTTCGACGAAGCCAGCGACGCCGGCTGCGTGATAGCCATAGCCCGCCATCGACGCGCAACGTCCCGTCTGGCCCAGAAGGCAGGTGCTGACCATCACGACTCCCGAATTGGCGGCCCGCGCTGCTTCGTATCCGATGCCGAGCCGGTCGATCGCACCGGGTGTGAAGCTTTCGAGGACGACATCGGCCCATTCGAGTATCCGCTCGGTGACTTCTGCGGCGCGTTCGTGTTTGAGGTCGAGGGCCAGGCTTCGCTTTGAGGTATTGAACTCGCCGAAGAAATGCGAACGATTCCAGCCGGCCTCGTTGTCCTTGTAGGGACCGGCCGCGCGTAGCGTGTCGGCGCGGGTCGAGGATTCGATCCGAATCACGTTCGCCCCATGGTCCGCAAGGTATTTTCCAGAGATCGGACCGACACCGACCCAGCTGAAGTCGGCGACCTTGAGCCCTTCGAGTGGAAGCGCGGGCTTCGGTTCGCTCGCCTGGAGCGGAATTCGCTTGTGCGGCGATTTCTCGAGTTCGTCGAGGATCTCTTCCGTGTGTTCGCCGAGTCTCGGCGCGCGATAACGGATTTCGAGGGCGGTATTCGACGGGCGGGCGAAGGCGCCCGGCGCGCGCACGGTCTGGCCCGACGGCAATTCGATGTCGATGAGATATTTCCGGTCTTCGAGATGCTCGAAATCGAGCATCTCGTCGAGGGTCAGTACCGGCGCGATGGTGGCTCCGATCTCGAGTCCCGGAATGAAGAGATCGTGCTTGGTCTTCGTCGCGAAGAATCGTCGGAAGGTCTCTGTGAGTTCCTCGAGTGGAATCGCGAAATCGCCGCCGCGGAAGATCCGGTAGTCATAGGTGCTCCAGTCTTCGCGCGCGATCCACGCCTCGTCGATGATCCCGGCCTGCAACATCCACGGCTTCAGCTTCATGAAGAGCGCGCCGAGGGCGAGCGCCATCACGTGGCCGTCCTTGCATGGGTGGCAGAGCGGGAAGTCGACGGGGCCGATCTGAAGCGTCGCGCCTTGGCGCTCGAAGTCGCGGCCCTGAATGGCGTGCGCGGTCATTGCGTTCAACATCGTCCAGGTCATCGTGGCCTGTGCCGAGACATCGACGAACACGCCCTTGCCGGTCGTTCGCATTCGAGCATGGCCGATCATGGCGGCGACGGCCGCCTCTGCACCCGCCTGTCGCCAGACCTGGGGCACGCTTATTCGCACGGGCGGTCGGACGGGCTCTCCCTGGACGGACATCGGGCCACCGAGCGCCGCAATCGTCAAATCGGCGGCAGGCAGATTGGCGCAGGGGCCGTCGCTTCCAAAGGGTGTGATGCGAACGTGGACGAGTTGGGGATTGGCCCGGATCAAGCGCTCGAAGCCGAGGCCGGCTTCATCGAGCAGGCTCGGCGGGCCGGAGTCGAGAACGAAGTCGGCGCCGGCAACGAGGTCGAGGAAGGTGCTGCAACCCTCATTGGAATCGAAGTCGATTTCGATCGAGCGTTTGTTGCGATTGTATGCGGCGAAGCTCAGACTGCGTTCAGACTCCGGGCCGTCGGGGAGCAACGGCCCAACGCCGCGCGCCGGGCTGCCGCCACGCGGTTCGACGCGAATGACATCGGCACCCAGGTCACCTAACACCATGCCGGCGATCTGGCCGCGAACATCGGTCAGGTCCAGCACGCGGTAGGGTGCGAGTAGATTCATTGTATTCCCCTGAAGCTCGATGTCGTCGACAGTCGCGGTGCGAATCTTGCCGGTTCTGCCGATCGCGCCAATGAGGGAGCCGACTAACCGTCTGCTATGTAGACGCGCTTGCTGAAGCGCCAGCCTTCGTTGGTCTTCGTGAGTTCGTCAGTGTAGCGGCCTGTCGTGATGACTTTGTAACCGCCGTCGACGAGGTACCCGATCAGGAAGGCGGAGCCCGTCGCGGTCTGGCCGTCACCCTCGATGACGATATTGGTTGCGTTGTGGCGCATGCCCGGCATGGCGGAATGCGTCTGGACTGCAAACTCGCCGATCGCCTTCTGGCCCTCTGAAACGCCGATGCCGCTGTCAAATAGGCCGTCGGGGGCGAAGCAGGCGCCGAAGCCCGCGCCGTCACCCGTGTCGATCGCGGTGCTGTAGCGGGAGTAGAGCTGCAGAATGCGGATCATGTCGTCGCTGCCTAGGCTCATTGATTCGGTTCCTCCACATTGGGGTCATTCGCGTGTTCCCGTGCGACGTCGGCCCAGGGTTCACGATCCTCCGGTCCGCCGAAGGAGTCGGGGTCCACGATGATACGGAACATTGATTCTCCCGATTCCGGTCCCCGAGGCCAGGCGTTGGCGGCGGTGACCAGCTCGTCGACGATCAGCGGGCGGTCGGCCGCCAGGTCCTTTTCCTCGAGGGGGTCGTCGTAGATGTGATAGAGACGGGGCGACTCGGGATCGACGAGCTTCCAGGGTGCGCGATAGAGAGCGACGCCAGCGTATCCGGTCGTGACGTAATCGGGCGTCGTGCTTCCGGTCGCATCGCCGCGGAGCGACGCCCATTGGCTGCGCCCATCGAGGTCCGGAGGAATCGATTCCCCAGCTCCGATTGCATCGAGGAGCGTGGGCAGAACGTCCGACATCGTCATGAAACCCTGATGAGTTCCGCTCTCGAGCCGGCCCGGCCACCAGACCGCGGCGGGAACGCGGCTGCCGCCCTCCGCGACACTCCCCTTTCCGCCGGCCAAGGGGTTGTTGTCGCTTGCACCGTCGTTCACGTTCGTGACCACGAACTCCAACCCATCGATCGGCACCGGACGACCGAATAGGTCCGCCAGGAGGCCCGCGAACTTCCGGAGACCCGGCGGTGAGGCTTCGGGTACGAGTCCACCATTGTCGCTCGAAAACAGAACGATTGTATTCTCGAGCATTCCCTCGTTCTCGAAGGTATCGAGTACTCGTCCGATCGCGGAGTCGAGCTCACTCACCATCGCCGCATGGATGCGCCGTCTTTCGTTCTCGATCGTTGCATATTTTGCGATTGATTCTTCAGGCGCTTCGTTCGGGAGATGCGGGGCATTGAAGGCCAGATACAAGAAGGTCGGTCGAGATCGGTCTCTCGTCTCGAGGACGCGGACGGCCTCGTCCGCGATCAATCTGGTCGAGTAACCCTCTTCGCGCAGCGTCACTCCGTTGCGCTGCCAATCATGTCCTCCGCCATGATTGTGGTCCCAATATCCGATTCCACCCGTGACATGCCCATAGAAATGCTCGAAGCCGCGGGCCTGGGGGAAGTAGTCGGGAGTGTAATGTCCGAGATGCCACTTCCCGACCATCAGCGGCTGGTAGCCCGAGCGGGCGAGGTATTGCGGAAGGATCGTCTCTTCGAGGGGGAGGCCGGTTCGCTGGTTCTTGGAGATCGGTCGAATGATGCCCAGTCGCATCGGCGATTTGCCCGTCATCAAGGCGGAGCGGGTCGGACTACAAGTGGGTTGAACGTAGAACCGGTCGAGCTCGACCCCCGCCTGCGCGATTCGATCGATATGAGGCGTCTCGATCTCGCTCCCGTGGTACCCCACATCCTTCCAGCCAAGATCATCTGCAAGAATCACCAGAATATGCGGCCGCTCCAGTGTGTCCGCCGCCATCACCGAGTCGACTGACCCGATGACAAAGCCAACAACCACGGCAAGCACAACAAAGGCGTTGATGAACGCCGACCGCAAGATCACAGAATCACCCATCCCAATAGAATAGGCCGCTTGTCGCCGGATCATCCTCCGAAAAGGGCCGAGCCTTCCGGCCGCATCGCGTTCACGGCCAACCCGCGGAAACCCGAAGCGAAAGCGGCCCGAGTGGATCGGGCGGGGAAGTCTGGCGCTCGCCTGGAGACGCAGGCGGCAGCACCCCGCCTCGATGCATCATGCCAAACCAACCGCCGAAGTCGACCGGCGAGCGCCAGGCTTCACCACCCGGTCCACCTGGCACAACCTCACCCCGGTGTGCGCGGATTGCTACCCACCCCAGGGCGTCACGCTCTCCTTGAGCGCCTTGTACCCTTCGAGGAACCCAGGTCGCTCGCCGCCGTAGATCTCGTCGAACTTGTCGAGCGCATCATTCAGGAAGTCGGCGACCGCCTTGTTTCCCGGATTCGCATCGAGGTACGCGTCGCGAATCAACACGAAATGAATGCGCGGATCGTAGGGCTTCTTGGTTCCGCCAAGTGACTCGTCGCCGTCGAGAAGCCGGAGCAGCATGGCATCCGCGGAGCCCAGCGTCTGCTCGTGAATCGGCGGACCTTCCATTCGGTACATGACAGAGGTCATGTCGCGCCCGTTTCCGGTCGTGTAGCCCATCTCGCCCCAGACATCGTCCATGTTCTTCTTTGCGCCGACATGGTCGATGAGGAGCTGGCCGAATCGGCGGAGCGGATCGGAAACGTCCGCCAACAGGTCTGTCAAGCGGTCCCCATCGAGGTCCGTGGCCAGAATGATGGCGTCCTGTTTTTCGATCAGGTCCCAGAGCAGCAGGCCGTAATTGGTATCCGAAATGTGCTGCTCGACCTGGCCGGTCCAGTTCTCCATGCCGTCCTTGAAGTCGGCTGGGAGCAGATTGATGATGCGGTCGACTCGTTCGCGATGTTCGACGTAGCCGTCGACGGCGTATTTGCGTCCGACGTTGAATTTAGTGCCTTGCAGCATCCACGAGAGAAGGCCGGCGTTGATGCCATCCTCCATGGCCTGGGTGGGCTTGAAGGCGACGCGCCCGAGCTTGCCCGTCTCGTTCACCATCTTGAGAAAGAGGCGACAGGCGTAGGCCATCTGGATGCCGGGGGTATTCATCTCGGAATGGACGATGCCCGTCTTCGCGTCGACGTCAAAGGCCTCTCGGTCCTGGGAGTAGGGCAGGCACGGCATGGCTCGGACGACTGTGATGCATCCGTAGGGTCGAACGTTGCAGAAGACTCCAGCCTGGGTGCGGAGCGGGGCGTTGCCCGACTTGCCTTTGACCACGACGCGGCCGCCCTTGCCGTCGTTCACATAGGCATCGCCGGCGGTCGACCATTTGATCGAGGTACACGGCATGTTCCCGAACCAGCTCAGTGGGGCCAGATCGAGGTCGTGTCGGTACTGGGACCACATCGGCACCATATAGAAAGGCAGTCCGAGCACGTCGGCCGCTGCAATCGTTCCGATCATCGCGTAGGCGTCGGTCAGCGCGTGGGCAACGGGCTTGGCGTCGCCCGAAAAGCTTCCGCCCTGCCAGATCACCGCATCCGGATAGCCGTCCGGTCGAATCTTGCTCGGCTCGTAGAGTCCAGAGAGGAGTCCGAGAAGGTCGCCGCCGTCGGCTTCGGTGCGTGCAATGTTCATGAGGTCGAGCATTCGAGGAATCTCCATCTGAGGGGCGCCTATATGTAGCACCTTCGAAAGGGCCTGCGGGGCTGACGTCCTGTCCATCCCGCCCGAACTTGTCCCAAATTGCCTCAGGTGCGCTCCTCGAACTCGATCGCGCCACCCTGCCTGCTGTGATAGCAATGGGTCCCGATCCAACACCCTGGACCCCGCCGGTCAGGTGAATTCCCCCGACCGCGGACCCAACTTGAGGAGACCCCCATGGAAAAGATCCAATTCGACGACATTGCCGCGCTCCAGAAGCATGTCAGCGAGGAATACGGCGAGTTTGGTGACGAGGTCGAGATCTCGCAGGACATGATCAACAAATTCGCCGAAGTGACCGGCGACCACCAATGGATCCATCTCGACGTCGAGCGCTGCAAGAAGGAAAGCCCCTTCGGCACGACGATCGCTCACGGTTTTCTCACCCTCTCATTGCTTCCGATGATGAGCGGGCTGGCCAAGGCGCCCTATGCGGTCGTCGGCTTCGGCAACGCCGTCAACTACGGCTCTGACAAACTTCGCTTCCTCAGCCCCGTGCCGGCGGGTTCGAAGATCCATTCCCGAAGTCGTCTGGTTGCGGCCGACGCGGGCAAGAAGGGCACGCGCGTCGAACAGGAGACCGCGATCCACGTCGTTGGAAACGATCGACCGGCTCTGATCTACAACATGATTTCGTTGTTCCAGGGCAAGGTGGGCTGAAAGGCCGATGGACAAGGTCCGACCGGCGGCGGGTCTCGGTGACCCGTACAAGAATCCGGAACTCTTCCGTTGGCTCGACAGCCTGGAAGGCGTTCCGGATTGGTTGGGTCCGGCCGAAACGAACGTCGAGCGCGAAAGCTGGTCGGCGTGGCAGCGCTACGGCAATCACATATTCGGACTGATCGGAACGACGATGCCGGGCCTCGCCCTGGCTCTGTTGATCGCGATGGCGGGTCGGATTCTGGCGGACCTTCCGAGTGCCGCGCTGGGATTCGACAAGACACCCCTGAGCCCGATTCTCGTCGCGATCCTTCTCGGTCTGCTTCTGCGAAACGCTATCGGACTCCCGACGGTCTACGAAGCCGGGCTTCAGCTGGCGCTGAAGAAGGTCCTTCGAATCGGTGTCGCCCTGCTCGGAATCCGTCTGAGTCTCGCGACGACCGGAGCAATCGGGCTGGTTGCCCTGCCGATCGTCGTCGTCTGTATCGCGACGGCGCTCTTTCTGGTGACCCGCGTCGGCGCCGCAGTCGGTCTTCCGCCGCGGCTTGCGACGTTGATTGCTGTGGGGACGGCGATCTGCGGAAACTCGGCGATCGTCGCGATGGCCCCCGTGATCGAAGCGACGGATGACGAGGTTAGTTATGCGGTCGGCTGCATTACGGTCTTTGGCCTCATCGCCCTGATCTTCTACCCCTTTCTCGGCCACTACCTGTTCGACGGCGAGTCGAGCCTCGTTGGCCTGTTCATGGGCACGGCGATCCACGACACGGCGCAGGTCGCAGGGGCCGGAATGGTCTATCTCGCGCAGTTCGGGACCCCTGAGGTTCTGGATACGGCGACGGTCACGAAGCTCCAGCGAAACATGTTCATGTTGGCCGTGATTCCGTTGATGGCCTTCTACTCGAATCGCTCGAGTTCCACTGGATCGATCCGATCCCAGATTCGAGCGGCGCTGCCGATGTTCGTTTTTGGCTTCCTGGCCATGAGCCTGCTCAGGACGCTGGGTGATCTGGGCGAGCGACCCTTCGGCATCCTGAGCCCAGAGGCCTGGGCGCAGCTGATCGGCTGGGCAACGAAGACCGCGACCTTGTGTCTCGCGGTGGCGATGGCGGCGGTCGGGCTCGGTACGAGCTTCACGAGACTGCGGGGCCTGGGCTTCCGGCCATTGGGTGTGGGGTTGTTTGCGGCGGCCGTGGTGGGTGGAGTGAGTTATCTCATGGTCCGTTCGTTCGCGCCCTACATCACCGAGCTGGTCGGCTGATCGCTGGCCGACCGGATCGCTCTTTGCTTGCTATCTGCGTTATTCGAGGGTCAGGCGAAGCGCTTTTTCAACGCCGCCAGACCTAGATCGCTCGCCGCCGCGATCTTCTCGGCCCGTTGGCTGTCTTCGAAATCTTTCGATGTTAGGCGTGTTTGCAGGGACAGCGCCGTTGCGAAGCTCTCGGTTTCCGTATCGAGCATGCGTACGCGCGTCTTGCCGGTCTTGGGGTCGAGAATTTCGTTGAAGGGCAAGGCGATGATTTGTTGGTTCTGGCGGGTGATCATGACGTTCGCCGTTCCGGAGAGCAGCGTGGCGACCGCGCCCGCGCCGAGATCGCGCGTGTAGTCCTGGTCGAAGGCATTGGGAGTTACACAACGAAGCTCGTAGCCGACGTCCTTCACGACCATCGTCGCCGAGATTCCGTGCTCCGCGAGGCCCTTCTGCACACGGTCTCGGACCAGCTTGCCCAGCGGTAGCTCTGCGAGCCGGATATGACCGTGCTCGTCGAGCGGCAGATCGGGCAGCGCCGAGAGATCTCTGGGATCGATACATTCGCCCAGTCCTTCGGCGAGGACGATGACGCCGTGGGGCTGGCCCGCGGCGGTACTCTTCAGAATCGATCCCTCTACCATGCCCGCTAGGCGGTCGAGTTGGATCTTCTCCTGCCCGAACTCTTCCGCGACGACCGCGAGCGTCGCGCCAGCCGAGTGCGCCGCACCGAGCGCGAGATGTCCGGCATTGCGCCCCATCAAGACGACGATGTACCAGCGACTTGCGGTCCGCGCGTCCTCGAGGAGCGTGCTCAGGATTCCTGCCGCCGTTGCGCGAGCGGTTTCGAACCCGAAGGTCGGGATACCGAGCGGCAGAGGAAGATCGTTGTCGATGGTCTTGGGGACGTGCGCGACGCGAAGCCCGTCGCCGGCGGCCTCGGCAACCGTCTTCGCCGAAAAACAGGTGTCGTCGCCACCGATCGAGATCAGATGATCGATGCCGAGCTTCTGGAGTCCCTGGACGACGCGTTCGAGATTGGCCGGATCGCGTGTCGGGTTGGCGCGCGATGTGCGCAGGATCGATCCACCCTGTTCGTGAATACGGGAGACCGCCGCAGCGTCCAGCTCGACGATGTGGTCGATGTCCCCCTGCATCAGCCACTCGAAGCCCTGAAGGATGCCGATCACCCGTGCGCCCTGCTGGCGTGCGGCGAGAGTCGCTGCACTGATCACGCCGTTGATTCCCGGCGCCGGTCCGCCGCCCACCACCAATCCAAAGGTTGCCATCTATCGGTCTCCACGAAACGAGTCGCGCGGGAAAGTAGCTGGAACGCGATATGCTCGCATTTTCGACCTCGACCTTGCTGTCGTCCTTGCCTTTGACCTTGCTCTCGTCCTTGAATAGGGCCACGGACTTCACAGCCCTGGAGACTCATGAAAGCATCGATTTCGATCGGCAGTGCGTACTACGACGGTGAGGGTTGGGATGGTCTCGTCGAATTCGTCGAGGCCGCGGATCGACTCGGAGTCGATTCGGCCTGGTCCGCCGAAGCCTGGGGCATGGATTCAGTGGCCTCGCTCGGCTATCTGGCGGGGTGCACGAATCGAATTCGGCTCGGGACGGGCATCATGCAGGTGAGTTCGCGGACGCCAGCGATGACCGCGATGACCGCGCTCTCCCTCGCCAAGTTGTCCGGGGATCGCTTCTGTCTGGGTCTTGGGCTGAGTGGGCCGCAGGTCGTGGAGGGACTACACGGCGCAGCCTTCGAACGCCCGCTCGGTCGACTCCGCGAGTACGTGGCGATCGTGCGCATGGCGCTTTCGGGTGAGAAGCTCGAGTTCGAGGGTGAGCACTTCCAGCTTCCGCGCCGGGGCGGGGAAGGCAAGGCGTTACGGCTCTCGATGACGCCCAAACCGGAGCTGCCGATCTATCTGGCGACACTGGGCGAGAAGTCGCTCGAGCTGACGGGTGAGGTCGCGGACGGGTGGCTCGGAACTTCGTTCATTCCGGAGCGTGCGGATGCCATGCTCGAACCGATTCGGCGTGGCGCTGAACGTGCGAATCGAAGCCTCTCTGATATCGAGATTCATGTGGGCGGGAATCTGGAAATTTCGGAAGACGTCGAGGGGCTACTCGACAAGTACCGACAGGGCATGGCCTTCACACTCGGTGCGATGGGGTCGGCGAAGACGAACTTCTACAACGCCGCCTATGCGCGAGCCGGTTTCGAGGACGCGGCCAAAGAGGTGCAGGCGCTATGGGTCTCGGGTAAGAAACGAGAGGCCGTCGCGGCGGTCCCCGATGAGATGCTGCTCGCGGCCAATATGATCGGGACCGAGCAGATGGTTCGGGCTCGGCTGCGTGCGTTCCGCGATGCGGGGGTCGACGTGCTTCGGCTCTCCGCGCCGGGCCGATCGACGAAGGATCGGATCGCTCATCTCGAGCAAAGCCTCGATCTGATTGCCACGGAGTGTGAATAATGAAAATGAACCTTCTTTTGTTGCTCGTGTGTGCGGTGTCGATCGTCGGTTGCACGCAGAATTCGGATCTCCCCCCCGAAGAACCGGCCAATGTCGTTTTTCTGGGTGACCATATCTTGACGGTCGATTCCGCTACAGAGGGCGCGACGGGAGTCGCTGTTCGGGGTGAGTCGATCGTTGCGATCGGGTCGAAAAATGAGCTCGAAGGCCTGATCGGGGAATCGACGCGTGTTGTCGAACTCGGGGATCGGGCGCTGTTGCCCGGTTTCATCGATGCCCACGGTCATCTCGGTCTGGTGATGCAGTTCCTCGATTTCGTGAACGCATCTTCGCCGCCTGTCGGTTCGATGCAGAAGATCGACGACATCGTAGAGGCATTGCGCGATCGGATTGCCGAGCGCGAAATTCCGGCCGGCGAGCTCGTCATGGGATATGGCTATGACGATTCTCTGCTCGAAGAGGGAAGACACCCAAACCGAGACGATCTCGACCGTGCTTCCCCGGATCACCCGATCGCCCTGCTGCATGTTTCGGGTCATCTGGTCACCGCCAATTCCGCGGCACTGGTGTTGTTCGGGTTCGATGCCCAGACGCCCAATCCGCCGGGGGGAGTGATTCGCCGCCGCCCCGGAACACAAGAGCCGAACGGCGTCCTCGAAGAGATGGCCGCGCTCGGTCCGC
Organism: uncultured Myxococcales bacterium; assembly: GCA_965603475.1. GTDB lineage: Bacteria > Myxococcota_A > UBA9160 > UBA9160 > UBA4427 > UBA4427. The sequence goes on from CBFDDD010000072.1 coordinate 15,528, forward strand.
TGACAAAACTGGTCGCCGGGAGCGTTTCGCCAGAAAAGTTCGCGGGAGATGTTTTCAGGGCCATCGCCCAACACGCCCAGTACGGGATCACAACGATTCAGGACGGCGCTTCAGGTCCCGAAATGGTGGCCGGTCTTCGTGCTGTGGCGGCAGAGCGACCTCTTCCGATCGACGTTGCAGCTTATATTGTTGGCAACCAGATGGAGGATGGGGTCTCTCTAGAGGAGATTGGATACAGCCGAGACTATCTGAACGGTGTCCGCGTGGCGGGTGTGAAGTTTGTTCTGGATGGATCGCCCCAGGGTAGAACGGCATGGCTGACGCGACCCTATGACGAGGGCCCGCCCGGCGCGGCTCCTGACTACGTCGCGTATGCCACCGTGGATCCTGATCTCTACAAAACGCAGGCGGGCCGTCTGATTCGCGCGGGAATTCCGTTTCTCGCGCATGCGAATGGCGATGCGGCGATCGATCTGATGATCGAAGGGGTCGACCTGGAAGTGGGTGATGAAGAAATCGACCATCGATCCGTGGCGATTCATGCCCAGCTGGCCCGGGAAGACCAGCTGGACGAGATGAAGCGGCTCGGGATTGTTCCGTCGTTCTTTGCGGCCCATCCGTATTTCTGGGGAGATTGGCATCGAAAAAGCTTCGGGGACGATCGGGCCTTGCGGATCAGCCCGCTCCGTTCAGCGATCGATCGAGAGCTTGCCTTCACAATTCACAACGATGCACCCATCGTCCCTCCCGACATCATGCGCCTGCTCGAGATTGCAGTCGAACGTCGTACGCGAAGTGGCTTCGTATTGGGCGAAGAACAGCGGATCAGCGTCGAGGATGCGCTTCATGCCGTGACTCTCGGCGCCGCCTACGGCTACTTCGAGGAGGACCGGAAGGGTTCGATCTCGATCGGGAAGCAGGCCGATCTCGTCGTCCTGGCAGCGGATCCCCGGGTGGTCCCATCCGCGGACATCGGCGAGATCGCCATCCTCGAGACATTCGCGCGCGGTCGAACCGTCTATCGATCGACCGAGGAAACCAAGCATGCAGAAGGGCAATGAGGTCACCATCCCGGGCCTCGATCGCTCGTGACTTTTTGCCGCGACTTGCCGCGAATAGCTCGCCGCATATAGCCGCATGCACTTTGAACGCCGGTCATCCGTGATTGATGTCACGACGAGCGTGAAATTCACCTCGTAACCTCTATGCTCATGAAAACGAATCGCGTGAGTGTCCGGGGGACATGGTGGATGGCGCCGTATCCAGTCGGATGCTCGCCCGATCGTGTGGGGGGATCAAAAAAATGAAGGATTTGATGAAGATGGATATCAATCGATTGACCCGTCTTTCGAGCGTCGTGCTGATCGTCGCATCGAGCCTGATCGTGGCACACACGAGCGTGGCGCAGACACAGACGCCCCAACAGAAATCCGGTCAGGGCTACGAATACGAGGGGCCCTACGCCCAGTTCGGCGTCGCCATCGGCCAGATCGACTTCGACGGCAATAATGTCGACAACAACGCCAGCGGCGGCTTCACGATGACGGGTGGCTACCGCTTCCTGCCGTGGATCTCGGGCGAGGCGAACTTTACCTATCTGGGCGGTGGATCGGTCGAGGTCGGTCGATTCAATGTCGGCGACGGCAGCTTTTTCGCATTCACCTTCGGTCCCAAGTTCTATCCCCTGGGTGCGCTTCGGGTGGAGGAGATTCCCGACGCGATTCAGCCGTACGGATTGATCCAGATTGGCGGTGGTCGGTTCGAAGTCGATAACACGTCGAGGTGGGACAACAGTGCGTTCATTGCTCGGTTCATCATCGGCTTCGACGTCTGGGCCACAGACCACCTGGGATTCTTCGTCGAGGGCGGCGGTCATGCGACGGATGAGGACGACGTCGATGGCGTCGGAATTTTCACGGTGGGCGGTCAATATCGCTTCTAGCCCACCCGGGCACTGCCCAGGGCCATGAGCGGCCGGGCGGCCGATGTGAACGAGATCGCAGGCCGGACAAACTCGGCGAGGTTGCCTTGAATGACAGCGGAAAGTCTTCTCTGGACGAAGAACCGTGGTGCGCCGCTATGCGCCCGAAGTGTTCGCGGGTTGTTGTCTCTGTTCGTGCTTTTGCTCTGCGTGGGTTGCGGCCCGATCGGCCCCTTCTCGGGAGGTCGCCTTTCCGGGGAGGAGCACGGCTGGCCGGAGGATTGGAATCGCGTTGCCGACGTGACGCAGATCCAGCTGGAGACGGGCCAGAAGGATCTGCATTCCGTGAACCTGTGGATCGTCGTCGTCGATGACGAGGCCTATGTTGCCACGTCGCTTCTCGTCGGAACGGAGGTTCCCGAAGAACGTGAGTGGGTCCGAAACGTCGCGGTCGACCCGCGCGTCCGAATTCGTGTCGATGGGACCCTCTACCTGGCTCGACTCGAAACCTTCACCGACTCATCGCTGAGGGCGCGCGTTTTCGATGCCTTCTATCTGAAATATCCACAGCTGGAAGAGTCCCGCGGTGAGGCCGCGCGTTACTTCAGGATCGCCAAACGCGCGACGGCTCCAATGCCGTGATCCGACAGCGAGTTGAGCGGGGTACATCCGAATCAATCTGGCGCGCGGTGCGACTCCTCGTGTTGGTATCCCTCGCCTCCGGGTGTGCGATTCCCGGACGACTCTACGAAGTCGCTCCGGCGATCTCGGGTCGCTTGCACGGCAGTACTTCCTCGGATCGCGACGGTTCCGAAAGCGATGTCTCGCAGGATGGCGCGCGGCTGACGCTTCAAGTCTTGAACGAGGTGAGTGCTGACCTCCATGCTCGCGAACAAGTCCGTCTCTCTCCGGACGGGAGTTTTGCCTTCGAGCCTCTTCGACTCGCCGTCGCCGGCCATGAATACAACAAGAACTACCGGGTCTTGCTGCGTCTCCGAGTCGACGAGAAAGAACGAGTCATCTGGCGCGCAGCATACTCGAGGCGCGCGTTGGCCGGGGCAGTCTCACTCGACTGTGACCTGGATCGTCCCGTAGAACACGGCCAGCCGTGTTGGGTTCGTGATCCACTGCAACACCCGTGGCTGATTGCGGAGGGTCAGCGCACCTACCGGAGACTCTGTGCGGATTGTCATGGGATCGATGGCAGTGGCGAGGTTACCTCCGCGAAAACCCCGGACGGTTCTCCGGCGGCCGATCTTCGGAGAATCGCTGCTCGACACGGCGGCCGATTCGATCGCATTGCGGTGACGGAATGGATCGAAGGTCGCCTGTTGCCAGAGTCGCACGGCACGCGCCGCATGCCGATCTGGGGAGAGCGTCTGAGCAGCGAATACGAGCGCTATTCGGACAGCGAAGCGCTCATCGCAGCGACGATCGATCCCCTGGTCGTCTATCTCGAAAGTTTGCAGCAGGAAAACTGAGGTCGAGCCGGTTCAGGGTTCTCTCAGCGCAGCGCTGGACGCAGCAAGATCTGGGTCCGCCTGTTTTGCGATCGCCCCTGTTCGGTGTCATTCGAGGTGTCCGGTGCGAAGGGCCCACGCGAGACCGCTCGCAGCCTGGTTGGATCGACTCCCTCCGCACTCAGCCGCCGTACGACGCGCGCGGCGCGCGCGCCAGCCAACTCCCAGTTGCTTGGGTATTGGCTTTCGAGAGCCGCACCGATCATCACATTGTCGGTATGACCCTCGACAGCAATCGTTTCATTGCCTTCGCGGAGTTGTTTGGCGAGGCGGAGAAGGACATCGCGTCCCTTCGCGCTGAGGTTGGCGGAGCCCGACGCAAAGAGGAGCTGGTTCGACACGTCGACCTCGATCCCGTCGCGAACCTCGCTGATGAGGATCTCACCAGCGACGACCTCCTCTCGAAGCTCCTCTTCGATCATTGCGCTTCGGGCCCGCAAATCGGCCAGGTCCTTCTCGGACGCGGCATTTTCTCTTTCCAGGACCTGGACACGATTCGACAGCTGATCCCGATCCGCTTTGACCTCATTGTAGGTTCCCTGCGTGACGCATCCGAGCGATCCCGCGATCAAAAGGAGTGTCGCACCTACTACATTCAGATTCAGATTCAGATTCCGAAGATCGTGTCGTCGCATCTCGTTTCTCCTCGATTTGGCGGAAAACCGTCCTGGGTCCGGGTGACTGCTCGTCTTGCCCATCCGGATGCACGGCGGGCCGTGGGAGTCTACAGTGTTGGCTCGGTTATGCAGACCCATTCGATACAGATCGGTTGCCTCGAGTGTGACCTCCTCGTCACGGTCGACGGGCTCTTCCCTGGTGAGCGTGCCAAGTGCCCGCGCTGCGGCCATCTGTTGACGGAAAATACCGTGGACGGCCTGACGCGCTCCCTGGCCTTTGCTCTGGCCGCTGGCATGCTGCTCGTGATGTCGATGGCCTTTCCGTTTCTCTCGCTTCAGGCGAATGGCCTCGAGCAGGTGATGACCCTGCCGCGCAGCGCCTACGAGCTCTACCTGGATGGCTACCTGGCCATCGCCATTCTGGTGATGGGGCCGATCATCGTCGTACCGGCGATGATGATCGCGGCACTCGTGGCGCTGCTGTTGGGGATTCGCCAGGGCAAGCCCGCCCGCTGGCTCGTGCCGATCGGTCGTTTCCTGTTCTTTTTGAATCCCTGGAGCATGGTCGAGGTGTTCGTGATCGGGGTGTTGGTGAGCCTGGTCAAGATCGGCGCCATGGCGACCGTGATCATGGGGATTTCCTTCTGGGCCTACACGGTTTTTGCGATCTGTTTCCTCGCGACCATGACGAACCTCGACCGGGTTCAGTTGTGGGAACGGATCGAGGAGCTGAACGTATGAGCGCCGATGTCATCTACCCGGCGGGCACGGCGGCCTCTCAGGGTCTTGCGACCTGCCATACCTGCTACAAACTGGCGCCGGCTTCCGGCCACAAATGTCCCCGCTGTGGCGCGGCGATTCACCTGCGTACAACCGATAGCGTGCAGCGGACCATCGCTCTGGCCATCACGGCGACGCTTCTCTACATCCCCGCGAACGTCCTGCCCATCATGACGACGACCATGCTCGGTACGGCCGAGCCGAGCACGATCATCGGTGGCGTAGTCCTTCTCATTCATCATGGCTCGTATCCGATCGCAGCGGTCATTTTCATCGCGAGCGTGATGGTGCCCACAGGCAAGCTCATCGCAATTGCATGGTTGTGTTGGAGCGTGGCTCGCAGGCAGAAGACGTCCATGGAGCAGCGTACCCGCATGTACCGAGTGGTCGAGTTCGTCGGGAAATGGTCGATGACGGACGTGTTCGTGGTCGCCATCCTGGTGGCGTTGATCCAGCTCGGTGGACTTTTGACGATCACGGCGGGCTCGGCGGCCATCGCGTTCGGGGGCGTCGTCGTCGTGACGATCATAGCCGCCGAATCGTTCGACCCTCGCCTCATCTGGGATCAAGTGGACGATGATGAAGAATTGTACAGTCTGGCCGAAGGTGTCCAGCCCGAAAGGAAGACGGAGATGACCGATGTCTGACGTGCATGCCACGGTCGATCGGAAGCGGAGCTTCAACCCGATCTGGTTCGTACCGATCGTCGCAGTCGCGATCGGCGTATGGATGGTGGTCTATACGATCCAGAGCGAGGGACCCGAGATCACGATCGTGCTTTCGACCGCCGAGGGTATCGAAGAGGGGAAGACGAAGATCAAGCTCCACGAGGTCGACATTGGAATGGTGGACAGTGTGGAGTTGGGCGAGGACCGCAAGAGCGTCATCGTGATCGCCTCCCTCGAGAAGTCCGTCGAGGATCTACTGCGAGAGGACACGGAGTTCTGGGTGGTGCGCCCGCGAATTGGCAAGGGCGGCGTGTCGGGGCTCGGGACTCTGCTTTCAGGAGGCTATATCCAACTCGCGCCTGGGGAGGGCGCCAAGGGAAAGCGCGATTTCGTCGGCCTCGAAGAGCCGCCCGTGACGGCCGCGGGCACGCCGGGCATCAAGATTACGCTCACCGCCGAAAAGGCGGGTTCCGTCAGCGCGGGCGATCCCGTTCTCTTCAGGGGCTACCGGGTCGGGCGGGTCGAGACCGAAACGTTCGATATGGATAGCAAGCTGATGACGTATGGCGTCTTCATCGAGGCGCCCTATGACTCGCTTCTGACGACCACGCATCGGTTCTGGGATGTGAGTGGCATCTCCGTGAACGCGGGCGCCGACGGGATCCAGGCGGATTCGGTGTCGCTCGAGACCCTACTCATCGGTGGCGTGGAGGTGGGGCGGCCCACGGGTATCGCGATGGGTTCTCCCGCTCAAGCTGGAGACGTCTACCGGCTCTATGACGACTTTTCGAGCGTCAACGAACGCCCGTATCGCTACTCCCTCGAGTACGTCGTACGTTTTTCGCAATCCCTGCGCGGGCTGCAGCCCGGTGCGCCGGTCGAGTACCGCGGCCTGCCTATGGGGCAGGTCGAGCGTGTGATGCTGGACGAGATGTCGAGCAGGATCGGCACCGCGGGCCAACCGATCCCGATCTTGATCCGTATCGAGCCCGGGCGGTTCATACTGCCCGACAGCGCGGAGGGCGTCGAGACGATGAGGAAGACGATCGACGACGCTGTGGGCAAGGGGCTGCGGGCAAGCCTGTCGACGGGCAACCTGCTGACCGGGGGCCTGTACGTGTCGATGGACTTTTTTCCGGACGCCGAGGCCGCCGAGCAGGAGGAGTACGCTGGCCGGAAGACGATCCCGACCATTGCGTCCGGCCTCCAGGGCATCGAGCAGAAGCTGACGATGTTCCTCGACAAGTTGAACGAGCTCCCGCTCGAAGGCACCGTGACCGAGGCCACGAACACCCTGGCCAGTATCGATCGTCTGATCGGCGGCGAGGAGATGCAGGCGTTGCCCGCGTCCATCGAAAAGACGCTGACCGAACTGCAGGCGACGCTGGCTTCGATGTCGGCTGATTCGGAGCTGCAGTCGCGTCTGCTGCCCACGATCACCGAACTCGAACGGACGCTCGGGAGTCTGCGCAAGGTGCTCGACACGTTGGACGAGCAGCCCAATGCACTCATCTTCAACCGCAAGTACGGGGATGATCCCCGACCACCGGCAGGTTCCCAATGAGAAGAAAATCGACTCTTTACGCCTTCACCCATGTTGCCGTCGTGGCTTCGGTCACTTTGCTCGTCGCGTGCAGCTCGCCCGTGCCCGAGCCGACCTCCTATCTGCTGCGCGGAGAAGCTTCCGAGGCGAGTGGCAGCCTTGACGGCTCGACCCGAGTGGGACTCGGGCGTCTGCTCGTGGCGCCCTATCTGCTTACGAGTCAGGGCATCGTGGTTGAATCCGCACCGGGCGTGGTACAGGCGGCCCGCCAACACCAATGGGCGGAGCCGATCGACGCGGGCCTGCGTTGGTTCCTGCGCGCTGAGATCGCGAGAGGCCTGGGAAATGAGGTCGGGGCGGGTCTGGTCGATCGCACGGGCTGGGACTACACGGTCGATGTCTACATCGCCCAATTCCATGGGACGATGTCCGGTACGGCGATCCTCGAAGCGACCTACTTGATCCGGCCGACGGCCGATTCCAGCGTGGTACGCGAATATGCCTTCTCGAAATCGCAGCCACAGTCGGACGAAGGTTATGCAGCACTGGTCGCGGCCGAGCAGAGTCTGGCGGCCGAGCTCGGGGCGGCGATCGCCGAATCGCTCCAGGAGCTGATGGCTCAGCCGGAGCCGGTGGAGCCTTAAAGCGCGGGCTGAGCCCGGCGGCAAATGGTCGGGGCGACTGGATTCGAACCAGCGACTTCTTCGTCCCAAACGAAGCGCGCTACCAGGCTGCGCCACGCCCCGCCATGGCGCCGGAGTATGACGCCTTTGGAGGCGTGTTTCAAAGCAAAACGCGCGGGCGTACTGCCAGCCGAAGAACGACCGCTCTCGTGGGCACGTAGGCACGCGGCGACATCAGAATCAGCTGGACTAGCGTTCTTTCCGCCAGGGCGGCGGTCGTTTATCGAGGAATGCCTGGATCCCGGCCTGGCCTTCCTCTCGCTCCCACGCGTCCGCGAGATCGCGCGCCGTGTACCAGGCATTGTCGTCCGCGTCGTGGGTGTCGACCCATTCGATCAGTCGCTTCGCGGCCGCAACGGCCTCGGGGCCGCAGCGCAGGAGGCTCTCGAGCTCGACCTCGACCGCGGCATCCAGATCCTCCGCGACTTCCGCGAGCAGACCGAGCGATTTGGCCATCGGGGCATCCATGCGTCGCGCGTTCAAGAATGTGCGCCGTGCGTTGGCAGACCCGATCCGTCGAACCACGAATGGGCTGATATTCGAGGGTGCCAGGCCGAGGCTGACCTCGGTCAGGGCAAACATGGCGCTCGGAACCGCGATGGCCATGTCGCAAACCGCGACCATTCCGACACCGCCTCCGTAGGCGGGCCCGTTCACGCGTGCGATCGTGAGCACGGGCAGGCGATCGAGGCGCTGTAGCATCTCGGCCAGCGACCCGGAATTCGTGACGCGCTCGGAGCGGGTCATCGAGAACTGCTCCTTCATCCACGTGAGGTCGCCGCCAGCGCAGAAGGACTGGCCGGCACCGGTGAGGACGAGCGCCCGGACGCCGGAGCGGGGTGACTCGATCTGATCCATCACCTGATGCAGGTCCGCCATGAAAGCCGGGTTCATCACGTTGTGACGCTTTGGCTGGTTGAAGGTGGCCGTCGCGACGCCGCGATCGTCCACGGAAAATAGGGTCTGCTTCAACTTCATATCGACGGCCTTTCGATCTCGGGGGTCGTTCGGACGGCGGAACCCGCCGGTGATCCTGCTCGTGGCGAGTATGGCGTTCCATTTCGGGGACCGCTTGCGAGCCCGACGCCACCACCCGCGAGTGCGTCTGGACCTCTCGCCACGCCGGGTGACGCTGGGTCTTTGCGGACCGTCCTCCCGGTGTACGATAGAGGCCTTCGATCAATCGCAGCGA
>CBFDDD010000073.1:0-24358 GCA_965603475.1 uncultured Myxococcales bacterium
GTTGTGGATCCGTCTTTCGAAATCCGCCCGGTCATTTCGCGGGTCAGTTGATCGAGGCCGCCGGACTGAAGGGCGCTCGCGAAGGAGCGGCCGAAATTTCATCGGTGCACGCGAACTTCATCGTGAATCACGGCGGAGCAACGGCCCGTGACGTGCTCGGATTGATCGAACGCGCGCGCGCGCAGGTCGCCGCCGAATCAGGAATACAGCTCGAAACTGAAGTCAAGCTCCTCGGGACGCCATTGCCTTCGAAAACAGGAGATCGACGATGAGTATCTTTGATTCGAAGCACGAGAAAGAAGCAGGTCGGCAGCGAATACCGGCGGGCGCCGCCGAAGCGGCAGCACGCGGAAAACGCGCGAGAGATCATCTCGCACGCAAGCGGCGGCAAGAACGACAACGCCTCGAGCGCGAGCGGTGGCGTGCAGAGAATTCCGGAAGTCGTGCGCGAGTGCGCGGCGTGCTTGCACCGATCCTGTTTGCGCTCGCTGTGATTCTTGGAGTCGTCACTACGCCATTCGTCTCGGAGATTCTCCTGTTCCGCCAAGCGCAACTCGAACGTATCGCAGTGCAGGGCGCATCCGCCCTCACACCGCTGGATATCGCTCATGAAGCGAGTATCGAAGCCGGTCGCTCGCTGGACAAGATCGATCCGCGCCAGATCCGTGAATCCGTCGCGGCGGAACCGTGGATCGAGTCGGCGCGCGCCCTGCGTCTACCGACCGGCACACTCGTCATCTCCGTCGTCGAGCGCCGGGCGGTTGCGCGATGGCGAATTTCGGAGTCGAGCAACATCGAACTCATCGATCAGCGCGGCAAGCGATTTGCCGGCGCGACCGAACGAGGCGGCCCACTCCCGCTCGTTCATGGAGCAATCAAGGCGGATGGCTCACTGCCTCCGTCTGCCATCCAGATCCTGGATGAGCTTCGACGCTATGGAAGCTTCGCGGTCGATCCGAGCCATTTGACGCTCCATCTGCCCGATCGCCAGTCAGCCGAGATCGGCACGGTATCCGAAGTCGACTCGGGATACGTGCTTCAAATCGGCGAGGGTGGCCCGCGCGCAATCCTCGGCAAACGACTCTTTACCCAACGCGTCGCGAGACTCGCGGCACTTCTCGAGAGCGAGGAAGCGACGCTCCGAGACGCACGTTGGATCGATCTCCGGTACGCAGATCGTGCAGTTCTGCGGACCGAACCTGTCTCTGGGTAGAGGCAGGGCAAAAGCGGCGGCAGGGCATGGATTTGTCTGGCCGTCCAAACAGGAGATCCCTGGATAGGGATCTCTACTTCCCCGCAAGGGGAAGGAGGGGGGAGTAGTATGTCCAAAAAGGACGAGTTGATAGTTGGACTCGATATTGGGACGACCAAGATCTGTGCGGTGGTTGCAGAGGAAACCGAGAACGGGATCGACATTGTCGGCATCGGGACCCATCCGAGTCGTGGCCTGAGAAAAGGAGTGGTCGTCGATATCGACGCCACAGTGAGTTCAATCAAACGCGCGGTCGAAGAGGCCGAATTGATGGCCGATTGTGAGATCACGCAGGTCTACGCAGGAATCGCCGGCGGGCATATTCGTGCGTTCAACTCGCACGGTGTGGTCGCGGTGAAGGATCGTGAGGTCTGCGAGGGAGACGTCAAGCGTGTGATCGATGCGGCCAAGGCGGTTGCGATTCCAATGGATCGCGAAGTCATTCACGTGATCCCACAGGAATTCATCATCGACGATCAGGATGGAATTCGAGAGCCCCTCGGAATGAGTGGCGTCCGGTTGGAGGCGAAAATCCATATCGTGACGGCGGCAGTGGCCAGCGCGCAGAACATCGTCAAATGTTGCAACAAGGCGGGGCTAAACGTCGTGGACATCGTGCTGGAGCCACTGGCATCGGCGGCAGCCGTGTTGGCCGATGACGAGCGTGACCTCGGGGTGTGCATGGTCGACATCGGCGGCGGCACGACGGATATCGCCGTCTTCGCCGACGGCTCGATCAAGAATACCTCGGTCCTCGGTCTCGGTGGCTATCACCTCACGAACGACATCGCGGTCGGATTGCGAACACCGTTCGAGGAAGCCGAGCGGATCAAGAAGAAATTCGGGGTGGCGTCGGCGCGATACCTCGGCTCCGATGACATCATCAGTGTCCCGTCCGTCGGGGGCCGAAAGCCGCGTGAAATCTCACGAAAGATTCTCTGCGAGATCATCGAGCCGCGGGTCGAGGAAATCCTCAGCCTGGCTCGCCAAGAGCTGATTCGTGCGGATCTGATCGATCGGATCCCGTCCGGAGTGGTTCTGACGGGTGGCGCGTCGGCGCTCTCGGGAATCGCGGAGCTTGCTGAGGAAATATTCGAAGCACCCGTTCGGCAGGGACTCCCGACGTCGATCGGAGGTCTACAAGACGTCGTCCGGAGTCCGATGTACTCGACTGGCGTGGGTCTGGTGATTTTCGGACTCAATCAGGAGAAATCTGTGCGTGGCAGTCGCTTTCGGATTCGTGACGAATCGATTTTCGGTCGGGTCAAACAGCGAATGCGGGATTGGTTCTACGCAGAGTTCGATTGATTCACGGTGAACGCGCGATCCATTCATTATCAATTGAAATAGCTCGTCCAAAAGAGCACAAAACGAAATAAATCGTGTTACATTAGGCGGTGCTGCCAGGCATCGTCGGGGGGTGAAAGCATGGCTAGGAAAAAGAACGCTCGCTTGAATAGCGATAAGGCGTCCAACAATACCAACAAGACCGATCATCAGAGTGAGTCCATAGATCTACTGGAACTCGGTCCCGAAGACGGACAGGAGTTGCTGGAGTTCGAGGGAAGCTCGCACCAGACGGCCTCTATCAAGGTCATCGGCGTCGGGGGCGGGGGCGGTAACGCGCTCAACACCATGATCCAATCGGGTCTGGGTGGGGTTGAGTTCATCGCCGCGAATACGGACGCTCAGGCGCTCGGTCACAACAAGGCGTCGGTCAAAGTCCAACTCGGAGCGGAAATCACGCGCGGCCTCGGCTGCGGCGCGAATCCCGACCGGGGTCGGGCCTCTGCACTCGAGGCGCGAGATCGACTTCGCGAACTCCTCGAGGGTTCCGACATGGTCTTCGTCACCGCCGGCATGGGCGGCGGTACGGGTACCGGCGCGGCACCCATCGTGGCTGAGGTTGCACGCGAAGTCGGCGCACTCACAGTCGGCGTCGTGACGAAACCCTTCCCCTTCGAGGGTCGGATTCGCATGAAGCATGCCGGCCATGGCATCGACGAACTCCATAGTGTCGTCGATACGTTGATCACGATTCCAAACCAGCGATTGCTTGCATTGGCGGGCAAGGGCACCGCAGTTCGCGATGCCTTTTCGATCGCCGACCAGGTCCTGCTGAATGCCGTTCGTGGCATTTCAGACCTGATCACCATTCACGGTCTCATCAATCTCGACTTCGCCGACGTTCGGACGGTGATGAACGAGGCGGGTGTCGCGTTGATGGGCACGGGGATCGGATTTGGCGACACTCGGGCCGTCGATGCGGCCGGCGCCGCGATCTCGAGTCCGCTGCTCGAGGATCTTTCGATCGAAGGCGCGCGCGGCGTGCTGATCAACATCACGGGTGGCTCCGAAATGACGCTCTTCGAGGTCAACGAAGCCTCTTCGTTGGTCCATGAAGCGGCGCACGAGGACGCCAACATCATCGTCGGTGCCGTGATCGACGAGACTCTTGGCGAAGACGAGCTCAGGGTCACAGTCATCGCAACTGGCCTCGATAGCGAAGAGGCTCGGCGCACGCCGCCGGAACCCAGACGGCGAATTCCGGACGCGACGGTCGAGATCGAGCGTGAGCGTGCGATGGTCGACGCGCCGAACGTCACGCCGATTCGCCAGGAACCGGAAGCCGCGCCTGCAATGGCATCGACCTACACATCGGAGGCATCCGATGCGTCGGGGAATGTCACCGCCGGCCCTCCTGCTGAGCAGCAGCAAGTCGCCGCCGGAGGCGGGTCGGGCGCCGAGGAAATGGCCAACGCGGGCCTCGGCTTCGAATCGCCCTACGAGGACGAGCTGGATACGCCGGCCTTTCTTCGCAAGCGAAGTGGCGGAGTCGAAGACGATCGCGACGTCCCGGCCTTCATGCGGCGAGGCAACTCCGACTAGCTCCAGGGAATCGTTCAGCAACGTTCGCGACCGGTCACAGTGGACGCGCTTCCAAACGGCCCCTTTCGCAAGTGCGGAGGGGGCCTTTTCTTTCTACCCATTCCAGACATGGAGGCTATTCTGCGGCGTCATGTCCAACACCGATCTCGTTCGTGAAACTCGTACTGCCGACATCGTCACGCTCCGCTTCAACGATCCAGACCGTCTCAATGCGATGACCCGCGAGATGGGCGAGGCCTTCCGCCAGCGCGTCGGCGATCTCGCACAGGACAAGTCGATCCGCGCGCTGGTCCTGACGGGCGAAGGCCGAGCCTTCTCCGCTGGCGGTGACCTCGACATGCTCCAGGGCCAGGCCGATCGTGGCGCGGCCGCACCCGGCATTGCCTGGCGCGGAATCCGTGACGAGATGAGCACTTTCTACCGACTTTTCCTATCGATTCGGGACATGCCCTGCCCGACCCTTGCCGCCATCAATGGCCATGCAATCGGAGCCGGGTTCTGTGTCGCCCTGGCCTGCGATTTCCGCTACGTGGCCGCCGAGGCAAAGCTGGGGCTGAATTTTACGCGCATTGGAGTCCACCCCGGCATGGGCGCGACCTGGACTCTGCCCCGACTGGTCGGCCCAGCGCTCGCGTCCGAGCTCCTCTTCACGAGCCGAATGATCGATGGCGAGGAAGCGGCCCGAATCGGGCTCGCAAATCGGGTCCTACCCCGGGAAGAGGTGCTCGCCGCAGCCACATCGGCAGCTCAGGAGATCGCTCAGAACGCGCCTCTGGCCGTCCAGGCCACCAAACGCGCTCTGAGAAGAAGCGAAGAAGCCTCGATCGAGGACCAGCTCCAGTTCGAGGCGAGCGAGCAGGCAAGGAATTTCGAGTCGGCGGACGCTCAAGAAGGAATCGCGGCCGTTCGCGAGAAACGATCACCAGAATTCACGGGAAAATAGCGCCGCCATTCACGTCCATCGCGTCCCATGAGCCGGTTCGCTCAGCAGTGCGCGTCGAATCCGTGACCGTCGACACAGCTTCTTGCTAGGGAACCACAGAAGGTTCGCGCGGGTCTCAAGTCCTGACTCGCGCGTTCGAAGAGAAGAGTGGGCGATGACTGATGTTCGCCACAGGATTCGAAAGGGAAAACGTTGACCCGCGTAATGCGTAGCCACCAACTCTGGCTCACCCTCACCTACTTCGGGCTTCTTGTCCTCATGGCCCGGGGCATCGCGAGCTAATCGCTCTCAGATCATCGATTCGGTCGGATCACCGCGTCGAGAGAGATCTGCCCTCAGCCCGTCCCCGAGCTCGGCCGCGTTGTCCGCGAGCCATTCATTTTCGCATACCGCACGCAGATTGTGCGCAAGTCCGTCGGCTGTGAGCTTCCGCCGCATCAACGGCGGTGGCCCCACGCCCAACCGCTGGATACGGCCCGCCCAATGAAACTGATCGAGCACATGGGGCACCAGGATCTGCGGCACGCCGGCACGCGCGGCCGTGGTGGTCGTGCCCGCACCGCCATGGTGGACGACGACCGCGACCCGCCTGAAGAGCGTCGAGTGGTCGACGGCCCCGACGACTTCGACATGACTCGGAAGAGACACCCGACCAAGACCCGCCCAACCCTCCGATACGATCGCGCGAACTCCGGCGCGATCGATCGCATCGAGCAGGAGCGCGGTCGATCGCTGGGGATCCGGATCGGTCATGCTGCCGAAACCGATATAGACGGGTGGAGGCCCGGCATCGAGAAAAGCGTCGAGCTTTTCGGGAAGGGGTGTCTCGTCGAACGGGTGCAGGCAGCCGATGCATTGCACGCGAGGGGCGTCCCACGGGATCGGTGCGAGCCGTTCTTCGGCTGCGAGTAGCGGGTCGTCCCCGAGAAGCAGACCGTAGAGGTCCCGCGATGGAGCGAGCCCGAGTGCAATGCGCTCACGATTCACCGCCTTCCCCATCCCGAACTGAAGAAGTCGCCCTTGAAACCTCCACAGCAGACGATTCGCCCAGCGTGGCAGATTCGGTCTGCTGCAGAAAACGGGGGGATGTATTTCAGAAGGCAGCAGAATTGGATCGTAGGCGACGAAGCGATGGGGGATGCCGAGATGCTCGGCAACCGAACTCGCCGCAATCTGTGTACCGGCAGAAAGGATCCCATCGCAGCCCTTCGCAGCTGCGCGAAGGTCAGCGAACTGCGGACCGATGTTGTCCTTCACCAAGTCACTCGCAGCCCGGGCCATCGTGAGCGCACCACCATGCAGCGAGCTGGCCTCGGCGGTCAGATATTCGCGAATATCGCGTCCGACTGGGTGAAACGACAGGCCGCGTGCTCGGGTGGCCTCCGCAAAGTCGGGCGGCGCACAGAACACGACTTCGTCACCCCGCGCCTCGATGCGCTGCGCGAGCGCGAACATGGGATAGATGTCGCCGCGAGTTCCCTCGGCCGTCACTGCAATCTTCATGGGGGGGGCTCCTTGAGAGTCCACCTGATATCGACCATCGCGCTCTCGCGCTTGATCGATCCCCGTGCGCGATACCAGAAGGTCGCGCCCCACGCTTGCGATCGGTTGCCTACCGACTGCCGATCGCGATCCGACGGATTTCCTACGCGGGCAACGCCTCGGTCACCGCGACGATTTCCGACGCATTGAAGAAGTAGGAAATCTCGAGACGTGCGGTTTCCGGCGCGTCAGAGCCGTGTGTCGCATTCTGTTCGATGTCGGTTCCGAAATCGCCGCGCAGCGTACCCGCTGGCGCCTCGTTCGAGTTCGTCGGCCCCATCAGGTCGCGCCATTTCTTGATCGCCCCTTCACCCTCGAGCGCGAGCGCGACGACTGGCCCTGAGGTCATGAACGTAACAAGGTCGCCGAAGAAGGGGCGCTCCTTGTGCACGGCATAGAAACCCTTTGCAGCCTGTTCGCTGAGATGGATCTTCTTCATCGCAATGATGTCGAGACCAGATTCCTCGATGCGGGCCAGGATCTGGCCGGCAACTTTCTTCTTGACGGCGTCAGGCTTGATGATTGCAAAGGTTCGCTCTACCGCCATGGCGGGTTCTCCTCAAATCGCTCCGGTGCACGCTTCACGCGACCGAACTGATGTTCATAGTTCTATCAAACGCGTCGAACGGGGCTCCTGCCCGGCCGTCGCGGCGGCGTAGCGTAGCGGATCGAATCGCCTTCGCCGCTCGGTCAGTTCGCCTCCGGGCCCTGACCATTCTCGCCCCTGACGCGCAGCACGACCTTCCCGAAATGCGTGCTCGCCTTGATCAGCCTATGCGCGTCGGGTACCTCCGCGAGCGGAAACACCCGATGGAGTACGGGACGAATCTTGCCGGCTTCGAGATCTGCGCCGAAACGCTCGAGAAAGGCCTCGACGATCGCCGCCTTCTCAGAAACGGTTCGAGTCCGAAGAGTCGAACCAATCACCTTGAGTCGACGCATCAGGAGCAGACCGAGCGGAATCTCAGCCTTGGCCCCACCCATCAAGCCAATCAACACCAGGGATCCATCGGTGGCGAGGGACTTCAGGTTCTGCTCCAGATAGGGCCCGCCGATCGAATCGAGCACCACGTCGACACCCCGCCCGTCGGTCGCGGCACGGACGGCCTCGACCCAATCGTCTTCTTTGTAGTTTGCGACGACATCCGCCCCGAGATCGAGACAACGCTGGCATTTCTCGGCGCTGCCGGCGGTCGCGATGACACGTCCACCCGCGCGTTTCACCAGATCGATCGTGGTCGTCCCGATTCCGCTCCCCCCGCCGTGCACCAGTACGGTTCCGCCCTCCGGCAGTGCGCCGAGTTGGAAGACGTTCAGGAAAACGGTCAGCAGCGTTTCCGTCAGCCCAGCGCCCTCTTCGTACGAAAGCGCGTCCGGAAGCCGTATTGCGGAGCCAGCGTCGACAACGACATCTTCCGCATAACCACCACCCGGCAACAGGGCCATGACTCGATCACCCGGCGAGAATCCCCGAACAGTCGTCCCGACCTCGACGACTTCGCCGGCGCATTCGAGGCCCAGGATCGGTGAGGCCCCTGGCGGCGGAGGATAGAGTCCTTGCCTCTGGAGCAGGTCCGCCCGATTGACGCCACTCGCATGGTTCCGGATGCGGATCATCCCGGCTTCCAGCTCTGGCGCCTCGGTCTCAGCGAGTTTCATACAGTCTTCGTCACCGGGCTCATCGATCAGAATGGCTTTCATGGCGAGAAGCTTAGTGCAGTCATCCCAGATCGGGACCGCACTTTCATCCGCTCGCTGAAAGGCGCGCCGTCTCAGCGGTCCGACGCCACCCCAGCTTCATCGCTGGCGCCGGCTGGCCCCAGACCAAATCGCTCGGCCAGCCACGCCCACGGCAGATCGGGATAGCCTGCCTGGTTCTGTGCCAATATGCTGGCGGCACTCGCTTCGTCCCCAGCCATCGCCGACGCGTATGCGTCGAGGAAGAGGGATTCGGGAGTAGGGACCGGCAGACGGCGGAATAGTCTGGATGCCTCGGCGAAGCGTCGCTGACCGATCGCACGACGTCCTCGCATATGCAGCGAGATGACGCGATCGCGCAAATCCGGATTGCGATCGATCACTGCGAGATAATCACCATGGGCACCCAGAATCCACGCCGGCAACATTTCCAGACCTGGCACGGCCAGGAGCGAATCGACGATCGGGATCGTTGCCTTCACGGTCGACGGACTTCCGTATTGCTGCAGGAAGACCTTCTGGACGATCCCGTCGAATTCGAAGAACCGATCCGTACGATCCCGCAGCCCAGCGGGCCAGGCTTTGTCGATGAATGCGCTCTCTCGAAACTGTCGACGCGCCTCTTCTGGTCGCATCCATTCACGCAAGGCATCGTAGTCCTGTTTGCTAGGCGGATCGTCCACCAGGCGCTTGGGGAAACCATCTTGCAGAGGCGCGATCCCCGACGTCCACTCCCGAAGCGTCTTCGAATCGCCGAGAAACATCGCCCCGAGTTGCTCGGGCAGCTCGACGCCAAGCGCATGATCTTCTCGCGAAGCGCGTAGGCTCTCCCATCGGGTCGAAAATTCAGCCTCGCTCGTCGTCCAATCCGCGTCTCGCGAACCCATCAACATCCAGTTGAGGTTGATTCCCTTCCAGAGCGTACAATCGACAAACACCTCACAGTAGGCACGTACGATGGCCCTCGTGTCATCGTAGGTGAGAGCGTGAGTGGGCAACCAATGTGTATTGATCCCTCCCCCCGCCAGTCGATCCTTGACCAGCTGAAAAAATTCCTGCGTGTAGAGATTGACGACTCCGGCGTGCTTGGGTGGAGGAGGCTCGCTCGTGATCAGGTCGTAGCGCTTGGGCGTTGTAAGCAGATAGAAGCGGCCGTCATCGACATGCGTATGGACTCGCTCGTCGTCCAGGGGATTCTCCGATGGGCCCGGATAGATGATGTCGCTGACTTCGAGTATGTCGCGAGAGATGTCTACGATATCGATCTCCCGCAGACTTGCGACATCGCGAAGGGCCCTTGCAGTCGAGCCCGACCCGAAGCTGATGAGCAAAGCCCGCTCCGGACCAGAATGAAGATTCAGAGGCAGGTAGACGAACTGCTTCATGTATCGCCGCGACCATTCGTCAGTGGACGCCATGCCGAAGCCGCCGGTCACCAACCAGTAATTGAGCGTCTCATCTAGAAATCGCCGGCGTAACAGCAGCAGTGTCTCGGTTCTCGTCTCCCGAACAACGGCGATCGAATCCTCATCGCCGAGCCCAAAGCTCGCACCCACTCGCTTGAGATGCTCTCCCCTCATGGCTCCGAAAGGAAACAAGACCAGGGCAATCGCGAGGGGCACGAACCAGGCAAATCGGAGTTTGTTCGGAGCGACGCTGGCGGCAGCCACGGGACTGAGCAACAGCAGACCGACCAACCCGTAGAGCGTCGCGAGCAGGAAGAGCGAGTTCTCGATGCCGAGGATCGGCAATAAAAGGAACCCGCCAGCGAACGCACCCAGTGCTCCCCCCAGCGTATTCGAGAGAGTCAGCAGTCCGGCAGAGGCAATTTCGCTCGAAACGACACGTTGTAGAGCGGTGCCGACCAACGTGAAGAGCACACCCGAGAGAAGCGAAACCGGCAGGGTGAGGACCACGGAGAGAGCGAGAATGATACCCGCATCCATCACGAGATCCGGATTCGAAGGTCCCATCAGGCGGGAGAATGCGGGAGAGAAACCTCGATAGCCGAGCACCGCGACGGTACCCGCGAGCAGGGCGATCGCACCTGCGAATCGATCCGCCTCCGGTCGCGCGCGCAACCAGAACCCGGCCCCACGACCCCCGACTCCGATTCCAGCCAATACGACGGCCAACATGAGCGCAAAGCTGGCGCCGCTATTCCAGACGAAGAGTTCGAGGAATCGGAACCACACGACCTCCAATGCCAGCAAGATGCCGCCCGAAAGAAAAACCGCGGCGAGCGGTCGCCAGTTGCTCCGAGACAAGCGAAGCGAATGCGTCGCAGCACTCATTTCCGGCGTTCGCGTGGCGCGCACCTTCCAGAACACGAACAGCGCGGCAGCGGCCGCCACAGTGTTCGAGCCGGCAGCGACGAGTGCGGTTCTTGCGACCCCGAGCCAGCCGAGCAGAAAGAGCTCGCCGGCAACCGCGCCCGCTACGGCTCCGAGCGTATTCCACCCATACAACCGGCCCAACACAGAACCGAAATTCGGATCGCGTGCAAGCAGAGCCTTCACGAGCAGCGGTAGAGTGGCCCCCATCGCGATTGCCGGAATGAGAAGGAGAGCAAAGCTCGTCACCAGACGTAGCCCGTTCAAGAGCAGAGGTTGATCGATCAGCGGTCGCCACAAGGGTGCAAGCCAGGCTGCTAGGTAGGGAAGAATCCAGACGAGCGACACGCCGGCGATCGCGATGGCAATCTCGAGACCCGCATAGAGGCGAATCGGGTCACGGACGCGGTCTCCGTACCGCGCGATCACCGCATTCCCGAGCGCGAGTCCCGTCATGAACGCGGCCAGGGTCAAGCTCGATGCCCAGACGCTGTTGCCAAGTACGAGGCCGGCCTGGCGGAACCAGAGCGTTTCGAAAAGGAGCGCGGCAGCACCCGAGGCGAACATGGCGAACGAAAGCACCAGCGACACGGGGCATCCTTCTCGGTATTCCGCGTCGAGAGCGACCTTCTTCGCCGGCTCGACGGAAGCCGGATCCCGAGCGTACCGGGACGGACACGCGGCCGCCAGATTCGCACCGGGTCGATCCAGAGGGTTTGCCGTAGCCTCTACCCACAAGCGAAACGAGAAAACACCGTGGCCGCACGAAGCGCTTTAAACCAGGGGGGCAAGGCATGGGCAAGGACAGCGAGCGACTGCTGACGGGAGAGGCGTGGCGCGAATGGTGTGAGCGTCTGAAGGCGGCTGGAGACCGGATTCTCGAATCCGATTTTCCGGGCGATGAGCGCACCCGAACCGAAGGCTATCGCGCACTGACCCGGCTTCTCGGATATGCAACTCGCATCGAGCTCGAAGCGGCGGATCCCGCGTTCCCTGACTTCGTCCGCTACGGGGAGCCGCATTCACAATGGGGCGGCCCGAATCCCGACAATTCCTATTTCCGAGCAGTCATCGACCCCAGGCAGAGCTATCGAATCTGGGCCGACGTCGAAGGCCTCTTTCAAGCCATTTTCTGCCAAAACGAAGGCGACGTACAACTCGAACAATACGGTGTGTATCACGAACGCCATCTCGACTCGTTCGAGATTGACGACGATGGCTTCCTGGAACTCATCCTGTCGCCTGACGAACACGAGAAAAACTGGATTCCGAGCCATCCCGAAGCCCGATTCTTCACGATTCGCCTCTACGTCTCGGATTGGGAGAACCACACCGCCCCGACCTTCCACATCGAACGGATCGGCGCAGAGGGTGACGCGCCTGTGGCGCAATCGGCGGGGGACCTCGCACGTGGCCTTGATCGTGCGATCAGCTGGGTCGAGCAGTCATCGACCTATTGGAATCGAGCCACACGCGACGCCCTTGAAACGGCGAGACCCAATATCGCAGAGCCGGTCCGCACCGAACCGGGCGGAGCAGACAACATCGCTTACGGCCGCTGCCTCTGGAATCTGGCGGAGGATGAAGCGCTGATCGTGACGACCGAGGTGCCGATCGCGCAATACTGGGGTTTCACGATCCACACGATGACGTGGTTCGAGTGTGGCGACTTCGCGCGGCGGCAGACGAGTCTTTCGGGGGACCAGATCCATCTCGATGAAGACGGGCTGGCGCGTCTCGTTCTCTCCGCACGAGATCCCGGCGTACCGAATTGGATCGATACCGAGGGGCGGCAGCAGGGGCTGCTGGCCTATCGCTGGGCCTGGGCCGAAACGTTGCCCACGCCGGAGGCAGAGCGGGTCAAGCTCGACGACGTCTTCGACCGATTGCCCGACGACCATCCGTTGATCAGCGAAGAAGAGCGCCGCGACCAGCTCTCGCTCAGGCGGGAGGCGCTCTGGAATCGATTTGGATAGGGCAGTTCGCCAACAGTCGCTTCGTATCTCCACCCATATGAGTGGTGCGTGATGATGCCGAGCACTGGTACCATTTTTTTGTTCGTATGGTTCGCTTCGAGCGTGCTGGGGCTGTCAGCGTAGTCTCCGAAAACATGATAACTCCGCCCTCAGTTGCTTTGGCATGAGTCGTAACCCAAAGCGGCGGCGAAGCATGTGTCCGCCATCGACCACGAGCAGGGCGTCTCGTTGTCCGCATCGGCGATGCGACTTTGAGGTCGATGGCGGTCACTCACTCGATTCACGGCGATCAGGCTCTGAAAGCCCGAACGGCAGACCGCAGGGGCACTGATCCGCATCGTGCCCCGACCAGACTCACCTACTGAAACCGGCTTGCTCACTAAAACTAGCTTGCGCGAAAGCTATCCGGATCGGTATTCTCATCCGGCAGCCAAGCCGCTGATTCTGCCCCGGCTGGTGAATGGAGCACTCCCCTTGGACTGGGTCGAAGAACTCACGAACAGCTGGAAGAAGGAATATCCACAGCTCGATGTCTCGAGCCTGCCGCCGCTCGTTCGGCTAGCGCGATTGGGCGATCTGATCGACAGCATCCAGAACGATGTGCTCGAACCCTTCGAACTCACATCGAACGACTATGGCGTGTTGGCTGCTCTACAACGTGCCGGCCGACCCTACGCACTCAGTCCGAGCCAGCTCCGTGGCCAATTGCGGCGCTCCTCGGGCGGCATGACGAAGATCCTGAAACGGCTCGAGGCGTCTGGCCTCATCGAGCGCAAATCCGACTTCGAGGACGGGCGAAAGATTCGAGTCATTCTGACTCGCCGAGGACTGTCGCTCCACGAACGTGTCTTCCGCGCGTTCGCAGCCGCTTCCCATCGCCTCCTGGCGAAGCTCTCTATGGAACAGAAAACCGAGATCGATCGCGCCCTCAAGCAGCTCCACGATCAGCTCGAGAATCTCGAAGACCGCGTCGGCTCGATCAATTCGTAGACCTCGGAAAGACTCAGGAGCGAGCGGATCGAAGCTCGAAAACAGGACCTCTCGATTCAGCGCGCGCAGGCCGAGGCCTGAAACCCCGTCCTCGAATCCGAAGACGGGGTCAGGCTGTAGCCGGCATCGCAAATTGCTACTTGAGGTCTGCCCGCGTGTAGTCGAGCAGTCCACGGGCGATGATCAGGCGCTGAATTTCGCCCGTCCCTTCGTAGATGTCGGTGATGCGACAATCGCGCATCCACTTTTCGAGCAGATGCTCGCAAGAGACACCCATCGATCCGAGAATCTCGATGCAACCCTGGGTAATCTGCCGAACGGCCGATCCGGCGTGCGCCTTACAGATCGACGATTCCATGTTGTTGGGGAGGCCTTCGCCCGCCATCCAGGTACATTGAAGAACCGTCAGTCGCGACGCCTCGAAGAGCGCCTCGAGTCGCATGAACTTCTCAGCCGCGGCACTCAGCCGTCCCAGGCCACCGGGACCCGCAGAGTAGTCGAACGACACACCGGCTGCGGCGAGCTCATCCCGCGTAAAGTCGATTGCCGCCCATGCGATACCCAGGCCCATTGCCCCGGTCAGAGGACGCGTCATGTTGAAGGTCTTCATCACGCCACGGAAGCCGCCCGAACTCTTCTTCGGAATCGACTCGTCCAGTCCGAGAAGATTGGCCCGAGGAATCCGGCAATCGCTGAACACGTAGGCCGCAGTATCGTCCGCGCGAATGCCGAGCTTCTTTTCCTTGTGCGGGACGTTGAATCCAGGTGTTCCCTTTTCGATGAGAAACGACTTGATCCCGGCGCGGCCGGCGCTCTTGTCGATCGTCGCCCAGATGACGACGCCGGTCGCGCGAATACCCGTCGTCACGAAGATCTTCTCTCCGTTGATGACCCATTCGTCGGTCTCTTCATCGAGTACTGCTGTCGTCGAGACGCGCGAAGGATCCGAACCGCAGCCCGGCTCGGTGATCGCCATCGAGAGGAGCAAGCCACCCCACTTCACTTTCTGCTCATCCGTGCCCGCCGCGCCGAGCGCCGCGTTGCCCAGGCCACCCCGCATCGGCCGCTTCAACCGAACCGAGTAATCACCCCAATAGGAGCCCATTGCCTGCATCGCCATCATCACGGATCCCGGCGTGTCCTCGGGGCCCTGAGTGGGCAGTGCCGGCGCGTTCGCGTAGAACTCCTCGGTTTCGGGGAGCGTGTCGGGAATCATCTCTGATTCACGGTCATCGTATTCACGTGCATAGCGCCGGGCGATCACTGCCTCCGCCCGCGTTCGGTCCAGAATCGCCTTGTCGGTCTCGGTCAATCGAAAATCGATCATCGTTCATTCTCCATCGCGGTCGGTTTCCGCCGCGATTCATTGAGGTCGTTGTGGTCCTGTTGACCCAGCTGGCCCTAGATCGCCACCATGCCGTCGAGTACGCCGAGTGTGCGCGCGTCGCGGAACCACATTTCGACGGGATGCTCACGGATGAATCCGTGTCCACCCAGGATCTGGACGCCATTGTCGGCGATCCACATGCTCTTCTCTGCGGCGTAGGAACGTGCATGCCAGACAGCCTGGGTCGCGTCCTCTCCATGCTCGAGCAGGCTCGCTGCACGCCAGACGAGCATCCGCATCGCATGCTGCTCGATATGCATCTCTGCGAGACGGAAGGCAATCGACTGTTTCTTCGAGATCGGCTCGTCGAACGCAACGCGATCCTTGGTGTACGGCACACAGTATTCGAGCACGGCTCGAGAGAGTCCGACCATGACCGCCGAAAGACCGGCACGCGAGACGTTGAGAATCTGTTGGACATCGGCACCTTGCGCGCCACCGAGCAGAGCATCCGCCCCGACCTCGACACGTTCGATTTCGAGACCCGTCGTCGTCAGACCACGCAGACCCATACTCTTCTCGGGCTCGGTCACCACGAGCCCAGCGGCGTCACGAGGGACGATGAAGGCGGCGAGATCGTCGCCCAGTTGCGCTGTGATCAAGAAGTGACTGGCACGATCGCCGAAGACGACCATCGTCTTTCGACCGGACAGGACGAAGGAGTTTCCCTTCGGTTCTGCCACGGTGCGCGGTGTGCTCGCGTCGGCAAGCGCACCCGGCTCACTGACCGCCAGGGAACCGGTCGCAAAGGACTCGCCACAAAACAGGGGTAGATAGGCCTTCTTCTGGTCCTCGGTCCCATGATCGAGAATCGCGTTTGCAAAGAGTGAAGGTGCGAGCGCTGCGATCGCAAGCGCCGCGTCGCCAAAGGCCAGCTCTTCGAGAAGGATCGCGTTGGTCACCAACGCGCGCTCTTCGCCTGCGCCTCCATATTCCTCCGGAATCTGTGTACTGGTCAGACCCAGGCTCCAGACCGTCTCGAGGTAGTCAGCGGGGATCTCGCCAGCTTCGTCACATTCGCGCGCGATCGGACGAATCGCATCTGCAGCGAACTCACGCATCGCATCGCGAATGAGCTGTTGATCTTCGGACATCCCAAATGAAATCATGGAGTTTCTCCTTCTTGTTCAGGGGTTGGTTTCGTAGTTGGCTCCGGCCTTGTTTCCGGAGTCGATTCCGCAATCGACAGTGATTCCGGACGAGCGATCTGATGAAAGAACTCGTCCATGGCTTGCGGGCCGCCTTCCTTGTGAAGGCGGCCGCTCTTGACTGCTTCCTTGGCATCGAGGACACCGAGTGCGACGGCGCACCAATCACGCGCCGACGCCGTATATCGAACATCCGCACCCTCGGCGAACTCGGGTCGAATCTCGCAGCGCCCTTGCTTGATCTCGACGGTCCATACCCCGCCGCCCGGACCCGAGAGCCTGATTTCGAAGACCACCCCGGCCGTCCGCGACTGTTCCTGGCGCAACAGGTTGGGGAGTGCTTCGAACACGGACAGCGCAGAGGTCTCGGTAAATTGCGTCGCATCAAAATCGCGGGCGCTGATGCCTTCGCGAACCCACCAGCGCGCGATCGAAGAGATGATCGGCTCGAGCGATCGGCCCTTCTCGGTGGCACGATAGATCGACCTATTGCCCTGGGGCTCGGTCTCGACAAATCCATCTGAGCGCAGTTGACGGAGACGGCTCGACAGGACCTTCGGGGCGATCCCAGTCCGAACGCGCAGCTCCTGAAATCCCTTGGCACCGGCCAACAACTGGCGGACGAGCACCAGGCTCCAACGATCTCCGATCACGTCGAGGGCGCGAGCGACCGGATCAAAGATCTGAGCCGGCCTCAGGATCTCGGATTTGCGACTCGATTCTTCGTCGCCAGACTTGGATTCGAGTGGAGATGTCAGCTGCATTTCGCTCATCAGGCACAGTATCTAATGGATACTGATTCAGATTGCAAATTAGAATTCAAAAATACGACGAATCGATGCGAAAATGGCGATTCACGGGTAGCCCGTTGCCGTGACGCCCACTCGCGATAGGATGCGCCTGCCCGCCGGAGGCGGCTGGAAGGTCGCCGGTGAACATCAACCGTTCACGGGAGGAAAGTCCGGGCTCCATAGGACAGGGAGGTCGTTAACAGCGACCCGGGGTGACCCGAGGGAAAGCGCCGCAGAAAATACACCGCCGATGGCCGTCTCTCCTTCACAGGAGGGACGGAACAGGTAAGGGTGAAATCGTGGGGTAAGAGCCCACGCGCGACAGCCGGGTGACCGGCGGTGGGGCAAGCCCCTCCCGGAGCAAGCTTGAATAGGGACACCGTCGAGAGCGGTCCGCTCGATCGTCTCGACTTCGGTCGTGGCGCGGTGTCCGGGTGAGAGTGCTCGAGCCGACCAGCAATGGTCGGCCTAGAGGAATGATCTTCGCTGGCGCAGGGGTAACCCGGCGTCGGAACAAAACCCGGCTTACAGGCCGCTCCGGAAGCCTGCCCTCACGGGAAGATTCCGGACCTTCAGGAGGAAGCCCTCGGGCCATGCCTGGAGCGCTTCGACGGGCAATCGGGCGCAGAACACGCGGTGCGACCACCTCTGCAATCGTCGCGATGCAGAACACAGGTCGTCGAATACTGGACGGCGGAGCGATGATCAGGGATCGAACCGCAAACAGCGAACGCGGGCGCGACGCTCGGGATCGTAGCCATCCCATTTCGCTTTCGGGACATCGTCGGGCGACACACGACGAAAGCCGTGTCGAAGAAAGAACGCCTCGACGCGATCCGACGTGGTACAGCTAAAGAGATAGGCCAGTCTCTCGCGACCTGCGCGATCCATCGCGTACCGCACGATCTGACTACCCACACCTTCACCCACATAACGTGTGAGCGCGAAGAGTGACGCTATCTCCCCGGCATTCTCACCCGGGTGGGGCAGAACGGCGCCAATTCCTGCAAGGTAACGGCCCTCGATGAAGACGCCGAGGCCATGGGCGAGTACGGCGTCGCGCGATTCGGCGTCACGCGGCACGAGATAGCCGTCGGCCTCCCCTCGCGCGATCAGGTCGCTGGCGGGGTCGAAGTCATCGATCGCCAACGGACGAACTTCGGCATAGCGATCACGCGTGAAGAATATCCCCGCGCCAGCGTAGGTAAAGAGCTCTTCGGCGAGCTGCTCTGCCGCACAGACATTCACGGAAGGGATACCCCCATCGATCATGCGATGAATTGCGGTCAACAGGCTCTCACGGCCGGGTTGGATCCGGAGTGCGGGCTCGCCCTCCCCGCCTCGGTTTGCGAGAAGCTGTTCGAGATGCGCGAGATCGACCACCGAAACACGCCCCTCTCCCGCCACACGCTGAATCGGGGGCGTCGACTGAACCCAGACGAGCTTCGCGAGTCGCAGCGACAGGGCGGCCTGTAGACAATCGGATTCGAAGGATTCGCTCGGAACGAGAAGTCCCGCATGCCCACGGTCGCGAAGGCGTCGCCAGAGGAGCGGCGCGAAGTTCGATTCCCCGAAGTCGATCGCAGGCGAGGTGCTTGCGATTTCGGCGACCCGCTCTTGTGGACTCAAGATCACGACGCGCACGCCGTTCGCGACGAGCAGAGAAACCACTTCCGCCAGCGGTTCCCGAACCAGCGGCTCCGTCTCGGGCCAGGCGATCCCGATCGAGCGACGGCGGAATTCCGCGAGATAGAACTCCCGTTCGCTGAATGGATGGGGATCGTTCGACATGGCGGGAGTTTGACGAATTTCGCACCAGCCGCACGTCATGTCCCGAATCCGCTCGAGCCCGGCGAAACTGCATGGCTTCGCTTCCTTCGAATAGGGTATCGTGCGCCCGGAATGGACTGGCAGATCGTATTCACCCTGGGCCTGGTCGCCTTGGCACTTGCCGCGATGATCCGCGAACTCGCCGCGCCGGATCTCGTTCTCATGGCCACGCTGATCTGCTTTGGCGCGACAGGAATCCTGTCTCCGAGCGAGACCTTCGCCGGTTTCGCAAATCCCGTCGTCGCGACGGTCGGTGCTCTCTTCATGGTGTCGGCCGCCCTGCGAGAAACCGGCGCACTCGACATGACCCTCGGACGAGCCCTCGGACGAAGCAGCGGGATTCGGCGCTCTCTGCTGCGAATGACCCTTCCGGTCGCCGGCCTTTCTGCCTTCCTCAACAACGCCCCGATCGTCGCGATGATGACGCCGACCGTCATCGACTGGGCGCGACGCTATCGGGTCTCCGCCTCGCAATTCTTGATCCCCCTCTCCTATGCATCGATCCTGGGGAGTCTGACGACGATCATTGGTACCAGTACGATCCTGACCGTCACCGGCATGGTTCTCGACGCGGGCCTCGAACCCTGGGGCTTCTTCGAACCTGCGCCTGTCGGCATTCTCGTCGCACTCGCCGGTTTCCTCTATCTCATCCTCGTTGCCCCGAGTCGGTTGCCGACGTCCGTCGACGCGCCAGAGGAGCTCGACGACCGGAGCCGGGAGTACACCTCCGCGATGCGTGTCACGCCGGATAGCCCGCTCGATGGCATGACGGTCGAAGAGGCCAACCTGCGAAATCTGCCCGGACTATTCCTGGTGGAAATCGATCGTGGGACGCGTCTGATCACCCCGGTCGGGCCCGAACAAGCTCTGCAGACCGGCGACATCCTGGTCTTTGCGGGTGTCCTTTCCACGATCATCGACCTGCAACGCATTCGGGGACTCGAGCCGGCCGCACCCGAAGAACTCCTCCAGAGCCTGCCCGGCGGCCGGAATCGCCAGATGGTCGAAGCCGTCGTCTCCGCTTCATCGCCTCTGATCGGTCAGAGCGTGAAACAATCGAATTTCCGGTCGGTCTACGATGCGGTCGTCATCGCAGTCCATCGCAACGCAGAGCGGGTGCAAGGCAAGATTGGCGATATCGTGTTGCGCCCGGGCGACACACTCCTGATGCAATGCGCGCCGGCTTTCATGCGCTTGCATCACAACAGTCGCGACTTCTATCTCGCAAGTGAGCTGCCGGGCACGAATGCGCCCGATTTCGACCGCGCCCGAATCGCACTCGGCATCCTGGCCATGATGGTTTTGGCGGTGGCCGTTGGCCAGATCCATATTTCGATCGCTGCGTTCGTCACCGTCGCTGCACTGATCGGGACGCGCTGCATCAGCGCCACCCAGGCGCGCCAGAGCGTAGACTGGTCCGTTCTGATCACGATCGGCGCGGGACTCGGCATCGCCAATGCGATGACACAATCGGGGGCCGCAAACTTCGTGGCAAGCGGGCTGGTCACTGGGGTCGGCGCATTCGGACCCCTCGCCACGCTGGTCGTCATCTACGCGCTTTGTGTGCTGATGGCCGAAACACTTCACCACAATGCAGCCGTCGCGATCATGTTCCCGATCGCCCTCGCGGCTGCCACACAGCTTGGCGTCGACTCGCGACCCTTCGTCATGACGGTGGCCATCGCTTCCGCCTGCGCATTCGCCTTTCCCGTCAGCTACCAGACCCATCTCATCGTCTATGGCGCCGGTGGCTACCGATTCCGGGATTTCTTGCGCGTCGGAATCCCACTCGACCTGGTCTGTGCCGCAGTCGCCCTGACCGCCATTCCGTGGATCTGGCCGTTCTGACAGCTTTTCGTCCGACGAGGCCGGTTCGGGTCGGAGGTCGATGAGCAATCTCGTGTCGTGTAGATGGAATGCCCCTCCAATTCCGCCGAAAATCATGCCTTTGTCGTGAAATGGCGACCTTGGTTACTAATCACGAGTGAAATTAGCCACATACCCGATGTGGAGCCCACGTTGATATTGTGTGGAAGGTGCTTATAAACCCGGAGGCAATTCAGTCCCCCGAAAGAAAAACCCATCACCTCTCCTGCGTTTGAGCGCACTCTCAGATAGGACAAAACGAAGATGGAGGGAAAACATGATGGGGCAATCACTCCAAAGAGGGCCCGAATCGAACCGAATTCGTTTGAAATGCGAAATTCGCTGGCTAAATAGGTGAAATTCAATCATTATCAGGCTAAATCCAGATCTCTCGAAGGCTCTAAGTTGTGAAATGCTGTGCTCGGAGGCGAGTCTCATTCCGACTGAAATCCCAATCTCCTTTCGAGACCGACCCTCGGCGCGAAACCAAACGCGCGAGCGCGGCCTCAGAGTGATGAAGGAGCCGTCAGCTTGAGACTCAGAACCGTCAGCATGACACGCTGATCCATCAGTAAATCATGGACGTAGACGAGCGATTTGCTCAGCGCCAGAAGATAAAGATTGTTTGAAACCTGCCCCCCCCGGGCGGTATCTCATAAAGAATTGTACCGGGGAGCGAGAGGAAACGAGTTGAAGACTCAAGAGCAAGACCAAACGACTGCCGCAGCCGACGCACCACCCGCGCCGACGATGGGCGCAACCGCGGTTGTGGCTGCTGAAGAACTAGACCCCGGACGTGAGCGGCGACCCCTCGAGTCGTACTTTCAGGAGATCGGTGGAACCCGAACCCTGAAGCGCGAAGAGGAAGTCGTTCTCGCCAAGGATCTCGAGGCCGCGACGGCATCGCTACGCGATGCGCTGTACGCAATCCCGATTTCCGCAAAGCATGTCGTGGCGCGCTGGGATGCGCTGCGAGCGCTGTCCCATACGGGCGCCAAGCTTTCGGAATCCGTCGGCGATGAGGAGACCGGCGAGATCGCCGCCCGCGTCGAGCGAGCGGTCAAGAAATTGCGCACGCAGCTTGCGGATCGCGAGAAGAAAATCTCGAAGGCAGGTCTTCCCTACACGGCCGTTCTCGAAAAGCTCGACGTCAAGATCACCAAGGAAATGCACAGCGCACAGCTCTCGCTTGCCCTGCTACATGAACTGCGTGAGAAGAGCATTCTACTCAGCGCAGACATGCGGAAGGCACGCAAGCGGACGAAGAAGCTCTCGGAGCTCGAACTCGACGCGGGCGTCGAAAAGAAGCGGATGCTCGATCTGACCAACACCGTCGAGGACGCACACGACGCAATGTCCACGGTGAAGAATCGCTTCATCGAGCACAACCTCAAGCTCGTCGTCGCGATTGCCAAGGATTACCGAAATCTCGGACTGTCATTCCCGGATCTGATTCAAGAAGGCAACCTGGGCCTGATTCGCGCCGTGGAAAAGTTCGACCATCGCCGCGGCTTCAAGTTTTCGACCTACGCCGTCTGGTGGATTCGCCAGGCACTCGTTCGTGCGATCCAGAACCACTCGCGCACGATCCGACTGCCCTCGCATGTTCATGACCGGCTCCAGCGGAGCCAGCGTGTTCGGGCCGAACTGACGGGCAAGCTGGGTCGCGAACCGACCCCGGCAGAGTTGGCTCCGGCGCTCGGGACCGATACCGACGCGCTCGAAGCGCTGGATCGACTTTCGCGTGAGGCCATCTCCCTCGAATCGAATGTTGCTGGCACGGAAAAGCGTCTCGAAGACTTCGTCCCGGATGGGACTTCGGAACAGCCGGATGGCGGGATCGACGATGACCGCATGCGAATGGGTGTGGGCTCGCTGATCGGCAGCCTGACGCCGCGCGAACAGCTGATCCTTCGGCTGCGATACGGACTGGGCGGTGAAGAAGAGCATACGCTCGAGCAGATCGGCCAATCCCTCGGCCTCTCTCGAGAGCGTGTCCGGCAGCTCGAAGCCCGCGCACTCAAGAAGCTGCGGGAGACACAGCCCGCCCAGCGACTTCATCCGATTCTGGAGCCCTAGACTAGACCCCATACTCTGGAGGCCCCATCTCCTCATCGCCCCCTTCGCGCTTTCCGCCGGAGGGGGCGACTTCTTTTGGAGCCGGCGGGAGAATCGGGGATCCGTCGCGACAGCGTTCGCGTCCCGAATCCTAGGCGAGCGACCACGCCAGGAAAGCGCCGCCGACAGCCCAGCAATACCAGGCCCAATAGTGGAACAGGCTCCGATCGAGCATCCGAACGAAGAGCCAGATCGCGACCAGGCCCGACACGAGCGCGCTGAGACTGCCGATGCCGATGTTCAGGAGCGCTGTCGGTTCGGCATGCGATAGCCCGGGCAGGGTCAAGACCGCGGCTCCCGTGATCGCGATGATGCCGAGCAAGAAGGAGAACTCCGCAGCGGCGCGCGGCGCAATGCCCAGCGCAAGCGCGACTGCGACCGTCGAGCCGCTTCTGGAAATTCCGGGCAGAATCGCGAACGACTGCGCCAGACCGATCGCGATCGCGGCCAGCCAGCCGGGCGTCGACGCCACCGCACCGGCCGCCGTCCAGCGAGAGCTGAAAACGATTGCCCCCGTGAGGAGCAGAGCGAAGCCGACGAGGAAGGGATTCGAAAACTGCTCTGCGATCCAGTCCTTCGCAGTCAGTCCGACGAAGACACTCGGCAGGGTCGCGACAACGAGCTTGCTGACATAGTCGATCGCTTCGCGGTTGCGGTCGAGAATGCCTGCAATGAGATTTTGAATGCGGTGACGGTAGAAGACCACGATCGCGACAAGGGTCGCGACGTGTACAGAGACCTCGAAGAGCAGGGCGCCCTCGTCCCGACCCCCGAAGAGCGCCTGGAACATCGCAAGATGGCCGGAACTCGACACGGGAAAGAATTCCGTAAGGCCCTGCACGACGCCGAGCAGGACCGCTTCGATCGGGTTCAAGGTCGGACTCCTCGATTCCGCTTGCACGGCACGACACGGAGAGGGGCACCCCATGCTACCGAATCGATCGCCCAGGCGGGTCGCTCTAGACGCGATCCCGCGCTAAAACCCCGCTCATGGAAATCGCATGTCTCGACCTGGAAGGTGTCCTGATCCCTGAAGTGTGGATCAATTTCGCGGAACGAACCGGTATCGAGGAACTCCGGGCAACGACCCGTGAGATTCCCGACTACGACGAGTTGATGCAACAACGACTCGCGATCTTGGAGCGGCACGGATTGGGCATCCGGGATATCCAGGACGTGATCGACGGAATGGACCCGCTGCCGGGCGCGGCGGAGGCGCTTCTCTGGTTGCGAGAGCGATTCCAGGTGGTGATCTTGTCGGACACTTTCTACGAATTTGCTGAACCCTTCATGCGGAAGCTCGGCTGGCCGACGCTTCTGTGCCATCGGCTCGAGGTCGACACGAAGGGCATGATCACCGACTACAGAATTCGCCAGCCCGACCCCAAACGTGCCTCGGTCCAAGCATTCCACAGCCTAAAATATCGAGTCATTGCCACCGGCGATTCCTATAACGACACATCGATGCTCTCGGAGGCCGACGCGGGCATTCTCTTTCGACCGCCCGACAACGTCATCGAAGAATTTCCACAATTCCCAGTCGCTCGAGAATACGCGGAGCTCCAGGCGGAGTTTGCGAAGGCTTCGAATCGCGA
>CBFDDD010000074.1:0-24313 GCA_965603475.1 uncultured Myxococcales bacterium
GGGCACGGAAGGAGTTCGTCCACGCCGGCCTTGTCGAGTTTCCGGTCGAAGTCGATCTCGGCCTCCGTGATGGAGTTGTAGGGGGTGTTGTTGCGCGAGTCGAAGCGGCGGCGCTTGGCGGCCGCGATCTCGCCGTAGCCGCGGCAGGTCGGGCACCAGCCGCGCGGGGAATTGTAGGAAAAGTGGGACGGATCGAGCGGTTCGAACGAGCGGCCGGTGACGGGGCTCACCCTCGCCTTGGAAAAGACGTGGAGCTTGTTCTTGTGATCGAGGAGGCGGAGGGTGTTCGCGAACGCGTTCGCAATCAGGCCGCCTCGAGCCAACGCCGGCGTCATCGAGGCTCGGGTCGCAGAGGATGCCGTTCCCGCCATCGGCGCCATGACGGCAACGACAACGATCGGGATGCCGATCCGGCTGTCGATGCAGATGTCGAAGCCGAGTTCGAGCGAGATGAGGCCCTCGAAGGATCTGGTCGCGCTTCGGCGAGTGAATCGCCGGCGCCCGAAGCGAACGAGGCACCTCGCGCTGAAGCACCACCGCGGGCTGCGGAACTCTTTCCCGAAATTCTGGGCTGGCAGCCCCTGGTTCTCAATCGCGATTTCGAATGCGGTCGGTGCAAGCGGAACCTGGCCGCGGGTGAAAGCGCCTTCCTCGGTCTCGGAGAGAAGGGTCTGACCCAGATCGCGCTCTGCGGTCGCTGCGCTGGCACTCGCTGACCGGGGGGTTCTGATCCATGAAGTTCGAAGTTGAGGCGATCGGTGTGGTTCGTGGAGCCCGTGAAAAGGCGGAGGACGACTATTGGGGTGGGGCAAGATCCTGCATCGAGCTCGTCGACGGCTTCGATGAGAGTGCTCTCGATGGGATCGAAGCGTTCTCACACGTCGAGATCTTGTTCCTCTTCGATCGCGTAGAACCCGAAAGTGTGGTCTCCGGAGCACGACATCCACGCAACAATCATGTCTGGCCCGCAATCGGAATATTTGCTCAACGAGGGAAGAAACGACCGAATCGCATCGGTAGCACGATCTGCCAGGTGATCGGACGTGAGGGGAATCGATTGGACGTCGCTGAGTTCGATGCGATCGAAGGAAGTCCCGTGCTCGATATAAAGCCAGTCATG
The DNA here is from genome assembly GCA_965603475.1 of uncultured Myxococcales bacterium. Taxonomy (GTDB): domain Bacteria; phylum Myxococcota_A; class UBA9160; order UBA9160; family UBA4427; genus UBA4427. The sequence goes on from CBFDDD010000074.1 coordinate 1,121, forward strand.
CAGGAGTTCCTGCCGCGCACGGAGGTCCATCAACCCGACTGGTCCCGTGAGTTGATGCGAGCATATTGGTTACCCGAGAGAAATTCGGCGAAGCGATAGCGATCTGCGAAGAGATGGCGAGCTCGGCCGATGGGCACTGCTTGCGTGAATACTCGATCTGCGGATCGATGGCGCAGGAACATCCGATCAGCCAAGGCACAGGGACACAACATTCCACGCACCGGCTGAATGCGCGAGGCTCTGAGCGATGCGCGTACTAGCCCAGGACGAAGCTACAGACCGCCTCATCGAAGCCCTCAGGATTGTCGGTCATGATGGAATGCGCAGCTTGTGGGACGATTGCCAGTCTGCCGTTCTGCAAGACTTCGTCGACCATTTTGTCTGCGATCTCCGGCGACAGGATGTCCGAAGCGGCGCCGCGCACGACGAGCGTGGCACAGGGAACTCGAGCGAGCGCATCCCACTGCTGTTGTATGAATGCTTCTTCCTTCGCCTTCGTAGCCTCGTCCGTCGGTCGCTCGCCGCGTAGTTTGGGATCCATCTTCAGCTCGAAGAGGCCATCTTCACGTTGGCGAAGCCCGAACTCAGCCATCCGCTTGAGCGCGTGGGGTTGGCCAGCGGGATAGTTCAGAGAGAGTATGGCCGCGTATTCCTGGACGTCAGTGAAGACCGGAGCCCGGTGTTCCGCCATCTCACCGCCGATGCGCAGTACGCCACGTGCATCGACCTCTGGTCCGATGTCGGCGATCACCAGTCCCGCGAGTCGCTCCGGATGGCGACCCGCAAAGGTCATCGAGACGCGCCCTCCCATCGAAAATCCGACGAGCACGAACCGGTCGATCTCGAGCGCGTCGAGCACCGCCTCGAGATCGTCGGCCATGGACTCCGCGTCGTAGCGCGCCTCGGGATCCCAGTCGGAATCCCCATGACCTCGCTGGTCGAGGGCGAGCACGCGGTAATGCGGCGCGACGCTGGGTACGAAGTCGTCCCACAGATGGGCTTCATTGCCGAGTCCGTGGAGCAGCACGAGGGGGACGCCCTCGGTACTCCATTCGAGGAGGTGCAGTTCGAGGCCGTGAGCACCTTTGATTCGATGAGATGTCGGTTCCATTCAGACACGATATCACGGGCTCGTCGCTTCGCTCCGCTCCTGCAGCCAGCACCCGAACCGGGCTCGCCAGAGCCGGATCCGGGCAGGGTCGGCTCTTCAAGGGCAGGCCCCGCCGGTAGGCTCGCTCGTTGGCCTTGCGATACGATCGAGCTCATTCTCGGAGGGGACCTGAATGAACGATCGCACGAAGGAAGTGTGGCGCGAACCGATGACGCCGACGGCGCTCTTGCAGCGGACCCTTCGCGTCTTTCCAGAGCGAGAGGCCATCGTTCACGGATCCGAACGCTGGAACTGGCGTCGGTTTGGAGAAGAGGTCGGTCGCCTTGCGGGCGCACTCGAACGTGCCGGCGTTGGAGCCGGGGATCGTGTGGCCGTGTTGCTGCCGAATTCGCCAGTCCATCTTGCGGCCCATTTCGCGGCGCCACTCTTGACCGCACCACTGGTGTCGATCAATACGCGACTTGCGCCCCCAGAGATCGAATACATTCTCAAACACAGCGGTTCGAAGGTATTGTTAGTCGATCCGGAACTCGTCGTTCCATTGAATGAGATGCTCAAGAAATGCCCGGATCTCGAGTATGTCATCGAGGTCGCGGACGGTGACTTCGCTCCTCGGCCGGGAAAATACGACTACGACTCGTTTGTGCGAGATGCGCCGGTCCTCGATCTAGAGCCTCGACTCGAGGACGAGGATCAGCTCCTTTCGATCAACTACACCTCGGGTACGACCGGTCGGCCGAAGGGCGTGATGTATACGCATCGCGGTGCGATGATGAATGCGATGGGGCAGATCGCGACCCATTCGCTGACTCGGAACTCGACCTTTCTCTGGACGCTCCCAATGTTTCATTGCAATGGCTGGTGCATGCCCTGGGCGCTGACCGGTGCGGCCGCTCGCCACGTCTGTTTGCGCGGGATCGATCCGCCGGAAATTTTCCGTCTGATCGACGAGGAGAAAGTCACGCATTTCAACGGCGCACCGACTGTGCTTCTGATGCTTGGATCGGATCCGTCCGCGGCGGACCGAAATTTCGACCCACCGATCAAGGTCTGTACAGGTGGAGCGCCGCCTTCGCCCAATCTGCTCGAGCAGATGGAGGAGTTGGGCTTCGAAATCACCCATCTCTATGGACTGACGGAAACCTACGGGCCGCACGTGTTTTGCGAGACCCAGGACGAATGGCGCGAACTCGACCCAGGCGCACGAGCGGCCAAGATGGCGCGCCAGGGCGTGCCCTTTATCCACGCATTACATCTGCGCGTCGTCGACGACGACATGAACGACGTGCCCGCGAACGCGGAGACGATGGGTGAAGTCGTGATGCGGGGAAACAACGTGATGCGCGGTTACTACGAAGACCCCGACGCGACGGCTGAGGCTTTTCGTGGAGGTTGGTTCCATTCGGGCGATGTCGGCGTCAGTCATCCCGATGGCTATATCGAGCTGCGGGATCGAAGCAAGGATGTCATCATTTCAGGCGGTGAGAACATCTCGACGATCGAGGTCGAGAACGCACTCTATGGTCATCCGGATATCCATGAAGTCGCAGTGGTCGGTGTCCCTGATGAGAAGTGGGGCGAGGTTCCGAAGGCCTTCGTCGTTTCGGCACCCGGCGCGGAACTCACGGCTGAGATCGTGATCGCCTATGCCCGCGATCAGCTTGCCCATTTCAAATGCCCGAAGCACGTCGAGTTCGGCGAATTGCCGAAGACGGCGACCGGCAAGATCCAGAAATTCAAATTGCGCGAGAAAGAGTGGGCCGGACGCAAGAAACGCATCCACGGATAGCGGGTAACCAGTCGTCGTCTGAGGCGGCTCAATCCCGTTTGGGCAGTTCGATGCGAGGCTCTTCTGGGTGGGGGCGGTAGAGGACCACCGTATGGCCGACCACGCCACACAGGGCTGACGAACTCAGTTCGGCGAGTTCGCGTGCGGTGGCCTTCTTGTCTGCCGGTTGGCGCAGTCGAATCTTGACGAGTTCGTGCGAGTTCAGGGCCTCATCGAGGGCTTTCGCGACGGCTGGGCTGACCCCGCCCTCGCCGACGAATACGATCGGTTTCAATGGGTGTGCAAGGCTGCGCAGGTGACGGCGCTGGGTGCTGTCGAGGTTCGGTGCCGGCGCCACCGGGGCGCAGTCTTGGGCCGAGGCCTGCACGGGGGATCGAGGGACGTCGCTGGACACGAGAATCTCCGTTTGGGGTCTTCTGGGGCCGCGACCGTAGCCCAGTCCCGCCCAACCACCGAGAATCACCTGCCGAGGGGCCGTGGATCGAGCCTCAGACGTGTTTCGCGGATCCGAAAACCGGTTTTCCAGGGCTCAGGGCACCGCCCGGGAATGCCGATAGCGCCGAACGATGGCAGACAAAAAGCCGATACCTTTGGTGGGACGTTTGGCGATTCAGCTCAAGATGCTGACCTCGGATGAGGTCGGGCGAGCGATGGCCGAAAGCGTCTCTTCTGGCAATCCGAGACTACCGCAGGTCTTCTTGCAGATGGGGCTGCTGGATCGCGAGCAGCTTACAAAGCTCCAGCAGGTCCAGAAGGATCTGGTCGAGAAGCATCGCGCCAAGAAAGAAGCCGCTGCGCCGGACGCTGGCACCCAGCCTGCGGCCGGGCGCCGGGCGCCCACTTCATCACCGCCCAAACCCGCGCCCGCACCCGACACCCACGCAGCGGCAGAGCACGCGGCCGCGGTTGCGGCACCGATGACGAGTCATGACGTCGATGCACTCCACACGTCGCCATCCGGGCCACCCCAGTCGGCTCCGACAGAGTCGGTTGCCAGGGAATCCTCGCCCGCGCCCGCGACACCAGCTTCGACGCCCGTGCCAGCCGCCGCTCCCGAGACGAATTCGGCCGCAGCCGCCCCGCCGCAGCCCACGTCAGCGACTCCGGTCGGCGAATTCTCCCTCGAGCTTTCGGTTCCTGAGCCAGGCGCTCAGGATCGTGAGAAACTCGAATCGATCCTGAGCCAGGGCGTCGCGAGTCACGCTTCGGACATTCATTTGCATGCCGGTGGTCCGCTCAAGATCCGAATCAACGGCGAGTTCGTTGTCGAAGACGAGAACATCGAATCGGATTCAGTCGAACGCATGGTCGCCGCCTCTCTCACGCCAGAACAGCGCGAAGTCCTCGGACGGCAAGGTGAAATCGACTTTTGTTTCGATCTGGCGGGAATCGGTCGCTTTCGAGCCAACGCCTACCGTCAGCAGCGAGGACTCGACGCGGTCTTCCGAACGATCCCCGACAAGCCTCCGACGCTCGAAGAGCTCGGCCTACCCGAGGATCTCAAGAAGTACACCGACTATCACCAGGGCATGGTTCTGATCACTGGACCAGCCGGTTGCGGAAAATCAGCGACTCTCGCCGCGCTCGTGAATCACATCAACGAGAATCGAACCGAACACATTTTGACCGTGGAAGATCCGATCGAGATCATCCACCCGTCGAAGCAATGTCTCGTGAATCAACGACACGCAGGTCATCACACCGCGAGTTTTGCCCGTGCACTCCGCGGCGCTCTTCGTGAGGATCCGGACATCATCGTGATCGGTGAGCTGCGTGACCTGGAAACCATCAGCCTTGCAATGACGGCAGCCGAAACGGGCCATTTCGTATTGGCCACGTTGCATACGTCGAATGCCGTGCGGACCGTCAATCGCATGATTGGCGCATTTCCCTCGAACGAACAGGATCAGGTTCGCGCAATGCTCTCCGAATCGTTGCGTGCGGTCTTGTCGCAGCGTCTGGTGCCGACCGCCGATGGTCAGAGGCGTGTACCCGCTCTCGAACTACTCGTGATCAACCGTGCGATCGGAAATCTGATTCGCGACGAGAAGACAGTACAGATCCGATCGTCGATGCAGACTGGGAAGGCGCACGGCATGTATCTGCTCGAGCAATCCCTGAACGATCTCGTGGCGTCCGGGACGATCACGCGCGAACTCGCTCTCGAGCTCGCCGAAGAAGAAAAGCTCATCACGGCAGGCGCCTAGCCAAGGACTTTCAATCGTGGCCCAAATCGATCCTCTGCTGATACATGTCAAGGAAAATGATGGCTCCGACCTCCACCTGGTCGCCGGCCAGCCGCCGCGATTTCGCGCGAAGGGCGCCATTCAGATGATCGAAGGTCAGGCGGCGCTGCCTCAGGATGCGCTCCGCAGCATGATGCAAGAGGTTGCATCGACCCGGGCCTGGGATGAATACAATGCGACCGGCGATCTCGACTTCGCGTTCAGTCTCGATGGCGTCGCGCGATTTCGAGCCAACTACTTCGTCCAGGAGTCCGGGGCAGCCTGTGTTTTTCGAATCATTCCCGAAGAGATCATCTCTCTCGAGGACCTGAACCTGCCCAAGGCCGTCTGCGACCTGGCGGACCTCAAGGAGGGGCTGGTTCTCGTCACAGGGCCAACCGGTTCCGGCAAGTCGACCACGCTCGCAGCGATCATCAACAAGGTCAACAAAACCTATTCGCGGCACATCGTGACGATCGAGGATCCCGTCGAGTTCGTCCATCAGAATCAAAACTCGCTCTTCTCACACCGTGAGGTCGGGTTGCACACACAAGGCTTCGGGCCAGCGCTCAAATCGGCGATTCGCCAGGATGCCGACGTGATTCTAGTTGGTGAGATGCGCGAACAGGAGACGATCAGCCTGGCCATCACGGCGGCCGAAATGGGCATGTTGGTGTTCGGCACGCTTCACACGAACAACGCAGCCAAGACGATCGATCGAATCATCGACGCATTCCCCGCCGAAGAACAGAATATGGTTCGCCTCTCGCTCGCGGAGTCTCTGGCAGGCATCGTCTCACAGCTGCTCCTGCGCCGAGCCGACAACAGTGGTCGCATTGCGGCGAACGAGATTCTGCTCAAGACCGCTGGGCTTCCCAACATCATCCGAGACGGCAATACGCCAATGCTCTCGTCGATCATCCAGTCCGGCAAGAGCCAGGGGATGCAATCGATGGACGACGTGCTCTTCGCCTACGCCAAGGACGGCAAGATCACGGCTCATGACGCTTATATGAAAGCGGCCGACAAGGGGCGGTTCGAGCCTTTGGTTCTGGCGGAAGAAGCGAGATCCTAGGCTTCGAACTGAATCGGTTCCCGGTTGTAGGTTGATTCACAACCCGAGAGTGGCGCGGCACGCCGCGGTTTTTGCGAATGGCTCGGCCATCGGAGTGCGACCGGCGGTGGCTCTCGGGGGGCCCGTCTTGCGTGCGGTGTGGGTGCTACAGCGTGTTCCGGCCTGCGCTTTAGTTCGCAAAAACCGCGCCGCGCCGCGCCACTCTCTCCTGTCGAGGCGAGGAAGAGGACGGGAGGGGAGTGGGGTTCGCTGCCGTTCTGGACGCGTTGGGGGGTTTCTTTGGATGATTGTTGAGTTTGGGGGGGGTGGCGTGCGAGAATGAGGGTTGGGGATTAGAGGGGTTGGGCGCTCATGTAGAAGGAGCTCCTGATGAGTTTCAATGTTGCCGCTGCTTTTTTTCGATCGGAACGTCACGCACGAGTCAGCCTGGTTGTTTCGTTGGCCCTGGCGAGCCTGCTTTTCTTGTCTTCGGGTGCTGTGATGGCGCTCGACGGGATCGATCTGAGCAACCCACCCGAGGAAACCGGCGAGGAAGCCGGTGAAGGCGGGTGCTCTCGGTTGGTCCAGATCAAGTATCCGTTTCTCAGCTGCACCAACGGCGAAATCGGCTCGGCCGACGGAGACGAGAGCTGGGAAGACAATCGCCAGATTCCGTTCATGAGTGTCTGGACCGAGAGCGATGGGTACTGGGGGCCGTCCTACAATGAAATGTAGGTTGCGTCGCTAGAGCGAAATTCAGACTGTGCGTTAGTTCGGATTCGAGTCGGTCGTGTCTGAGGCCCAGGCCTTGATGGCACGACCGTCCTCGCGCCACATATAACAGCTATTCGCATTGCCGCCGAACGAGGCGACGGCGGGCTTGTCGTTGGAAAGGTCGGTAGAACCGGCTGACCTGTTCGACTCGCGTTTCTCGAAATATTCGTCCATCAACGCTGCGGTGATCTGGATGAAGCCCGGGGCGAGCTGCAGCAGGAGGTCTCGAAGGGGGCGCAGACTATCCTCGTCATCGAGCAGCCGGAAGATACGCCCTGCCATCCCTGGAATGAGGGGAGCACCGACGAGTTCCTCCACGCGATCCGTGTGCAGGACCCAATCGGCGCGCCCCAGCGTTGCGTGGCCTCGCTGTCGCTCCCGCGCTTCCAGACTTTCGATCTTGAATCGCTTTCGGTCGATCGCGACGATTGCTTTGACTTCGTGTGAGCGTTCGAGTCGCTCGGTCGGACGGCCGCCAGGTCGAATTGGTCGCGAATGGGTGTCCGCGAGCTGGATTGCGACGTCTATGGTCTTGTGGCTCTGTTCGTGACCGTCGACGAATACGCTGCGGCGGAAGAAGGCTTTCCCGAGAGGTGGCGTGGTATCTTCGCGAAGCGCACGTGTGGTCTCGAGTTCGACGACGCGCGGAAGGGTCGAGGCCATCAGCTGGAAGAGTGTCAGCAGATGCGAACAACCGAGCGCGCCGCCAAACTGGCTGGCAAGCCGCTTGCTGAAACCGGCGTCCATCTGGTCGCCGCATAGCGCCAGCAATCGGGATGCCGGGTCGCGGCAGCATTCTCCGCCCGAGGCATCCGACGCTTCGATTGCAACGAAGGGTTGATCGACCGCGATCTGCTCGATACGCAGCGATTCTGGGTCGAAGTCCAGCTCGATGCTCATCATATGAATCACACCCGACGGCTGGATGTCGTCGATCATGGGAACGAAGCCATGCTTGCGGAGGTCGATGATATCCCCGCGCGCATGCCAGAGCGTGTCGGACTTGCGGGAGATCACGATCGTGAGCGAGCGGGTGTGGAGGGGGCGACCACGGACGGAGGGCATATCAGATTGAACTCGCGGCGATCAGCCGTGCTGGTAGGTCGTGTGTTGAGGCCGACCACTGAGAATATTCAGGGCACCCCAGTTCGTGACCTTCTTGAACGCATCGGAGCCGATGAACTCCTTGAATGCCGCTTCGTCCTTCCAGCGTGAGACGATCAAGTAGACCGGCTCGCCCTCTGAAACCTGACGGTAGAGGGATGACGCTTCGTGGCCGCCGATTCCGTCCATGGTCTGGATGACCTTTGCACAGGCATCTTCGAAGACCTGTTCCTTGCCTGGGATGACGAAATAGTTCATGCCGATGGTGACCAAGAGAAACTCCTCACGAGAGATTGGGTTCAGCAGCATAGCGGCACGTTCTGCTGGATGGACGAGCCCCGCGCGGTTGAATGGTTGTTGAGTTCGATGCCCGCGGGGAAAAATCAATCATGCGATCTGATTGTCGGAATCAGCGGACACTGCAGTAATCTGACTGCATCGTATTGCGTGCAGTGACTGCGGAGGAGGGCTTCTCGACGAGAAGAGTTCCTTCGGAGTTGGGCACGGCGATTGCTCTAGGAAGAAGGCCATGGGAACGCCTTCTTGCAGAGTCGAACGTTCGAGGTTTCTACCTCCAATGCCTCCAGATGGGCGAGCTTCATTTCTTCCTGGAGATCAATCCATGGGTCACGGCCGGAAGATCATCGACGAGCTGCGCGACGTGTTTCGGAAACAGGTCGACGAGATCGAACGGGCCAGCGTGCGCCAGCTCGATCGGTTGGCTGAGCGCGGAGTCGAGGGCCTCGAGGGAATACGCAAACAGGTGAGCGAGAAGTCTTCGAGTTCGAATACGCGCGAAGCAGAGCCCCTTCGCCGAGACACCCACGCAGACGCCCGGTCCGAGCGGAGCGCAGCCAAGGCCGAAAAGATGGAACGCAGGGCGGCTCGCGCCGCAAGGCGGGCTGCGAGACGTCGAGCCTCGCGCGAAGCGGACCGCGCCCGTCGCCGAGGATCTCGTCGAAGTCGCCGTCATTCTGGACACGATGACCCGCATGACCACTCTCAGCGTGATCCCGCAGCGCGTGAGCACGCACGACTCGTTGCACGTGCACATCGTCGCGCGAATCAACGCATCGCCTTCATTACCCATTTTGGATCTTATCTCGCGACGCTCGCGATCATCCTCGTCGCGACACGCAGCCTGCGTGTCGTTGCGATCGTCGGTCTGGGATGGGGCATTGGCGTCTTCTGCCACTACCTCTGGGCGATGACCGCACCAGCGCTGCGCGATCGCTGGGTCGAACAAGAAGTTGGCGCGCGCTCTGCACGTGGCGTCAAGACGGAGCGGCGACAGGTCGAGACCCGTAGTCGCCGCTCACTCGAAGACCTCTCCGCTTCGATCGCCCACGAGATCCGCAACCCGATCACGGCCGCAAAGAGTCTCGTTCAACAGATGGGCGAGGACCCTGCGTCGGACGAAAACCTGGAGTACGCCGAGACGGCGTTGTCGGAACTCGATCGAGTCGAGCGCTCGATTTCCCATCTTCTGCGTTATGCGCGCGACGAAGAGCCACACTTCGAAGTTCTGGAATTGCGTTCGCTCGCGATGGTGGCGGTCGACGGGCTCCGCGATCGAGCGATTGCGTCGGGAATCGAATTGAAGATCGAGTTCGATCGACCGGGTGAGATGCGAGGCGACGCCGAAAAGCTCCGACGCGTGATCGAAAACCTGATCTCGAATGCGATCGAGGCGATTGGGGCAGCGGCACCCGCATCCCCAAGAATCGAGGTTCTCGGTGGTGAGAACTTGGCCGGGACCGAAATCTGGCTGCGCGTGATCGACAACGGCTCGGGAATCGCAGCATCCGATCGCGAACGAATCTGGAGTCCATTCTTTACGACCAGGCAGGCGGGAACGGGACTCGGCCTGGCACTCTCTCGCAAAACGATCGAAGCGCATGGTGGACGAATCGACCTGGTTTCCGATTCGGATCAGTCGAGCCCGCCCCGAGGAACTGAATTCATTCTCTCTTTCCCAAAAGACCCGAGTGCCGAGATCGAATCGGGTGGAGCGACGTATGATGAGCGCTGAGTCGATTGCGGCTAGACCGCATCAAGATTCGTCCCCCCTCGATTCCCGTGCGGAGAGGCGATTCTTCGACGATTCGAAGGAGAGGACAATGATGTGCGGTTCTCGACATCGACATCGAGATCGGAAGCGAGGGCGACACGACCACGATTCCGAAGAAGAGAGGAACGACATGCTCGCGTCGATCGACGAATCGCTTCTCTCGGAGGAAGATCGGGCCTATCGTGCTGCACAGAGGCTGGCAGATCGAAAGGTTGCGCTTTCTCGACAGGTGTTGCGCGCCGCGTTGATCACAGTTCCGCTTTTGATCTTCGTTCCGTTTCTTGGCGCAATCTCGTTGATCTATTTTGGCGTTGGCGTCGGTCGAAAAGCCTTTCGTCTCTTGTACGAACCGCGTCTCCGCGAAAAATTTCTTCAAGAAGAAGTGCAGCGTCGAGTGCATACGCGGGTCAGTAGCGAGCGACGCCATCTCGAGGGAGAACACCACCGCTCACTCGAGCAATTGTCGGCTTCGATCGCCCACGAGATTCGCAATCCCATTACGGCAGCGAAGAGTCTCGTCCAACAGATTGGGGAAGAGCCGAACGGGCCCGATCAGGTCGAGTATGCGCGGGTGGCCGTGGCAGAACTCGAGCGGGTAGAGAAATCGATTTCGCATCTTCTGCGTTTCGCGAGAGAAGAGGAGACACAGATTGGCGCGGTGGTCATGGAAGATGTCCTCGAATCGGCACTCGAGACATTTCGGGACCGGGCTACGCGCGGCGGAATCAAGATCATTCGAAAATATGACGCCGAAGGACACCTCGACGGTGATGTCGAGCAGCTTCGGCGTGTCGTGATCAATCTCGTAGGCAACGCGATCGATGCACTCGAGGAGGCGCATATCGAAGAACCCGAGGTGCGGGTGTCCATGGGTGAGAACCTGGCGGGAACAGAAGTCTGGGTCCGGGTGGCGGACAACGGGCTCGGCATGGATGAGGACGTGCGCGATCAGATCTTTGATCCTTTCTACACGTCTCGCGAAGATGGGACAGGCCTCGGTCTGGCTCTCTGCCGCAAGATCATCGACAACCATGGTGGCTCGATCGAAGTCCGAACCGCTTCGGGCGAAGGTACGGAGTTCGTCTTCGTATTTCCGAAAACGAACCGAAACGGGGCGAGCACCTCATGACATCGAAAATTCTTGTCGTCGAAGACGAACATGCGATTCGGTTGGCACTCAAGGGCTTGTTGCGGCGCGAAGGTCACGACGTTTCGTTGGCCGATGACGGGGATATGGCGGTCGAGAAGATTCGCGAAGAGGACTTCGATCTCGTGATCACCGATCTCGCTCTCGGCCGGGGAAAGAGCGGCATGGACGTCCTTCGGGCAGCCAAAGAGGAGCGACCCGAGACCGGCGTCGTGATGATTACGGCGCATGGATCGGAGAAGATCGCCGTCGAAGCGATGAAGGCGGGCGCAGACGACTATGTACCGAAGCCCTTCGACAACGACGAACTCCGCGTCGTCGTCGCGCGTTCCCTCGAACGACATCGACTCGAACGCGAGAACCGGTTGTTGCGCGAACAAGTCCAACGTGATTACGGCTTCGACAATCTGATCGGTTCCGGCGCGGCGATGAGGCGGGTCTTCGAGACGATCCAGAAGGTCGCGGAGACGGATCTGTCCGTGATGATTCGAGGTGAGAGCGGGACGGGCAAGGAACTCGTAGCCCAGGCACTTCACTCGACGAGCTTGCGACGTTCACGGCCCTTCGTCGCAGTGAATTGCGCAGCGATCAATCGGGAACTGGTGGAGAGCGAACTCTTCGGCCACGAGAAGGGTGCCTTTACCGGTGCGGATCGCCGACGGATCGGGCGCTTCGAAGCGGCCGACGGCGGGACGATCTTCCTCGATGAGATCGGGGACATGGCGCTCGAGACCCAGGCGAAGGTGTTGCGCGTTCTAGAGGAACGACAACTGGAACGCGTCGGTTCGACAGAGACGATCGAAGTCGACGTTCGAGTCGTCTGTGCGACACACCGCGATCTCGAGGAGGAGATCGAGGCAGGGCGATTTCGCGAAGATCTCTTCTACCGCCTGAAAGTGGTCGAGATCGAAATGCCGGCTTTGCGCGAACGAATCGAGGATTTTGCGGCGCTCTCGGATCGCTTCCTGGGCCAGGTGGCTGAACGCCTCGATCGTGAGAAAAAAACGCTCGGTACGGCCGCGCTGGCGCGACTCGCCCGACATTCCTGGCCCGGAAACGTGCGGGAGCTGCGCAACGTGCTGGAGCGTGCTGCGGTCCTCTCGACCGGTCCGGAGATCGCAGAAGAGGACTTGCAGCTAGCGCCCGAGAGCGGCGAGATCCTGCAATCCATACCCGATCTGGATCTGCCCTTTGCCGACGCAAAGCGTCAGACGGTCGAGAGCTTCGAACGTCAATATCTGTCTCAGGCGCTTCGGGAAAACGAGGGCAACGTGTCTCGAACCGCGACTGCGATCGGGATGGTCAGGCAAAGTCTGCAACAGAAGATTCGTGAACTCGGCCTCAAGGTCGACGAGTTTCGACGTCGCGCCCGCGACTAGCCGGATCCACCGGCGAAGGAGTAATAATGTCCAATCAAAAGCCAAGCATGTTCAGCCGAATCCGAAGTCTCTTCCACGGAATCTTTGGTTCGTGGGTCCGCGATCGCGAACACCAGGCGCCCGAGGTCGTCTACGAACAGGCGATCGCCGAACGGGTTCGACAGTATCGCGAACTCAAGGACGCGGTTGCTGGCATCTTGTACATGCGCAACAAGATCGAGAGCGAGATCAGCGATCGCCGCGCTGAAATTGCGAGATTGCATGCCGACGTTCGTCGCAGTGTGCGCCGCGGCGAGGAGGAAACCTCACTTTCGCTGATTTCGCACAAGCAGGCGCTCTTCGAAGAGCTCGAACGAGCCGAGGGGGAACTCGATCAGATTCGAATCCAGGCAGAAGAGGCGAAGACGAATCTGGTTCGATTCCGAGAGGAGATCCGGTCGCTCGTCCGAGAAAAGGGACGCATGCTTGCGACACTTGCGAATGCTCGTGCCCGCCGGCGTCTGCAATCGGCGATCGAGGGCCTCTCGGTGGATGCCGAGATGGACGCGCTCGAGAATGTGCGTGAGCATATTTCGAGGGTCGTGCTGGAGGGTGAGGTCAACAAGGAGCTTGGTGAGGACGGCGACGCTTTCCGTACGAAGCTTCGGGGATTTCGAGACGAAGCACGTCGTGATTCTGCTCGGAATGAACTCGCGAGTCTGAAGCAGGAGTTGGGCGCGAACACGATTCCAGCCCGGGTGACGACGCCTCAGCAGCCTGTCTCAGCCACAGGGTGATCGCGAGGCTGGCTCTTCGCCGTGTGGGGATGTCCGAAGCTTCTCCCCGGAGGGATTCGGAGCTGAGAGGTCGTTGCGGTTGACCCCGTGGCGGCCTCTCGCTAAAAACTGCGCTCCCACATGGCCCTCAGAAAGGTCATCGAGGGTTCGATCACGGGTTTTGATCTCAGACGATCCGATCGATGACCCCAAAACGACAAGCTAGATCTGAGCGAAGCGAAGAAAGTTGGAGCAAGGCGATGGCGCGCGTTTGTGCACTCACGGGTAAGAAGGTTCAGTACGGACATAATGTGTCCCACTCCAAGCGAGCGACGAATCGCCGCTTCGAGCCGAATATCCAGAAGGTACGTCTGCTCTCCGAAGCTCTCGGCCAGCAGGTTCCGCTGAGTATCGCGGCGCGTACCCTGCGTACGGTCCAGAAGAAGGGCGGCCTGGATGGCTTTCTCCTGGCGACCGACGATATGAAACTCCAGCCCGGGGCACTCCGACTCAAGAACAAGATTCGCCGGAAGCTCTCGGGCCGTTAGGCGAGACTGCGGTCTCCGATCGCGCCAATGATCGGTCTGGATAGCGATGCGCCGCTGCACGGCGACCTCTCGAGGCGGGCTGTCGTCGATACGACGGCGCTCGAGTGGGCGCCCAGTCCGAGCAAGACGGTCTGGCGAAAACGTCTCCATCGTGTCGGTCCAGCCGAATCCGGCCAGGTCACTTCCGTTGTTCGATACGACGCGGGGGCATCGTTTCCGGTCCACGATCATCCCGAAGGCGAGGAGATCCTGGTTCTCGAGGGTGTATTTTCCGATGAGCACGGAGATTGGCCTGCTGGGACCTGGCTCCTGAATCCGGAAGGCTTTCGGCATGCACCTTTCTCGAGGGAGGGCTGCGTCTTGTTCGTGAAGCTCCGGCAGGCAGCCGGTGCTGCACGTCGACACGTCGAGCTGAGTACGGATCAGCTTACTTGGCGGGATACCGGCATTGTCGGGGTCCAGCGCAAGGAGCTGGCTGCGCAGCTCGAATTCTCCGATTCGACCTGGCTCGAACGCTGGAATCCGGGATCCGTGCTAGGTGAACGTGAATTCGAGGGGGGCGCAGAGTATTTCGTCCTCGAGGGCGGCTTCTCCGATGATGCCGGAAACTATGGACGGGGAAGTTGGCTGCGTTTGCCGGCGGACTCGCGCCACCGACCCGTTACACAGGAAGGTTGTCTGCTCTACCTGAAAGTCGACGCGTTGAACGACCTTCGATCGACGAAGAGAAGTCTGGAGGAGCGATCAACCTGATCCCCAAACGAAAACGAGGGGCGTATGCCCCTCGTCTTAGAACGATTCAGATCCAAGCCGACCAGAGTCGGTCCGACTAGTCTTTCTTCTTGCCGCCGTAGCGCTTGCGGAAGCGATCGATCTTTCCGTCCGAATCGAGTTCACGCATCTTGCCAGTCCAGAAAGGATGGCTCACGGATGAGATCTCGAGGCGCACGACGGGGACTTCCTCGCCATCGATTTCGCGGGTTTCCTTCGAAGTGATCGTAGAGCGGCTTTCCCACTCGTTTCCGGTCGCAGAATCGACGTAGATCACTTTGTGATAGTCCGGATGAATTTCGGGCTTCATGGTTCTAACGCCTTCCTACCAGCTGGACTTGCGCACGCCGGGGAGCTGGCCGCGGAGAGCGAGCTCGCGAAGGGCGATGCGGGAAATGCCGAACTTGTTGTAGTAGGCCTTCGATCGACCCGAGATCGCACAACGATTGTTCTTGCGGGTCGGGCAGGAATTGCGCGGGAGCTTCGCAAAGGCGGCCTGGACGTCGAGCTTCTCCTCGATCGACACGTTCGGATCCTTCAATTTCTTGCGCAGCTCGGCTCGACGCTCAGCATATTTCGCGATCAGCTGCAGCCGTCGGTTGTCTCGGTTTATTTGCGATTTCTTCGCCATCGGAACGCACTACTCCCTGGAGGCTCTGGGCCTGTTTGAGGCGCGGAAGAGTACGGGGCCGGCCCCATCGTGGCAAGCCGTGAGTGGAGGTTATGGAGACCGCGGTGGAGAATCCAAAAATAGGCCCCCGGGGGATTCGATCTGGGCCTGGTAGAGAACGATCAGGTCGCAGTTAACCTCGGAGCGAGCTGGACTATGCTCGCGCGCGCAAAGCTCCGGACCCCACCGCGGAGCAATCAAGGAAACACGGCCCGCCGCGGTTGGCCCCAGTCATCGAGAGAACGAGATGAGCGAGTCCAAGAGCACGGGCGTATCTGCTTCGCGGCCGCGCGCCCGGTCGATCGATCCGACCCAACTGCCGAAGCATTTTGAAGCGCTCGAAGTCGAGACGCGGTGGGATGCCATCTGGCAGAGTGATGGTGTGTATCACTACGACCCGTCGCGCCCTCGCGAAGAAACATTCGTCGTCGACACGCCTCCGCCGACCGCCTCGGGTTCGCTTCATATAGGCCACGTCTTTTCCTATACACAGGCGGATGTTGTCGTGCGTTATAAACGCATGACCGGCATGAACATCTTCTACCCGATGGGCTGGGATGACAACGGGCTTCCGACGGAACGGCGTGTTCAAAACTATTTCCACGTTCGATGCGATCCGAATACGCCCTACGAAGAGGGCATGAAGCTCGAACGTGCCTCTTCGAAGACGCGAAAGAAACCAGCCCGCCTGATCTCTCGTCCGAATTTCATCGAGGCCTGCTTCGACCTGATCAAGGAGGACGAAGACGCATTCAGTGTGCTTTGGCATCGCCTGGGCCTGTCTGTCGATTGGCGGCAGGAATACCAGACGATCGATGAACACTGCCGACGCACGGCGCAGCATTCGTTTCTCGATCTATTCAACAAAGGTCACGTCTATACCTCTGATGCACCGACGATGTGGGATGTCGATTTCCAATGCGCAGTCGCCCAGGCCGAAGTCGAAGACCGAGATTTGCCTGGCGCCTATCACAAGCTCGAATTTGCGGTGGAGGGAGAAGACGCTTCGTTCGTCATTGCGACGACGCGTCCTGAACTACTCCCGGCGTGTGTGGGTGTGACGGCGCATCCCGACGACGAACGCTATCAGCCCTTTTTCGGCAAGCGTGCCGTCACGCCGCTCTTCCACGCGCCGGTGCCGATCTTTCCGAGCGAGATGGCGGACCCCGAGAAGGGAACGGGCGTGCTGATGGTGTGTACGTTCGGCGATCAGACCGACGTACAGTGGTGGCGCGAAGAGCGCCTCTCGCTTCGTCAGGTGGTCGGACCCGATGGACGCCTCTGCTCTGTTGATTTCTCAGAGGCGCCCTATGAGAGTCTCGACGTTGCGAAGGCCAACGCCGCGTACGCCGAGCTCGAAGGCAAGCCGATCAAGCGGGCTCAAGCGCGCATCGTCGAGATGCTGCGTGAGCCCGAAGCCAGCGCGACTGGGAATGGCCCTCCACTCCAGGAAGAGCCCGAACCCATCCAGCATGCCGTCAAGTTCTTCGAAAAGGGAGATCGACCCCTCGAATTTCTTCCGACGCGTCAGTGGTTCTGCCGACTCCTGGATCGCAAAGCCGAACTGCTTGCGAAGGGCGAGGAGATCGAATGGCATCCCGCCTACATGTCGGCCCGATATCGCGACTGGACCCAGAATCTCTCGCTCGACTGGTGCCTTTCGCGGCAGCGGTTCTTTGGTGTGCCGATTCCCGTCTGGTATCCGCTCGATCAGGAAGGTCAGTTGGATTACGAAAATCCGATCGTGGCTGAGCCCGAAGCCATGCCCATCGACCCGACCACGGATACGCCGACAGGCTTCAGTGAGTCCCAGCGTAATCAGCCCGGCGGATTCGTTGCAGACCCCGACATCTTCGATACCTGGTTCACGAGCTCACTCACCCCGCAGATCAGCTCCCACTGGATCGACGATAAGGATCGCCACGCGCGCCTCTTTCCTGCTGATATTCGCCCGCAGGGCCATGACATCATTCGAACCTGGGCCTTCTACACGATCGCGAAGGCGATGCTGCATGAGGACGAAATCCCTTGGCATAATACGCTGATCTCTGGCTGGATCCTCGATCCCGATCGCAAGAAAATGTCGAAGAGCAAGGGGAATGTGATGACGCCCCTGCCCTTGATCGAGAAGTACACCGCCGATGCAGCCCGCTATTGGGCCGCGAGTGCCCGGCTGGGTGCGGATACGGCTTTTGATGAGAATGTCTGGAAGATTGGCAAGCGTCTTGTGACGAAGCTCTTCAACGCAGGGAAGTTCGTTCTGTCACAGACCGGCGAAGTCGCTCCAATTTCAACAGAACTCGACCGCGCGTTCGTTGCGAAGCTTCGCACGCTGGTCGAAGACTCGACGACGAATTTCGAAGCGTTCCAGTACGCCCATGCTCTTCAGGAGACCGAATCCTTCTTCTGGACGCACTTTACGGATACCTATCTCGAACTCGCGAAGGTACGAGCGCGTGCCTTCGAAGATGGCGCGACCGGAGATGAAGCGGCGGCGAGCGGTTCTGCGGTGGCCTCGCTTCGACTCGGGTTGTCTGTACTCGTCCGCCTGCTTGCGCCGGTGCTGCCCTATATCACAGAAGAAGTCTGGAGCTGGTCGTTCGCCAAAGAAATCCCGCGCGGGGCGGCCGAAGCGACCGGTAGTGTCCATCGCGCGGCCTGGCCCGTCGCTTCGGACTTCGAAGAAATCGCGGCTCCCGACCATGCGACAAGTTTCGATACCGCCGTTGCAGCACTCGCTGCGATCAACAAAGCGAAGGCCGACGGGGAGGTCTCGATGGGGCGCGGCGTTGCGATGCTTCGGCTTGCTGTCTCGCCCGCCACGCTCGACGTCCTGGAGAGTGTGGCGAGCGACGTGCTTGCCGCTGCTCGAGTGTCGCAGCACGAGTTTTCGACCGACCCCGCCCTGGAGGATGGTCAATGCGAGGTCGTGGCGATCGAATTCGCCGAGCGCGAACAGAAACCCACGCGCTCCTGAGTCATTTCGGCTGGGGAATGCGAATCAGTGCTTCCTGCGCGACCGAGGCCAGTTGAATTCCGTCACGTCGATAGAGTGAGCCGAAGATCAATCCACGTGCTGCGTAGGAGATCGGGCTGACCGACGTGTAGAGCATCCAGTCATCGAAGCGGATCGGATGATGGAACCAGACGGCGTGGTCCAGGCTCGCCGCCATGACATTTTTGCCCATGATGCGACCGGGTTCGACGACGGCGGTTGAGATCAGAGTACGGTCCGTTGCATAGACCAGAATGGCCGTGTGCAGGGCAGGGTCGTCTGGGATCACGCCGCGCGGTCGAATCCAGTGTTGACGTACAGGCTCCTGGGGTCCGTCATCGTCGGAAGTTCGTGGGTCGAGGACCCGAATCTCGATCGGGTTGAGGAATTTTGCGGGCTCCGTCTCGCCACGTTCTCGCGCGCGCAGAATCGACCATTCCTCGAGCCCGTCCGGTGGGGCGACCAGAGGCATCGGGCGTTGATGGCTCAACCCCTCCTCAGGAACGGCGAAGCTCGCAGCCATGTTGAAGATCGCCTCACCGTTCTGGTGGGCTACGACACGCCGGGTCGTAAAGGTGCGTCCGTCTCGGATGCGGTCGACCACGAACCGAATCGGGAGGTCATAGCGCCCGGGTCGGAGAAAATAGGCGTGGATCGAGTGGAGCAGGCTCGACGGCGCCCCCTCACTGGTTTCGGCATCGTGGGACCCGTCCACGGTCATGATCGCTGCCATCACGGACTGAGCGGCGACGAGGCCGCCGAAGAGGCGCCCCTCTCCCCGGCCGGGGTCACCGAGAAAAAGATCGCGATCCAGTGGCTCCAGAACGAGTCGTTCGCAGAGCTTCTCGATCTGGGTCTTCTTGGCTCGAGCCTTGGCGTCCGTCATGCGAATCCTTCCCGGGCCGATTGAGCGCGGCGAGGCACCTTAGCAACTTGGTCCCCGGCTCGTATGAAAGCGCACTCGAGATCAGTTATCAGATTTATATAGTAACTATATTATTTATTATTATATAGTTACACTAAATATACAGTTACTGTACATTAAGGTTGAATCGCGAGGCAATGCAATGAGCCGCTCGACAAAGGCCGCCAGATCGAGTCTGCGTGCTGAAAAACGACAGCAGACCGAGGCCGAGATACTTGCGAACGCAATCGCACAATTTCGCGATCGGGGCGTGCGAGGCACGATGCTCGCGGAGGTCGCCCGGCAGAGCCGTGTTTCCCCTGCGACGCTTTTCAACTATTTCCCGAACAAGAATTCGCTCGCAGAAGCCTGGATTCGTGGGGAAATCGCCGAAGTACTCGTGAATGTTTCGCGCGACCTTGGCGATCACGGCTTGCGCTCTGCAATGCGAAATCTCTGTCGAGAATTGGCGAGCCTTGCTTCACAGGATCGACTTGTGAGGCTGGAAGCCTGGCGCGAGTCCGGGCGCGCCCCGCTCGAGCCGCTTTCTCAATCACATCCGCTCGTGCTGGCCCTGGGTCGGGAGCAGCAACGCGAACGTGTTCGCGGAGATCTTTCCGCGCAAGCGATTGGTGAAATGCTCATTGATGCGATCGAGGCGGGGATGATCGCTGGTCTGCAGAGGAAGCAGAACGAGAAGGAAATGGCGAAGACGATGCGAGTGAGGGTCGATCTGATCCTGGACGGCGCCCGCAAGCGAAACGAGCGGGTGACGGCCCCGATGCCAAGCTCGACTATGAGGACGACCAGGCGTTAGGCGTCCGGGGCGGTGTAGGTGAAGGTCTCGGCGGCGATGACCTCTCCCTCGGCGGTGACGATCTCGACGGTCCAATCCCCGATCAAATCGGGGATCAACGTCTTGCTCGACCAGACGCGCCAGCGCGGACCTTGCACTTCGAAGGGCACATGCGCCATGACCGTTCCATTGTAGAGCCAGCGGTGGCTGATCGTCTGGCCCTCCAGATCACGCAGATCCGTATAGAAGAAGACCTTTTCGACGTCGCTGGCAACAAATGTGACGTGATCGATCGGCTCCCGATTTTCGATTGCCGTGGTGAACTGGGCCAGGGCAACCCGCGCTTCCTGAGGCTGAGTCGGGGCTTCGATCGCAGCGTCGGATTCGGCCTGAACGGGATTCTCAGCCGGGACCTGGGAGAAAACGGGAAGCGCGGTCGTCAGACAGGCCAGGAGCATTGTCAGAAACGTCAGCCGTACTGTGACCGGACGGAAGTCCCAGAGAGGACTCCTCCTGATGTGAACAGAGATATTCGCCACGCCACTCCTCCTTGTTGCGAGATCCCCACCCAGGGCGACTCACAGATGAAATCGTAGCGGGTTTCGAGCCAAGGGCCGGTTGGATCCGATTTCGAAGAGTCTGAACGAACCCAACCATTTGAAGGCTGGAATTGCCGGGCCCTCGCGACCTGGAGAGCAAAGGCCCGAGGCCTGGATCCGTCCGGAAATGAAAATTCTGCTGTCCCATACCCGTGGCTCCATGTTAAAAGGAAGAGACGTGAATTCTCACGGCCTGCTCTTTTCGAGAAACCAGCGTCGGTTGCTGCCGTGGCCAAGGTTGACCTGGGAAGGGATCGAAGCGAGCAGGCCGTGATATTCGTCACGCGGACCTACCATCCATTCGACCGATTGGCATCAGACCCCCAACAGCGCTCTTCCGCGCGCTAGAACGACTCCGCCGTCGAGGCGAGGGCGCGCCGGGGCGACGAGGAGAAGGATGCCGTCCGTCGCGAACCTGAAACAACGTCTCGCACAGACTCTCAAGGCAAAGAAGCTCGATGCCGCATTGAGCGCGCTCGCGCTTCTCGCTCGCCAGGAGCCCCAGGATTCGAGTTGGCCGCGTCGCGCTGCTCGTTTGATGCATGCAGCCTCGGATTTCGAAGGCGAACTGGCCGCGCTCAGGCGGGCGCTCGAACTGCAGGTCGATCAAGGACAGGTTCTCGATGCGATTGCCAGCTGCAAGGCGATCCTCGCGCTTCGTCCCGATGATGCGCAGACATTGGATACGCTCGATCTACTCTATCTAAACAGGCATCAATCGGATGTCGGTTCGCCGATTCGCGATGAACCCCAGAACGAATCGACGGATGCACCACTCGATTCAATGCTCTTGACCCAGCTGGTGCCCGGTGCGCGTTCTGTTCAATTCGCGGACGCTCAGCCGGGACGAATCAGCGAGATTCCGATCGAAGAGATGGAAGTCGCGCCGGGTGAGGAAATCCCGGATCTCCGACTCGAGGAGTGGAGTCCGGCCGGCAATCTCGCAAATCTGGCAGCCGCCCAGACGGCATGCCTGCCCGCTCCCACAGACACAACGGGCCGGTCGAATTCGACTTCCGGCGCGCGCGGTGCCTCGCTGCGAAAGGAGTTGGCCAATATTCCGCTCTTCGGAGATCTCGACTCCGATAGTCTGCATACGCTGATCAGTCGTGTCCGTGTCGTTCTTCTCGATGCGGGCCAGGTTCTCTTCCGACAGGGCGACGCTGCCAACAGTCTCTACGTGATCGTGGCGGGGGCGGTTGTGCCAATCGCGGAAGGTGAACGCCGGCGGAAACTCGCTGTGCTCGAACCGGGGGAGTTCTTCGGTGAGATCGGCGTGATGGCCAAGCAACCGCGCAACGCGACGATCGAAGCCCTCGTCGAGACGAAGCTCCTGGCAATCGATCGTCGGGTTCTCTGGGAGCTGATCGCGAAACAGCCCTCCGTCGCGAAGAGCATCCTTCGTTTTTTGCGTGCACGACTGATCGATCGCCAGATTCGAACCAATCCCTTTTTTGCCGCCTTCGCTCATGCTGAGCGTGAAGCGGTCGCTCGTCAGTTTCGGATTCTCGAAGTGAAGGATGGCACTCGTGTCGTCGAGCAGGGTAAACCGGCAGATGGACTTTTCGTCGTACTCTCTGGTTCACTTGCCCGTGTTATGGCTGAGCAAGACAAGGAGCTCGGCGAGTTCGGTCTGGGGGATGTCTTTGGAGGGCTCTCGCTGCTCGATGGTCAGGCTTCCGATTGCGACGTGATCGCACAGGGCAAATGCTGGCTCGTTGTGCTTGGAGAGGGGCGTTTTCGGAAAATTCTGGCCGCGAACCCGCGACTTGCTCGCGTGGTTCGGAGTCTCGCGCGGGGAGCGCAGCCGGCGGATGATCCGCCTTCCCTACCTGGGTTGTAGCAGGGTGGGGAAGGGTCGAGTGGATTGGTTGCCAGATCGCGCGGTCGATCCGGTTCTACCCCAGCCTGCTAGGGCTCTGCCGCTCCATCTTCGCGCTCGATCACCACTTCCTGCTTGTCCTCGTCCGATTTGGGAATATACGGCTCCGCAAGTCCGATCTTGATCGGAGTACCCTTGGCGAGTGGCGTATCCGCGTAGGAATCATTCATCACACCCGTGTAGACGAGCTCCAGGGTGTTATGCGTGCGCGACGACAACGACTGGAGTGTTTCGTTCTCGAGCGCGAGCGCGATCCGAAGGCGCATGACCTCGAGTGAGTGGGCCCCCGCGTCATCCAGGGGACGAAAGCTGTGTGCGAATGCGCGTGCGCGTCCGCGATATCTGTTTTCAGCGCTAGGGGCGCTGATAACGGATAGGCGGTAGACGAGATCCTCGTGGGCTACGAAGGTCATCTGGACTGAAAGTCCGACCATTCCATTGGCGGTGCGCCCCTCGATTCGGATTGCGGGGAGCTCACCAAGCTTGATTTTCCGGCGCTCCCGGACCTTTACCCCGCCTCCGTTGTTCTTCCCTTCGATGAATTCGTCGACGACTTTGGCGATATCCGTGCCGGTGCCCTCGACCGTGAGTGTCGCTTCTGCGTCGCGACCCGGCGAAA
>CBFDDD010000075.1:0-24183 GCA_965603475.1 uncultured Myxococcales bacterium
TTGATACCATTTCGGTCCTCGCCGTCGATTCCCGCAGGTGAGTAGACTATCCGTTGGGCGGCAGCAACCGTGCTCGAGACCTTGTCTCAGATTGGCGAGCTCCTAGGTGGCTTCGGCGCGCTGGCAGCTCTCGTCTACCTCGCGTCGCAGATTCGACAGAACAACACAATCGCGAGAGCGCAAGCTCGACAGACTCTCATCGACACATGGTCTGCCGGAAACTGGGAGCTGGCGCGAGATGCCGAGCTCCAGCAAGCGTTCGCGGCCGCGTTGAGCCATTGGCCGGACATTCCGGACAATCAAAAAACGACATTCGATCTCGGGATGTCCCGGTTTCTGTACAACATTCAGAACGGCCTGCTCTTGCGCGATGCGGGTCTCCTGGACGAGGAAATGCTCGAGCAGATATCTGACTACATGGTGATATCGGTGCTGAGCCCTGCTGGAAGACGGTGGTGGAACGAGACGCTTTTCGTCGCGCCCGACGTTCGCGAATACGTCGAGCGGAGGCTCGCCACCGCCGCGGGGCTGCCGACGATGAATGAGGCAATGCCCCATTGGATGTCGATGGCGGAGAACAAGCCCCCGCAATCTTGATGCTCATGACAACGGCACGGGCGCGCCGCCGTCTAACAAGGCGCCGCAGCTGACAGGCTATTCGGAGCGGTTGCTGGCCGTGGTAGCCTGCGGAGGTACGGGCGTTCAGGTTGCAGGTAGCAGTGCGCCGCCTGCAGCCGAGCGCCATGTCCGTTGGGCGGCGAGCCGCTGCAGATAGCGAGCGTACTGGATTCGATGGCCGAGGCTCCGGTCACACTTGCAGGCTTTGCTGGCGCATTCCACGCGTAGAACGGGGGGTGTCGAGTCGGACGCCTACAGTACGGTGCGGCTCAACCTCGCTATCTAAGATGGCCTCGCCGTTGCGTTCTTCTGCTACCTAACAAAATCGGAGTCATGGGTTCGGCTCGTGGTTGACAAGACGTTTGGTCTCGATGGTGCCGAAAGCAGAACTTTTCTCGCTTATTCGAGATGACTCGCGGTCCGCTGCGAAATCACTCAGGAAATCAGACGATTGCCATGCGATGAGCGGCTTGTCGGTGCAGGGTCGTCACCCTTGGGACGTGCGAGTCGGGCGACACTAGCGTTCAATTTGGCAGGCGCGCGGCTTGCGGCGAGCAACGCGATTCGCTGCTTTGCGTGTCTCGGTCATCTCGGGGGGTCGTACTCGATGTTCATGTCGAACGTAAACTATGTCCGTACCTGGATTCTACTCGCGCTGGGTCTGGCGCTATTCGCGACCGGCTGTGCGAACGACACCATCCACGTCCGAGACAAGAACGCCATCACTGCGGCCGGGCGCGTCATATGGCAAGCGGCACCGCCGAGCGAAAAAGGGATTCGCGACCTTGGCTGGACCGGAGTCGTCCTCGAGGGTGAGCTCTCCTATGTGGCGGCCAGCGACACGCAACAAATCGCGCCGGGCGATCAGGTTTCTCTCGGGAACACGACGTTTCCCGGGCCCGCCGCGTTGAGGTCACGGGCCAAGGTCATCGACGCCACCGCGAACGCCCGGAGCGGAGTGAGAATCATGGATGTCTTGCGAGTCGAACCCGTTTTGGGCGTCCAGGTCACGACCGTGGACCTCGAACTCTCGTCTGCCGGGGCCCAGGAGTCCGACCTGACCACAGCCGGCGGGTTCGTGTTCGGGTTGCGCGCGGGACTTCAGCCGCACGAACTCCTCGAGTTCTACGGGCAGTATACCTACGGCCCGCTATTCGGTGGCGACAAGGACAACGAGGTCTCGTTGTCCCAGAAGTTCGAGGTCGGCGCTCGGCTGCTCCCATTCGAGCATTTCGGACTCTTCGCGGCGTATCGCGAGGCCGTATTCTTCCAGGTTCGTGACAGCGATTCGTCCGACTCGAAGCTTGACTTCCGCGGTCCGATACTCGGTATGGAGGCACGTTTCTAGGGATGGCTTGCGTCTATAGACTCGCAGTCTCATGTCGAAACTTGGGCCAGGCGCCTAGATTTTTCATTGGGGGCTCTGCCGAGAGCGGGTGAGCGTCGCGACCGCCAATGGCCGACCCCGCCGCCCAAAGAGCCTCATTTGATCAAGGCCTGATTCTGGAACAAAATGTCCGGAATCCGACCTGCGATGGTTCAGGTTGGCAACCTGTTAGACGCCTTGAGTTCGAGTTCTAGGGGGAGGTTCACGATGTTCGAGTACTTCAAGGACAACTATGTGTGGGACTGCGCGGTCATCTTCGCCCTCGAGATGGGTGCGGTCATGAGCGAAGTCGATGCGATCTGCTCCCCACTCCGCTCCATCGCCGGAAGTGATACGGCCAAGGCCAATGACGCGTGGTCATCAAGGTGGGGCGCGGTGGGTGATCAACTCGAGAGTCAAGCTCAACGTGACCTCGACGAAGGCCATCAGATCACCGCTGCCGAGAAGTTCATCCGCGCAGCCCTCTATCATCTCCTCGCTGAGCGGGTCCTGCCTTCACGGCACGAAGCCAGATCCGGGCACTATACGCGCGGCCTGGAGCTCTTCGCTAGAGGCATCGCGCTACGAGGAGACCCTGCGGAGTTGGTAGCGGTCCCCTACGGCAATCACGAGCTGCCAGGCATTCTCTACCGAGCGGCGGGCGATTCGAAGTCCCCATGCATGATCCATTTCAACGGCTTCGACTGGATCAAGGAGTTCTCCTATCTGATGCTGGCCGAAGCCTACGCAAAGCGAGGCATTTCGAGTCTCTTTTGTGATCAGCCGGGGACAGGCGGTGCACTGCGTGAATCTGGCATTC
This sequence comes from uncultured Myxococcales bacterium, assembly GCA_965603475.1. Classification (GTDB taxonomy): domain Bacteria; phylum Myxococcota_A; class UBA9160; order UBA9160; family UBA4427; genus UBA4427. Next base: position 2,805 of record CBFDDD010000075.1, read on the forward strand.
CGGCGCTCCCAGAGATGGAGAAGCCGGCGGCGGCCTGTGTTGACCTATTGGCGGCCCAGACCGAAATCGATCCAGCGAGAATCGGCATCCAAGGCATCAGCATGGGCGGGTTCTACGCGCCGCGCGCTGCTGCATTTGAGCATCGTCTCGCATGCTGTGTCGCGTGGGGTGCCTACTTCAACTCTCAGGGAGTCGCCGAGTATCGAGCCAAACTCGCCGACGACTACGAGGGCTCTGTACCCGATATCGAAGACCATATGTGTTGGGTAATGGGCAAACCAACGCTGGCGGAGGCAGGCGCGATCTGGCTCCAGTTCGATCTGGCCGATGTTGCGTCGCAGATCGAGTGTCCGCTTCTCATCGTTCACGGCCTTGGCGATCGCCAGGTTCCTGCTGATCACGGGCGCAAGACGTACGATGCAGCGATCAATAGCGCGCGCCGGGATCTCGTCGAATTCTCAGTGGAAGAAGGTGGCTCAGAGCACTGCTCCCTCGACAACATTCCGGCAGTGCGGGGCATCATGGCAGACTGGATTGCAGAGGTACTCGGTGCCGAAGCTCCGCGGACGGACGTCTAACCAGCCGTTGCAGTGGACGTGCTCACGCTGTGCGGTTTCTGATCATGGTATAATCGCGTGAACCCAGGCATTCAGGGCCTGTGTGCAGGGTCGCCGCACGCCGCTGAACGCCGATCCGATAGACAGCACGACCGCATCGAGCGAGACGATGAATCATTCGCGGCTTTCATACTTCGAACTGCGTGGCCGGGCGGAGGCGATCCGAGTTTTCCTGCACGCCACGCAGGCTGAGTTCGAGGACCGCCGGATCGTCTCGGCGGAAGAATGGGGAGCGCTCAAGCCCGAGCTGCCATTCGGTGGTCTGCCCATCTTCGAGACTGGTGGAGTTCTTGTTTGCGAGAGCCACACGATCCTGAGGTACCTCGGAAAGACACTCACTCCGGGTACGCATAACGATCTGGACTGTGCGCAGCTCGATGCCGCGCATGACGCAATCGCCACGTTCCAGGAAGATCTCTGGCGCTTCAATTGGGTAGAGAACTACTACGACCATCTCGAATCCTACGCGGAGGCAACGCTCGAACCCCGACTGAAGATGCTTTCGACTTGGTTCTGTCGGAAGCGAGAGGGTTCCCCGGATTGGTTTGGCGCCGTGTTCAGTCATGTGGACTGCGTCGCGTTCTGCTTCCTAGACGAGATAGACGCGTTCTTTCCAGGAGTTCTCGCTGGATTCGAGGAGCTGGTGGCATTGCGGTCTCGCGTCGCCTCGCTTCCCGGCGTTTCCGAATACCTCGACTCGTCTGCCCGTCCGATCGTCTTCGGGATGGGTCGCATGGGCCCCAAAGTCGATCCCAGGATCCCAGTTCCGCCTGCGTACAAGTTCCGAAATCCCTGGTCACCACCGCTTGATCTAGTGCCGTTTCTGCGAAATCAGCGCCGTCTAACAAACCCCTGAACCGAACAGCCCGTCTGCCGGGATGAGAGCGATCTGCCGCGCTGACGAACATCCACGATCACTTGGAGCCAGGTGGGCATGCGCTGATTCCGATTGCGCGGCTGATTCCGGATGAGACCAGGCGGTCGCTCGGTCGTTACCGCTAAACCACCGATTCCTCAGGAACCCGCTTGTGCTTCGCCATGCTCTCGCTCGACGTCCATGCAGACGGGCGGAGCGCTTCGCTTCGCCTTCGATACGAACGGATTCCGGTGGCAGGCAAGTCGGTTTCAATTGAAAGCACTAGGGAGAGGCGCTGGTGGAGCCAAGGACATTTTCGAGATCTGCTGCTGGCCGCTCAGTTCGAAGAGGTGACCTTTTTCGACGAAGCCGGTTTCGTGGCGGAGCCGGACGCTCCCGTTTTCGTAGCCTTGGCTCGAAAGCGCTGAGATCCTCAAGACATTCGATGCAGGCAGTGCTTCCTGAGCGGTTGTCGCTCAACAAGCCGTTGCAGCCGAATTGCTGACGCTTGAGATCTACTGTCGCCTGGTAGAATCGCGCCATTCCCAGGTGTTCCGAGGCTGCGTGCAGGCCGCCGCAAACCGCTGAACGCCGATACGTTGGGCGGACTAGCCGTGCTGCTCGCGGCTGCTACTTCACTTCGCGCAAATGCCCTGTCTCGACCTCGAACACAAATCCGCGAAGTTCATTCTTGTGAACCACGAATGGGCTCGCCTTGATTCGTGCGATCGATTGTCGGACGTCATCCTCGAGATCTGAAAATGCATCCATGGCAAAGGGAGGCCTGATTCCTGTTTCCTTTTGGATCGCTTCCTTCAGTCCGGCGTCCGTGAAGGTCAACATTCCACAGTCTGTGTGGTGGATCAGCATTATTTCGCGTGTTCCCAACAGGCGCTGCGAGATCGTGAGTGACCTGATGACGTCATCCGTCACGACGCCACCTGCATTTCGAATAACGTGAGCCTGACCCTCCTCGAGGCCAAGTAGAGCTCCCGTTTCCAGTCGGGCATCCATACACGCCACGATCGCGATTCCCATCCCGGGCGGCATCGGCAAGTCGCCCTTCGAATAGTCAGAAGAATAGTTCTCGTTGTTTCTGAGAAATGTGTCTATTGCGCTCACATTCATTACCTCCTGGCTAAGGTTGCCTCGCCTCTCAATAGTATGGGGGGTCTGGCTTCAAGAAACACCACGGCTAGGGCAGTCGAATCGCGCCTTCCGTCGGCCTGTGGAGCGGACCACCGACAGCTCGGTTCAATTGACTCGCGGTACCACCTGCCGGCATACTGTGTCGGCAGGGTCGGGCCCGGTCAGCGCTGTTGCCGGCCGCCAAATGCTGATCCGTTAGGCAGTATCCGCCGGAGGCAAAGCTCATGACATTCGCACTGAAGGTTTTTGTCGCGGCGATCGTGATCAGCTTTGCGTCGTGGTTGTCGGGACGATTTCCATCACTTGCGGGCTTCGTTGTTGCTCTGCCCTTGGCGACAATGCTCGTACTTCCCTTCTCGTATGCTGAATATGGGAATGCTGAGAACTCGATTCTCCTCGCCAAGAGTGTTTTTCTCGCCGTGCCAATCAGTCTCGCATTTTTCGTGCCGTTTCTATTGGCAGGCCGCCTTTCTCTCTCGTTCTGGGGTGCGTATGCGTGTGGCTGTCTCGCGCTTATCCTTGGCTTCTTCCTTCACAAAGCGATTGTGAAGTCGCTATTTACGTAGAAAATGACGCTGCCTAAGAATTCTCTGGACCCGACGAGAATGGAAGTTGGGTATCGATGAAGCCGCTCTTGTTGCCCTCGTTCAAGTCGTCAATGGACTAGGGTGGTTCCAAGATCCGAGCGCTGCGCCACGCTATCGGGGCGTTCTCCCGACGATTCTTTCGGGGCTATTCGATTCTCTCGGAATCTGTTCGGGCCGCAGTGACCGTTGGCCGGTCGTCATCTTGTATCCTGATGGCGACAGGATGATACGGCTAGATCTGTCACTTCACAGTCGATGCACAAAATTGGAGAGCTGCATGAGCAACGAAGAGAACCGAGCCGTCGTCACCAGGATGTGGGATGCGCTGACCGCGATGGATTGGGAGACCCTGAAGAGCTGCCTCGCCGAAGATGTCCATTACGAAGATGTACCTACGGAAGACCCTGGTGCTCGCGACCCCGAAAATGTCGTCAAGCGTCTCCGCATCGCCTTCGACCATCTCAGCGACCACAAACATATCCAGCACCACATGGTATGCGAGAACGACGTGGTGTTCCTCGATCACACCGAGGAGTGGACCTTCAAGTCGGGCGAGAAGGTCTCTCATCAGTTCGCCACGCTCCATGAGATGCGCGACGGGAAGATCTCGCGCTGGAGCGATTACTGGGACGTGTCGAACTTCGTGGGTCAGTTCCCGGCTTGGTTTCTCGAGGAGATGGCGAAGAGCAGTGCTGCCGATTTCAGTGACTAGTGCCTAGCTCTGTGCTTCGCGAATCAGCTGGCTCGGGAAGACGCCGATAACTTCGTCGTTCTCCATGGTGACCTCGCCCACCGCGGCGACCTTTCCGTCGCGAATAGCGACATCACCCGAATGCCCAGGCGCACCCGTTTCGTCGATTAGGCGGGTCGCGTAGCGCTCCTTGCGAGGTCGATCAGTCGTTGTCGTTCGCGAGACGGACGATTCCCAACTCACCGTCGAGTACGACGCGGTCGCCCGTCTGGAATACGCGGGTTCCGACGCGGGTGTTCACGACCGCGGGGAGCCCGTATTCGCGTGCGACAACCGCGCCGTGTGAGACTGCACTCCCGATATCGGTGACCAGACCGGAGATGAGGCTGAAGTAGGGAGTCCAGCCGACGTCGGTAATCGGCGCGATGAGAATCTCGCCGCGCTCGAGTCCCTCTGCCTCTTCGAGGCTGCGCACGATTCGCGCCACCCCGACGACTCGTCCGCGACTCACGGGGGATCCGCGGACCATGCCCTCTGAATCAGCGGCCTCGAGGTCGATGCGGAGTCGGGGTGGTTCTCCCTGGAAAACGTCTGGGAACTCAAAGGTCTCTTGCTGCGCGAAGGCTTCGCGGCGTGCGAGGGCCGTCGCCGCGAGCCCTGGTTCTGCGTTCCGCGAGAGCCGCCCGAGTTCCTCGTGGGTGAGGAAGAACACCGCGTCGTGATCCGGGAGGAGTCCCGTGTTCACGAGGAGCTTCGCCAAGCTGCGGTACGCCTCCTTGAAGCCCGTGGCCACGGCCACGAGGCCCGACTTCGTCTCTTCGCGGGAGCGGACCGCCTGTCGCGCCATGCGGGTGAGGAGCGCAACGGCACGACCGACCTTCGGAGCCGGAGCTCGGTCGGGGCGCATGGGCTTCGTACTTCCCGATACGCGCTGGCGTAGCGGAACCTGCAGCGACTTGATCAGCGGCATCGGGTCTGCGCGCCACTCGGGCTGACGCAATTCGAGTTCTTTGATGGCGCGGTGGCCGTGACGCTGCAGATAGCGCTCGAACTCGTTACGCGCCTCGCCGGCTTCCGGGGACCGGATCCAGTCGAGCGCCGCTTCCGGTTCGGCGTGGGTGAAGGACACGTCCGCATTGGGATGGGCGGCAATCCGTTCCTGGATGCGCTCGGCGCCGGCGATGATGTCGGCGCTCTCGACATTTTCGGCTCCGGCGAGCAGCGCCGCCACGGTGGCGTGGTCCTCCTCGGACGCGTCGATGCCCCCGGCGATCACCCCGAGCAGCGTTGGCGTGAGGACACCTGAGCTGGCCGAGGAAATCAGGTGGTAGTTCATCGCGTCGTAGATGAACTGAAAGCGGCGATCGATCTCCTGCCAGGCTTCCGCGGCGGTTTCGGACTCGGGGAAGCGCAGCTCCGCGACAAGGCGACTCATTTCGCGACGTGCCTTGGGCTGGCTGAAGAGGTAGCCGAGGTAGCGGATCCCGTTGGCGATGCGGCGCAGGCGGGGCGGCGGGTCGCTCCCGCAAATCGTGAACTCGGTAATCGGTCTTCCGCAGACTGAGAGCGCCATCTGGTCGGCACTGGATCCGAGCGCATGGGTCGCCGTTTCGCTCATCGTGCTCAGGTTGAGGAAGAGGTGGCCGGAATGGATGATGAGGAAGCGCATGCTCGGCACCACCGCATCTTGAATGCCGACCTGCACGTGCATCCTCTGCATACCGACATCGATGCTGCGCGCGGTGAAGGAGTAGGAGAGCGGGGTGCAGGCGCCAGGGAACATTTCGCCGACGTTGCAGCGCGTGTAGATGTGGGTCGGGTCGGCGATCGGCGTATCGAGCTCGTTCGGATCCGGCGGAAGATGCGTGATCGGCCGCGCCTGCAGCCAGTGGATTTCGTCCTGCGCGTCGACGGCCCACTCGAGGTCGAGGGGGTAACCTTCCGCCGCTTCGGCCGAGAGGGCCGAGGCCAACAGCTTCTGCCGCGCGACTTCGCTGAGAATCGCTGTCTCGCCCTCGAGTTCGGTTTCGCGGGTGGTCCCGCTGCGATCGAGCACGTAGTGGTCCGGGGAGGCGTGCCCGCTGACGAGCGCCTCCCCCAGGCCCTCGACCGCATCGATCACGATGCGGTCGCGGCGTCCCGTGACGGGGTCGGCGGTGAAGAGCACCCCGGCACTCGCGGCGGGGACCATGTTCTGAACCACCACGGACATGGCGTTTTCGACGTCGTCGCCCACGCTCTGCTTTCTGTGAACATCGCGGTAGGCATCGGCTCGGCTGCTTTCGAGCGAGGCGAGGCACGCATCGATGGCCGCGCGCAAGGCTTCGATGCCCGTGACGTCGAGGATCGTCTCGTATTGACCGGCGAAGCTCGCATCCGCCGAGTCTTCGCCCAACGCAGAAGAGCGCACCGCAACCGCTTTCCCGCCGAGCTCCGCGTAGCGGGCCTCCAGATCTTCCGGCAACCGTCCCGGGGTCGCGCCGACGACCACGAAGGCCTCGGGCACACGCAAGCCGAGCCGGACGAGTTTGGCGAGTCCTTCGGCCTTGCCGCCCACGGGTGCGTCGCCGAGGGCGTCGAGTGTCAGAATGGTCGGCTTCGTCACGCGGGTCGTCGTCCTCTCGCAATGGGCATCGTCGTTGGGCGCGCGAGCAGGCCTGCCTTCGTGCATACTACGCGCCCTATGGATGTGATTCTCGTTCGTCACGCAGAGCCGAAAGTTGCCCGCAGCGAATCGGAACCGGTCGACCCCGAACTCACCGAGCGCGGATTGTGGCAGGCCGAGCGCGTCTGCGCATGGCTGGGTTGCGAGCCGATCGACGCCGTCGTCACCAGCACCAAGAAGCGCGCCATCGACACTGTGGCGCCGCTTGCCGACAGGCTCGGCATCGCCACCCAGCGCCTTCCCGGCTTCGACGAGATCGACCGCTTTGCGCGATTCTATGCTCCGCTCCCGCTGATTCCGAAGCATTTCCCGGAATACTTCGAGGCCATGCGACGCGGCGACTGGGAGTGGCTCGGCTGGGATGACCCGACCGTCTTTCGAGATCGTGTCGTCGCTGCCTGGCAGTCGCTCGTCGCGCAGCCGCCTGGCGAACGCGTGGTCGTCGGCTGTCACGGCGGCACGATCGGCGTGATCGTGGCGCATGTGCTGGCGCTCGAGAACCAGATGTCGGTTGCAACGCCGCCCTTCGCTTGCCTCACTCGCTTGCGCGTGCGTGCAGATGGCAGGGCGCAGGTGCTGAGCGTCAACGAGGACGGTCATTTCGATGCCACGCGCGAACGCCCGGTGGGCTGGGAGGGCGAGGGCTATCCGGAAGACCACGCCATCGAGAACGCGGTCTTGCGCGCGCGTTAGATTACCTCGTTCGCTGTCAGGTACTGGCGGTAGGGGCGAGTTCGCTACGCATTCGCGGCGCCTCTAGGCCCAATGACCCTCGGCATAGGGCGTGTTCCAGCAGTGGGTGAGCCGGCCGTTTTCCACTTTGAACACTTCGATCCCGCACATCTTCTTGTCGTTGTGTTTCGTCATGGTCATGTTCCACACGGAGGTGACGGTGGTTTCATCCGCGTGAGTCATGACGCGAGAGATCTGGACGCCCAACTGCTCGATGCCGACCCGCACGCGCTCGATCTGTTCGTCGTGGCTCAGCCTCGTGACACTCCCCGGGTCATGGCGGGTGATCGGGTCGCTGCACAGCTCACGAATCAACTCGAGCTTCCCCTGGTTGTTGACCTCGTCCCAGTAGCGCTCCAGAAGCACCTGGGCAGCCGTTTTCGGCATTCCGTCCCTCCCTATTTCCGCGAGCCCAGGGCCGCGAAAAAAGATGATTACCATATAAACTTGTACTGTGATACATATTTTCGGCTCCCTGACTCACCGCGGGGATTCACTGAGGATGGCAATGGCAACCCCCTTGATGCAGCCGGCGGGATCAACGCGCCGAGAGCGGCGTCGTCTCGAGGTTTCGACGCGCGTGGTCGAGGCAGCCGAGGCTCTGTTCGTCAAAAAGGGATTTGACGAGACGACCGTGGCCGAGATCTGCGAAGCCGCAGACGTGGCATACGGGACCTTTTTCAACCACTTCCCGGCCAAGTCGGATTTGCTTCTCGCCATGGGCCGGCGCGCGGTAGCAGACATTTCCGAGGAGCTGAGCGCCTTGTCGCGGCGCCCTGTTCGAATCGGCGACGCGCTGACCCTTCTCTTCGAGGGATTCGCGGAGCGTCTGCAATGGGTGTCGCCGGGCGAGCGCGCGCTTGCTGCGCGGGTCGAATCGCTCGCTTTCAGCGAGGCCCACGAAGACCGCGACCACGGATTTCATGCCGCCTTCGTCGCCTTCATCCGCGAATCCGTGGCAGCGGGCCGAGTCCGGGCAGACATTCCGGCCGAGACCCTGGCCGACGTGCTCGCGAGCGCCTACGCGACGATGGGGCTCAGCTGGGTTCACATTCAGGATTTTCCGGTTCGGAGTCGCGCGCGCGCCCTGGCCGAAGTTCTTGGCGAAACCCTCGCGCCCCGCACAGCCGATGCTCCAACACCAAAAGCGGATGGCTCTCTACTGAAGGCTGGTGGCGCTTCACGAAAGACACGGAGGGCGAAGTGACTCGGGATCTCGAAGGCAAAGTGGCCGTAATCCCCGGCGCGGTCAGCCGGGGGATCGGGGACATGCGATGAAAGATCTGCAAGGACGGGTCGCTGTCGTGACGGGCGCGTCGAGTGGAATCGGTCGCGCCACGGCGTTGCGTATGGCGGGCGAGGGCTGTGACCTCGGACTCGTTGATATCGACGAAGGGCGGCTCAAAGAGACCGCGCGCCTGGTCGAGGCTGCGGGCGTTCGCTCGAGCCTACATCTGGCCGATGTTTCCGACGCCTCGCGAATGGAGGCCTTGCCAGGGGAGATCGTCCAGGCACACGGGCGTGTCCACATCCTGGTGAACAATGCCGGTGTTTCAGTGGTGAAGAGCTTCGAAGATCACAGTCTCGAAGACTTCCAGTGGCTGATCGGGATCAATTTCTGGGGAGTCGTCCACGGCTGCAAGTACTTTCTCCCCGTGCTCCGAGAGGCGGATGAGGCGCACATCGTGAATGTGTCGAGCATGTTCGGCTTCATCGGCGTGCCCGGGCAAAGCAGCTATTGCGCGAGCAAGTTCGCCGTTCGTGGGTTGACCGAATCGCTCTGGGCAGAACTTCGCCAAACAAAGGTCGGGGTCACGAGTGTCCATCCAGGCGGCGTCGCGACGGGCATTGCACGGTCGGTACGCGTCACGAATGAAGAGGCGCGTGATCAACTCCATCAGACGATGGAGCAATACGGTCACCCGGCCGACGATGTGGCAGGCGCCATTCTACGTGGAATCCGCGGTAACAAGCTTCGCGTTCGCGTGGGTGTGGAGTCCTTCGCCGTGGACTGGCTGAAACGTCTCGTGCCAATTGGTTTCCACAAGGTATTCGCAGAACGGATGCGAGTGCCCGGGAGTTGAGGCGGCTTGGGCAGCGATCTTCGAACATGATTCCCGATTGACCAACGAAAGGTGTCGAACTCAGCATGGCTGACCATTCCTCTCTCCGAATCGCGGTGATCGGTGCAGGCCCTTCCGGCCTCGCTGCCGGCCACGAGCTGCTCGCCCACGGCTTCACGAACTTCACGATCTTCGAAGCCACCGACGCGGTCGGGGGCACATGGCACATCCACACCTACCCGGGTCTTGCCTGCGACGTCTGGGCCCACGCATACACGTTCTCCTATCGGACCAACCCCGATTGGACCGCGAGTTTCGTCGATCAACCCGAGATCGAGTCCTACCTGCAGAAGTGCGCGACGGAGTTCGGCCTCGAGCCACACATCAAGCTCAACACGCGCGTCGCGAGCGCCAAGTACCAGGGCGAAGGTTTCTGGAAGATCGAGAGCACAGCCGGCGAGCGTTTCGAATGCGATGTGATCATCAACGCGATGGGCAACCAACACACGCCCCTCTACCCCAACGTCCCAGGGGTCGACGACTTCGAGGGCGTGAGCTTTCACGGCACGCGCTGGGATCACAGCGTCGAGCTGAAGGACAAGCGCGTCGTGATCGTCGGCTCCGCCGCGAGTGCCGTGCAGATCGTCCCCGAGGTGGCGAAGATCGCGGGTGAACTCACGGTGCTGCAGCGATCGCCTAACTGGATCATGCCGAGGCGCCGCAAGTTCTACACGGACGCGCAACGCCGTCGGTGGCGTCGGTTTCCGTTCATGATGAGGCTGATCCGGCGCGGCCAGCAATTCCTGATGAGCCTCGTCCACGATGCCGCGACACTCGGCCATAATCGCGCGAAGCAGTTCGAGAAGATGGCCAAGAAGTTCATCGACGATTCCATTCCGGATCCGGAGCTGCGCGCGGCCCTCACGCCCGCAGACCCCTACGGCTGCAAGCGCGGCCTGGTCTCCGACGACTTCTACCCCGCCCTGAGGCGCGACAACGTCGAGCTGATTGCCGAAGGACTGAGCGCCGTTCGTCCAAGTGGGATCACGACCGAGAAAGGTCGCGAGATCGACGCTGACGTCATCATCTACTGCACGGGCTACCGCATCCTCGACTTCGATCGCATCGACGTCGTGGGCGAGACGGGCGAGAGCCTCGCCGCCGTGATGGAGAAGTCGCCCGAGGCGTTCAAGGGGATTGCGGCGCCGCACTTCCCCAACTACTTCTTCGCCGTCGGCCCCAACGGACTGCCGCTGGACGCTCCCTACTTCGTGACGGCTGAGAGGAACGTGGAAACGATTGTCGCCTTGCTGCGCGAGAAACAGGCGGCCGGCGTGAAGTCACTTGCGGTCAAGCCTGAGGTCAGCCGCACCTACAACGAATGGTTGATGGAGCAATTCCCCCGTTACTCCTGGGGATCGCCGTCCTGCCATAGCTACTACCAGGACGCCAGCGGACGCGCTCCATTCCTCTTTCCGGGACGCTTCAAGGAATACGCCGAGCTGCACGCCAAATCGGGGCTACACGAGTACGACCTGCATTGACCTTTCCGAGCAGTTCTTGCGAGACGAGTCCACGCTCAGCGGATGGTTATCTACGCATTATTCAATCCCACCCTCTCTCTGGCCCCGTCATAGGATTCGGTCGAAAGTCTGATTGGGCACCTTCAACCATGTGACGTGACATGGCCATCCACTCGACCGACCAAGGCGGCGTATTGCAATGCAGCGACTTCATTCTGACCTTTGGATCAGCGATTGTCCCCTACGTTTTCTGGGCCTCGAACTCGGGGCGCGGATGACGATCGTGCGTCTCCCCGGCCCCAAGCTGCTTCTGCACTCACCCATTGCAGCGACCGATGAGCTTGTCCGCGAGGTGACCGCGCTCGGTCCTGTCGCCTACATCATCGCTCCCAATAGGCTTCACCACCTCTTTATCAACGACTGGCAGCAAGCCTGTCCGGAAGCCTCAACCTACGTTGCCCCCGGCCTCGAAACCAAGCGCTCTGATCTCGCGATCACAGGTGTACTCGCTGACGAGCCTGAAGCTGGCTGGAAGGGCGTGGTCGACCAGGTCTTCCTCGACGGCTTTCCCTTCGCAAACGAAGTCGTCTTCTTCCATCGGCCCAGTGCGACACTCATTGCGACGGACCTGGCGTTCAATGTCCGCCTCAGCAGCCCGCCGCTGACCCGCCTCGCCTTCCGCCTTGGCGGAACCTACGGGCGGTTGTCCCCCACGCTCTTCGAGCGACTCCTGGTGCGTGACCGAGCTGCCTTCCGTCAGTCGTTGAAGCGTGTACTGGAATGGCCCTTTGAGCGCGTGGTCGTCGCACACGGGGACGTTTGTGAGAGAGACGGGCGCGAAGAGCTGGTCCGAAGCTACGCGTGGGTTCTCGGCGGGGGCTCATCGCTCGGAACCGGCGAGGGCCCGAGATGATGATTCGGGAGCTCGAGCGCCAGGAGATCCGTGATGTCTGGTCGATCGACCGCGCGGAGGTCATCGACAAGCTCTACTACCATGAGGACGCTGAGCTTGTTCTCAAGCCTGAACACCACGATGTGCAGGGTTGGCCGGAAGGCGAGCCAGAACGCTACGCCCCGATCCTTCTCGATTGCTTCGATCAAGGCGGGACGTTCTACGGGGCGTTCGATGGGCAGAGCCTGATTGGCGCGATGGCTCTCGAGAGCCGCTTCATAGGACGAGACAAGGACCAGCTCCAGCTGAAGTTCCTTCACGTAAGCCGGCGCTACCGCAAGGCGGGTCTGGGAAGCAGGCTTTTCGACAAGGCGGCAAGAAGGGCAAGAGAACTCGGCGCCTGTCGATTGTACATATCGGCCACGGCATCCGAGAACACTGTGAGATTCTACCTTCGTCGCGGGTGCTGTGTGACACAGGATGTCGATGCCGCCCTGTACGAGCTCGAGCCCGAAGACATCCATCTGGAGTGCGATATACCGGCCTGAGTCGGTGAGGATGTGGGCACTGCGCCTAATAGGTCGAATTGTGCGATGTTGAGCAACGCGTTCCAGTCGAACTCTGGTAGAGTCTCGCATCAACCTTGGGTGTCTCGGTGACCGTTGGCGGCCTATGCCACGTGGCTGAACGCCCGATCCGCTAGGCGGGAGAGTCGAGCGTGACCCTCTTCGAATATCTTGCTGCGGCACACACTCTGATTCTGACGTTCGCGCTCACTCGCGCTCTGTCTGGCGTGGCACTCGCAATCAAGCCCCAGTGTCGCTCCTTGATGCACTTGTCATGGCTCGGGTTCATTGTCTCCAATTGCCTCTTCGCGTTCTGGGCAATGTGGGGTTACATCGAGGTGGAGTGGACGCTGGTTCGATTCATTGGACTCCTCACGGTCCCAGCACTCATGTACATCTTTAGCTCGATCATCATTCCGCAGGACCCTTCGGTGGTTGAATCGTGGCGGGACTACTTGTTCGAAACACGTATCCCGCTATTTGCGACTGGAGCCCTCACGTTCGCAGCGATTGTGTTTAGCAACCAGTTCATTCAAGGCGCCTCGCCCACGCTCTCGCTGGAGATCATTCTGTATGCAACGATCGGCGTCTTCCTGGTGGGGGTCTTCTCCGCCAATGCGCGAGTGCACGCTGTGCTGGCGTTTTGGCCGCCGTTGTTCTTCGTACTGCTTCTCCTCGTGATGGCCCAGCCGGAGCGGCTCTTTCAGTAGCCGGTGGCGCGGCAGACTGCCCCCCGCAAAACGATTTTCGGAGACCAACATGACGCAGCACGCAGCAGACTTGGAGCGCTCGACCGGTTCTGCCCCTGCGCCCCGGCTGCGTCGCGAGTGGAGACACGGGCTGCGGAGTCTCCTGCGATTCTTGACCACGCCAAGCGATCTGGAGAACAGTTTCGAAGCCATGTTCGCCTTGGCCGGGCCCACTCTGGAGCGAGAGTTTCGGAAGTTCGCCAGCCACCCCCTCGGACGATCGATGCTCAACGAGGATCCACGCCGTGACTTGAATGCCCTCCTGGGCAATCGCGAAGCACTCGCCGCGATGTCTAAAGGCAGCTTTGCCCATGCGTACCTCGAATACCTGGGTGGCGATCAAATGGGTTCGGCGGAGTATTTCCTGGACGCAGCGGGGCTCGACGAGAAGGCGCGCCGCTTCGGCTGGAGCGACGACCAACTCTGGTTCATCAAGCGTATGGCCAACAGCCACGATCTCTTCCACGTCGTAACCGGATACGGTCGAGACGTTACGGGAGAGGTCGGGGTCGTCTGCTACACGGCCGGCCAGATCCCTCTTCTGCCTCTTCGGATGCTGCTGCCCTACTTCTTCGTCTTGAAGCCGTCTCAACCCATCCGCTGGGCTCGTTTCGTCCGCGAGGCCTTCCGCCACGGTCGCCAAACTTCCTCGCTGGCTTGTGTCGACTATGAGGCGCTGCTTCCGCTTCCGCTTGATGAAGCCCGCCGCGATATAGGACTGCGCTCGCTTCAAGACGCGCACCCAAACGGCATCCCTGCGAAGGGCTGGCTCCTCGATCGAATCGAAAAAAACGTCACACTCATATGAACGACCGTGCAACGGCGCGGCAAACAGCGAGTGGGCGACTCTTGCTGACGGTTTTCGGCCTTCTGGTATCCTGACGGTTTCCTTTCTTCGGATTCGCCGCCGGTCGGCCTATCCGTTATGCGGGACTCGCGATGCTGAGAATCCAAGAAGCGGATTTTGCCAACTCACAACACGCCTCGGCGACCGTCGAGCTCGTGGACTCCTATGCTCGCGGACCCGGCGGCCAGAATGCTCCGCTCACTGAAGTGGCTCGCGAAAATATGGCCACTGGACTTCGCGACCATCCGATGGCTTGCGTGCTGCTCGCGTTCGTCGACGAGTGCCCCGTCGGCGTAGCGATCTGCATATGGGGATTCTCCACCTTCGCCGGACGACCGACCGTCAATGTCTGCGACTTCGCCGTTCGCCCGGACTCCCAGAATCAGGGGATCGGACGCGCCCTCCTTGATGAGGTCGAAGCGCGGGCCCGCCTACGCGGTTGCTGCAAGATGACGCTAGAGGTCCATGAAACGAACGACGGCGCGAAGCGATTCTATCGAAGATTCGGCTTTGGTCCCTGGGACCTTCCTACGCTCTTTGTTTCAAAACCATTGTGCTAGGCGTCCAATTCGCTAGACGGCATGCTCCGAGCCTATGCCGATCCATTCATATTGAACATCCGGTTCGTTCTCGGGAGCGGGGCTGACGCCGAACTGAACCGCGTAGAATCCGTGCTTCTCGTAGAATCTTCTCGCTCCAATGTTCGCCTGATGCGTGTGGAGCTGCAGCCGCGCGGGAGATTTTTCCTTCGCGAAGTCCAAAAGGGCGGTCCCGATCCTCTTTCGTTGTTCAATCGGATCGATGTAGAGCTGCTCGACGAAATATCCGTTGATCGCCAGCAGTCCCACTGGCTGTTCGCTCGCGATAGCAAGCCAGACGCAACATTCTTTCAAGAGCGTGTTCGTAAAGAAGTCGAGATCGTCCTCGGGTGAATAGTTCAATCGGGCTTCGAGCTCAGGTTGGACGCCTTCTCGAGAGCGGCGCCACATCCGCACGGTTGTCTCTACGTCCGATTCATCGATGGGTCGTATTTCGATGAGATCCATCCGACAAGTATCGGAATCCGGACACCCTATGACAAGCGGTTGCAGAGGACGCTCGCGTCGTCTGGCGCGAACAGCAAGCGAACTGGGCGGAGGTCGAGAGATGACATGCTCAGTAGGGAAGTTCGCCGGGCCCGCGATCGACATGATCTGGTTCGGGATCGCACCTGAAGCGAACCGCATCGATCGCGTCTCGACCCGCGAGAAGAGCTTTCACGACACGGTGCATTCCGTCGAAGACTCGACCGCTCGAGTCGAGAATGATCGGGTAGGCAAGGTTCGCCTCCTCGATGAGCTGCATATGGTTGGCGATTGCCCTGCAAGTCGGCGGGTTCTGGCCGACATGAAACCAGTAGTTCTCGTCGAGCTCCGCGATTTCGGCGAGTGGAACGAGAACCTTCGGGAGGTCCCGAGAAAGCTCGACGAGTCGGTCTACGTCCCAGGCGAGCAAACCGCGAGATGAATCTCGAAAATGGTATTGCTTCCTCATGTCTCCTCCTCGATGTCGAGCCTACCTGAAACCGACTCGCTCCGGATGAAAAGCGCGGCAGACGGAGAACCCTGAAGAGTCGGCGCCGACCTTCGCCACGCACCGTTTCTCGACTTTAGAAACTGCGTGTCGTCGGCTTGTGCCGCATGCCGTTGATCGATGTACCCTTGATGAAATATTTTGAGCGGATTCGCCGCTGATCGACCTATCCGTGAGATACGGTCTAAAGAGGAACTGGCGTGACGATTGCGGAGTTGGGCGCGCTCGGAGAGTTTTTCGGCTCCATCCTGACGCTTGCGACGCTGGCCTATCTGGCCATCCAGATCCGCCAGAACACTGCTCAGCAGAAGCGCGAAGAGCTGGTATCGATCCAGCACGGTCAGAACAGTGTGTTGGGACTGCTGCGGGATCCGCGGTTGTTCGGTGGCTACGCACGAACCGCTGGTGGTCGAGATCCCTCCATCGAAGATCGCGGGGCATCGTTCGTTTTCGTCGTTCAGTATCTGAATCACTTCCAGGTCGTTCACGATCTCTATCAGAGCGGAGCCCTGGATGAGGAGCACTATCAGCTGTGGGCCGGCTTCGCAGTCGCCATCGTCGCGCCCGTTGGTATTCGCCAATGGTGGGAGGAAGAGGACGGGAAGCTCGGGTTCCATGCGGACGTCCGCGAGATGATCGACGAGCGGCTCAACGATTCAGCGAATCCGCCGCTTCCGATCACCGAGATGTGGAGCGCATTCAATCCCGAGGCCTGGGAATCTGCTCAAGACCAATCCGTTGTGCAGCCGGCAATCAGATGACGCCGGGCGACCTGCTCTCACTCATAGCGGAGCTCGCGGTTGCGCTCGTCGCTGCAGCTGGGATTGTGACTGCCATTGGGGGGCGGGACCGCGATTACACAGCCACCGACCGCGCACGGATCCGTTCTCTCATCATCGTATCCGCGACGCCGCTGGCGGTCGCCCTGCTCGGTCTCGTGACCTTGAGCGCCGAAGTTCAGTCAACTCGAGCTTGGTCGATCGTCAGCTTTGCGTATATCGCTCTGGGTGGAGCCCGCATCGCGTACACGCTTCCTGAGTTCCTTCGTATTCCCGACGATCAATCTCCGCCCTGGCGCCCATGGGCCGTGATCCTCTTGATCAACGCCGGCGTTTTCGCACTCGTTTTCTACAACGCTCTCACGCTGATCGCGTTCTGGCCCATCTTGACCGCGTGCTCCTTTGAGCTGCTCGTTGCCGTCTACCTCGTTCTGCGTCTTCTCCTGGGTTCGCGGTAGTTGTGGCAGCGCATTTTTATGTCGGTTGAGGCTGATCCGTTAGGCGAAGTGGATTTGGTGGAAGATCAACGGCAACTCGTCCCAGTGAAGCGCTTCGGTCCCAGTGGCCGCTCCGTTGTGGTCATCCATGGCGGTCCGGGTGCGCGGGGAAGTGCTGGACTGCTCGCTCAAGGCCTGGCCGACCCTCTTCATGTGCTGGAGCAGTGGCAGCGGCTGAGTTCCGACACTCCCCTCACCGTGGCTCAACACGTCGAAGATCTCGAAAGCGTGATTTTAAGTGAAATTCCTGGCGAGAGTCCGGCGCTCGTAGGTGCGTCATGGGGGGCCATGCTGGCGCTCGCCTTCGCGTCTACGTATCCAGATCGCGTTTCAGCGCTCGCTCTGGTCGGCTGTGGAACCTTCGACCGGACGGCACGCGCTCGCCTCAACCAATCCCTCACAGAGCGCACCACGAGGGAGCTCGAAGAACAGCTTTCGCAGCTGGAGACGCAGGTGCCAGACGAGAACGACCGCGTAGCCCAGGCGCATGCTCTATCCGACCCTCTCTACACATACAAACGCGCGGTCCGCGAGCCCGTCACCAATCTTGATCTGAAGGGTCATGCCGAGAGTTGGAGCGACATGATTCGCCTTCAGGACGCCGGCGTCTATCCTGCCGCGTTCGAAGCCATCACCTGCCCGGTACTGATGCTCCACGGTTCCTACGATCCACATCCCGGCTCGTTGATTCGCGATGGCTTGCAGAAGTTCATCCCAGAGCTGGAGTACATCGAGCTCGACCGGTGTGGGCACTCCCCTTGGATCGAAGAGCACGCGCATGATCGCTTTCTGTCGATTCTGCGATCCTGGCTTGCACGACAGCTCGAGTAGGTGCAACGCACATCGCCGAATCAGGCGTCGCAGCTGACATAGCACGGTGCGTTCCAGTTGGGCTTTGTTAGCATTGTGGATCAACCTTGGGTGCCTCAAGGATCGTCGGCGGCCGGTGGGAAGCAGCGAAGAGCCCAGTCGGTTGGGCGACGTCCTAGGCGGCTTCCGTTGAAAGATGACTGCGGAGGGATCAATGCTCGATCACATTGCGCTCACCGTCTCGGACTACGAAGGTAGCAGGCGTTTCTACCAGAGCGTTCTTGCACCTTTGGGCTACGAGCTCATGATGGAGCACGACATCTCTGGCGCGGGCTTTGGGCGGGACGGAAAACCCGACTTCTGGATCCAGCCCGGCAATCCCAGCGGCCCACTCCATGTCGCCTTCTCGGCCGCAGATCGCGCGACCGTAGACCAGTTCCACAGTGCCGCCGTAGAAGCGGGCGGCCAGGACAACGGCTCGCCGGGGCTCCGTCCAGAATATCACCCGACGTATTACGGAGCTTTCGTTATCGATCCCGATGGGAACAACGTCGAAGCGGTGTGTCATAGCCCAGAGTAATGTCGTTGGTGGTGCCTGTTCGCTTCCCTCGTGCCTGGCTCCCGGTGCAAATCGAGGAGGAGACTTCCAATGAGTGAGACCGTGCGGACGGCTGGCTGTCTCTGTGGTGGAGTAGAACTTTCGCTGACAGGCGAGCCGTTCGTCATGACCTACTGCCACTGTGAGTCGTGTCGGCGCTGGATAGGCGGTCCCGTCCATGCTGGCTGCTTGTTTCCGGCAAAGAATGTGCGGATCGAGAAGTGCGCAGACCTATTGACGGTCTTCGAGCGAACCGAGGGGAGTGAAAATCATCGTACGTTCTGCAAAAGGTGTGGGGCGCCCGTTTTCAACGACCCCCCCGGCATTGCGATGACCGACATTCCAGCAGTATCAATTCCTGATCTTGTTTTCGAGCCGAAGCTGCATTCCCACTATCCCGAGAAGATTCTCGGCATTCGGGACGGACTTCCGAAGTACCAGGACTTCGACGCGGCGTTCGGTGGGACAGGCAAGATCGTTCCTGAATAGTGGCCGCATGACGAAGGTGAGGGTGATGCGACCGGTACGTTCAACGAGGAGCGACGTTCCGTACGGTGATGGCCGCGCGATGATTCGAGATCATTCGGGCAACACCTGGCAGATCGCGACTCACATCAGCCGATTCACACCCTAGATCCGCGCGCCGAGTACGAGATGTCGAGAATACGATCGACTTCAGTTCGAAAGTCGGCTGGGTAGTTGTGGGCAAAGGCCTCCCAGAACCATTCTCCGCCCGGTGTCGCCAAAATTCTCTCGACCAGGGTCAGCCCTTGCGTGTGCCAGGTTTCGGGCGCAAACCCCGTTGCCAATGTCTGCGTGTAGATTTCCAGCATGACGTCCGTGACATTCTGCATGAGCAATCGATATCTCAGCCTCGTGATTTCACCCAGGTCTTCTGGGTTCGAGTTTCCAAGGCTGAAGATCTCAGCGATCTCTGACGATTGGTAAATCGAACCGCGCGTATCTCTCAGTGCAACGTTGCTTGCGTTCTGGGCGGCCGCCTTTGCAGTCAGTGTATTCTGCTCGAGCTGAACGGTGTTCTGGCGAATCTGATAGGCAAGATAAGCGAGGGTGATGACGACCCCGATCGCTCCAACGAACTCTCCGGCAGCGCCAAGATCCTGAATGGTCCATTCCATCTGCTGCTTTCTCCGGCTTAATCTTCTCGGAGCCTACCGCGAGATCAGGAGTGTTGCCGTCGCGTGGACGCGGACATCGATCGGCGCCGTGATTTTCTCGCCGTCTAGTGATCTGTTTCAGCGTGCGCGCTCAGACTCTATCGCTGTGGGTCGTGCTAAAATCGCACGGTTTCCAGATGTCCCGTGGATGCTCGTCAGGGCGCCGTACGCGCCTGCACGCTGATCCGATCTGCTGAACCCCGGAAGGAGTTGCCAATTTGATCGCGGGAGAGAGCGTTCTGCACACGCTGGCCGAGGTATCGATCGCATTCGCCGGCTTCAGTGGCGTCGTCGGAGTATTCGGTGGCGGTTCTGCCCTTTCCGAGGGCGAGCGGACGCTCCGCGTGCGACTGATGATTCTGGCGAGTCTTGGCGCATTCTTCGGGTCGCTGCTTCCACTCGCGCTAGGTCAATTCGATTCGATGGTTTCTCTCGTGTGGTACATCTGCTGTCCTGCTCTTATGGGTTTCATCGTCCTCTTCTCAATGAATGTCTATCGTCAGACTCGTGCCCTGATTTCTGCTGGCGGATATTCCCAGCCTTGGTTCGCTCCAATTTTGTATTCGATCTCGTGGAGTCTTGCGCTCTTTCTGATCGGGGCCAGTTTCGACATTCTGCCTGGTCACTCGGTCTACATCGTGGCCATCATTTGGCAACTCGTGCTTGCTTCAGTTCAGTTCCTCGTACTCGTGCTGCAGACCAAGCCGCGGCCTTCGGCTTAACAAAATGGACCTCTACCGCTAATGGTGCGACCTGAAGCCGGGCGTAGCCGAAATTTCACAAACCCCACCGAAGGTGAGGTGACGAACGATTCTAGAGGGGAGCACGACCGCCCACGCGCGCCGCGTCTCGCCTGCGAATTTGTTCGTCGACAAGCTCTCTGATGCGCTTGACCGTGGGGCCCCACACCGAAGCGACCGTCCCTCGGTAGGCGGCATCGCTCAGCTGGGCGATCTCCAGCGCACGACTGAGGGCAGTGGCATGTAGATCGCCGGTTGCCACCAATCTATCCAGAAATCCCACACTCGCGGCTTCCTCTGGATCCACCGTCCTGCCGAGGACTGTGAGTTCGTGTAGCCGGCGTCGATCCAGACGTTCGCGCGCCAATAACGCGGGCAGTTCGGGTAGAGGCATGCCAAGGCGCGGCTCGGTGAAGCCAGTCTTGTATGAGCCGTGAGCTCCAATGCGAACGTCCGCGACCAGAAGCAACATCGCCCCGGCTGCGACAGCATGTCCCTCGCATGCAATGACTATTCGCGTCGGTCCATTGATCGCGGCGAAGAGCAGCTCTGCGATTCCTGCAAGAAGCGTTTCACGCTCCGCCTCTCCCTTGGCCAGGCTCGCGTTGTCGAGACCGGCGCAGAACCCATCCCTGCGCCCACTCAGGATCACCACCGGTGCTTCGGAGTCGGCTGAAATCGCGTCCTTGAGGGCTTCCACCGCTTCCAACGTCAGGGCGTTGCTCTTGCCAGTGTCCAGTCTCACCAGGCGAACGGGCGGATTGCGTTCTATTCGCAGAAAGCTCATTTCTCCGCTCCCGCTCGGCATTGCCTAACAAGGCGTTTAGTCTAGCGTCACTCAGTGTGCTCCATTCGAACAATGGTAACATCGGGATCTCAACATGGCTGTCTCAGCAATCGGTGGTGGTCTTCACTTCGCCACTGGACGAACGGCAGTATGGGTACACCGCAGCTCCGCAATGCAATTCACGAAAAGCCTTCGCCCTCGAGTTCAAAGTGGCGAGTTGACGACAAGTGTTCGGATCTGGAAGCGACCGCACGTCAAGGTGGGTGGCCGCTATGCACTGCCGCCGGGCGAAATCGAAGTCACGTCAATCGAAGCGATTCCACGGGATGCGCTGACCGACGAAATCGCGCGCGAATCCGGATTCGAGAACATTTCGAGTCTTCTGGATCTCGCGCAACATGGTCGAGGCGAGACGGTCTTTGTGGTGAAATTCATCTATCACCTGTAGATCAGTGCCGACTCCAGAGACGATTCGTAGTCT
>CBFDDD010000076.1:0-24005 GCA_965603475.1 uncultured Myxococcales bacterium
CGACTCTCCGACCGAGCGGCGTACCGCCGCCCAACACGACCATTCGTCTCATTGATCTACCCCAACCAACGACTCTCCCGTCGCTCCAGCATCTCGTCGAGTGCTTGCTGGAGATCGCCGCGAATCGCCTCTGCGGAATCCATCATCAGACTCTTCGAATAGCTCTCTTGATTCGGCGGCTCGTGGAAGTGAACCGCGGGAAGCGCTCGTGCTCGGATCTTGGCCGGAAAATGAGCCACAGTGCCAAGCACTGGACCAAAGAGCAGGGCATTGAGCGTAATGGGATACCGATACCCGCCCAGCTTGAGAATTCCCACCGTCGGTGTCACGTCCTCGGTCCCCATCAGCGCGATCGGAACGATCGGGACGCCCGCGCGGAGCGCCGTTTCCACGAATCCACCGCGACCAAATCGCTGCAGTCGGTAGCGCTCGGTCGTTGGCTTGACCGGGCCCTTCTCGCCCTCCGGAAAGACCACGACGAATGCGTCTTCTTCGCTGAGCAGGCGGTGCGCGTTCTGCGGATGACCCACGACGGCGCCAATCTGATTCAAGAATCGTCCTGCGAATGGGAATCGCCAGAATCCATGGTGGGCAAGGGAATAGACCGTCCGGCCCAGCTCCTCCTCTATGCCGTATTGAATGATCCCCCCATCGACCGGCATCAGTCCGGCATGGTTCGAGACGAGCAGCGCACCACCCTCTTTCGGAATGTTTTCGAGCCCCTCCCATTCGACCCGATACCAGGATCGGTAGGCCGCCATGAAGAACCTCGCCTCTTTGCCGCTCCCCGACGCTCGCCCCCAACGGTCCAGCTCCGACGGAGATTTGCGCTCCGTCAAGATTCCGCCCTCCTCGAGATGCGACGTCCCGTGACACGATCGGCCGACAAGAGAACCCACTCTCCTTTGTCGGCTTTGGCCCAGGGCCTGACGCGCGTACGAATCGCAGCGTCGCTCGGGTCGCAGATCGAAAGTCGACCGGTGACGACGACACTCCAGCCGGAATGCTCGAGGCGGTCGGATTCGCTGATGACGAAGGAGGCCTCCTCCTCCTGGCGCGCCCCCTCGAATATGCGACCCCGGCCGGTTCTCATCACGATGTTCTGTCGGTGAAGGGCGAAATTCACCGGTCGTACATCGGGTGCACCGGAGCCGGAAAGCGCCAGCAAGCCCACTGCGCCTTCGCGTAGAAGCCTCATGCAGGCATCCGCCGAAATCTCTTCGAAGCCCTCTTCAACCAACGAATCTCCAGTCGCAGACCCGTGCTCGTCGGCGGCTCCATCCGTCTTCGTCTCGGCTTTTTCGCTTTCTTCGGTTCCGTCCATCGTCATACAAGACCTCTTGTTCGTTTAGTCGTCCTGGGCGAGGACGAGCCGTACGAAATCGCTCTCCGTAAGAATCCCGGCCAGGCGATCCCCATCCAGCACCACCAGACATCCGATCTTTCGATCGGTCATGATCTTGGCGGCCTCGACGAGCGTCGCGGTCGGCGAGATCGTCAGGATATCATTCGTCATCACGTCCTTGACGCGCAGGATCCCATACAATTTCTGCTGAGCGAATTCGCCGTACCCGAGTGCCCGCGCAAGTGCTCCGCGAAACAAATCTCGCTGGCTGAGCAATCCGACGACGAGGCCATCCTCATCGACCACAGGCATATGTCGAATTCGCGCGAGACCCATCACGTCGTCGGCCACATTGAGCGTGTCATTCGCGACGAGGGTCACGACTTCTTTCGTCATCAAATCCGCAACCGATTGAACCCTTGCCATCCGTTCTCTCCCTCTTTCCGACTGCTCAATCACGCTCGACCGACCTCATTATAGAGACGGCTTGCAAGCTGACGTCAGACGGTGTCCCTCGCGACTCCTCGCGACACTCGATACAGCGAAGACGCAAGTCCCGTGCCGGACCATGTCTATCGATCGATTCTGCGGCCCAGCCCACAGCAAGCGGAACTGAAAACGGCTGCCCAGATAATCGCACCGAAGACACATCGCCCCATAGCGAGGCAAATTTTCACAGCCTATTCTTCGGATGAGCAGCGAAGGACCGAGCTGGTGGCACACGGGTTGCATTTTTCAGAATCGCATTGACTAAATGACAGGAGAGCGAACATGCAGATCAAGACGATTCTCGTCGCGACAGACTTCTCAGAAAACGCGACCAAGGCCGTCGAGACCGCAGTCGAGTTCGCAAAGAAATTCGGGGCACAACTCGTCGTGCTTCACGCCTACCGAGTCGAGATTCCCATGGCCTCTCCGATGACGGCTGGCGGGTACGTCTTGCCCGACGGATTCTTCGAGCAACTCGGCAGCCATGCCCGCTCACAAGTCGAGGAGACCGCAAGGGAGATCGAAGCACGCGGTGTGAAGGCCATCGGGATCGCCGTCGAACAATCGGCCGCAATCGCGATCATCGAAGAGGCGGAGGCACGCGCGGTCGATCTCATCGTGATCGGCACGAGAGGGCTGACCGGGCTGAAGCACATCGCATTGGGGAGTGTCGCGGATCGCGTTGCACGAACTGCCACCTGTCCCGTTCTGACCGTTGGTCACCCAAAGTAGCGACGCCTCGTTGGCGCGACCTCACTGGCGACGTCACCGGGCGAAAGGGAGTGATGGACCAAGCTGAGGTGTCCCTCTGGCCCCTACCCTGCCCGTGTCGCCGAAGGGGCATGTCGTCTCACAATGGCCCAAGCGCTATTGTGGGGACGAGTCACTTTCCCGTGCCAGACATCGATCGCCTCGGACCGAGTGCCTCGAAACCTTTGACCCGACTGACGCCCCCAGTCGACTCGAGGAGAGGCCCATGTCATCCAGGATCAGTGCTCGGATTGTCCAACTCGTCGCCGTGGTCGGGCTGATTACAGCCGCCACTCTGCTTTCCTGTCAACCCGCGAATATGAGTGCGAGCCCCGAGGCCGTCACGTCCGCGCCTCGCCTACTCACGAACCTGGGCGACCAGACACACCCGATCCAGACGACTTCAGCTCTGGCTCAGCAATACTTCGACCAGGGACTGATCCTCACCTTTGGATTCAACCACGAGGCCGCGATCCGAGCTTTCGAGGAAGCAAATCGCCTGGATCCAGATTGTGGCATGTGCCACTGGGGTATTGCGCTCGCGCTCGGCCCCAACATCAATGCGCCGATGGGGCCGGCAGCCGCCGCACGTGCATACGACGAAATCCAACTTGCGCTGGCGCTGACGGCCGACACGAAGAGCGCCCGCGAACGCGCCTACGTCGAGGCCCTGGCCACCCGCTACGCCGAATCGGAACCGGTCGATCGATCTGCCCTCGACAAAGCCTATGCCAATGCCATGCGCGGGCTACATCACGCGGATCCGAGCGATGTCGACGCCGCGACCCTCTTCGCGGAAGCCTTGATGGATCTATACCCCTGGGCCTACTGGACGTCTGAGGGCGAGCCCAGGGAGTTCACAATGGAAATCGTCGCGACTCTCGAAAGTGTCCTGGAGAATGCACCAGAACACGTCGGGGCCAACCACTACTACATCCACGCGGTGGAAGAATTCTTTCCCGCGAAGGGAGAAGCCGCGGCCGACAGGCTTGCCCCGCTCACACCTGATGCGGGCCATCTCGTCCACATGCCTTCTCATATCTACTGGCGCATCGGACGCTACGAAGATGCCGCAGAGATCAATCAACGTGCGTCGGAATCGGATGAGCGGTTCTTCGCCTGGTGTCGTGCGGGCGCGTTCTATCGAGCCGCCTACTACCCACACAATCTCCACTTTCTCTGGGCCGCAGCGGCGGCGGAGGGTCGACGCGATCTTGCGCTGATGACCGCGCGCAAGCTCGCAGCAACCACCCGTCCAGGTGTGGCCGAGTTTCCGTTCATGCAGGAATTCATTGCGACGCCAATGCTGACGATGGCGCGTTTCGGCCTTTGGGACGCCATTCTCGGCGAACCCCGACCCGGCAACGACGAGATCTTTCTGGTCGGAATCTGGAACTACACCCGCGGCCTGGCGCAGATTCGTCTCGGGTCACTCGAAGACGCGCGAGGATCGATTGCGGCGCTGAGTGCGACCCAACAGGACGGCGCAGCTGCTGCTCTCCCGCTTGCCGGAGGAACGGCGAGCGCAGCACGTCTCCTCGCGATCGGGTTGGCACACCTCGAAGGCGAACTCGCGATCGCCGAGGGTCGAAAAGATGACGCCGTCTCCAGGCTCGAACTCGCGACCGAACTGCACGACGCGCTTCCCTACATGGAGCCACCACCGTGGTATGCGCCTCCACGCCAGACATTGGGCGCGTTGCTCCTGGAACAAGATCGCGCGTCCGAGGCGGAAGCCGTCTACCTCGAAGACCTGCGGCAGTATCCCAAGAACGGCTGGTCCCTGCTTGGCCTCACTCAGAGCCTCGAAGCACAGGGTGATTCAGCCAAGGCCAATTGGGCCCAGAAGGGATTCGAGTCCGCTTGGGCCCGAGCCGACGTCGTGCTCACACGCTCTCGGATGTAAGCGCCGACATCGCTTGTTCGGGGCCAAGACAGTTGATCAAGACTTGATGCGCGAGACCGGCGTCCCGATGGACGTGAATCTTCTGATAGGCCTCGCTCTGGGTCATTCCGGCAAAATCTTCGAACGACGGATACCGCATGATTCCAACGGCATCCCATTCGAGATCGCCATCGCCGATCAGGAGTACGTTGGCTTTGCCACCCCAGACGAGACCACCGCCCATCTCGTCGATGATCTTGCTGACGCCCGCCGCATAGAGACCATACGCCTGCTCTCCGGTCAGATCGGTTTCACGCCCATCTTCGTATTCGGCCTTCGGCTTGAATTTGAGCAGGTTCAGCATGTAAAGAGAGCCTTCGGGCTTTCCCGCGACGAGCGCCTCGAGTTGTTCGGGGCGGGGCTGGCTGGCTGGCATTCGAAAGGCTCCTATTCGATCGAGGAATTGATAGAGCGAGCCAGCATCGTATCAAAACCGGACAGCTCTCCACATCGACCGACAGACGATCGCCCAGGCGCGGAGCGTGGTATCCGGACCCGGAGCCCTCGCGCGTCAAGGCTGGTGTACTCCACAGGGGACTCGACGCGCGGCCGCGTGCGCGCGATGATCCAGCGATGGAACTCAATCTAGCGACTGCCTGGGAGGCGATCTCGGACGAGATCCCCGATTCCGATGCCCTGATTTGCGGAGACGCCCGCCGTAGCTGGCGAGAATACGACGAGGATGCGGCGCACATTGCGACCGCACTCGCTGCCGCCGACCTGCCACTCGGAGCCAATGTCGGACTCGCCCTCTACAACGGCATGGAGTACTCCGAGGTCCAGTTCGGCTGCTTCAAACAACGAGTCACCCCGTTCAACGTCAATTTTCGATACACGTCGAAGGAATTTCATTCGCTGCTCGAGGACGCCGACGCGCAAGCGCTCTTCTTCGATCATTCGTTGGCGGACGCAATCGATGAGATTCGTGGCGAACTTCCGAAGCTTCGGCTGTTCGTTCAGGTCGGGGGCGATTCGACTCCTGAATGGGCTGCGAGCTATGAAGAGCTGATCGCGAAGAATGAGCCGGCTCCCCGCATCGAACGTTCCCCGGACGACCTCTGGATCCTCTTCACCGGTGGAACGACCGGAAACCCCAAGGGCGTCATGTGGCCCCATGGAAACATCATCCAGACGATGAAGGCGACCTACGCCGGTCTCAAACAATCGGTGCCACAAACGATCCCCGAAGTCCTCGAATCCGTCCGCGGCATTGCCGCGAGCGGAAGGATCACTCGCCAGTTGGCTGCTGCTCCTCTCATGCATGGCACATCGGGCATCGCGGCGCTCTCGACCCATATGACTGGCGGCGCCGTGATCACGCTCGAGGAGCGATCGTTCTCCGGTGATGCCCTGTTCAAATGCGTCGAACGCAATCGCGCGACGCATCTCACGATCGTCGGCGACGCATTCAGCCGTCCCATGGTCGATGCACTCGAGAAGGCCAAGGAGCGCGGCGAGCCCTACGACCTCTCATCGATTTTCTTGATTCTCTCCTCCGGCGTCATGTGGAGTGCGCCGGTCAAACAATCGCTCCTCAGTTACAGCCCACGAATGCGTCTCCTCGACTCCTTGGGATCCTCCGAAGGCGTTGGCTTCGCCGCCAAGCTCGAATCCGATCCCAACAAGGCCACGACGGCGAGTTTCAGCCTCGGCGAATTCACGAAGGTCATCACCGACGACGGCAGGGAGGTCGTACCCGGTTCTGGGGAACGCGGCCGACTCGCACTGGGGGGACCCCTTCCAACCGGGTACTACAACGATCCAAAGAAGAGCGAAGAGACCTGGCCTACGATCAATGGCCATCGCTATTCGATCCCCGGCGACTACGCCACGGTGGAAGAAGACGGAACGATCACCCTGCTGGGACGCGGATCCGCCTGCATCAACTCGGGTGGGGAAAAAATCTATCCCGAAGAAGTCGAGGAAGCACTCAAGCTCCACCCGGCCGTGGCGGATTGCAATGTCGTTGGCGTTCCGGATGAGCGATGGGGTCAGGCGATTACGGCCGTAGTCCAGTTGAACGACTCTTCCATCGAGGACAAGGCACTCATCCAGTCAGTCAAAGAGAACCTCGCCGCCTACAAAGCACCCAAACACATCGTCCGCGTCGACGTCTTGAAACGCCAGGCGAACGGCAAGTCGAACTACCGATGGGCAGCGAGCACGGCGAAAGAGGCACTGGCGAACTAGAGCCACTTGGCAATTAGGGCCATCAAAGCCGTCAATATCATCAATGTCATCACCCATTGGGTGATCGACTACCGATGCGTGCGATAGATGTCTTCCATCCAGCGAACACCGGCCCGCCCGGCCCAACGCGCTTTCCAATGCTCCGCCGCTGCCGAGGCGCGAACAGGCGTCGAAAAGGGCAACTGGCGTGGAAAACTGAGCGGAAACAACAAGGACGCTGCAGTCAGATCGGCCGCTGTGAATCGATCGCCAACGAGATACCCCGTCGACTCGACGGCCGAGGCAATTCGATCCAGGGCCCTGGCGGTCGTCTCGTTTGCCTCCGCTGCCGATTCTGTCGTAATCGACATTCGATTCCGGAGCACCTGAATGATCTTCGGAAAGATCGTGGCGTAACCCATTCGCTTCCAAGCGGGCTGACCCACCGCGAAAATTTGAACGGCGTATGCCGGATCCTTCAGGATCTCATCGAAGAGCCCAAGGCGAATGGCGGGCCCGACTTCATCATCGAGCCATGCGATCCAATCATCGACCTCGTCACGCTCGGGGTCATTGTCTGGGAACAGCTCCGGCGTCGGGCAAAATGTTTCCAGCCGACGCAAGATCGAAGTCGACCCTGCAACCGCCTCCCCATCGATCTCGAGAATCGGCGTCTCCGTCGCACCACTCAGGCTCCTGGTCCTTCGCGTATGAAAGCCTGGAAGGAGATTGCGTCTCTTTGAAGGCAATCCCTTCCAGTCGAGCCCCCAGCGAGCCTTCTCGTTGAAGTGAGAGAAGGCGAACTGGTAGAGCACGAGTTCAGACTGACGCGAAATAGACGCTGACGGTGACGGTGACGGTGACAGAGTCATGCGCCAGCCTCCTTGAAGCAGGTGTAGGTTGGCAGCCTGCTAGGCCTGCCCAAGAATCACGGCGCCCGTTGGCACGCCAACGCCGCTCGTCACCAGCACATGCTCGACATCTTCGGGCTGGTTGCAGGAAGTCCCGCGGATCAGTCGCGCGCCCTCCACGAGATTATTGACGCCGTGAAGATAGGCCTCGGACAGAAGTCCACCGTGGGTATTATTCGGGAGCGCACCCCCCAGCGTAAGGGAATCTTCGGTCACGAAATCCTTCGCCTCACCCTTGCCACAGAACCCGAAGGCCTCGATCTGCATCAAGACCTCGGGCGTGAACGCATCGTATAGACACGCCGCATCGATGTCCTTTGGACCCAGCCCGCTCATCTCGTAGACGACCTTTGCCGCCAACTCCATCTCCGGGAGCGCCGCGAGGTCCTCACGGTAGAAGCTCGTCATCTGTTCCTGCCCGTCGAAGGATGCCTGGGTCACGCCACGCAAGATGGCAGGCTTCTGCTTCATGTCCTTTGCGCGCTCGGGTGATGTCAAGAGTAATGCACAACCCCCGTCATCCTCCTGGCAGCAATCGAAGAGACGGAGCGGCTCACAGATCATGCGCGAATTCATGTAATCATCCATCGTCATCGGCCGATCACGCATGGCCGCGTTGGGATTGTTCTGGGCGTGCCTTCTCTGGGTCATCGCGACATGCGCCAGATGCTCTGCAGTCGCGCCGTACTTCTCCATGTAGAGTTTGGCTTGTAGCGCGATCCACGAAGCCGGAGTCAGTAGGCCAAACGGCATATACCAGGACCAATGGATCAGGTCGCTCGAAATGATATTGCCCGAGAGCCCCTGCCCCATCCGCTGCCCGGAACGGCCGTTCAAAGCGCGGTAGACGACGACATTCTTTGCGGCCCCCGTCGCGATCGCCATTGCGGCATGGGCGACGAGTCCGACGGCAGCACCCCCTCCGTAATTCACCTGACTCCAAAAGGTCATGTCGCCGATGCCGACGGTCCGGGCGACTTCGACTTCGTCGCTCGAATCCATCGTGTAGGTGACGAGCCCGTCGACCTCGCTTGCGGGAATACCAGCGTCATCGATCGCATTCCGGACGGCTTCGGTCGCCAGCTGAAGCTCCGAAACCCCGGAGTTCTTGCTGTACGCCGTCTGTCCGATCCCGGCGATCGCGGCTTCGTCGTGAAGTGTCGTGGGCATGGCGGCAGCTCTCTCGCTAGGGCAGTTGGATTGTGAACGTCGCGGTGACATGATTGCCCCACGCGTTGTTTCCGGCGACCTCGATGTCGGCCGCGTTTCCATCCGTGGCAACGACTGTGCCACGGATCTTGAGCGTATCGCCCGGCATATTCGGCCCGCCGAGCTTCGTACGAACACGCGTGACGATCGCGTTCGGCCCCGCCCAATCCGTGACATAGCGACTACAGATCCCCTGGGTCGTCAGAATGTTCATGAAGATGTCGGGGAGCCCTTGGGCGATCGCGGCCGCCCTGTCGTGATGGACGGGCGTAAAATCTCGGGAAGCGAGCGCACCGCCAGTGACGATCGTCGAAGTGACGGGAAGATCGAGCCGCGGCAATTCCAAGCCGATCTCGATGTCGTTCATCGTGAGCGTATCTTGCATCCTATCCTCGAGCAGGGCGGAAAAAGGGGATCTTGAACCCGTCTTCGTCTTCGTGAATCACCGCTTCCACCGCCATTCCGATCGAAGCGTCTTCGGGCTTGCATTCGACCAGGGTCGAGGCCATCCGCTCTCCCTCTTCGAGATCCACGATGATCGCGACGATCGGATACTCGTAGCCAGGAACCTGCGGGTAGTGGATAACGGTGTATGTGTGGACCGTGGCCCGACCACTGGCGTCGATCGAGTCGAAATCTTGCGAACCACATCCATCACACATGGGACGTGGGGGGTGGCGCAGCTTCTGACACGCCGTACAACGCTGAATCGGAACCACTTCATCTTCCGCGACGCGATCCCACCACCAGCCGTTGTCGTGCCCCATCGGCGGCTTGATCCGCGACGGCTTCTGGGCGACCGCGCTGTCGGCCGCGCCCGGATCGGAGTCGGCGGCTTGCTGCCCTGCAGGCTTGAACCGCAGGACACGGAACATCATCGATCCCAGATCTTCACCGTCCTGGTTTTCGAAATGCGTCGACGTCGTGATGAAGTACCCGATTCCAACCCCGGTCGCCTTTTCTTCAGAGATCTCGTCGATGACCGTCTGTGCGGTGATGCGCTCTCCGAGCCTGAGATAACGGGTGTAGTTCTCTTCGGTATTCGTCCCCAACACTCCGGTGTAGCCGTTCACAGCGAGTAGATTGTGGAGCCGCTGCTGCTCGTTCCTGGGCTCGTCATAACCTTCATGCATCGCCCAGCCCTCCATGATCCAGGCCTGGAGCATCGTCGGTGGTGCGACGATTTCACCGTGCACGGTCTTCTTCGCCGCTTCGTGATCGAGATAGGCCGGATGGGTTTCCCCCATCGCATCACACCATTGGCGAATCATCGGCTCATTCACCGGATCACGACCTGTCACGGGTGGACCGATTGGCTTTCCGACAAAACTCCGAATTTCAGTCTCGAGGGCCGCCTTCTTGTCGACCTTCATCGCGTCGCGACGCCTCGATACATCTGCGCCACGATGCCCGGACCCTTTGCTCGAAAACGATCCAGACGCTTCATCTCGAATCCGCCATCCTCTACGAGACGATCGATCTTGCGATTGATATTGCAGCCATCGCAGACGCGATTCCAGATCGGGTTGATTCGATCCTGCCACCTTGCAGTCTTGTCGCTCTCTGCCCGACCGTGTTCGATGAAGAGATATTGGCCGCCCGGCTTGAGAACCCGCCGCATCTCACGTAGCGCATCTCCTACTTCCGGAATCGAACAGAGCGTCCAGGTCGTGACGACCGTATCGAAGCGTGCTCGATCGAAGGGGAGTCCGCCGTCCGCACGCAATGCCTTCCGTTCGATCGGAAAGGCCGCCGACCGGATGCGCCGCTGGACCTTTTCCACATTGGCGACATCCATCGGGTCGAGACCGACCAGCGGCGACACCTCCGGACCGTAGTATCGAAGGTTCAAGGCGGTCCCGAATCCGATTTCCAGAACGTCTCCCTGCGCCTCTTCGATTGTGTCGACGCGAAGCGGATCCATCTGGCGCATCGCCAGGTCCTGAAGCCAGGGCTTCATTCGAGATCGAATACTCAATTTCATCTCCTCTCCGGGTGGGGCTACAGACAGCATAGGCCCCTTTTCGGCTTATGAGATGATGTCTGGTCCCGCCAGAAGCCGCCCGAGGGGCCGACGCATCTCATCATTCGGGCGCCGGCCTCAGCGGCCCCAAGTCACGACCGCAGTCAGCCGAAAAGGTCGACATGTCGTGTTTCAGCCTCCGCCAAGCGGTTCGCTTCATCCTCGTCTACGCCCTCCTGTCGTCGGCTTCCGAACCGGCCTCCGCAGCCGAGTCCGTCGACCCCATCCGGGTGACCCATACGATCTCGGTTCGCAATGGCAACTGGATCCCGCTCCCGGTCGAGGAGTTGCGCCACTCCGCAGGCGATGCGGCTCTCTCACGCTTGACGGACGCTGGACGCCTTGATCTCGTGGAACAGGATGAAAGCGGAGCCCCTCTCGCGAGTTCTGGATCCCTCGCACTCGAAATCGCCCTCATTGGTCCGGCAGAAACGGCCAAGCTCACGATCACACTCGACGTCGAGGGGGCGCCGACTCTCGTGTCGACCGCCTCGATCTCGGTACACGCCCTCGACCACGCTGGAATCTACGACGCCCTGGAGCACGTGGGTGAGCGCGCCGCGGACCGACTCGCCGCCAAGCTCGACCTTCTCCAACACACTCGAATGACCGATGGCACCCGGCCCGCCGTACCGAGCGACGATCCCGCAAGGCGCCAGATCTATGACAAGGCCCAGGCCGCCAAGCGCGCCGGACATTACAACGAAGCACGAATTTCTTTCGAGGCGGTCGTGGCATCCGCTACGGATCCGGGCGACACGCTCCGTCAACTTGCAGAG
Source organism: uncultured Myxococcales bacterium (assembly GCA_965603475.1). Lineage (GTDB taxonomy): Bacteria > Myxococcota_A > UBA9160 > UBA9160 > UBA4427 > UBA4427. The sequence continues at coordinate 11,621 of CBFDDD010000076.1, forward strand.
GACGAACTTCGCTATGGCCTACCGCTATTCGAGGCGCAGCAGGCGTTCAACATCCTCGGACGATTGAGCCTACCCGGCCAGCAGTCGAGAAGAGAAGAGGCGCTCTCACGGGCAGAGAATCTGCTCAGACAGATCCAGGCAGAGAACCCCTCGAACGTCCAACGTGTCACGGAAGCACAGCGCGCTCTCGACAGTCTGATCGTGGCGCGTGGCGCACTCGCGAACGCCATGCGCGCATCCATGCTCTCGCGCTTGAGCGGATTGCGAATGGGGATGATGGAATTCATGATGATGGAGGGCGGCTGCCCCGACAAGGATCGCATAGGCGATCTGGTCTCACAGATGAACGCGCGCGTCACCCTTGACCAAGTCGTACCCGAGGGCGAGCGCGCGAAACGCTACAAATTTTCAGAGTCCGACAGCCGGACACGCGTCGAACTGCTCTGCAGCGACGCCGGAATCGAAATCGTCGAATCGGAACCTCGCCCCTCTTCGTCCCCCGCCTCGATCCGCTAGCTCATCGGGGAGGTAGATAATCCTACTCCGCGCGAAGGGCGTCCACCGGCGCGAGGGCGGCCGCACGGCGCGCGGGACCGACGCCGGAGAAGACACCCGCAAACACGCTGATCGCGAGCGCGCTGATCACATACTCGACAGGCGCTCCCGCCGGAAAGGCCGGAAGAATCAACCGCATCACGAGCGTCGCGAACAATCCGAAAAGAAGCCCCGCGATTCCGCCAATCATCGTGAGCAGGATGGCTTCGGTCAAGAAGACCGTCTGGATCTGACCTTGGGTCGCGCCTAACGCACGCATCAATCCAATTTCGGAGATCCGCTCCCCAACGGAGATCCACATCATCGTAAAGATCCCGATCGAGCCGACCAGAAGCGAAATGCCCGCGATGACGGCTACGCCAAGCGTCAGGACGTCCATCACACGACCGAAGACCTCGAGCATCTCCGATTGCGAAATGACCGTAAAGTCCTCATCGCCGCGATGTCGATCGATCAGCAGAGTACGAATTTCTTCGATCGCGGCATCGGTCAGACCCTCGTGCGCAATGATGATGTCGATTTCCTGGACTTCGTCGAGATTGAACAGCCGCATCGCCGTCGCAACGGGGATATAGGCGGCGTCATCCATGTCCATGCCCAGAATCTGACCCTTCGGCTCCATGATGCCGATCACCCGAAGCCTTGCGCCGGCAATTCGAACGAAGCGGCCCAGTGCATTCCCCTCTCCGAAGAGCTCGCGCTTGAGCTTCGGTCCGATCACGGCGACCGAGCTTCCCCGCCGCGGGTCCCCCGCTGGCAAGAACTGACCCTGTCCAACCGTGAACTTGAGCACTGCGGGGAGATCCACCGTCGAGCCGTAGATGAAGACGCTCCGCCCCTTGCCGTTGCCCTCGACACGAGCCTGGCCGAATGCGACTGGAACGACGGTCTCAAGAATCGGCAGTCGGGCCAGCGCTTCAGCGTCTTCGATCGTGAGCTTCTGCGTCGTTCCGCCGAAGGCACCGGGCATACCGGTCGTCTCCGTCTTACCGGGATTGACCGTGATCATATTGGTCCCGAACTCGGAGAACTCCGACACCATATAACGGCGTGCACCCTCCCCGAGCGACGTCAACATGATCACAGCCGCGACGCCGATCGCGATTCCCAGCATAGAGAGAATCGAGCGCAGAGGATGTCCGCGCATCGCACCAGAGGAAAGGCTCATTAGATCGAATATTTCGATGCGTGCCATTGTCGCCCTCCGCCTAATGCCCCTGCAGCGCCGCGACCGGATCGAGGCCGGCTGCACGCCATGCCGGAAGGACGCCAAAGACGACACCCGTGCCGATCGAGAGAAACAGCACCGCGCCGATCGCCCAGAAAGGCGTGACCAACTCGACTGCCGGGTAGAAGAAATTTCCCAGCATCACGATCGCTGTCCCGAGGACGAGTCCGACGACACCGCCGGCCATGGATAGCAACGCGGCCTCGACCAGAAAGACCATCAGAATCTGTCTCTCGTTCGCTCCGAGTGCCTTGAGCAGGCCGACCTCACCAGTCCGCTCGGACACCGAAACCAACATCACATTCATGATGCCAATCCCGGCCACGGCGAGGCTCACCGCGGCGATCCCCGCTACGGCCAGCGTCAGCATCCTCAAGATCGATGCAAGTGAGTCCCTGACGGCGTCTTGACTGATGCAGGTGAAATCTTCTTCGTCGTGTCGTTCGATGAGAAGTGTCTTGACTTCTTCGATGGCGAACTCTGGATCCGCCTTTGGGAACAGCTCGAGCATGATCCGGCTGACGGAGCTGTTGTTCGCCATCCGCATCCCCGTTGCGGTTGGCACGAAGACGCTCTCATCGATTTGCATGCCGAGTTGTGTTCCCCTCTCCGTCAACACGCCGATGACGCGCATGCGCCAACCGCCGATGCGAACCGTCGCACCAAGGGGATTCTCTATTCCGAACAGCTCCTGGACGACCGTTTGACCCAGAACGACCACGGCCGCACCGCGATCGCGATGACTCCTGGGCAGAAAACTTCCCGAAGCCATTTCGAGTCGCTGCAGCCTTTTGAACTCGGAGCTGACGCCGACGATCGTCACGTTTCGGCTACGTTCGGCGTAGTCGATCGAATCGGTGCTGATCGAGATCGGAACCGCCGCCCGAACCGATTGCACACGACGCTCGACGGCAATCGTGTCCTGTAGCGTCAGATCATTCGGAACCCCACCAACGCCCATCGGGATCCCTCCGGTCGTCTCGCTCTTGCCGGGCGCGACGATCACGATCGACGTGCCGAGGCTCACGAATTGATCATTCACATACCGGAGGGCGCCCTCACCGATCGCTGTCAGCGAGACGACGGCAACGACACCCACGACGACACCGAGCAGTGACAAACCACTTCGCCTGCGATTCTGGGTCAGTGCCTGCCACGCGAAATGAAACAGGTCGACCGGGTTCATACGTCGGCCCGCTCTTCTTCGAAGAGACTTCCGAGATCGGTCACGTCCGCTCCCGAGACACGCTTGACGATCTCGCCATCGCGCATCACGAGAACCCGATCTGCTCGCCGCGCGACGTTCGGATCGTGGGTCACGACGATGAGCGTGTGACCTTCCCGATGCAGATCGCTCAGCATCGAGAGTACCTGCGCGCCTGAACGACTGTCCAGGTTGCCGGTCGGCTCGTCGGCCAGGACGAGGCCCGGCTCCATGATCGTGGCTCGCGCAATCGCTACCCGCTGTTTTTGGCCACCGGAGAGCTCACTCGGCTTGTGGTCTGCCCGATCCAGAAGGCCAACGGAAGCGAGGGCTGCGGTGGCGAGTTCCTTCCGCTCGATCGGACTCTTCCCGGCGAAGATCAACGGCAGTTCGATGTTCTGTCGAGCTGTGAGTCGCGGTACGAGATGAAAGGACTGAAAGATGAATCCAATGCGACGGAGCCTGATTTCGGCCAGCTCATCGTCCGCTAGCCCCGCGACGTCCTGCCCCGCGAGGTAGTAGCTGCCACGGGTCGGAGAATCGAGACATCCGAGTACGTTCAGCAGCGTGCTCTTTCCCGAGCCCGAGGGTCCCATGATTGCGACATGTTCGCCGTCCTCGATCTCTTCATTGACGGCGCGTAGGGCATGGAGCTCGTGATCACCCATTTGATAGGTGCGCCAGACATCCTCGACCCGAATCACAGGGCTGCCCCCGAACCTTCATTCGAAGCCGTTGCCCGAACACCCGGTTCGATCTCGATCTTGTCCAACGAAACCACTACCTGCTCGCCCGGCTCGAGTCCGCTCAACACCTCCGCGAATTGCCAGTTGCGAAGTCCGAGACGGACCTCTCGTTCGACGAGCGTTCCGGACTCGAGGACGAGCACAGTCCGGCCGCGAAGCAGCGCTGAGGTCGGGACGCGCATCACGTTCGACCGCTTTTCGAGGATTACTTCGACATCGGCGGAGGTTCCGGGAAGAAGCGAAGCAGCTACTTCCACGTCATCGATCGATACTTCGATCTCGAGTGTCCGGTTCTGTGCCTCTTGATCGAGAACATAGGGGGCCACCCGAGAAACGATACCGGCGAAGGTTTCTCCCGGGCGCGAATCAACGGTCAGCTTGGCCGCCAGCCCGGTACGAATCGCACCCGAATCCACTTCATCCATCGGTGCGCTCACAAAGATCGAAGTCGGGTCGATCAAATCGATCACAGGCGGCGACGTCAACAGCGGTGGCGAGGGCGTCACCCACTCGCCCACCTCGACGTTGACCTCGGCAATAATGCCGTTGAACGGCGAAGCGATCACTGTCTTGGCGAGTTCCGCCTCGGCTGCCTCTTGCTGGGCGCGCGCCTGTGCAAACTCCGCCCGAGCCGCCTCACAGGCAATTCGTGCGGAGTCATAGCTGTATTGAAGCGCGTCGAGTCGATCCTCGGAAGCGACGTAGTTTTCAGCGAGCTGTTGTGTCCGCTTCAGCTCACGACTCGCTCGATCGCGCAGTAGACAGGCATCTTCGAGACGCGATCGACCTACGGCAACGCCCTGTTTGGCAAGCTCGAGCTGTGCGACGTGACTGACGTCGGACAATCGGACGAGGGCATCGCCCGCCACGACCAGCGCGCCTTCACGATGAACGATTTCGATCACGCGCCCACCGATCTCGGCGGCGATGCGCGAGCGGCGCCTCGCCTCGACCGTACCGGCCTTCGAATTGGTCACCGTGGACTCGACGACACCTCGCTCGACCGGCCCGATCCGGACTTCGATCGGATCGGGCGCAAAGATCGTATACCGGAGAGCGAATCCGGACAGGACCAGGACGAGGACGACAGCGATCGGCAGATACTTGTTCGACCGAACCGCTTCGGTAGACGTCGACGGACTCATCTCATCGCCCGCGAAATTTCGGGCTGCGCTTCTCGCGGAACGCCTTGCCCGCTTCCCGGGCGTCCTCGGTCTCGACCGAAAGCAGCTCGGTCGCGAGCCCAGAATCCATAGTGAGATTCATGCTATGTCGCAGATGCTGATTCAGCACCATCTTGGTCCAACGAATTGCGACCGGGGGCCCCTCGGCCAATCTACGCGCATGCGCGACAGCCTGCGGAAGAAGCTCGGCCGCAGGTACGCAATGGTTGACGAGCCCCATCTCGGCAGCAGCAGGACCCGAAACCAACTCGCCGCCCATCAAGAGCTCCTTTGCACGATGCAACCCGATCAGCAATGGCCAGATCACGGTGCCGCCGTCTCCTGCCACGAGGCCCATCTTGACATGGGTATCCCCGATGCGGGCGTCGTCGGCCATATAGATGATATCCGCGAGCAAGGCGATCGTTGCCCCCAATCCAGCCGCCACACCGTTGATGGCGGAAATCACCGGTGCCTCACAGTTCACCATCTCCTGCACGAGTTGTCTCGGGCCGCGGATCAGGTCGAAGGGACCCGGGTCATCGGGATAGAAGCCCACCATATCACCGCCCGCACAGAAGCCCTTGCCTTCGCCCGTGATCACGATCGCCCCGACGTCTGGATCGGTCCCGAGTGGTCTGAAGATTCGTTCGAGCCCGTCGTGAAGTGCAAAATTGACGGCGTTGCGCTTCTCGGGGCGATCGAGGCGCAAGATCGCAACACGGTCTTCGATGTCGATCTTGAGATGATGTTCGTCAGCGAATTGCTGATAGTCCACGTGGCGGCTCCTTCGGATTACGGCACAGCGATTCTACCACTCTCAATCGCCTACGCGCGCGGCACGAAGCACGGCACAGCGATTCTACGACTCTCGATCCCCTACGCGCGCGGCACGAAGCGCTGCACGTCGGACCTTCCCCCCGTCATCTTTCAGTGCTTCTCTGACGAACTCAAAGCTGCGTGGGATTTTGTAGCGAACGAGACGATCGCGCAGATGCAAGCGGAGCTCGCCGTCTTCGATCGGACTCGTCGATTGCACAATCGCATGGACCGCGGCACCGAGATCCTCGTCGGGCAGGCCAATCACAGCACACGAGAGAACCTCCGGATGCGACTCGATCGCGCCCTCGACCTCGGCCGGGTACACGTTCGAGCCTCCGCTGATAATCAGATCGGTACGTCGGTCCGCCAGAAAAAGGTAACCATCGTCATCGAGATACCCCATGTCACCCAGGGTCTCCCAACCGTCTTCGAGCCGTCGTGGTTCTGCGCCGAGGTAGTGATAGGTCGAGCCGGGGCCACCGGGCGGCAGACAATAGATATCGCCGACCTCGCCGGGAGCCAATGGCTTGCCATCGGGATCGACGATCTTGAGTTTTCGTCCCTCAGATACGCGACCGACGGAGCCCGGCTTTTCCAACCATTCTCGTCCCGAGATGATCGTCCCCCCGATTCTCTCGCTGCCCCCGTAGGCCTCCCAGACACGATCGGGGCCGATCCAATCGATCCACTCGCGTTGAAGCCAATCGGGAAGCGAAGCGCTGGAGGAAACGACACGATGGATCGAGGATAGATCGAAGCCCTTGCGTTGTTCTTCCGGGAGCTTCCAGATTCGAAGAAGCATGGTTGGTACGAAGATCGCGAGCTGGAGCCGATGCTCCGCGATCAAACCCAGGGCCTCGGACGCGTCGAAACGCGACATGATCACGACTTTCCCACCGCCAAGCAGAATCGTCATGCAGTTGATCAATGGGCCGGAGTGATACAACGGACCCGGCACGAGGATACTCGCGCCTGGACCGAGCCCATGGAAGGCCGCATCGGGATCGAGCTGCCCGGGAATATGATCGACGATGACCTTGGGCCGTCCAGTACTTCCCCCGGAACAGACCGCCATGCGATAGCGCGAAACGCGGTCGGGAAGTCGGCTCGAATCTTCGCTGGACGCATCGAACCCGCTGGCGAGAACCGTTCTCCCTTCCAACTCGCTACCTTGGACGCCGACGATCAGCTTCGGATCGACGAGTTCGATGATGGCGTCACGCTCCTGCTGCGGGAGCCGAGGCGACACGGGCTGTGGCGTAGCGCCGAGCTTCCAGCAGGCAAAGAGCGACTGGACGAATTCGACCCCATTGGGCAACGCAATCGTTACGAAGTCACCCTCGACGACACCAAGCCTGGCATACGCACGGGCCAGCCGGTTCGCGCTCGCTTCGAGTTCAGCGTGCGTCGTCGCTTGAGCATCATGGACGAACGCGACGGCCTCACCCTTGCGCTCCGCATTGCGACTGAGCGCTCGACCGTATGACAAAATCGGCATGGACTCTCCGGGCGCCGAACGACGCCGATCAGCCGACGGGCAAGAGGTCCTTCTCGATGACCCCATCCTTCAACACGAGCTGGATATTGTTCGCATCACGATGAACCTCGACATCGGCGGTCGGATCACCATCGACGACGATGAGGTCTGCCAGTTTGTGTTCTTCGATCGTGCCGAGTTCCGCGCCACGCTTTCCCATGGCTTCGGCACCGTTGCGCGTCGCCCAGCGCATGACCTCAATCGGCGGCACGCCTTGATTGACGTAGATCGCCATCTCAGATGCGTAGTCACCGTGGGGCATCATCGCGAATCCGTAGTCATCACCCAGCACGAGGCGAACACCCGCCTCCCGGAGTCTTGGGAGCATCGAGAGTGTGTACTCCGAATCTCGACGAACCTGAGCGAGACGCTCGAGGGTGCTCGATTGCGCTTCCGGGAAGCCATCTCCGATCGGGAAGGGGCCGTTCGCGTAATCCCAGCTATCCGCAAACGCCAGATAACGGTCGGTCCAGAGGAGACTCGGCGTAATCGTTGCATCCGCCTCGAGTACGGCGTCGATGCCCTCTTCGTCGATCAAATCGGCATGGTCGATGATGTCGACTCCAGCACGGGCACATTCGATGATTCCAGTTCGCGAGGGGCAGTGCGCGCGAACCAATGCGCCACGATTATGTGCCACATCGACCGCCGCGCGGATTTCTTCGGGCGAGTAGTAGTTCCAGTCCGGTACCGGCTGGCTGCCGTGCCCATTGCTGATCGAGATCTTGACGATCTCGCAGCCACGCCCGATCTCTTCACGAACGGCCTGGCCCATCTCATGGACCCCATCCACACGCCGGACGAGTCCGTGATTTTGTACGCCCATAAACCAGGCGCGATTATCACCATCCGCCGCGTCGCCGGAAGCCAGCATCTCTCGCGTGCAGGCAAGCACCCGCGGTCCCTTGGTCAGACCGAAGAGGATCGCTTCTTTGAGACAGACATCGAGGAGGTCACCGTTGCTCGAACCGATGATGCTCGTGACCCCGAAGTCCAGGGCGATCTGGGCGTTCTTGGCTGCGACCATTCCGAGATAGGCCGGTGGCATGTTCAGCCCCAGGTAGGGCGAAGCATTTCCCGCATCCGGACCAAATCCCGTGTGGAAATGACATTGGACCATTCCGGGCATCAAGGTCTTTCCCTCGAGGTCATAGACCGTGTCGCTCGCTTCAGCGGGCACCTCGCCGAGGCCTACGCGCGTGATGCGATTCCCCTCGACCACAACCGTCGTGTCGGCCGCCAGGACTTCCCTGCCATCAAAAACTCGAGCACGCTTGAAAATAATCCGAGCCATCGGGCCCACCTCCTGCTGAATTCGTCGGCCAGTAGCCCCACTCTATCACGTCGACTCCGCATCGATCGACCGCACGTGCTGCGGTGTGTTCGAACGGGGGTTGTACTTTAATGCTCGGCGCCTAGCCCGAACGAAACGCCAGCGCTGCAATCGAATGATCGTCAGCCAATTCGACGGTGAGATCGGCCCGGCTCGGCAGAGAATCCATCATCGCGAGCGTAATGCGCTCATAGTGCTGTACGAATCGGTCGACCGCTTCGGATCCCAGACGCTGATGCGCCGGGAGTGAATCTTCCTGCTCCAGACGCCAACGACGAACCGCCTCCAGGTCCGGAACACGCAGATAGACGAGGTAGTCGAGTGCGCGCCAGGTCTCCGCATAGGCTTCGCCGAGCTGAGCGTTCACATATCGTCGCCAGATGGCGTTGGCATCCTGCTCTCGTTCGAGCATGTTGATCGGCTTCGTCAGACTCGTCTCGACGACGGGCCCAGCACCCACGCACCAACCCTCGAGAAGCACGAGATCGAAGGGGCCGCGAACTCGCCTGGTGCCGCTTCGATCGTCGAGCCCCTTGTCAAAGATGGGCAACTCGATCTCTCCAGACTTCCCAAGACGCGCCATCGCCTCGCGGCAGCGAAGAATTTCGTGGGTGCCCGGCGGCCCCCTCGTCTCCAACAGCGGATGAACTCTCGCGGCGAGCGCTTTCCGGTGCGGTCGAGGAAGGTAGAAATCGTCGAGACTCAAAACGCAGGCGCGAATCCCGACACTCGCGCATGCCGATTCGATCAATCGCCCCAGGGTCGACTTCCCCGCGCCCTGACCACCCGCAAGCCCCACGCATTTCGGAACATGCGATACCCACTCGCATGCGAGCAACGCTGCCAGCTCTCGATAGTCGTCGGGCGATGAGGAATCGAGATGCGAGACGCAATCGGCGTGCGCTGGAGTCACTTCTCGACCAGCGAGCTTCGCGACTCTGGTCGGTACTTGCTTGCTCGACAAATTCATCACCAACTCACCCCAGCTCCATCTGAACGAAAACCCGCCATCAAATCGTCCGCATGGTGCGACCACCGCATAGGCTTGCGGGAAAGCCAACCCCGCAAGCATGGCAGTCGAGTCGCGACATTTCACGTATCATCCGCATGCTAGACTCTATCTGCTTCAATCCGTCCAAAGCGAAGCACGACGAAGGAGCGGCATGACCTACAACTGGAGCGCCGGTCTCGTACTTTTAGTTGCCACCGTCTTGATCACCAAAATCGGGCGACTACTCGCATTCAGACATCCCGCGCTCCAACGAATGCGCGCATTGAACGCGAAAATGGACGCACCCAAGCGCGAGATGAAGCGGTATCCACCGCTGCTCCATGCAAGTGCTCGTGTCGGATTGGTCATGAACCTGGCGTTCTTCTTGCTTGCCGCACCCTTTGTCGTCGATCTCATTTCGCGGCCCTTGTGGCAATACGCTGCAGAAATTCTCTCGATCCTGATGGTCTTTGACTTCTTCTACTACCTGACCCACAGATTCCTCTTCCACGGCAATTCACTGCGAAAGATCCATGCCGTGCATCACCAGGTACGGCGCCCGTCTCATATCGACGCGCTCTACGTCCATCCCACTGAAACCGCTATCGGCCTGTTCCTCTACATGGGAACCGCCCTGCTCCTGCCCGCCTTCTTCGGTCCTTTCTCTGCAATTTCCCTGGCAGTCGCCACCGTCGTATTCACACAGGTCAACATCGTCAACCATACCTATTTCGACCTGCCCTACTTCCCGTTCAAGACCCTCGACTACATGACGACCAAGCATCACAGGCACCACGAGAACATGGAAATGGGAAACTACGCGACCCTGACGATGGCTTACGACTACCTCTTTGGAACACTCGACTAACAAATCACAAAAAACTGAATCGATTGATGTGCCAGGTGGACTGGGCGGTAAGCCCTGTCGCTCGCCGCTTGTCTGAGGCCGACGTTCCCGCATGATGCCTCGAGGCCCATGGATACCGCCTGCACCTCGAGGCTCCGGTCAGGCTTCCCCGTCCGTCCTCCTCGACTCGCTCTTGGTTCGATAGTCGCCGAATTTCTTGTCGCGTTTCTGGAGGGCGTCGGTCAGCTTGCCCTCTCCTGAACCCGTTTGGCCGACGAATGCTGCGAAGCTCTCTTGATGCATCGCGAGGGAGCAGAGCTCCGTTCCTTGGCGAATTCCCTGTCGCAGTCCCATGACTTCCATCTGTCGATGGATGGCCCGCTTGTTCAGTGCAACGATATCCGGGGGAAGCGACGCGATTCGACGCGCCTGTTCGAGTGTTTCCGCTTCGAGTCGGTCCGCAGGATAGGCGCGGGTCGCCCAGCCCCGCTCGGCAGCCTCGACCCCATTGATCGAGTCTCCCGTGAGAACCATTTCCATCCCGCGCCGCATGCCGACCAGCCAGGCATGAAACTGCATGTCCGGTACGCCGAAGCGCACAGCCGGATATCCCATTTGCGCATCCTCGGCCATGTAGACGACATCGCACCCGGTCGCCAGCTCGCTGCCACCCGCCAGGCAATAGCCGTGGACCTGGGCGATCACGGGCTTCTGCAGTTCCCAGATACTCATCCAACCCTCGGTCACGTGGCGCGGATGGTTGCCTTCGCCGCCGGACGTAAAATAGGGGGGATCAACGCCTTCGCTTCCCCCACCGAGATCGTACCCAGCGGAAAAGCTCGGGCCCGCGCCGCGCACGATCATCACATGTACTCCCGGATTCTCGTCCGCCGCGCGTAGCGCATGCAGTAGTTGTCCGCGCAGTTCGTGATTAAGGGCATTGCGCTTCTCGGGTCGGTTGAGGGTAATCCGACGAACGTGAGGCGCTGGGTCGTCCACGAGAATGACCGTGTAGTCGGATTCCGAGCCAGGCCAGCTAGAGCGCAACGGCTTCCCAGCGGCGGGTTTCGAGTCGTCGTCATAGCTCATACTGGACATACCTTTCGCTCTTAGGCAATGGATCCTACCCGAACGGGTCATCGCCACAATGGATTCTCTGATGGACCCGCCGGCGACGATCGGGATGCTATCTTGCTCTTCACCGACCACCTGACTCCGAAAACCATCCATCGCATGGCAGAGGGCATCATGAAACTTTCGACCCTGCATTCGCGCGACTCTGCAACTCCTGAAGACGGGCTGACGCGGCGCCGATTTCTTACACGGCTCGGCGTCGGCGCATTGGGACTGGCCTGGGCACTGCCCGGGCGCCCCCGTCAGGTCATCGCTAAACAACCCGATGCGGCCTCACTCCCGATAGCCCTGCTCGAGCGAAGCCCCTTCGTGTACGTCTCCCCCCTGCTTCAAAACGGCAAGGAGAGCAGCTGCCATGCAGAACTCTGGTTCGCCTGGATTGAAGACAGCATCATCGTCACCGTCGCCAAAGATCGCTGGAAGGCCACGGCTCTGACTCGCGGCTTGAATGGTGCGCGTATCTGGGTCGGCGACCACGGACGCTGGAAGAACATGATTGGCTTGCATAACGAAGCGTATCTGGAAGCCCCCAATTTCTTCGCTACCGCAGAGAGAGTCGAAGACAAGGAAATGATCGAACGACTGCTGACCGTCTACGCGAAGAAATATCCCGATGAAATCGCCAGGTGGAGCGATCGAATGCGGAGTGGAAACGCAGATGGCTCTCGAATCATGATCCGATATCGGCCCAACACGGGTGGAAGCAGCTGAGTCAGATCGATTTATTCGACGTCGTTCCGTCGGGTAGCTCGACTCTCCTCAGCTTGGGTCGGTCGGGCGTCGGCGACTTGGAAGCCGAAGGCGACTCGGAAGCCGAAGGCGACT
>CBFDDD010000077.1:0-23435 GCA_965603475.1 uncultured Myxococcales bacterium
TAGCTTGGGTTCATTGATTAGCGCCATCGCGATCATTACGCGTTGACGCATTCCGCCGGAAAACTGGTGTGGGTAGTTGTCGATGGTTGAGGCGGGATCACGAATGCCGACCTCCTCCAGCAGTTCCAGCGCCCGTTTGCGGGCCTGCGCCCTTGAGACTTTCTTGTGGTAGCGCAGGGGCTCCATCAGCTGATTGCCCACCGTCATGTATGGGTTGAGGCAGGTCATGGGGTCCTGGAAGATCAGGGCGATGTCGCGACCACGGATTGCTCGTAGCTCGGCCTCTGTCAATTGCAGTAGGTCCTGGCCCTGGAACAGGGCGCTACCGCCGTCGATGCGCCCGGGCGGTTGCGGAATAAGGCCTAAAAGGCTGTAGCAGGCGACCGATTTTCCGGAGCCCGATTCGCGCGAGATTTCGGCCCGCCACGCAACGACGGCTGCTCGCTAGCTCGCCGAGGCTTCGTTTTTCTCTCCGGCCTCTTTTGAGGAGCTGGAGGCGAGTAGGAAGACGAGCAACGGCGGGCGATCGATCGAACTCGAACGAATTGGCTCTTGGATGCGTCCAACGACGCGTCACCGAAACAATGCCGGCCCAGCCTGCTCCAAACCGTTCCTCGATGGACGGGGAGGTCGGGTCGGACAATAGGACCCGTGAGATGACTGACGAATTTCGACACGACTTCAATAAGCTGAATCGCCTTCCGCCCTACATCCTTTCAGAGGTCACGGAGCTGACCCGTGCCGGTCGTCGGGCCGGCGAGGACATCATCGATCTAGGAATGGGCAATCCCGACTTGCCCACTCCGCCCCACGTCATCGATAAGATCTGTGAGGCCGCTCGCGATCCCCGGAACCATCGATATTCCTCTTCGCAGGGATTGCCCAACCTACGGGCAGGCATCACCGAATGGTACGCGAGGCGTCATCAGGTCGAGCTCGACCCGGAAACCGAAGCGGTCGCTGTGATTGGTGCGAAGGAGGGGCTCTCTCATTTTGTCTTGATGACGGTGGGACCCGGTGATGTGGTGCTCGTGCCGGACCCGGCGTATCCGATTCATCAGTATTCGGTGATCATTGCCGGCGGGGATCTGCGAAAGGTGCCACTTACCGAGGAGTCGGATTTCATCGACAATCTCGAACTCGCTGTGAGTCGGACCTGGCCGCGACCCAAGATGCTGATCATCTCATTCCCGGCGAATCCGACGACGCACGTCATCGACCTGGCGTTCTTCGAACGGATCGTGGAATTCGCGCGCGCGAATGATTTGATGGTGCTCCACGACTTCGCCTACGCCGAGATTGCGTTTGATGGCTACAAGCCGCCGAGCATTCTCGAGGTGCCTGGGGCCAAGGACATCGCTATCGAGTTCGTCTCGTTTTCGAAGAGCCACTCGATGGCGGGCTGGCGTGTTGGATTTGCCTGCGGGAACGCACAGATGATCCACGCACTGAAGCGCATCAAGAGCTACCTCGACTACGGAATGCCCCAGGCGATCCAGATCGGCGCGATTGCGGCCGTGCGTGGCCCACAGGATTGCGTGACGGAGAACGTGGCCGTCTACAAGGAACGTCGCGACGCACTCATCGATGGTCTCGCCCAACATGGCGAGGGGTCCTGGAAGATCGAGAAGCCACTGGCGACGATGTTCGTCTGGGCCCCGATCCCCGAGCGCTTCCGAGCGATGGGATCGCTCGAGTTTTCGAAGCGGCTGTTGCGGGAGGCCAGCGTTGCAGTCTCGCCGGGAATTGGCTTTGGTGAAGAGGGCGAAGGGTTCGTACGCTTCGCATTGGTCGAGAATAAACATCGGATCCGGCAGGCGGTGCGGGGCATTCGTCGCTTCCTTCGCGAAGCCAAGGTCTGAGGCGATCCAAGAGGAGTAGCTGAGCGATGGGCGGGCATTCGAATCTGAACCGGGTCGGAGTTGGATTGATCGGGTTCGGCACGATTGGAACGGGCGTGGTGAAGGTCCTGCGTGACAACGCGGCTGTGATCGAGCAGCGCCTGGGCTGCGAACTGCGCCTGGTGCGCATTGCCGACCTCGATCTCGATACAGATCGGGGTGTGGATCTTTCCGGAATCCGATTCGATGCCGACGCTTCGGCCCTGATCGCGGACCCGGACGTCCAGATCGTGATCGAGTTGATCGGCGGCTACGACGTCCCGCGCAAATTTATACTGGAAGCGCTTGCTGCGGGAAAGCACGTCGTGACGGCCAACAAGGCATTGCTCGCATTGCATGGCCGGGAGATCTTTGGCGCGGCTTCGGCAGCCGGCCTCGACATTGCTTTCGAGGCGGCTGTAGGCGGCGGCATTCCGATCCTTCGATCGCTTCGAGAGGGACTTGCGGCGAATCAGATCGAGAGCGTCCTTGGAATCCTGAACGGCACCACGAACTACGTGCTGACCGAGATGGAGTCGACCGGTGAGGATTTCGACGTCGTACTGAAGCGGGCTCAGGAACTGGGTTATGCCGAAGCCGATCCCACCTTCGACGTCGAAGGCATCGACGCCGCACACAAGCTCGCCTTGCTGACGACGATGGCCTTTGGTGCGGAGCTGACCTTCGAGGAAATCCCGACAGAGGGGATTCGAGGTCTATTGCCTCTCGACTTCGAATTGGCTGCAGAATTCGGTTATCGCATCAAGCTTCTCGGCATCGCGAAATGCCATCGCGCTGCGGACGGCAGCGAGCGGATCGAGGCGCGCGTGCAGCCGACCATGGTTCCCATCTCCAGTCTTCTCGCGAATGTCGATGGCGCGATGAACGCAGTCGAAGTTCGAGGCAACGCCGTTGGACCGACGCTCTATTACGGAGCGGGGGCCGGTGAGATGCCGACCGCCAGCGCCGTGGTCGCTGATCTGATGGAGATTGCGCGAGAGATTCGACGTGGCGGTTCCGGACCTGTCGCACCGCTTTCCTATCTCCCGCAGCACATCGAACCGAAGCCGGTCGTGTCGGACGCGGAACTCTCCGGTCGAGCCTTTCTGCGTATGACCGCGCGCGACAATCCAGGCATTCTCGGTCTGATCAGCACTACCCTCGGCGACGAAGGGGTCGCGATTGAATCCATCCTCGCGCGAGAACAGGCCGGGACCGCCGCGAGTACGCTGACGGTCATCGTGCTGACCCGCATCGCGACGGAGGAGGCTCTTCATTCTGCGCTCCACCGGATCTCGGCGCTTTCTGAAATAAGCGGATCCCCTCGGCTGATCCGAATCGAGGAGGAAGTCTAGTCGTGTCCCCGTCCAAGCCTCAGCCCCGTGCCTGGTTCGAAAGCCTGAATGATCCGAAGGAGCGGTACGGCCTCGATGAGATCGTCTACACCGATCGTCGAGGCGGATTGCTCCACGTCGTCCACGACACGGCCGAACTGGCCAAGACCTCGGCGGATGACTGGAAGTCGATCTTCGAGGCTCGCGGTCGCCGCAACCAATGGCCCTACGGATCGGGTGTGTGGGGGAAAAAGGAGTGGGTGCTGCCGGATATCGATGACGAAAATGTCGTTTCGATGTATGAGGGGCATACGAATCTCTTCTGGGCGGAACGTTATGGTCGCGAGATCGGATTAGAGGATCTTTGGCTGAAACTGTGCGGCAATTCCCATACGGGCTCGTTCAAGGATCTCGGCATGACGGTCCTGGTGTCGCAGGTGAAGCAGATGAGAGCCTCTGGAGCGGCGATTCCCGCCGTTGCTTGCGCATCGACCGGGGATACTTCGGCGGCGCTCTCCGCCTACGCAGCCGCGGCTGGAATCCCGGCCACGGTGTTCCTGCCGCGCGGGAAGATCTCCCTCGCCCAACTGATTCAGCCCGTCGCAAATGGAGCCATCGTCTTCGCACTCGATACCGATTTCGATGGCTGCATGGACATCGTCAAGCAGGTCGCAGAGAAGGATGGCGTCTATCTCGCGAACTCGATGAACAGTCTGCGCATCGAGGGACAGAAGACCGTGGGTCTCGAGATCGCGCAACAGCTCGATTGGTCGATGCCCGACTGGATCGTGATCCCGGGCGGAAACCTTGGCAATGTGTCCGCGCTCGCCAAGGGCCTGGACATGCTGTTCGAACTCGGCTTGATCTCCAAGCGTCCGCGGATCTGCGTGGGGCAGGCCGAGGCGGCGAATCCACTCTACGTGGCCTATCAGAAGGATTTCGAGGTCTTCGAACCGATTGCGGCACGCACGACCGTCGCCTCCGCCATCCAGATCGGCAACCCGGTTTCCTACCAGAAAGCGGTCGACGCTCTAAGGCGATACGGCGGCGTCGTCGAGGAGGCAACTGAATCTGAAATCATGGAGGAGTGCGCACGCGCCGATCGAACGGGCTTGTTCAACTGTCCCCACACGGGCGTTGCACTCGTTGCACTACGAAAGCTGCAAGCGCGTGGCCTCGTGAGCAGTGGTGACCAGGTCGTCGTGATCTCGACAGCCCATGGACTGAAGTTCGTCGATTCGAAACTGGCCTATCATTCGATGAAGCTCGAGGGCGTCGTTTCGGAGCATCCCAATCCGCCGATCGAGATGGCGGCCGACTACCAAGCCGTTCGTGATCAGATGCTCCGTGAGATCGACCAAAGGTTTGGTGGCTGATGTTCACAGGCATCGTCGAACACATAGGACGGATCGCGGAGGTCGAGAAGCAGTCGGATCTCACGCGATTTCGAATCGATCTCGGTCCGATCGGCGACGGGGTGAAGCTCGGAGATAGCGTCGCCGTCGCGGGTGCCTGCCTGACCGTGGCCGCGATCGAAGAGGGGCTCTACGCCTTCGAAGCAATCCCGGAGACGCTCGAGAAGACGTGCCTGGGAGGATTCGCGACGGGTGACGCGGTCAATCTGGAGCGCGCGATGCCCTCGGCAGGCCGCTTCGATGGCCATATGGTCCAGGGCCACGTCGATGGCGTGGGCCGGGTTCGGCGCTTCGATCGAGAGGATCATGAGGCGTTGCTTCATATCGAATGCGACTCGGGACTCGCGATGCAGCTGGTCGACAAGGGGTCGGTCACGATCGATGGCGTTTCGCTCACGGTCGTTCGCGTCGTCGAAGATGGCTTTCACGTCGCGCTGATCCCGCACACACTCGAAGTGACGACATTATCGAACCTTTCGACGGACGACGCGGTCAATCTAGAGGTCGATGTCTTTGGCAAGTACGTGAAACAATATCTGGACCGTGTGTTGCCCGACCTCGTGGCCGGCGCGCAGGGCGCGAGGCGTGATGCAGCGAAGTAGGAGGAGGGGCTGGACGACTCGGTTCGGATTGATCTTGATGCCGTTGGCTTTCGGCTGGGCGTTGCCGGTTCATTCGGTGACCGAGGCGCGTGCCTGGCAGGAAACGCTCGATCGAGTTGCATCGGCCGTCGTCGTACTTCGAGTCAGTACGCCGAGGGCCTTTGATGATCTGACGCCCGGGACGGGGGTGGCGACCGGATTCGTAGTCGACGAGGAACAGGGACTCATCCTGACCAATCGTCACGTAGTGACGTCCGGCCCCGTGGTCGCCGAAGCTGTCTTCCAGAACAACGAAGAGGTCGACGTGCAGGCCGTGTACCGCGATCCGGTGCACGATTTCGGGATTTTTCGATTCGACCCCTCGAAGGTGCGCTTCATCGACTCGGGTCAGCTCGAGCTGGACCCGTCGCGTGCGCGGGTCGGGACTGAGATTCGCGTGGTCGGAAACGACGCTGGCGAAAAGCTGTCGATCCTGCAGGCCACGATCGCGCGTCTCGATCGCGATGCGCCCGAGTACGGACGCACGACCTTCAACGACTTCAATACTTTCTATATCCAGGCCGCTTCGGGCACTTCGGGCGGCTCCTCCGGGTCGCCGGTGATCGATATCGATGGACGAGTCGTGGCACTCAATGCCGGTGGAAAGCGCATGGCCGCGTCGAGTTTCTATCTGCCTCTGGATCGCGTGAAGCGGGCGATCGACTTGGTTCGTCAGGGCAAGCCGGTCTCCCGGGGAACGATCCAGGTTGTTCTCGGACATCAGCCCTTCGACGAAGTCCGGCGTCTGGGGCTTCGTTCCGAGACCGAGGCGGAGGTGCGCTCGTCTTTCGCGGACGGAACGGGAATGCTCGTCGTTCGTGAGGTCGTGCCGGGTGGGCCCGCAGAGGGCAAGCTTGCCGTCGGCGACGTCATCGTTCGCGTCGACGGTCAGCTCATCAACGCCTTCTTGCCGGTCGAAACCGTGCTCGACGACCACGTGGGTGGCGTCGTCGTGTTCGATCTCGAACGAGGCGGAGTACCGGAACGGGTCGAAATTCCAGTCGCCGATCTACACGCGATCACGCCGTCGAGTTATCTCGAATACGCAGGGGGGATTCTGAATCCGCTTTCCTATCACCAGGCACGAAACGCCTCTGTCGCCGTGGGCGGCGTCTACGTCGCAAGTGCCGGCTATGCACTGAGCAGAGCGGGTGTGCCTCGCCGCGCCGTGATCACCGAACTCGGCGGTGAAGCGACGCCAACTCTGGAGCGCTTCGAGGAGATTCTCTCCCGGCAGCCCAATGACGCGCGACTGCCGGTGCGATTTTTCTTGCTGAGCCAACCCAACGCGGAAATGGTGGCTGTGCTTCGAAACGATCGGCGATGGTTTTCGATGCGGCATTGTCGACGTGACGACGCCACGGGGCACTGGCCTTGTACCGAGTCGCCGAAGGCTCCGCCCAGCCAGCCTGCCAAGGTCGGAGAGACTGGTTTCGATGTCGAGGGGCCCTGGGCCGTGCGTCGAATCGCGCCGTCGCTCGTGATGGTCCGCTCGTCCGTTCCCTATCGCCTGGATGGTGTCCATGGTGAACAGTTTCACGGTACGGGTCTGGTCGTCGACAAGCAGAGAGGGCTCGTGGTCGTTGATCGCGAGACGGTTCCGATCGCCCTGGCAGATATCACCCTGACGTTTAGCGGGTCTCTCGAAGTGCCCGGAGAGCTGGTCTACTTGCATCCCGAACGGAATCTTGCGGTCGTTCGCTATGACGCCGAATTGATCGGGGAGACGCCGGTTCGTGAGGCGTCGCTTCGCGACGAGGAACTCGAGGTGGGCGACGAAGTCTGGATGGTGGGGCTCACCTCGACCGAACGCGTGGTCTCCAGACGCACGCGAATCGCCCGTCGCGAACCGATGCAAATGCCGCTCACTCGTCCGCCGCGGTTCCGAGAGGCGAATCTCGAAATAACGACGCTGGAGGACGCTGCACAGACGGTGGGCGGCGTTCTCACCGACCGCCTCGGCCGAGTGACTGCGTTCTGGGCATCGTTCAGCACCGGGAGCGGGGCTGCGCCCGATGGATTCTTCGCCGGCATAGCCAGTGCCCATCTGCAGAGAATGATCGCGCCGCTTCGCGAGGGTCGAGAGGTGAATTGGCATTCGCTCGGGCTGGAGCTCGAACCGCTTACGCTAGCAGCGGCCCGAGATCGTGGGCTGTCGGACCGGCAGGCGCGACGCCTGGAAAAGCATGATCCCGAAGGACGGCGAGTGCTGTCGATCGTACGTCGGAGCGTCGGAATGCCGGGAGAGATTCTCTTTCGGGAAGGCGATCTGATTCTTTCGATCGATGGCGACCCGGTGACCCGAGCGCGGGATCTACGCCGCGCGACCCATAAGGGACGTTTTGTCATCGAAATTCTGCGAGACGGGCAAGAGAACAAAATCGAGGTCGAGCCGGAAAAGATGTCAGGGGAGGGCACGACGCGCGCGGTGCTCTGGTCCGGCGCGTTGTTGCAGGCGCCGCACGTGGCGCTTTCTGCGCAATACGGGATTCCGCCCGGCGGTGTCTTCGTCTCTCGACATTGGTATGGCTCGCCTTCGACACGTTATCGACTCGAAGCGACCAGTCGCATCGTCGAAGTCGACGGCCAACCCGTCTCGGATCTGGATTCTTTCCTGGCCGCGGTGGCCTCCAAAAAGGACCGAGATCCGGTCCGATTGAAGACCCTCGATCTCGACGGCAAGCCGGCCGTGATTACGCTGAAACTCGATCTGGAGTTCTGGCCGACCTACGAGTTGCGCCGAATCGATGGCCTCTGGGAACGAGTAGGCCTACTCGATGCGGCCGAACCGACGAGGCTGGTCCGGTCTTCGCTGAACTCGCCTCGAGAGCTCGAAGGGGCGAGTGAGTACCCGTGAACCCGTGAATACGCAGGCGATCTAGATGAGTTGGTCCAGCAGTAGCGTCGCGATACCCAGAAATGAAAAGAAGCCGAGCGCATCGGAGGCGAAGGTCACGAGAATTCCCGAACCGAGCGCCGGGTCGAGTCGCAGAGCCTTCAGAATGAGGGGGACCGCCGCCCCGAAGAGGCTCGCCGTCACCATCGTGACCATCATGGCCAGCAAGAGAACGACGCCCATATAGACGTTTCCGTGGAGTGCGTAGGCGACGCCACCACTGATCAGACCCGCCGTCGCGCCGACGACCAGACCCACCCACATTTCTTTGCCGACGGCACGTAGGCCGCTGGAAAACTCGATTTCGCCAAGCGCGATGGCGCGCGTGATGACCGTGAGCGTCTGGATACCGCCGTTGCCGCCCACGCCGGCAACGACCGGCAAGAAGATCGCGAGGCCGACCAGCTGTTCGATCGTGTTCTCGAAGAGTCCGATCACTGCGCCCGCCGAGAACGCCGTACAAAGGTTCAGCAGCATCCACGGGAGCCGCTTGCGAATCGAGACACGTGCTGAAGTAAAGACGCGGTCCTCCTCGGAGAGTCCCGCAAGGTTGTAGATGTCCTGGGTGGCTTCTTCGGTAATGACGTCGATCACGTCATCGACCGTGATGACACCGAGCATCGTGCCGTCGACGTCGGTCACCGGAATGGCCAACAAGTCGTAGCGCGCGACGAGCTGAGCGACTTCTTCCTGGTCGGCGTCGGGCGGTGTGCTCAGCATCTCCCGGATTGCCAGTTCTCGAACCGGGGTGTCGGGCTGTGCCGTGACGAGCCGCCGGATCGGAACCACTCCTGTCAGACGCTGAAGTTCATCGACAACATAGAGATAGAGGACCGCGTCGCTGGCATCGAAGCGCGCGGCACGCAGCGAGTCGATCGCCTCCTGTGCAGTCATCTTCTCGTCGAGTGCGGAGAAATTCGTCGTCATCGCACGACCGGCGCTGCGCGGCGGATAGAGCTCTGCGTGTCGCAGCTCCTCGCGGCGAGCCGCTGGGAGATGTTGCATGACGGTATTGCGGCGTTCTTCGGGGATCGCGTCCACGAGTTCGAGCATGTCGTCCATCTCGAGGCGATTGAGGACTTCCGCCATGCGCTGGTTCGAGATCGCTTCGATGATTTCGGGTAGCAGTTCGGGCGGCAACTCGCGGAGCATCGTGGCGGCGCGGTGATGCTTGAAGAGCAGGTCGATGACGATCCGAATCTCGTCGGGTGTCAGGTCGGCCAGCAGCGGGCCGAGATCCGCGGGGTGGATTCGTTCGAGGAGCTTCTCCGCCCGAAAATGCGCCCCGGTCTTCAATAGACGCCGGAGGATTCGGGTCGTCACGACGGGCTGCGCCATCCCTCTCCTCCTTCGATGCGAATCGGCGTTTCGGTGCTAGCTCGAGTATAGGCTCGGGCCAGATGGGCCCTGGTGCGCTCATGGGGTACCCCAGAACGGGCTGGGCATCTACCCCGGGACTTACCCCGGGATCGCTCCGAACCAGGCAGCTGGCCTCCCCTGGAGCGGGCCTGGATTCTCCTTGGAATTCGCATCTCTTTGGATTCTTCGACTGTCAGCGCTCAAGCTTGCCGCCAAGTTGCCGATCAATGATGGAAACAAAAGGAAAATCTCCAGCTCATTGTCGGAATCGACGTGTGGCGGAGGTAGGGGAAAAGATGGCGCGGACGCAGCTTCGGGGTTTGGAGATCGCTGGCATTCAAATCGGGATCGAGGTCCCGGAGACCTGTCCATGGGAGTGGCCTGATCGAGCGATCGCCGAGTATTCCTGTCTTCCGCGTGGTCCTGAGGTTCATGTCGGCGTACGCGTTGGCAATGTCGGTCGGGACGACCTGGCAGGAGAGCAGTACGCGATGGGTTCCTGGACATTCGAAATCGCTCGGGACGGTGAGGACTGGGTGCTCGGGCTTTCTCGTGCCGGACGGCGTGAGCAGTTGGCGTTCTTCGACAAGGATTTTCATGCGGGCGAAATCGTGCTTTCGAGTGATGCCGCTCGGGGGAAGGAGTACCCGCTGCAAAGCCCACTCGACGAGTGGATCGTGCTTCATAGAATGGTTGCCCGCGGTGGCCTCTGTCTGAACGCGAGTGCCGTGGCCCATCGTGGTCAGGCGCGAGTGCAGCTTGGTGCCGCCAATCCGAACCTGGCAAACCACTGGACGACACCGACCACCACGCTCTTCGGACGCAATACGCTCTGGATCGGCGAAGACGCCGGAAGCCTCCGCGTGTACAGAACGCCCTGGGGAGACGCGATGGACCCACAGCTTGGAATCGATGCATGCGTTCTCGATTTCAACCTGGTCGAAGAGGCCGAGCGACCCTATCGAGAACTGCTCGACGCGGGCGACGCGGCGGATCTACTGGTCACGCACGCTGTCGTGCCACTCTGCGACGAGGGACTCCACGAGCGAGTAATGCGAAATGCACAACGAATGGGCGAGCGCGCGCGAGTGATGCGGCTGGGAGAATCCCGCGCGTCGTCGGCGCCGATGGCATGGCAATCTCCGCAGATGCAAAGCGGATTCGCACCTCCGCGCAGTGTCGTTTGACTAGCAGACTACGGATCCTGTCCCTGATCCGACAATCAGGCCGAATCCATCATTGAACGGCGAGGGTGGGGCATAAAATGACAAATTGGGGGGGCTTCACCTGTTGCGCTTCAATACCGAAGGCCGGATGATAGTTCCGTCCCCTCGGGAGTACTGAGAGGCCCCCGGCAATGTACTGCCTGGGATCGACTCAGGGGATGGATCTAATGCGCCCATCCCGACTGAATGGCCACGACTAATTTGAGTCACTAGAGGTATCGAGTTTTGATGAAGCAGCTGATCGAGGACATTATCAAGGCATTGGTGGACAGACCGGAAGAGGTGCAGATCAAGGAGGTGATCGGGGACCACGCACACGTCCTCGAACTCCGGGTCGCCAAGGAGGATCTTGGCAAGGTGATCGGGAAGGGCGGTGCTCACGCCTCGGCGATTCGCACACTGATGGCCGCGGCCAGCGGCAAAGAGAAGAAGCGATATATCCTCGAGATCATCGAGAACTAGCGCCCGCGTGAACATTGCATCTCCTGATCGAGTGTGATTCCCATACTGGCGGGAACATGCGACCAATCTGCACGGGATTTGCCGATCGCGAGGATGCGTGCATCCAGTTGCGACGAATTTCGCTTCGGGTCACACCTGGTCATTCCGATACAACGCCGGAGGCCGACCGAGTACGAGCGAGGTCGAAGGCCGGGGGCATCGGCACCAATGAACAACAAGACGGAAATCAGCGAGGCGCGACGAAACGTCAGCCGAGCGCTCAGCGAAGAGGCGAGAGAGCTCTTCGATCGCGGCGCCAAGAATCTGGATGCAGGCCAAGACGATGAGGCGCTTTCGTGTCTTCGACAGGCGGTGGAGCTGGCGCCCGATCATGCTCAACTTCGATCTTTGTTGGGGGTCGCGATTGCGAGGGCCCTGCGAGATTTCGAGGAATCCAGAACGCTCTGCGAATCCGCCGCAAAGCAAGAATTCTTCAACCCCGATCTCTACCTGAACCTTTCACGCATCTATCTCGAGTTCGGCCGGAAATCCGAAGCGCTGCGATACCTTCGAAGAGGACAAATGATCGATCCCGGCCATGTCCTGATTCGTCGCTCGATTGCGGAGCTCGGACGACGCAGAATGCCAATACTGCCCTTTCTTCCCCGCAGACATCTCGTCAACCGGGCCCTGGGGACGGCGCGAAATCTGGTGGTGAGTTCGTTCATCGCCCGCTGATCAGATCAGGTCTCCCTATGGGGACCGATTCGAGGGCCCGCTTTCGTGAATCGATGTGGTCCTTGCTTGACATGCTTCGGCCAAGTCTCTAAACCTTGCCGCGCTCGCAAGATGAGCGAGGCGACACGAAGCAAGGGAGAAACCCGTTGGGTAGTGTGATCAAGAAGCGCCGCAAGAAGATGCGCAAACACAAGCAGCGAAAGTTGCTGAAGCGGCAGCGCCACAAGAAGTAGGCGCGCCAGAGAATTAATCGCGGCGAACTCGCCGCGATTTCTCCTTTTCAGACTTGTTTTCCGAATGGAGTATTGCGCCCAGTGCCTTGCTTCACACGGCTGAGGTTCGCTCTCGGCGCGTGAGACGCCTCTACGTTCGAGATCTGGTGTCAGATCGAACCTCTTTATCTGCGAATGTGTACAGACAAGGAGAGAGTTCATCGAAAAGCGGGTCCATCAATCGCAAGTTAAGAGCACATCCCTGTGTTTTTTTTGACGAATTGCCTTGACGGCATTTAGATCGTGTTGTTACCTCGGGCGCAACAAACGCTCTATCGCCGCGGTTTGATACATGAAGGTGTGTTTGTGCCTTCAAGTTGCTGATGCTCGATACCGATAGGAACTCGCAGCTGGTGCTGTGAACTCCTGGTATCTCAAGACTAAACCCATTCGTGGGCGCGGAATTGAGGTCACGGTACGGATCACAGGCCGAAACGAAACGAGCGATTGATAAGGGGGGAAACCCAGAAATGGCAGCTCGAAAGAAGGCCCGTAAGGCCGCAAAGAAGAAGGCCACTCGCAAGAAGGCCACGAAGAAGAAGGCGACCAAGAAGAAGGCCGCCAAGAAGAAGGCCCGTAAGAAGGCTGGCAAGAAGAAGGCTACCAAGAAGAAGGCCACGAAGAAGAAGGCCGCCAAGAAGAAGGCGACCCGAAAGAAGGCCACGAAGAAGAAGGCTGCTCGCCGCAAGCGCTAACCGCGCCCGTGGATGAGTGGCCTTCCTTGTTTGGAAGGCCTAGGGACCCCGGCTGGGAGACCTGGCCGGGGTTTCCTTCGTCCGGGCGCTGACCTAGGCTCCCGCCTCCTCAAATCACACGCGACAACGCAGGGGCAAGCATGGCACGAATCACGATCGAAGATTGTATGGAACACGTCCCGAACCGATTTCATCTGGTTCGGATGGCTTCGATTCGTGCGAAGCAGCTCAAGAAGGGCGCGCTCCCCCTGCTGACCTCCGATGACAACAAGCAGATCGTGATGAGTCTGCGCGAGATTGCCGCGGGGCTAGTGAAGCCGGGTGACGCTGATTCTGTGGTCGGCACCGTCGATACCCCCGATATCGCCCAGGCGAATCTGGCGGCAGACGCGAGCGTCGAGGCCGAGGCCGTCCCGGCGGAAGAGACCAAGGTGGAGGAAGTCGTGCCGGCAGTCGAGTCGGATGAACCGACTCCTGCGAGTGAGGGCTGACACGCGCCCGCTAGTGAATGTGGTGGACCCACCCAGCGATGGGAGAGGCGTTTCAGGCGGGAACGACGGGGATACTGAATTCGACTCGAGTACCTGAGCCAGGCTCGCTTTCGAGCAGCGAATCTCCATCCAACAATACGAGCAGGTCGTGAACGAGCGTGAGGCCAAGCCCCGCTCCCCGATATCGATTACTGGCGCGATCGTCGACCTGGTAGAATTCATTCCAGATGTATTTTTGATCGTCCGGACAGATTCCGATGCCTGTGTCTGCGATCCAGCAATGCAGCCGATCGTCGGCATAGCGCGCACCGATGGTGATGGTGCCTTGCTCGATGAACTTGGCGGCGTTGTCGAGGAGCAAGAACAGGATCTGATTGATCTTGGCCAGGTCCGCTCGAATCTTGGGCAGCACTTCCGGAATCTCTTTCACGATCTCGACGGGTTTGTCTCGAAGCGTGTCCTGGACGCTGAATATCGTTTCGTCGATGACGTCGGCAATCGAGACCTCCTGGATCTCGATCGGGAACTCGTTCTGCTTGACGCGCCAGAGATCCAGGATGTTCTGCAACGTACGTTGGAATGCAGTGCCTTCGTCGAGGGCGTTGCGGAGCGTCTGTTGCGAGGACGGGGACAGGCTCTCGTTCTCGTTCGAAAGGACTGTGATCGTCGATTCGATGATGCTGTTCAACGGTGTGCGTAGCTCTCGAGACATCTTTTCGATGAAGTCGTTCTTGAGCTTCTCGATCTTGCCGAGTTTTTCGTTGTTGCGAAGCAACTCCAGGTCCTGAGCGAAAAGTTCTTCGGAAAGCTTCAGGAGCTCATCGCTCTTCTCATCCGCGATTTCGAGACTCTTCTCCGACTGTGTCGCCAGTAGCTGGTATTGGGAGGCGAGGCCAGCATGATCGATTGCGACGGCAGTCGACCACGCCAGGGCGTCGACCAGTTCTCGAGTCTCTTCGGAGAGCGGAGCACTCGGTACAACGAGCAACGCACCGACAACTCGATCGCGCGCCGTTAGAGGGATCGCGATTGGGACGTTGTCGTTGCCAGAATCCGGGCTGGATCCGGTTGCGCCGTCATTCGGTCTCTCTCCGGTGTTGATCGCATCGCGCACGAGCCCTTCGAGACTCGCGGCCATCTGTCGTGCTTCGTCGGCGGAGCGAAAGCCAGCGGCGGCGCGGAGTCGCCCAGTAGCCGGATCAGAATCGATTCGGGAATAGAGCAGCACCGCTCCGCCACCGCATAGCCCGGAAGCCTGGCTCGCCGTAATGCGGAGCGCGCGATTGAGCTGGTCTTCGCTTTCGGAATTCGAGGTCGTCTCCATCGGGGCCAACTCGCTAGAACCGTTCATCGGGTTCGATGTCGAAAGGCGTCGCAGGTTTCGCGTCGACCTCGCCATCTTCATGGATCAGACCTTCCATCTCGAGTTTGGTCTGGAAGTCGGTCGGATTCGATGCGGCATTCAGAGCCGATTCCATCGTGATCTTGTTGGCCTTCAAGAGATCGAGCAGATGCTGATCAAAAGTCTGCATGTGCTCGCCGCGTCCGCGAGCGATGTATTCGGTGATCTCGTGAGTTCGCGCCGGATCCTTGATGCATTCCTGGATGGAACGCGTCGACCTCATCACCTCGACCGCCGGAACGCGACCGTTCTGTTTCTTGTTGACCAGGAGGCGGAGTGAGACGACGGCTTTGAGGTTTTCCGCAAGGCGCGTTCGAACCTGAAGATGTTCCTCGACAGGGAAGAAGGAGACGAGACGATTGATCGTCGAAGCGACGTCTGCAGTGTGAATCGTGGAGAAGACGAGGTGTCCCGTCTCGGCTGCCTTGAGTGAAGTGTCGACGGTTTCGAGATCGCGCATTTCGCCGACCATGATGACGTCGGGGTCCTGTCGAAGGGCCGCGCGCAACGCCGCGGGGAAGGAAGAGGTATCGGTTCCGATCTCGCGCTGGGTGATGATGCTTCGATCGTGGGTAAAGACGAACTCGATCGGGTCTTCCACTGTGACGATCTTGCTCTTCCGCTGGCGATTGACTTCGTTCAGCATGGCCGCGAGGGTCGTTGACTTGCCCATGCCAGTCGGTCCGGTCACGAGGACGAAGCCACGATGTATTTGTGCGATATCGCCGAGTACCGACGGGAGGTTCAGGTCCGCAAAGCTCTTGATCTGAAGCGGGATGACGCGTAGTACGATGTTGAAAAATCGTCGTTGGCGTGAGATGTTGACGCGGAATCGCCCTTCGCCGGGCAGTTCGAAGGCAAGGTCGCGTTCGTTGAAATCGAGTTCCTGGCCGAGCGGATCGTTCTCGATCAGTATCCGCACGATCTCCTCGGTGTCCTCGGGTGTCAGAACCTTGTATCGCAGTTCGACAAGTTCACCGTGGAAACGATAGAGCGGCAGATATCCCACCTGGAAATGGATATCGCTAGCGCCCTTCTCGAGACCGAGTCGGAGAAGCCGATACAGCTTTTCCCGTTCCATCGTTGCTACCTCTATCAATTCGGGTCCGCACGCCGTCGTCGCGCGCCGAACGGTCGAAGGATTTATCGGCTTTTCACGGTGGCCCTTGACCCCGATTGCCAAGAGTCGGCCCTGCTTTCTACTGAGTTTCGCTCTTCGCTATCGTTGGGCCGGAGTTCGGCGCATGCCGGACCCGGGGGACTGGCGGGCATTGAGAGGGGACAGGAATCCGTGACACAGACACGACAAGCAGGAAAATCCGGCCTGGTGATCGTCCTGTTCGGACTTTGTCTCGCAGCGACAGCAGCGATTTCGGAGGAGCCGCAGGAGGTGCAGGAGGCGCGAGAGGCAGAAGAAGCCGCTGGCAAAGGCAATGCTGGCGTCAGCGAGCGGGAATTTCCGGTTCCAAATCGGCCTCGCTCGAGTAGACCCGAGGGGGATCCGGTCGAACTCGATACGCTTCTCCACCTCCCTAGCGGCTTTGGTGCCCGAAACCCGAAGGGAGTGGCGGGTGCAGGTGAGTCTGAGTGGCGCCGACGATTCTCGAAGGCCGACCGGGAACTCGCGGAGGCACGCAGGAGTCTCGAAAAAACGAAGAAAGAGCTCGACGAGGTGGCGGTCGGGGGTGGCGGAAGTCAGTGGTCGATCGCGCCTCCAGGCGGAGGAGGGGGCGGAGGAGAATCGAGCCAATCGAGTTCGCCCATGTCGTTCAAACTACGACAAAAACTCCGCGAGGATCGCGAGCAGATCGACGAGCGTGAGAGGGCACTGCGCGAGCTTCGCATCGAGGCCGATCTGGCGGGTGTGCCCCAGGCCTGGCGAGCCGTGAATCCGGGTTCCCCCGAATCTGCCGAAACCCGACAAGAACTAAACTGAATGTTGCATGGCGGCCTACAGGGCAGTCGCTACTATCTTCGCCGCCTGGGCCCCTGTGGGGCTTCGCGCCTTTTGTTGCGCGAGATCGGGTGACGAGAATCAGTCGACCGAAGAAGCGAATTTGAGGCTTGAGGAGAGGGCGGTCATGTCCGACGACCAGCAGCGCGAAGAGAATGACGAGTTCAACGAGGACGGTCCAGGGATCAACAGTGACCTGAGTTCGTGGCTCTACGTCGTTGGCGGGATCCCGATGATGATCCTCTTTTTCGTAGTGCTCTTCGTGATGGTTGGCTCCTGCGACGCCCAGAATGTGATGATCTACGGATAGAGGCGTCCGCGTGATTGCCGGTCGGCTGCGCGTGGCTCAACTTTCTGACCAGCCAGGCCGATACCTCGGCTATGTCTGTCCGCTCACAGTGGAATCGGCGAACACAGGTATTCGCGGCCGCGCTGCTGCTCCTTTCGGGGATGGGCTGCGCGGGGATCTCGTTCAGCGATCGGACCGAGACCGGGCTCGACTATTTTCAGCGACCCCATCCTGACGATCTCTGGAGTCCGAAGATCGCGGGCTGGCAGCGTCGCGAGCAATTCGATTCCGCGCTACTAGCGCCCCTGGCAAGCGGTCCGGCTGTGGAGTCTGCAGGCTATAGCGCCGCGAATGACCAACTCCCCGCTGACCAGGCGGCCGAAGCCGGGTTGCGTGCGAAGTACTTCAATTTTCGTGCTGAGCGAAGACGGACCCTCGCCCGGGACGTTGCGAGTTGGATTCAATCCGAGGCCAAACAGCATTATCGCGAGGATGGGGCCGTCGATCACTGGGCGACTCTCGAAGAGACGCTCGCTCGCGGTGGCGATGACTGTGACGGACTCGAGCTCCTGGCGTTTCACGCTCTGCGCGATCTGGGCTTCTCATCGAGTGAGGTGTATCGCGCGATCGTCGTTCGACCATCGGATGGCCAACACCATATGGTGACCCTTTGGTTCGAGAACCCCGACGATCCGTGGGTCATCGATCCGACCGGAGCAATGACGCTGGGCATGCCGCGAATGTCGGAGCTACCGGATTGGGCCCCGATCAAGGTGTTCTCCGAACGTCTCGAGTACACGGTACGCGATCGCGCCGAAGCTCTCGCCCAGTTCCCCTGATCATCATTCTTCCCGAAACGTCGCGCGAAATGGTCGTGCAGTGCATGCGGCGCTGTCGTCTGAAACTCGGAAGGACCCGTGGTATCCTCGGTCCTTCATTGGGGGTGGGATCTTGACGAGTCGTTGCGCACCGCGGTCCTCTCGGGGGCGCGGATCCTCGGTCGATCGCTCGAAGCGCATTTCGCGATCATTCGCGCGGGCCGGCGTGCTCGTCGCAGTGGTTGCCAGCACAGGTTTGCTTTCGGCGCAGATGGCGTCCTCCGAGGCCTCGTCTCGGCCTCACGCCGCCCGAGATCGCTTCGACGCGATCGTGCTCGATGCCGGTCATGGTGGGCATGACGAGGGTGCGACCGGGTCTTCGGGGCTCCACGAGAAGGATCTCGTTCTCGATGTGACCAATCTTCTCGCGGCACGCCTTCGCAAACTCGGGATGCACGTGGTGTTGACGCGAACGCGAGATGAGTTCTTGTCTCTCGAAGAACGAACAGCGGTTGCGAACGACGCGCGTGCCGACCTGTTCCTCTCGATCCATGCGAACGCATCGCCTAGTCGGAAGCCTCGTGGAATCGAAACCTATTTCGCATCTCTCGACGCGACCGACGATGCAGCGCGAGAGACTGCCGAACGAGAAAACAGCGCGTTCGGCGCGGCGGCCCCGAACTTTGAAACTGCGGATCCGTTGGCGGCGATCCTGGGAGATCTGATCGAGACTCAGCATCTTCAAGAATCCAGCGAATTCGCGATGCTCGCGCAGTCCGAACTCTCGAATGTCGCTCTCGCCCGCTCGCGCGGAGTGAAGCAGGCACCCTTCGTCGTGTTGATGGGTGTCCAGATGCCAGCGTCGCTCGTCGAGATCGGATTCTTGACGAACCCCGATGACGAGAAGGGGTTACGTCGATCTCGCCAACGCGCCGCGATCGCGGATGCGCTGACGCAGGCAGTGATGGCCTTCGCCGATCGATATGATGCACGGCGTGGTGTGCGTTCTGCAAAGAACCACGTCGCGGCATCCCTGCGCTGAACAACGTTCGACACTGTACCCGAGAGGAAGGAACATGATGCGTAGCGATGGGAGACTCGCCGACGAACTTCGGCCCCTCGAATTCGATGTCGATTTTACAGAACAACCGCTCGGCTCTGTGCTCTGCTCCATGGGCCGGACGAAGGTACTCTGTACGGTGTCAGAAGAGCAGACAGTGCCAAGATGGCTTCGGGGGGGCGGGAAGGGCTGGCTCACGGCGGAATACTCGATGCTGCCTGCCGCGACGGATCGTCGTACGGATCGCGAGGCGAGCCGGGGCAAGCTTTCGGGTCGAACGATGGAGATCCAGCGACTGATCGGACGAAGTCTGCGGGCAGTCGTTTCCCTGGAGAGCCTCGGCGAGCGCACGCTCTGGGTCGATTGTGATGTGC
This sequence comes from uncultured Myxococcales bacterium, assembly GCA_965603475.1. Classification (GTDB taxonomy): domain Bacteria; phylum Myxococcota_A; class UBA9160; order UBA9160; family UBA4427; genus UBA4427. The sequence goes on from CBFDDD010000077.1 coordinate 19,286, forward strand.
TTCAGGCAGATGGAGGGACGCGAACCGCCTCCATCAGTGGTGCATTCGTTGCCGTTGCAGTTGCCCTCGCGCGTCTCGATCGGCAAGGCGTGCTCAAGGGCCCTGTGCTCCGTGATCAGCTCGCCGCGATCTCGGTTGGTGTGATTGCCGGGAAGCCGGTGCTCGATCTGCCCTACGAAGAAGATTCGCGAGCCGAGGTCGATATGAATGTCGTTGCGACGGGCGCTGGGCGTTTCGTCGAGGTCCAGGGGACCGGCGAAGACGGGACCTTCGATCGCAAGGAACTCGACGAACTGCTCGACCTGGCGTTGGGTGGAATCGCGTCGATCGTCGAGCGACAGAAAGCGGCGGTCGAGGCGGCGGGCTACTCGATGGCGCGTCTAATCGGCTCGACTGGCTGATCGGTCGATCATTGCGGCGGCGACTGGCTTGACAACAACACCGACAAAGAAAATGAAAACGAAGAGCACACTCGACAGGCGTCTCGTCGTCGCTTCCGGGAATGCCGGGAAGTGTCGCGAGATTGCTCGCATCCTCGTGGAATTCGAAGTGGTCTCGTTGGTCGACTTTCCAGCGATCGAATTTCCCGAGGAGGGGGGCGACTATTTCGAGAACGCGCGAACCAAGGCACGGGTGGCAGCGCGGGAAACCGGCGTGGCCTGCGTGGCCGACGACTCGGGGCTCGAGGTCGATGCCCTGGGTGGGGCTCCTGGAGCGTATTCTGCAAGGTATGGTGGCGTTGACCTCGACGATCGAGGTCGACTCGAGGCATTGCTGGAGGAGCTGAAGGGATCTCCCTCGCCCCGCGGCGCGCGTTTCTTTTGTGCCGCGGCGGTAGCGTTACCGGACGGTCGCTGCGAGGTCGCCGAAGGCAGTTGCCCGGGTGAGATATTGATGGCTCCAGTGGGTCGCGGAGGATTCGGGTACGACCCGATTTTCCAGCCGAAGGGATTCGATCGCGCGATGGCCGAACTCGAGCGCGACGAGAAGGACATGCTCTCTCATCGCGGTCAGGCCTTTCGCAGGCTCGGACCGTTTATCGATCGACTGTTAGGGGAAGGCTCGACAGGGGAGGGCTAGACTTCGAGCGAGTCCATTCGCTCCTGGATGAACTGGATGAGCGTTTTTCGATCCGGCTTCGACACGTTCTCGAATCGGACGCCCATCCCGAGTGGCAGATTCGGTCGCTGCAGATTGCCGGGCACGTTTGCGAAAGCCACGATGCCATCGATTTCGAGCTCCCGTTCTCCGAGCGAAAAGATCATTCGTAGACGGGCGCCATCCATGCTGGCACGAGGCGATTCGATAAAACATCCGCTCTCCGAAAGGCTGTAGACGAAGCCGTCTTTCTCGCGGCCTCCGACCAGGACACGCACCGCTGTATGAATCGGCACCCGGCGTGCCCCGCGAACCGAGTGTTGGTTCTCACCTGACACGAGCCGATTGACCTGGAAACGAAGAACCCCCACGTCGTGTCCATCCCAGAGTGACAATAGGACGCCGGCACGGTGGAGAAGTTTCCGTTGGGCCCGTTCGGGCGCCTTGCCATACGCCATGCACGGAAGAGCCGGTTCGCGTCGGCGCATGCTCTTCAGGGCCTTGAGGACTTCCTTTCCCGGGATATCCGACGGCACCAGCACCCCGCTCACCGCGTATTGCCGGGATTTCACCATTTCGAGGGCCTCATCGAGATTGGACACACGAATTGGTTCAACGCCAAGGTGCACCAGTTGTGCGACGAGGGGCCCCGTCAGACTCTGATCGGACTCGATCAGCAGGACGAAGTGGCTGGTGGACATGCCCATTGGATCGGGCATTCAAGGTTTGCGCTTGAGGGTCAGACCATCAGATCAGAGTCGTGAATCGCGATTCGCGGGCAGGTCTGGACGGGTCAGGCCGCCTCCTCCGCGTCGTCGAAGGTCTTCGTGAGCCATTCTTCGGGAGTCGGATGATGGGGGTCGAATCGGAGGATTCTCCTCTCGAGCCTACGCCGCTCCCGACCGGTGAGCGAAATGCCCTCTTCGGCGAGGATCACGGAAAGGTTGTTTTCGACGAAATGGCGCGCCTGGGGATGGGTCAGCTCGTCGGGGTCACCCCCGCTCTCCCATACGAGCAGCCAGAGGTTGTAGCGTGAGACTCGATGACCGACGGCAACGCAGATTTCGGTGTAGACATGCTCGAAGTAGCGTCGCTGCATGGATCGGCGGCTCCCAACCTGCGGTCCAGTGAAGGCGTTTCTTTCGCAGGGTCGAAGTAGAGTGGGGAGAACCCTTCGTAAATGTCAGGGTTAAAACCCTCACTCTTGGATTTGAGAAATCAAAACTAGATCGCGAATCCACGAGCCGGGGGTCATTGCACATGAACTGCGCAGGGGCGGCGCGGGTCGGTTGATCGTTTGACCGGATCCTGGATCGGGGACGCTGAACTGCGATGTGGAGAGGGGGGAAGGCTCCGCGACGGTCTGTCGCGTTGGGTTAGGATTCCCTCCCAATCGAGATCACGCGGGGAAACGTCGACGCGTGTCCGCCGGAGTCGAGCTTGTCGAGAGACCAGAACCGCAGCGCAAGGGCGCCTGACGAACTCGAGCGACAGCTGTCCGATTGGATGCGATCTGCCCAGGCTGGAGATGCCGTCGCCTATCGAAATCTCCTTTCGACGATCCAGCCCAGGATTCGAGCGATCGTGCGAGGCAAGATCCATGAGGAGGCTGCGGCGGAAGACGTCGTACAGAATACGCTGCTCTCGATTCACAGGGGCCGGTCGACGTATCGGGCGGAGCGACCTTTCGGCCCCTGGATGCGGGCCATCGTGCGCAATTCGATCATCGATCATTTCCGAGAGAGAAAACGGCGCGGAGATCGAGAGATCGAGCTGGTGGTCGAGGACTGGCCAGACGAGAGCTCGACTCGCGATGTCGAAGGGGACCAATTGGCGCCTGAACTTGCAGCCGCGTTGGCCTCGCTACCGGAAGCGCAGCGGGTTGCGGTTACTCTGGTTCAGGTGAAGGGGTTGTCAGTGGCTGAAGCGGCACTGCGAGTCGGAATATCGCCGGGCGCGCTCAAAGTGCGTGCGCATCGTGGCTATCGCGCCATGCGCAAGAGCCTCGAGGGCGCACGGGAAAGCGGTGAATGGCAGTCGGCGAGGCCGACGAGTCCGGCGGCGAAGACGACTACGAGAGGTGCAGGGTGACGGGCACGTCTGATCGACTGATTTCGGATCTCGTGGACGATCTCGAGCCGGTTCGTCCGCTCCCGAGGCTACGAATGGCATTCGCCATCATCCTCGCACTCTGGGCGGCGATGCTTGGAATCGTTCTATGGGCGAAAGAGGGCGATGCGGGGGTCCAGTCGCTTTTTGCGAATTGGATCTATTTCGGGAGCTTCCTTGGATTGCTGGTCGCGTCCTTCGGCGGAACGAGCTCCGCACTCGCCGCCGGAATACCAGGTCGTGAACGTCTCGAGATCAGCGGTATGCTGGTTTCACTCGTTGGATTGTTGGCCGCCGCCGCTGCGTGTCTGATTGGCATCTACCAACTCGGTCTTTCCACGCCGGTCTCGCCAGCGGGCATCGATGCGATGTGTTTCCAGGAAGGCGCTCTTCTGTCGCTGCTGCCGGCGGGCGTGATCTTGAGTTTTCTCGTCCGGGGCTGGGCGGCGCATCCCGTGCGTGCGGCTCTGCTCGCCTTGCTGGGATCGGGCGCGCTCGGAGCGATGATCGTGCATATGAGTTGTGGCTTTTTGGGGCCGCGGCATATGTTGCTGAGCCACTTGAGCGTACCGATCGTGCTCGTGTTGCTCGGAATCTATCCACTGGCGGTGGTCTTGCGCAGAGTTCGCCGCTGAACTCGAGTGGGGTTGGAAGCTAGGGCCGAAGGACTTCCGAAGTTGCCAGGCACTCGTCTTTCGCCGGACTGCTAGGGTTGGCCGCGATGACAGAGATACGAACCCGGTTGTTACTGGTCCGCCACGGCGAGACTTCGTGGAATGCGAAAGGGTTGTGGCAAGGGCATGGCGATCCCGAACTGACCACTGTGGGGCTCGCCCAGGCCGATCAGCTGGCAAGAACGCTCCATGCAGAGGCGGGTCCGCCGTGGACGAAAGTGATCACGAGTGACCTGGCGAGGGCCCACCAGACAGCAGTTGCGGTGGCG
>CBFDDD010000078.1:0-23403 GCA_965603475.1 uncultured Myxococcales bacterium
TTTTCGAACGCGGTCTCCACGTTTTCGTAGAGATGCAGATACCGGAAACGAATAGCGTCGCCAACCGGTGTGGTGAGGTCGAGAGGTGTCCACGTAAAATTTCCCGACTCGACCGTACTCGAGAGACCGGTGACCAGCCTCCCCGCGACCTTGCTATCGACCGTCTGAAAAGGACTCTCTAACGGACGCCAACGGCGCCGAAACTCCCCGGCGTAGTCCCGAATGTCTGTCCGATTCACGAACCCTAGCTCCGGGTTGAACTCGTCATCGAAGGTGCGTGCCGAAAGCATCCAGTTGATTCGATCGTTCGGGTACTGGATTTTCCCGCCATAGGCGAGCCCACTTCCGTTGATCGCGTCGTCGTCTACGTCTGGACCGGTATCCGGATCGCTAAAGGTGTTCTGAACCCAGACGTTCGCCCTCAAGCTCTTGTTGTCGAGAAAGTCCGAGTTGCGATAGTTGAAGTCGGCCCCCACCAGGGTGTTGTCGCCGAGACCCGTCGGGTCCCCATGCGTCAGGATCGCGCCCAATGTCGACTCGCCGAAATTCATCGCCGGACGAGCGACGAGCACGTTCTGCTGGTCGACCTGGTCATGCTCGTCGAGAACCACGTTGAGAAGACCGATCTTCACAGGACCCACCCGACCCGTGACCTTGCCTCCGGCTGTGATCCCCTCTGATTCACCATCCGGGCTGAGCCCGATTCGACGCGAGAAGAACGGGCGACCGTTCGCTTCCAGATCCGCAAACTGGAAGATCAATGCATCCTGGAGGAAAAAATCCCGTTTCTCGGGAAAGAAGAGTGCGAAGCGAGAGAGATTGACCTGACGCGCGTCGACCTCGGACTCACCGAAGTCGGTATTGACCGTGATCGCAGTCGTCACGGACGGTATGACCTTGTAGAAGACGTCGAGGCTCGGATCCGCGCGGGTGTAGTGGCGCTCATCGTCCTCATCGTCGAGTTCATTGGCGTCATCGACGCGTCGAAGCGTTCCAGCCGGCACGATTTGAAGTCCGAGGCCCTGACGAGTCCCTTTCATTCCAACCAGATTTCCAGCCCGCCCCATGGCCGTCAGAAATCGCTCCAGCACTGGGTCCGACCAGCGATCGATCTCGTTTCGGCGCCGAATTCCCCGTGCCATGTTCAGACCCCAGACGTCCGCCTCGGGATCGAAGTTGATCGAGTCATAGGGCAACGCGATCTCGACGATCCAGCCCTCGTCATCGATTGAGGTCTTCGCATACCAGCGGCCGTCCCAATTGGATTCAAAGGCGCCGCCTTCGAGCAGGGCGTCGCGCCGAGCCCCGTTCGGATTCACCTGGAAGAAATATCCGTTCTGACGATCGAGGAACGGGTCGATCGTGAAACCGAAACGATCATCGAATCGGGTATCCGCATCTCGCTTCATCGCGTAAGCCACCATCTCTTCGGGATTCGTATCCCATAAGCGAGCCGCGACGTAGAGATTGTCCCCATCGGTCATGAGCCAAATTTCAGTGCGTTGGGTCGCGACTTCGCCTTCATCCGGAGTCGCCTGGGTCAGGCCATCGATATGCGCGGCATCGGACCATTCATCCGAACCCAGGTGACCGTCGATCTCGGGCGGTCGACTCGTCCAACCGATGTCGACCGACGGTCGGTACGGAGCTTCCTCCGATGCGGAAACCTCGATCGCAACGCCCGTGAACAGGCACGGCATGATCGCCAGACCGAACAGGAACCGGAGAATCGACGGTGAACCCGAATCGTTTCTACCGGGAGCCCGTATCTCAGTCACACGCGCATCCCAACGCACAGCCAACCCGACTCATCCGTTACAGCCGACAGGCTATAGAGAATGTTGAATCGGACTGGCGTCGGCATCGAGCCTCCAGGGAGTGGGAAACGGGGATAGTGAGGATGGTTTCGAGTCTGATCCTACCTCGCAACCGCCTGACCCGACAGGCGAATGCGGCGTAGAACGTCGCAGTTGAGGCGGTTCACCACTTCGCATAGAGTTTGCATTCGGACGATGCCAGTCCCTGACAGAACAGCGTCGCAGCCCATCATTCAATGCGTTAGCGAACGAAGGAGACAACGTGAAAATCGGAATCATGGCCGGGGCGACCCCCGGAGAAGACGGACTCGACGCGCTCGTCGCATCCGCTAAGAATTTCGAGGCTCAAGGCTTCGACACGATGTGGATGGCGAACATTTTCGGCATCGATGCGATCACGGCAGCGGCCGTCATCGGCCGCGAGACTGAGACAATTGGCCTCGGAACTGCTGTCGTTCCAACGTACCCCCGACACCCGACTGCGCTTGCCCAACAGGCACTGACCGCCCAGGCGGCGTGCGCGGGGCGCTTCGCCCTCGGAATCGGGCTCTCTCACAAAGTCGTCATCGAGGACATGCTAGGCCTCTCCTATGCGCGACGCGCGCAGCACATGCGCGAGTACATGGCTGTCCTGGGCCCACTCGTGCGTGGCGAAGCGGCCAAATTCGAAGGCGAGGAGTATCGCGTCAACCTGGCACTCGACGTTCCCGGCGCAACGCCCGTACCCACGCTGTTGGCCGCACTCGGCGATCACATGCTTCGGATCGCGGGCGAGACCGCGGACGGAACGATCCTATGGATGACCGGGCCCAACACGATCGAGAGCCACGTCGGTCCGAAATTGCTTAGCGCGGCTTCCGATTCGGGACGTCCGGCGCCGCGCATCGTCGCGGGACTCCCGATCGTGCTGACGGAAAACGTCGACGCGGCCAAGGAGGCCATCTCGAAGATTCTCGTCATCTACGGCCAGCTCCCGAGTTATCGGGCCATGCTTGACAAGGAAGGCGCTGCCGGGCCTGCGGATGTCGCCCTGGTCGGCAACGAAAAGACGCTCGACGCACAGATCCAGCGTCTGCGAGACGTCGGTGTGACCGACTTCAGCGCGTCGATCGTTCCGACCGAGGAGGGTGCCGTCGAACGCACGCTCGGTTATCTGGCGAACCAGCTCTAGCCCTCGAGCTGGCATTCGCCGACGGCTGCATCCATTCGCCGACGGCTACATCGAAGTTGCCGGTCGACGTCGAGCCTCTTGCTAGCACGCTGCCCCGCAATCGCGTCCTGCCCCTACGCCGAAAAACGGCTTTCCGACCCTTGTACAGCCAAGGGTCGGAGCCGTCGATGTAGCAAGTCATCGACACGGTGAAGGGGACACCATGCGAATCGGAATTCCGAAAGAGGTCAAGAATGCCGAGCTGCGCGTCGGCTTGACGCCGGAAAGCGCGGCTGAACTCACGCGCGCCGGGCACGAGGTCTTCGTCGAAACAAAGGCCGGACTCGGCATCGACGCATCTGACGACGCGTACATCTCCGCTGGTGCGCGCATCGTCCCGACTCCCGAGGACGTATTCGACTCGGCAGAACTCATCGTCAAGGTCAAGGAGCCTCAGGCCCCGGAGCGCGCATTGCTCAGGCCACACCATACGCTCTTCACCTATCTCCACCTCGCCCCCGACGCGGAACAAGCCAAGGATCTTCTTGCCAGCGGCGCCACCTGCATCGCCTACGAAACGGTGACCGACGAAATTGCGGGGTTGCCTCTACTGACACCGATGTCCCAGGTCGCGGGTCGCATGTCGATCCAGGCGGGCGCGGCGAGCCTCGAGTCGGCACGCGGCGGGGCCGGACTCTTGCTGGGCGGCGTACCGGGCGTCGCGCCGGCGAAGGTCGTCGTACTCGGCGGAGGCGTGGTCGGCGCCAATGCCGTCCAGATGGCGCTCGGTCTCGGAGCAGACGTCACTGTCCTCGACCGAAATACCAGCGTACTCGAGGGACTGGCAGCACGATTCGGCGTCGCGCTGCGAACCGTCTACTCGACTACAGCGGCCCTCGAAGAATACGTGATCGACGCCGATCTGGTCGTAGGCGCCGTGCTCGTCAAGGGTGCCGAAGCCCCGCATCTGGTCACGGCGGAAATGATCCGCCGAATGCGACGTGGCTCTGTTCTGGTCGATGTCGCAATCGACCAAGGAGGTTGTTTCGAGACCTCACGCCCGACCACGCACAGCGAACCGACCTTCATCGTCGATGGCGTGGTCCACTACTGCGTTGCGAATATGCCGGGCGCCGTTCCGAAGACATCGACCTTCGCCCTCAATCACGCAACGCTTCCGTATGTCTTGCAGATCGCGAACCGTGGCGTCCACTCGTCACTTTCTACAGATCCCCACCTGCGCGATGGTCTCAATGTCTGTTCTGGGCTCGTGACCGAACCCGCAGTCGCAATGGCTCTCGGCTACGACTACGTCGACCCGATGCTCGCCCTCGAGGCACAATAACCTCCTCGCTAGCCTCCTCGCTGTGACCGGCTGAGCGGCTAGACTTCAGGGACGCCCAATCAGGAGTCCCGCATGAGTGATCTTGGCTTCCAACCCTTCGATGCCGACAACCATTACTATGAGTCGGAGGACGCATTCACGCGCCACGTCCCCCAGGCGATGCAATCTCGCTGTGTTCAGTGGGCGGAGATCAACGGCCGTAGACATCACATCGTGGGCGGAAAACTGGCTCGCGCCGTCGCCAATCCCACCTGGAATCCGATCGCGAAGCCGGGCGCCATCGCCGATTTCCTGCGCGGCAACCCGGACAAGATCGACCCAAGCTCGCTGCTCAAAGAACGAGAGCCGCTCCCCGACTACTACCTTCACGCCGAACCACGACTGAAGAAACTCGATGAACAGGGCCTCGAGGCTATGTGGCTTTTCCCGACCCTCGGCGTTCTCTACGAAGAGCTGCTCAAGCACGACACCGAAGCCGTCAAGGCTCTCTTTCACGGCTTCAATCGCTGGCTGGACGAAGACTGGGGCTGCAACTACCAGAACCGTATCTTCGCTGCGCCCTACATTTCCCTCGCGGATGTCGACTTCGCGTGCAGTGAACTCGAATGGGCCTTGTCTCGCGATGCACGCGTCATCGTGATCCGACCGGCTGCCGTGCACACACCAGACGAAGGCATTCTCTCTCCTTCCCACGCGAAATTCGACCCCTTCTGGGCGCGCGTCAATGAAGCGGGAATCTGCGTGGTCATTCACGCGGGCGACTCGGGGTACACGACCCATGGTTATGTCCGAGACGGCTTCAGCTCCGCTGGCATCGGCGGTCCGATGATGCCCAATATCAAGCATTTCAACATCGAGCGCGCCGCCTACGACTTCTTGATTACGATTACCTACGAGCGACTCTTCGAGCGTTTCCCAAACTTGCGGATCGCGTCGATCGAGAACGGTGCGGAATTCCTTCCCGATCTCTTTCGAAAGCTCCGACAGTCTCGCGACCGACTCTCTGTCATGAACTACTACAAGGAAGATCCCGGGCTTCTCTTCAAGGAGCATGTCTGGATCAACCCGTTCTGGGAAGATGATGTCTACGAAGTCGAAGCCTGCATGGGCTCGGACCGCGTCATCTTTGGTTCCGACTGGCCGCATATCGAAGGCATGCCGGAACCGCTCGACTATGTCGCGGAGCTCGGCAAATTCGATGACGCCAAGAAAAAGCTGATCCTTCGAGACAATGTGCGATCGCTCAACGCGCTACGGCCGGCATGACCGGACCGCTCGAAGGAATCAGGGTCCTCGATCTGAGTACGCCACTGGCGGAAGCCACCGGCCGCGTGCTCGCCGACCTCGGCGCCGAGGTGATCAAGATCGAGCCACCCGGCGGCTGTGAGGCGCGCTTCGCACCCCCCTTCGCAGGCACGCGACCCGATCCTCGCCGAGGCGACCCCGAAGCATCGCTGTTCTGGCAGGCATTCGGACTGGGCAAACGAAGCGTGGTCCTCGACATTGATCGCGCCGAAGATCGTGAACAGTTCCTCGCACTCGTGGCCGGTGCCGACATCCTCATCGAATCTTTCACGCCAGGTGTGATGGCCGCAAAGGGGCTGGGCGCCGAAGCACTGCTTCAGAAGAATCCAATGCTGCTCTACGTCTCCGTCTCGCCCTTCGGCCAGACGGGTCCCTACGCGAAACACCCCGCAACCGACCTGACGCTGGCGGCGGCGGGCGGGTTGCTCAATATGCAGGGTGACGGGGATCGCGAGCCCGTTCCGGTGGGGCTACCGGAAACGGCACACCTGGGCTCCGTCCAGGCGGCGGCCGATGTCCTTTCCGCACTCTACGCACGTAATCGGACCGGCCGGGGTCAGCATCTCGACTCATCGATCCAGGCCGCCGTTCTCTGGACCTTGATGTTCGTGACCGGCTACGCGGCCGTCGGCGAGGATCCACCGGGATTCGATGACACACGCGGCGAACGAACGGGTAGCCAGAACATCGTGCCCGGCCTGCCCTTGCCCGTCGTCGAACCCTGCAAGGATGGCCACGTCGTCATGACGCTGGTACTCGGAGCCCAGGGCGCGTTCAGCTTCAATGCTGCGATGAACTGGATCGGCGAACAGGGCGGACTGGATGCGGATCTGATGGAAATCGACTGGATGACCTGGATCCAGCAAGTCATGGAGGGCTCGCTGGCCATCGACATCGCCCGCCGTGGCCTCGATCAATTCCTTGCGTTTCTTCGGACGATGACCAAAGACGAAATCCATGAGCAGGCCGTCGCGCAGAAATGGCTGATCGCACCCGTCAAATCGATTCCAGACCTCATGACCGATCCGCAACTGAACGACCGTGACTTCTGGACCGATGTCGCCGGACGGAAACATCCGGGCCCTTTCGCGAGGCTCTCCGAAACACCGATCCGGTACGAGCGTACGGCGCCGAAGCTCGGCCAGGATCAAGCACTCCTCGAATCGACGCAGCGAAAACCCCTTCCTGCTGCGGTTCCCGAAACCGCTTCTTCCCCGTCCACGTCGCCGCGCAGCCAGATATTCGAAGGCCTCAAGGTCGCCGACTTCTCGTGGATCGCCGCCGGGCCGCTCATCACCAAGGACCTTGCCAATCTGGGTGCCACGGTGTTGCGAGTCGAAACAGAAAATCGCATCGACACCCTGCGCTTTCTTCCACCCTGGATCGGAGAACCCGGTACCACCACGGGGCATACCGCCGCGAACATGAACCAGTCGAAGCTCGGGATCGCGATCGACTTCACGACCCCAGCCGGACTCGAGGTCGCCCATCGCATCGTCGAGTGGGCCGATGTCGTCGTCGAAAATTTCACCCCGGGAACAGCAGAACGACTGAAGCTCGACTACGAGACCCTGCGTGGAATCAATCCCGACATCGTCATGCTCTACACATGCATGCGCGGCCAGACCGGGCCGGAGCGAAAACACACTGGATTCGGCGTACAGGGTGCCGCGCTCTCCGGGCTTGCGGGCGTCACGGGCTGGCCCGATCGCAAGCCGTCCATACCCTGGGGCGCCTATACGGATTTCATCTCGCCGCGTTATGCACTGGCTGCGCTTTGCGCAGCGCTTCATCATCGAGACCGGACGGGCCAGGGACAATGCATCGACATCTCGCAAATCGAGTCCGCAATCCACTACCTGGCACCGACGATCCTCGACCATCAGGAATCGGGACGCGTGCTCGATCGAGCCGGCATGACCTCCGAATGGGGCTGCCCGCATGGCGTCTACCGATGTTCGGAGACAGAGCGCTTCGTCGCGATTGAAACGCGCTCACCCGAGCAGTGGCGAGCACTCCGCGAGGTCGTCCCCACCCTTGCCCCATTTTCCGGAGATGAGTTCGATTCGATCGAAGCACGACTGGCACGACGCGAGGAAATCGACGCGGCACTCAGTCATTGGTGTGCCGATCAGAATTCTTTCGAAGCCGCCGACCAGCTTCGAGAGGCGGGCGTGCCTGCGTACGCCCCGATCCGCGCGACCGATTTCCATGCCGACAAACAGCTCGCCGCACGTGGCTTCTTCATCGAACTAGAACATGGCGGCTTCGGGAAGAGTCTCTTCGACGGGACCGTGACGACCTATTCCGACATGCCATCGCGACCGACGCGTGCCGGCCCTCTGATCGGCGAACACACCTTCGAGGTCATGAAGGACGTTCTCGGTTACAGCGATGACGAAATTTCGGAGATCGCCTCGACCGGCGCGCTCACCTGAACATGGATCGCAGCTCGACTATTCGCCTTTGAAGACGGGCTCACGCTTTTCCACGAATGCCTTTGGCCCCTCACGTGCGTCCTTCGACCGCATCACGCGCGCGGCAATCTCGTACTCGATCCCATAGGCCTCCTCGAGAGGCAGACCGCTCGTGCGGATCACGGCCTCCTTGATCGCACGAAGCGCGAGCGGTGCATTCCTGGCGAGGCGCTTCGCAAATTCGAACGCGCGCGGCATCAACTCCTGCTTGGCGACGACCTCATTCACGAACCCGATTCGAAGGGCTTCTTCTGCTGAGATCCTGTCCCCTGTCATGAGGATTTCCATCGCCTTGCAATAGGGTATCTGCCGCGGCAATCGGACCATCGAGCCGCCGCCGGGAACGAGACCGCGCTGTGCTTCGCTGAGCCCGAAGCTCGCTTCTTGCGAAGCGATCCTGATGTCCGTCGACTGCAGGATCTCCATTCCGCCGGCGACGGCGTAGCCATTGATCGCTGCAATGATCGGCTTGTAGAGTTCGAAGGGCCGAAGCAGAGCGGTCGACATCACATTCGCGACGTCCTCCATGAGCCGCCTATCCCATTCGTCTTCCGGTTTCCGCGCGCCCGTAAAAAGCGGCATTAATCGCGCGAGGTCACCGCCGGCACAAAAGGCCGTGTCCCCTGCCCCCGTGAGGATCGCCACTCGCAATGAATCATCAGCACGAAAATCGGTCCACGCCGAGGCCAGTCTAACCATCGTCTCCGGGCTGAGTGCGTTGCGCTGCTCGGGGCGATTGATCGTCAGGATGGCGATGCCATCGCGTTTTTCGTAGAGCAGATCGGGCATGGTCTGGGCGTTCTCCACGGGGCTCTCTTCCGAAGACCGAAGATCGAATCTCGAAATCTTGTCGACCGGCTACAGAATCGAGCTCGGCTAGTAGGAGATCAAGAGATAGGCGAGAAGTACGACCGCTGCCCACATCGCGGTCGCCCCCGTAGGCCAGGGTTCGCCAAATTGCGTCCACGGACTCAACTGCGCCTTGGTTACATCGAGCAGACCGCGGCGCGTGCGATCGGCGACCCCGAGGAACCAACGCTGACTGATCATCCAACCGTCGGCGACACCGGACCAGGCTTGTGGCAACAAGCGTCGGTAGACCCAGTCGAAATCGAGAACGACGCTCCGCAGTTCCGGCGGATAGAGCCCGACCTTCCACAAGAATACGAAGGCGAGCGCCGCAAAGAGGAGCAGCTGCAACATCGTGACGACATGACCGGTCGTATAGGGCTGGTAGTCCACGGGATAGGGAAGAATCGCGTAGAGCAGCTCTGGGAAGACGCCGATCCCAATACAGAATCCGGCCGCGATTCCCATGGCGAGCCGCATATTCAGGGGCGCCTCCTTCACTCGAATCCCACTGTCGTGCGCGAAGAACGAGAAGAATGGAATCTTGATTCCCGAATGATCGAGGACCCCGGCGGATGCGAAGAGCAACACGAGTGACATGATGACGTAGTGCTCGTGCCCGACGGCGGAGAGAACCATCGACTTGCTGACAAAACCGCTGGTCAGCGGAAAACCAGAGATCGAGATCGAACCGATGATGCAGAAGAAGGCGGTCCAGGGCATGGACTTATAGAGACCGCCGAGTTCCGAAGCCTTGATCGTCCCGGTCCGGAAGAGGACGGCGCCCATCGCCATGAAGAGCAAAGCCTTGTAGATCACGTGGGCGAAGACATGCGCGACGGTTCCGTTGAGCGCGAGCTCCGTCCCCACACCGATGCCGACCACCATGAAGCCCAACTGGTTATTCAGGCTGTAGGAGAGGACCCGACGAAGATCATTCTCGATCACAGCGAAGAAAATCGGGAAGGCCGTCATCGTCACGCCGATCGGGATCAGGATGTCGGTTCCAGCGAAGCCGCGCGCGAGCGCGTAGATCGCGAGCTTGGTCGTGAATCCGGACAGGAAAACGGTTCCGGTAACGGTCGCTTCCGGGTAGGCGTCCTTCATCCAGCCATGCAGGAGCGGGAAGGCAGCCTTGATCCCGAAGGAGAAGAAGATCAACCAGCCGCCGATCGACTCGATCCCGATATGTCCAAAGAAGAGGGATCCTGATTCGGAATAGATCAGAATCGCGCCAGCAAGCAGGAGAAGACCCGACGTGACCTGAATGATCAAATAACGTTGACCGGCTTTCAGGGCGGCATCGGTTCGACTCGCCCAGACCAAAAACACAGAGGAGATCGCTGTCAGCTCCCACCACACGAAGAGCGTGAGCAGATCACCCGCGAAAACCGCGGCAATCGCGGCCCCCGCGTAGATCAGGGCGGCCGCCGCCTGAAGCCGATCCTTTTGATGAGACGCATAGAGGACGCCGAGAAAAGCGGCGATGTGAAAGACGATTCCGAATACCCGGGAGAGCGCATCGATCCGCGTGATCTGCAGCGTGTAGTCGAAGATCTGAACCGAGTACTCGAACTCGGCAGGCATCGACAATAAATGCGCCAGCCCGAGAAGCGGGAGCGCCATCATCACTGCCTGCGAGAGTCGATGAGGTAGGAGTACGGCGGGGATCGCCGCAACGATCAGCAGGACCCCCGGCGGCAGGCCGTTCACGAGGACGTCAATCATAGTAGTCCTCGTCGCGCATCAGCAGATGACGTATGCCCTTCGCTGCAGTAATCAGGCCGACATAAGCCAGAAAACCAAACGCGGCGTCGAAGGCAATCCATTCCTGGAAGTGATAGTCCCCGTGTTTGCGGTAGAAAAAGTCCGCTACGACGGAGACCGCGCAGGCAACCATCAACAGTCGGATGATCAGGCGGATGCTGCTCGGGCGGTCCAGCCACCAATCATCGTTCGAGTCGTCTCCGGAGAAAGGCGGCGAAGCATGCGTCGAGGGTTTGTCGATCGATTCATCGGACATGTCTGAACTTCCTTTCAGCCACGATCAGCCTCCGAGTCCCACGACAGGAGCCAACAACCGATACACTCCATCGGCATAGAAAAAGATGACGAAACAGGCCAACGCCGTGGCACAGATCGGCAAGAGCATCAGCAGAGACGCTTCCTTGATTCCCTCGTCTTCTCCTTCTGGAAGAGGACGGAAGAATGCGCGAACCACGATCGGCATCAAATAGCCGATCGAAAGCAGCGAACTGGCCATGAAAACGACGGCCATCCAGGGCTCGCCGGCATCAAAGGCACCGGTTACCAGGAACCATTTGCTCCAGGCCCCACCGAGGGGCGGAAGCCCGATGATGCTCAGAGATGCAATAAAGAATGCCGCGAAGGTAAACGGCATTCGTCGACCGATTCCGTCGAGCTGACTGACTTCGGTTTTGTGGGCCACGACGTACACAGCTCCGGCCACAAAGAAGAGTGTGATCTTTCCGAGAGCATGCATCAGGATATGTAGACCGGCGCCCATCGCGGCCGCCGAGGTTGCAAGCGCCGCACCGAGCACGATGTAGGAGAGCTGGCTGATCGTGGAGTAGGCGAGCCGGGCCTTCAAATTGTCGAGCGTGAGTGCGCGGATCGATGCAGCCAGGATCGTGACGGCTGCGATCACCATCAGGAGGTCCGAGAGGCCGTCTGCCGACAGGAAATCGATCCCGAAGACGTAGATCGAGATCTTGAGTACGGTGAAGACGCCGGCCTTCACGACCGCAACCGCATGCAGCAAGGCGGACACCGGCGTCGGCGCCACCATTGCGGCCGGAAGCCAGCGATGGAATGGCATCAACGCGGCCTTCCCCACGCCGTATGCGAAGAGCAGCAGAAGCAACCCAGCACTCCCGCCCGAAATCTTCCCTTCCAGGATTCCACCCGGTGTAAAATGCAGCGTATCCGCAATGCTCGAAGTCCAGAGAATGGCGAGCAGTAGAAAGAGGACGGAGGTCGAGACCAGAATACCCAGATAGAGTCGACCGGCCCGCATGGCGGCATCGGTTCCCGCATGCGTGACGAGGGGATAGGTCGAAAAGGTCAGGATCTCGTAGAAGAGAAAGAGCGTGACAAGATCTCCAGCAAACGCGATCCCGAGCGCCGCGGCAATCGCGACCGCGAAGCAAGTAAAGAAGCGCGTCTGATTGACCTCTTTGTGACCCCGCATGTAGCCAAAACCGTAGAGCGAAGTCAGAATCCACAGACCCGATGCAACGAGCCCGAATAACAGACCGAGTGGCTCCACCTCGAAGCCGAGACCCAGTCCCGGCATCCAGCTCGGCAGTGGCAGACTCGGACGTGCCCCGTCCATGACGGGCCCCACCAACTGAGCGACGCAAGTAAACGTGGAGAGCCCGATCGCGACCGTCCAGCTATCGCGAAGGTTGGGCCAGCGGCCGAACGCGACGACGCCGAGCGCACAAATGATCGGCAGGATCAGGGCCCAGAGCAGGATCGTGGTCTGCGCGTCCATGCTCATCGGCCTACATTCCCACCGTGAAGATCTGTGCGGCCGCAAGCTCTGCGACATCAACGGCGAAACCCGAGAAAATTCCGAAATAGATCGAAGCCCCGGCCAGAATCCATGTCGGAACGAGAAGGCGTAGTGGCGCCTCCTTTTTCTCGATCTCAGCCTCAGGGGTTGCGAAATAGGCGATCTCGACGAGTTTCCAGACGTAGACCAGAGCCAGGACGGAACTCGCCATGATGAGGAACGCGAGGAAGAGCGCGTCCTTTTCGAGCGCGGCGGAGACCAGGGCCCACTTGCTCACAAAGCCCACCGTGCCCGGAACGCCTACGAGCGCCAATCCTGCCACGACCATCGCGGCCATCGTGATCGGCATGCGTTGACCAAGCCCCTTCATTGCTTCGATATTGGTCCCGCCAATGCGCCAGGTGACACACGCCGCCACGAGGAAGAGTGCGCCCTTCATCAGCGCGTGGTTGAAGACATGAATCAGGCCCGCCGAGACGCCGGCTTCCGTTGCGAGTGAGAATCCGAGGGTCATATAACCAATCTGCGCGATGCTCGAATATGCAAGCAGACGTTTGAAGTCGGTCTGATAGATCGCGGCGATCGATCCCACGAACATCGCCGCCACTGAGAGCGGAAAGAGCAGAACGTCGATCCCGACGGTTTCGAAAACCAGCGTCAGTCCGAAGATTCCGAAGCAGAACCGAATCAGCAGGTAGTAGGCGACCTTGGTCGCGGTCGACGCAAGAAAGGCTGAGACCAACGGAGGGGCAAACGTATACGCGTTGGGCAGCCATTGGTGGAGGGGGAAGACCGCGAGCTTGGTACTGATCCCCACGACGACGAACGCCAGGGCGACGAACACCGTGCGAGTGTGGTCGACGTCCTTGAGACGCTCGGCCATATCGACCATGTTGAGCGTCCCGGTCATCTGGTACATCAGACCGATTCCGATCAACAGAAAGGTCGCACCGATCGTCCCCATGATCAGATAGGAAAAGGCAGCCATCAGCGCGCGGCGGCCTCTGCCAAACGCGATCAGGATGTAGGAAGAGAGCGACGAGATCTCCAGGAACACGAAGATATTGAACACGTCTCCTGTGATCGTGACGCCAAGCAGTCCCGTCAGACAGAGCAACGCGGCCGAATAGAAGAGATAGTCTCGACCATCCGGAATCTCTCGGCGAGCCTCGCTCGGACCTGCGCTGAAAACGACTGCCGCAATGCCGGACACCACGACCAGAATCAGGGCGTTCAGTATGTCGACCCGGTACTCGATCCCAAAGGGACGAGCCCAGCCGCCAAACTCATAAACGAGAACCTGGCCGTCGAGTACCTGGTCGAGCAGACTCATCGAAATGGCAAAACAAGTGACGCTCACGCCGATCGTAAAGATCCGAACGAGCAGCTCCTTGCGAAGCAGAAAGCAAAGCGGCGCCGCGAGCAACGGCACCAGGACCTGGAGAACAGGCAAGTGGAATACGAGCTCGCTCAATGGCCCGCCCCGGTCATTCCTCGTTCATCCTCTTCACGATCGAGAGCGACGATTTCGTCCTCTTCAACGGTCTCGTAGGCTTCTTTGATTCGGACCACGAGTGCCAGACCGACCGCGGTACTCGCCACGCCGACGACGATGGCCGTCAGCATCAGGACGTGGGGAAGCGGGTTCGAATAGACGATCTCAGGCTTTCCCTCGATCAGTATGGGCGCGGTGCCACCCGAGATCTTCCCCATCGAGACGTAGAGAAGAATCACGGACACCTGGAAGATGTTCATCCCCATGACCTTCTTGACCAGATTGCCACGGGAGATCGTAATATAGAGCCCGATCATCATCAGCATGATGACGGCCAGATAATTCCAGCGCGCGAGGAGATGCTCCGCGAGGTCCATCATTGTCGTGACCTTCCGGCGAAGGAGTAGAAGATCGCAACCATCACGAAGGTGACTGTGATGCCGACGCCCAGCTCGACGAGTAGGATGCCGAGGTGTTGGCCGTGGACCGGCGCATGGTGGTCCAATTCACCATAGGCGAGGAACTCACCGCCCAATATCATCGAAGCAACGCCTACACCCCCGTAGAGGAGGGTGCCGAGCGCGATGCCGATCTCGACGACGATCTGGGGAATGGCTCTTTGAAGCTCGTCGAGCCCGAAGATCAATCCGTGCAAGATCAGTCCGGCGGCAAAAATGACCCCGGCCTGAAAACCGCCACCCGGACCGTAGTCTCCGTGGAATTGGACGTAGAGCGCAAAGAGTAGAATGAACGGGACGACCGCCTTCCCGACGACGCGCAGAACGACCGTTTCGCGAACGCGCATCTTGATCGGGATTTCGCTCATTCCTCTTCCTCTCCGTCTTCACGACGTCGAGAGGCAGCGCCACCCAGAAGTAGGATGGCGCCGACCGCCGCGGTCAGAACGACGGTGGTTTCCCCGAACGTGTCGTACCCGCGATAGCTCGCCAAAACCGACGTGACCACGTTGGGGATGCCGATCTCGTCGGTCGAATCCTCGAGATAATGCGGCGCGACGTGGCGATGGATCGGCGCATTCGGATCACCGTAGGCCGGCATATCAAGGGTGCCGTAGGCGAGCATCAGCCCGGTCGTGATCACGACGAGCTTGGCCGTCCAACGATGTTTTACAGGCGCAGCTTCTTCGGAGGTCGTCAGTCCGAGCGCTCCCAGAAAGAGAACGGTCGAGATACCGGCTCCGACCGCGGCCTCTGTAAAGGCAACATCCACAGCGTCCATCATGGTCAGCACACCCGCGGAGAGCAGGCTGAATATTCCGAAGAGCATCGCCGCCGCAAAGAGGCTGCGCAGCCTCGCGATATACAGGGCCAGACAGATGATGAATGCAAAGAGTACCATCTCGACCAGGGAGCCCAGGATCTGTTCACCCATTAGCGGCCTCCCTCGGCGTCCGAGAGAGACACAGCGGTACCCGTCGCATCCTCGACATCGGGCGCATCGAGTCCCCGGGAGTAGGCTGCCTTGACCAGGGCATGCGCCGCCGTCGGGCTCGTCACGTAGAGCAGGAAGAACACGAATCCGAGCTTCACCGAAATCAAGTTCAAACCCGAGTGCAGTCCGAGTCCGAGCAGAATGAGTGTCGCGCCCAGTGTGTCCGTAATACTCGCCGCGTGACTGCGCGTATAGAAGTCGGGCATGCGGATGATCCCAATCCCGCCAATCACACAGAACACGCTTCCTGTGACCAGACAGAACCAGACCGCTATTTCGCGTGCGACTTCCATCATTTGATCTGCTCGTCGTTCGCGAGATTCGAAAACTTGCTGAAGCGAAGAAGTGCGACCATCCCTATGAAGTTCATGAGTGCGTAGAGAAGCGCGAGGTCCAACCATTCAGGCCGCCCGGTCAGAAATCCGCTGACTGCGATCAACAACACAGTCTTCGTACCAAACATGTTGGCGGCCAGGACTCGGTCGAAGACGGTTGGCCCCAGGAAGGCCCGCACGAGCGCAAGCACCATCGTCGCAAGAACACCGAGCATGGCGACGACGAAGACGGTCACGCCGCCCCCTCACTCTGAGCAGCATGGTCTTCGAGATGCGAGACACGCCGGTCCATCTCGCCGCTAAGCAACCCTTCGGCCGAATCCGTCGTCAGCGCATGAACCAGGAATTTTCCGTGCCGAACGTCGAGAGTCACGGTACCCGGCGTCAATGTGATCGAGTTGGCGTAGATCACCTGACCGACATCGGTCTGCTGGCTCGCGTCGATGCGAAGTATGCGCGGATGGATCGGAAGCTTCGGATTCAGGATCACCTTCGCGACGGCGAGATTCGAGAGAACGATCTCCTTGAATAGCCACGGCATATAGAAGCAGGCGCGCAATGTGAGATGCGCGGGCAGAGCCTCCTCGTCGAGAATCTTCAGATGCGCCATCAACGCGACGACACCGAGACAGCTCAGCACGCCGTACGTGATCAGCGTTGCGTTGTAATGGCCAGACAACAGAAGCCAGACTGCCATGAGCGTCACGAACAGGATCAGCGAGCGCTTCATTTTGCTCAGACTCTCCCCAGCATTTTCTCTCGCATGCCCCCGCCCTGCTTCCGAACATTAACACGAGATGATCTTCGCGGAACGCTGATTCCGCGGGCTTTTCACCGCCACTTTTTCAGATCGTGCGCGGTGAAAGAAAGGTCTCCGAGAAATGTGCCAACGACTCCAGGTAGGATGCGCGGCTCGCGGTCGGCAACCCCAGACTGACCCAGGTGACGCCGGCCGCCTCGAGGGCTGCAAGCTGTTCGAGCAGTAGATCGTCTGGCGGCAAGGACCGGACATTCATGGGCAGACCGAAGGGCACGAAGTTGACGTCGAGGGCAGTCCCACGACCCGTCATCGCGGCGTAGTCGGTCATTCTCGAGATGCCGACTCTGAGATCATCGAGCGATTCGATGGCGGTACTCCGCGCATGCACAGCCCCAGTCGCCGGGAGAGGAAAGGGGCTCCAACCATCCGCGAAATCGACCGCGCGTCGAATGGCTCGCGGACTATTGCCCCCGATCCAGATCGGCGGACGTGGTCGTTGAACGGGTCGGGGGCGCATCGTGTTGCCCTCGACCGTGAAGCCCGTCATCGACATGGCGACCGACTCTCCCGTCCATGCGGCCTGCATCGCCACGAGCGCGTCATCGAAGCGTTCGTTCCGCTCGTCGAAACTCGCGCCTAACGCTGAAAACTCCCCGTCAAGATAGCCTGCCCCGGCGCCAAGAATGACACGCCCGCCGGACACGACGTCGAGACTGGCGATTGCCTTCGCGACCAGAAAGGGATTGCGATACGGAAGAACCAGGATGTTGGTGTGAAGCTTCAGACTCCGCGTCGCCGCCGCGGCAACCGCGAGCACCACGAAGGGATCGAACGCGTGGTGTCCGCCATGCTCCAGCCAACGATCGGGCGGAAAGGGGTGCTCGGTCACGAAGCACGCGTCGAACCCTGCGCCTTCGATCGCTTGCGCGATCTCACGGATCGCCTCGGCCGTTCCGAACTCCTCCAGCGCGTCGACGCGATCGACGGGAAGCTGGACAGAAAATTTGAGGCTCATTCTCCGTCAATCAGCCGAGAGCAGCGTTTCGATCGTCTCCCGCGCCCACTTATAGTCTGCCTTTCCGTTAGGCGCGCGCTCCACGCGATCGACGACGAAGAGCTGTTTCGGAATTTTGTAGCCGGCCAGTTTCGTTTTGGTGAAGGCGCGTAGCGCGTCGGGGGAAACCGACTTGCCGCCCTGCAGGGAAACCACGCCCGTCACACGTTGTCCGAATTTGTCATCGTCGACGCCAACGACGAGACAGTCGAATACGGCCTCGTGTTCCTTGACCGCCTCTTCGACCTCCTCAGGATAGACTTTCTCGCCGGCCGTATTGATGCAATTCGACCCGCGTCCGAGCAGATTGAGCGTACCGTCGGCTTCGATACTCGCCCAATCGCCAGGGAACGAATAGCGAACGCCATCGATCTCCCTGAACGTTGCGCGGGATTTGGCTTCATCCTTGTAGTACCCGATCGGCACCGAGCCGCCCGCAGCGACCATGCCGGTCTCGCCCGACCCGGGCTGCACCTCGCGGCCATCCTCCGTAAAGACCTTGGTAGCCGCCCCCATCGCGAACTTGGCCGTTTCTCCAACGCTTCCGCGCGTCGTGATCTGCGTACCCATCGAACCCTCGGAACTGCCCATCGCGTCGAGCAAGATGAAGTCGTGCCACTCGAGCAGGGCCTCTTTGATCTCGCGAGTCCACATCACACCCGAGGAGATCATGAACTTCACGCTCGATAGATCGACGGCCGGGCCGCCGTCCCGAGACTCCTCGAGCGCCGCCAGAATCGGTTTCGCAAAAGCATCGCCGACGATCACGAGCTGTGTGGGACGCTCCACACCGATGACACCCAAGAGTTCCTTGGCATCGAACGACCGCCCCTCGAGCATCACGACGCGGGCCCCGGCACAATGCGGAATCATGGCCCCCAGCCACATCCCGGTCCCATGCATCAACGGACAGGTTGGAATCGAGACGACGCCACTACCCTCCTTCTTCATTCGGGCGACGAGTTCGGGGACCTGTTGCGGCTCGGGAATGGGCAGGCCTATCAAGGGAAAGAGGAGCCCGATGAACCCCTGCACCATGCCACCCGTCTCGTACATCACGCCTTTGGGCATGCCGGTCGTGCCGCCGGTGTAGAGCATGTAGAGGTCGGTCGGATCGCGCGTGATCCTCGCGGCGGGGTCGTGACCCGCAATCACCTGCTCGTAAGCCAAAGCACCCGGCAGCGAATCGCCACCATCGTCGACTTCGATCCAGAGTCGGACGCCCTTCGCCCTGTCCTTCACCCGAGCCACACGGTCCGACAGGCTCGTGTGGAAAACGAGCGCCTCTGCGTCAGAGTTGTCTAGGAGATAAAGCAACTCGTCATCGAGATAGCGGTAGTTGATATTGATCGGAACGCCGCGAATCTTCATGCCTGCAAACTGGGTCTCGAGATACTCGTTGCAGTTCCAGAGGTACATCCCGATCTTCGAGCCGGGACCGAGACCGGCTTCACCGAAGGCCCGGGCGAGGCGCGAGGCGCGATTCTCGTATTCGGTCCAGGTGCGACGGTTCGCCCCCGTCACGATCGCATCCTCGTCGCCGATCTTGTCCGAAATCGCTTCCCAGAGTGTCGCGTAGCTGAGTTCCAAGACCGCCTCCCTCTTCGCATTGAATTCGCAATGGATCCACCCGATCCGATGCGGCCGGCGCACCGAAGATGCTTAAATTCCGGACACTCAGCCACGCCCGGGGCGACCGGCCCGATCACGCGGTAGACTCGCGCGCCGAATCGACTCCGGAGCCCCCCCTGTCTTCCGCCGAACAGCCCCCCCAGAACGAATCCGGATCGGGACCCGGAGTCCCGGGATCGAGCGGACCTCTCTCGCGATTCAGCGCGCGGACCCGAATCATCACGGCCTCGAGCGTCGCAGCCCTTCTACTCCTCCGAATCGCCCTGCCCTTCGCTCTCGAATGGGCCATCCCCGAGATTGCGGCCCGCCAGAACCTGTATGCAACGGTCGGGAACGTGGACCTCGGATTGATCGTCGGCGAGATCACCCTCGAGAATCTGATCGTCGACTTCCCGCCCGCGGGAGGTGAGACCTCGTCCTCGCGGGCAGACGCGGAGGCCGATCGTTCGCAGCCCCTTCTTTCCCTCGATCGACTGTACGTCGCCTTCGAATGGACGGATCTGCTGGTCCGCCGCCTCCACATCACCGATCTCGACCTCGACCACCCGGCGATCGAGGTGACCCAGCTCGCCGACGGGAGTCTCGAGCTTCCCTTTGTCGCGAGCGCGAGCGGGACCGACCCGATCGAATCCGATCCGGATGCCGAACCGATCCCGGAGGCGGATTCCGAAACCGATCGCGGCTGGGAGTTCATGCTCGACCGGTTCGCACTGAACAATCCCGACATCGCGCTGAGAGCAGAAGCGACCCAGGAGGAGGTCATCCGACTGGCGGCCGATCAACTGGTCTTCGATTCGCTCTTCGTGGGGCCCGACGGAATCGGACTCGGCGACATCGACGTCGAACATCCCGAACTCTTTGTCGAGCGCAAATGGCTCCTCGCCCAGATCCAGGCCGCGCCCGAAGCGGAATCGGAACCACTCGATGCGCCGCCAGTCGAGCTGCCATCGTTTGGGATAAAACGTCTCAACATCAAACGTGCCGCTTTCACGGTGCGGACCCTGGAAGGTCCGGTCGAAGTCGCACTGCGACTCGCGCTGAGCGACGCGGGGACGGAGCCAGGTCAGACCTTTCCCGTCGACCTCGGACTCCAGGTCGGCGACGCGCAAATCGGAGTCGACGGTCGGCTCGGATTGATCCCGACGTCCTTTGCCGGCCAGCTCGAGTGGCAAAATCTCAAAGTTCCGCCCTTTCTTCTGCTCGCCTATCCAAAGCTGGTTCCATGGCTTGCATCCTGCGACGCACAAGGAGACATCCAGATCGTCTTCTCCGTCGCGCCGGAAAGCGGAGTAGCGGGGCTCACTGCAAGCGGCTCGAGCAGCGTCTCCTCACTGAGCTTCAAGCATCCCGAAACCGGCGAACTCGCCCTCGAGTGGGACTCGCTGGACATCGAAATCCACGAAGTCTTCATCCCTCTCGAACAGACCCCCGAACTCCCGAGCCGGTTCGACCTGTCCCGCCTGACTCTCAATTCACCGCACATCGTGTACACGAATCCGCCCGACGCGCTCGATGAACTCTTCGCGGCGCTCGACGATGACTCGCCACCGGATGACGACTCCGGCGCGGAAGAAGCCGAAGAACCAGAGGCAGCCTCGAACGAATCCGGTAGCGCGCCGACAATCGCGATCAGCAAGCTCGAACTGACAAACGGCACGCTTCGCTACGTCGATCGCAGTGTCAAGCCGACCCACGAAACGAAGATCCACAAGCTGCGCGCCACGATCGACGCGATCACCACGGCTCCGGCCGCCGGCGCAAAAAAGATTGCAGTCGACGGTCTGATCCAATCGACGGGCTCCTTCAAGCTGCGCGGCGAACTACCCGGGGGCCAGGGAGAACTCGACTTCGCGCTGCGCCAGCTCGATCTCGTTTCATTCGACTCCCTCGCCCGCTCCGCAGGCTGGGAGATCGAGACCGGATCCACTTCGCTCGATTCCGCCATCGTCGCCAGCCACGACGGCTACAGGACAAAAAACAAACTCGTCTTGCACGACCTCGACGTCACCCCTGATGACGCTGGTGAATTCTCTTCGCGGTTCGGCATATCGGTCGATCTCGCCCTCGCGTTGCTTCGCGATCCTTCCGGCGACATTCCTCTCTCGGTGCCGGTTGCGTTCACTGGCGAGGGCGCGGGCGTGGATGTCGGGCCGATCCTTCTGAGCGCAATGCGAAATGCGCTCCAGGGTGCGATCGCCTCGCCGCTCAAGATGCTCGGAATGCTCGTGCCCAGCGGCGCGAGCCCCGACTCGTTAGGCGACATTCCCTTCGCGCCCGGCGAGCACGAACTGCAAACCGACGAACGTTCGAAGCTGAAATCCCTCGCAGCGTTCGTGAAGAGTCGACCGATGCTGAGTCTTTCGCTCCGCGGTCACTGGAGCACTGAGGACCGCATTCCGACGGCTCACAAGATTCTCGAAGAGGCGGCGAACTCCGGCGGCGATTTTCCGGACGTCGACGGCGAGAGCTTGTTCGCACGACGGCGCGTCGCATCTGCGTTGCGGGCCCGCTCCGAAGGCAAGAAAGGCGCATTGGCCCCGAATGACGAAGCGCTTCTCGAACGCTACATCGCTGCCCAGGATGTATCCGAAGCACGCTTCCGTGCCCTCGCAGACGCGCGCGCTCAGTTGCTTCGATCGGCGCTCCTCGAACTCGGCGCATCCGCCGAGGCACTTTCGGTCGGAACCGCGACTCCCGCGGAACAGCCGAGCGTTTCGATCGATCTCGATCCGGGCGGCGAAGAACCGAATCCCGAGTCCTCGGGTTAGCATCGTACTTCGAGGTTCAGCATCGACCCCTACGATTCGCCATCGAGAGCTGGGGTCTACACAGAGAGGTTTGCATGCCTGCATCCATCATGGACTTGATGAAACCCGATATTCGACAGCGAGGAGACGGTCACAGCGAGATCCGCTTCACCACCCGCCCCGAATTCACGATTGGTTCCGGCGTCGTACAGGGCGGCATCGTCGCCGTCATGCTCGACATGGCCATGATCGTGTCGTGCGATGGCAATATGTCCACAGCATCCCTCCAGTACGACATCATTCGACCCGTGCGGGACAAGGAACTCATCGTCAAAGGCCGAATCATTCGCCAGGGACGCCGCATCGTCTTCGCGGAAGCAGAGATGACAAACCACGAAGGTGTGATCCTGGCACGAGGAACCCAGACCGCCGTCCCCATCTGAACCAGCGAACTCGACAGAGTTGGATTCGCTCCTGCGGGCGGTCGAAATTGGCCCTCTCCGTGGCAAATCACCCTCATTTGTAGTTGGTGCTTCAGAACACAAAAGGCTGATCCACGTCCTGCCGATACTTCGCAGACGAATAGGCAATCCCGTCGTCCGGAGGTCATGGCCAATGCAAATCCAATCGCGTCTCTCGATCCTGATCATCACAGTTGCGCTGAGTTCACTCTGCGCCTCGACCACATGGGCGCGCGGAGTTCAGAAACATCATCCCCAGGCCCCGAAACACGAGAGTCCTCGCGAGATCAAGTCGAGCCCCGCCCCCACGCCGGAACAGCCGAACGTCGAGGGTCGACTCGAAGGAGTCCGCGAAGATCGTCCGGCGATTCGCACGAAACGCCATCGGCGCTGTCGCAACAAGGCGCGGCGCGGAATTCCTGGCGGGTGCTACCTGGTGGACGACGAATGGGTGGAAGACGTGACGTCCGAGGCCGGCGACACACCACCGGCCGCACGACAGGGTTCTTCCTCGACCGTCCCGGTTCCACGCGTATCGAAGTCGACGTCCGGCGATCCCCAGGTCATTGCGCCAGTAGGCGACGAAGCGCTCAAAAATGAACTCATCGCTGCGCGGAAAAACTGGCTCGCAAAGAAGAAGCTCGCAGA
Source organism: uncultured Myxococcales bacterium (assembly GCA_965603475.1). GTDB lineage: Bacteria > Myxococcota_A > UBA9160 > UBA9160 > UBA4427 > UBA4427. The sequence continues at coordinate 23,066 of CBFDDD010000078.1, forward strand.
CGACGTCTCCACCGCCCATGCGCGCGCGGAATACAAGGCCTCCCAAGACGGCACAAAGGTCGATCCCGCACTGACCGAGCGCCAGCGACTGGCGCGCGAAGAAGCGGCGCAGGCTCACCAGGCCATGAATCCCCTGGTGGAACGGGCACGCAAAGCTGGCTTCGCTCCGAAGACCCTCGAGCTCTACGAGCAGAATTAGCAGGGGTATTGATCGCGCTCGCGCGGGACACGGGCCGGCTTCGTTACTGAAGGGGCGTGAGGTCGATCATGACTTTTCCGCCCGCGTCCGGGTTCTGGGCAACGGCGAGACCCTCATCGAATCGATCGAGCGGGAAGTG
>CBFDDD010000079.1:0-22491 GCA_965603475.1 uncultured Myxococcales bacterium
AAGATGACGGCGGAGTAGAGGAGCGCGGGAATCCAGCCGGCGAAGAGCGCGAAGGTAAGCTTCGCGCCGTCGGCGGCCCAATGCTCCATCAGCTCCGGGTCGGGGTTCGCGCTGGCAGCGAGCTCGTCGCCCAGCGCGGCATAGTAGAAGCCGGTCACGCCCAGGAAGGCGATCCAGCCGGCGAGCACAACAAAGGGAATGGCGATCCACCAGGTCCGCGCGCGCCGGAGACGGGGACGGGAGAGAACCGTCCAGAAGACCACCGGCGGGATCAGCAGGAAGCCGGCAACACTAAGCAGGAACAGAAAATCGTTCATACAACCGTCCGGATCGGGTGCGCGCAGCGAGCGCTTGAGTCATCGCCCAGCCACTTCGCCCACTTTCAACCGGTGATCAGACTCACGAGCCAGGCACACGATGGGGAGGCCCGGAGAATTGGGCTGGAGTCTCAGATCGGACTCTCGCGTAAGCACCCGTAATCGTGCACGTTCTAGTTCGGCTGACTTTTGGCACACTACGCCATCGTCAGGCCTCGTTCAGCCACGCCCACCTTCGTCGGTGTAGTAGGCGTCGCCGATCATGACCGACTCCTTGTGCTCGTGGCGGCGTAGCCGATCCAACAGGGCCGCCAGATCCCGCTTGGTGTCATCGGCGATCTCCTCGACGGCTTGCTCACCGCTCATCTGGTCCTTCAGCTGCTGACAGAGTGAATCGCACTCGTCGAGGATCACTCGATGCTCGTCTCGAAGTGCGTCCAGGTCGTGGGCCATGGATGGGTCGTGCGCCAGCAGATCTTCGTAGAAACCGTCGAGCCGTTCTTCGACGGCGAAGTGCTCTCGCAGCATCTCGTGCAGGGGGAGCAGAAGCCGGAGCAGAGCCGTGCGGGTGGTCGCATCTTTGATGGCATCGAGCTGATTTCGCAGCGTGTCGTGAGCCGCTTCGATGTGTTCCGCGGGGTGGGGCTGGCCACCCGTGCCCAGCAACTCACGCTTGTCCTTCATCGTCATCACTGTTTCCTCCCACCTATCCTTCTATCCTTTCTTTTTGCATGATCCGTACCACCGCGGCGGCGGAGGAACCGTGCAGCCAGAGAGGAGACTGAGACATGATGTCCCATTCCCTCGACCTCGAGCACACATTTCGAGGCCCCGGAAATGCGCGGGATTTCGAGAACGGGATTTGATCACACGCGTGTCGGGGGCACAGCGCAAGACCCTGATTCCCGTCAAATAGCTCTGTTTTCGCCGTGGTGGCCCCTTCGTGGCCATTCGCCACTTCCCCTCCGGCGGAACCTCGGTCTGCCAGGGCGAGCGACGGTGCTGGATTTCTGGCCGGGCCAGACCAGACGAGCATCAATGTCTCACGTGGTACAACATTTGCAGCAATGAAGGGGATGCAAGTGACCGGGCCGTGAGTCTCGTTGTCCCGCCATGATGGCTGACAACGATGGGACTTCGTGTCGCCATCGCTGATCAGGAGTGAACCACGTGTCCAGTTCCCCAGTCGATACGGCCGCCCGCGACGAGACGACGCCCCCCGTTGAGTCCATCTCGAAGAACGTCATCCACGTGAACGAACACGTCCTGGAAATCGTTTCGGACTCGGGCGAGGGCGCCCAGAAATGCGGCCAGATCTTCGCCTCGGTGTCGGCCAAGATGAGTTATGGCATCTGGACCGTCGAGATCATTCCGGCCGAAATCGAGCCCCCGGCACGGACGCCGGGAGGGGCGAGTGGAAATCTGATCCGATTTGGGCGAGACCAGATCACCAACTGGGGGGACGAGGCCAATCTCGTCGTTGCCTTCAACGAACAGGTGCTGCTCGCGCGACATCGCCTCCATGCATTGGCCGACGACTGCATCATCCTGATCGAGGCCAGCTGGAGCAATCATCCTGACGAGGAGATTCGCGGCGCCTGGAAGGCTGCGATGGAAGAGATCACTGAATCGGGTTATCGGATCATCCCGGTTCCGATGGAGCAGGAGTGTCTCCGTCGGGTCGATGATCCTCGCAAGGGCAAGAACATGTTCGCGCTGGGATTGGTGACGCAGGTCTACGCTCTCGACGTCGAAAAGATCCATGCCCAGATCCGCGAGCAGTTCGTGAAGAAGGACGCGGAGATCTCCAAGGCGAATTGCGACCTCTTCGATCTCGGCGTGGAATGGGCAGAGTGCAACCTGGATTTCCGAGTCGAGATTCCTCGCGTCGACGTCAAAGAGTCGCGCGTCGTCATGAACGGCAATCAGGCAGCGGCGCTCGGCGCTGTCGCGTCGGGGATGGAGTTCTGTGCGATGTACCCCATCACGCCGGCGACCTCGGTCTCCCATTATCTCTGCGAGATATTCGAGAGCTACGGCGGCAAGGTGCATCAATCGGAAGACGAGATTGCGGCCGCGGGTGTAGCGATTGGCGCGTCCTATGCGGGCAAGGTCGCCCTGACTGTCACTTCCGGCCCGGGTCTGGCTTTGAAGACGGAGTTCATCGGACTGGCCATCATGTGCGAGATCCCGCTCGTGGTTCTTGACGTTCAGCGTGGCGGTCCGAGTACGGGGCTGCCCACCAAGGTCGAGCAGAGCGATCTGCTTGCGGCCCTGTTTGCGCAACCCGGTGACGCGCCCCGCGTCGTCATGGCGCCGGCGACCATCGAGGAGTGCTTTCACGCGATGATCACGGCGCGTCGCATCGCCAAGACTTTCCGCTGTGTGGTCATCGTGCTTTCCGATGCCAATCTCGCCAGCGGTCAGCAACAGTTCCGCAGGCCGACGCTCGATGAACACTGGCACGCAGCGCCGCCCAACCATCGGGCGGTCGGCCACGACGAACGACCCTACGACTGGGATCCGGAGACGGGTCTTTCGCAGCGCATCGTGCCCGGCCAGCCAGGGGGTATGCATACTGTCACGGGCCTCAATCACGATCGGGACAGCAAAGTCGACTACCGGCCCGAGGCCAATCAGCTCGGCTGCGAGATGCGCAGCCGCAAGCTCGCGTTGCTTCACGAGACCATGTCGCCTCCACCGATCCACGGCGACGATTCGGGCCGACTCCTCGTCGTAGGGTGGGGTAGCACCAAGGGCGCGATCGAAGAAGCGGTCGACCGCGCGCGGGCCGAGGGGGTTGAGGTTTCCTCCACGCACATCACGTTCCTGTCTCCGATGCAGCCCGGTCTGGGCGAAATCTTTGCACGTTTCGACCAGATCATGACCGTCGAGATCAACTACAGCGATGACCTGTCCGCACCCCACATCACGCCTGAGAATCGACGTCTCGGACAGCTCGCCTTCTTGCTGCGCGCGCAGACGCTGGTCGACGTGGATTGCTGGACGCGCGTCCCGGGTCAACCACTCCGGCCGGGCCGGATTCACAGGGCCATACGCAGTAAACTGTCGAGCATCGAAAATCGGGAGACTACGCCCAGATGAGTGATCAGCTTCGTTCTTTCTTCGACTGCGGGTTCGACGACGATCGCACATTCGATCTCGACGACTACGGCGATATCGTGGCGCGGTGGTGCGGCGGGTGTGGGGATCACGGTGTGCTCAACGCGGTGAAGCGCTTCATGCGAGAGGATGAGCTGATCCCGGAGCGGACGGTCTTCGTATCGGGAATCGGATGCTCGAGCCGCTTCCCCCACTATCTCAACACCTACGGCTTCCATGGCATCCACGGGCGGGCGTTGCCCATTGCGACGGGCATCAAACTCAGCCGACCGGATCTGGAAGTCTTCGCGGTCATGGGGGACGGCGATTGCTGCTCGATTGGCGCGGGTCACTGGCTCCACGCGACCCGCTACAACATTGACATGACAGCCCTCCTGCTCGACAACGCGATTTATGGCCTCACGAAGAACCAGACGTCACCGACGACACCGCAGGGCTATAAGACCAATACCCAACCCAAGGGCAGTTATCTGCCGCCGCTCAATCCGATCGCCACGACTCTGGGCATAACAAATGCGTCCTTCGTTGCGCAGACCGCCGACTGGGTTCCAGCTCATCTCCTCGCCACAATTCGCGCCGCCTACCAACACCCCGGTTTTTCGTTCGTGCGCATCCTGCAGCGCTGTCCCAAGTTCACCGCTCCGCTTTTCGCAGCACAGGCGCGAACGCCCGATCTGCACGAAATGCTCGTTCATCCCGATGGCGTCAGCGTGCCCGGTCTGGAGAAGGTCTACAAACGGCAGCTCGAGCACGACCCCGCGGACCTCGACCGCGCCCGGGTGCTTGCAGAGGACTCGGAACAGATCCGCCTTGGCGTCTTCTACCGTAATGACGATCTACCCCGCTATGACGACATACGTCAGCTTCCGACCTACACCGCCGCTCAGAATATTGAGCGCCTCAATCTGGAGTTCGACCGATTTGCCGTCTGACCCCCGTGTGCAGCAGGGCCTCGACGCCCTCGCCGAGCCGATCAGATCCTTCCGATCGACCCTCGCGAATACCAGCGAGCAGATCAGACTGCTGATCAGCACACGCGTCGAACACAACGGGTCGACGATCGAGGTCGCGCGCGCAGAGCTCGGTGAGTTCGCCGCCGGTCGGATCGACGCCGACCGCATGGCAAAGTTGTTCGCCCATGTCGAACCCCCGCGGATCGAGCACGCGGATGTCGTTGTGCGCGCGCTCGAAGTCTGCAATGAGCTCATCGCACGCCGCGAGAATCTCTTCCGCGTCGTAGTCGCAGAAGGAGACGACATGAGCGCCGCCGTCGGTCGGGCCCTCGCCGACATCGGCAGAGCCTTCGCCACGACCCGGATCGTGGAACTCGTCACGCAAGGGCAATACCGCGCTTCGGAGCATGCTTCGCTTCTCGACGGCCATCCCTTCGAGCGGTGGAGTCGAGCGGAACGGAAGGTCGAACTCCCCCTCCTGATCTGCGTCGCCGGACGCGACTTGAGGATCGGCCGACTGGCGGACTTCCTCGACCGCTCCGTTGCGCTCGTGCTGGTCGTCGATGGTGAAGCGCCGCCGGCTCCGCTGGCGCGATTGATCACGCCCGGCGTTCTGGTGATCCAGACCGCAGATCCTCAGGAACTCGAATGGATTGCTCGCCACGACGGGCCCCGCGTGTTGGCGTTAGTGCCAACGGGCGCGGCCCAGTTTCGGCACGATCCTGCCGCTGGCCCCACACCGGCCGATCGCATCGTCATTACGCACCTGCCCGACGAGAAGCCGCGCAGACTGGGCGTGTCGAGCGGGTTCCAGCAGCGAGAGGACCTGGCACAGCTCGAAGCGCTCGCGGCCATTTCGGACGTTGCGAAGCCCAGTCGTGCCGCGGCGCCGACGTCAGTCGCTACGCCGGAAACGGCTGGCATCGACGGTGAGCCCGAGGCGCCTGCGATCGATGCGCCGGTCGTCGCGCAGCCGGCGGTCGCGCCGGCGACGGATGCCGTGGACAGATTGTCCGCGTGGCTGCTCGAGCAGGCCGACCTGACCGGGCCGAGCTAGAGAATCGTTTCATGGACCTAGACGCCATCATCCAACCGATCTTGATCCTGACGGGTGTCTGCTCAGTCTTCGGCGCGCTGATTGCCGTCGCCCACAGTCGCTTTCGGGTCTTCGAGGATCCGCGGATCGATGCAGCCCTCGAGATGCTTCCCGGCAACAATTGCGGAGCCTGCGGCAAACCGGGCTGCCGGGCCTTCGCGGAGGCTCTCGTGGCCGGTGAGCAGAAACCTGCCAACTGCACCGTCATGGGAAAGGCGGAGGTCGAAGACGTCGCGCTGCTTCTCGGCGTGGAAGCGGGCGAGGCGACCAGGCGTGTGGCCCGCTTGTTATGCGCGGGCGGAAATGACGTTGCGATTCAGGACGCCGAATATCGCGGTTTCGCGAGTTGCAAGGCCGCGGCCTCGGTCGCTGGGGGCGGAAAGGGTTGCACGTGGGGATGCCTGGGCCTGGCAGATTGCGAGACTGCGTGCGATTTCGATGCGATCCGGATGAGCGCCACGCAGCTTCCGATCGTCGATCCGGCGCGCTGCACGGCGTGCGGAGATTGCGTGGACGCCTGCCCGAAGGATCTCTTCGTGATCATGCCCGTCGAACAGCATCTGCTCGTGCAGTGCAGAAGCGAACTCGAGGGGGAGGAAGCGGTCGGGCTTTGCCGCGTCGCGTGCAATGGCTGCGGTAAGTGCGCCCTCGATGCAGCGGAGGGTCTGATCGATATCGTGCATGGCCTCGCTGTCATCGACTACACGACGGACGCACTGGAGGCCCCTGACGCAGCGAAGCGCTGCCCGACGGGTGCGATCGTCTGGGTCGAGGGCGCACAACTCGTGGAGCGCATCGGTTCTTCCGCGAACGACGTTCAGCAAACGGCACGGCGAGACGGCGGGGGGAGGCTCCAATGACGGGGCGATCCAAGCTCGGCGAAGTGAAGTACCCGGGGATTCTCTGCAACGACGATGGAAGCGGTGCTGTGGTCGGCACGGAGACGGCAGGCAGCGAAGCCGCCGGCGCCTATCCGATTACGCCGTCCACACAGATGGGAGAAGGCTGGGCCGCCGCGGTTGCCGAAGGATTGACGAACGTGAACGGCCGCCGTCTGATCTACTTCGAGCCGGAGGGCGAGCACGCCGCGGCCGGTGTGATGGCGGGACTGAGCATGACCGGTCTCCGCTCGGCCAACTTTTCGAGCGGGCAGGGCATCGCGTACATGCACGAGTCTCTCTATGCCGCCGTCGGCAAGCGACTGACATACGTGCTCAATGTCGCCTGCCGCGCCATCACTAAACACGCGCTCAACGTGCACGCCGGACACGACGATTACCACGCCGTGGACGACACCGGCTTCTTTCAGCTCTTTGCCAAGAGCGTGCAGGAGGTCGCCGATCTCAATCTGATCTCCCATCGCATCGCGGAACTGTCGCTCAACCCGGGCATCTGTGCCCAGGACGGCTTCCTGACCAGCCACACGATCGAGACGTTTCTCCGGCCCGAGCGGGCTCTGATCAAGGAGTTCCTGGGCGATCCCTCCGATTTCATCGAGTCGCCTACACCTGCACAACGGATGGTGTTTGGGAAGACGCGTCGCAGAATCCCCGAGCTCTTCGACTACGACTATCCCGTCATGCTCGGCGTCGTACAGAACCAGGAAAGCTATGCGCAGGGCGTTGCTGCGCAGCGGCCCTTCTACTTCGATCACATCGCGAGCCTGTCCGACCTCGCCTTCGCCGAGTACAAAGCGCTCACCGGGAGAGAGTACGCCAGAGCATGCGGATATCGGCTCGAGGACGCCGATTACGTGATCGTGGGGCAGGGTTCGTTGGTCGCCAACGCCGAGGCCGTTGCCGATCATCTTCGCGAGACGGCGCGTATCAAGGTCGGCGTGCTGAACGTGACGATGTTCCGCCCCTTTCCGTGCGATCTCGTGACGAAGCTGCTGCGCGGCAAGAAAGCCGTCTGCGTACTCGAGCGCACCGACCAGCCGCTGGCCGCGGATCTTCCGCTCCTTCGGGAGATTCGGGCGGCAATGGCAAAGGGCATGGAGAACGACCGCGCGCAGGCTGGCATTCCCCATGAGGGCATCCCCGCCTGCGCACCCGACGAGATCCCCGAGTTCTATTCCGGCTGCTACGGGATGGGCAGTCGCGACCTGCAGCCGGCCGACCTCATAGCCGCCGTCGACAACATGCGTGAGGGCGGGGCCGGACGTCGCATTTTCTATCTGGGGATCGACTTCATTCGCGAGGACACCGACCTGCCCAAGCTCGAAATCTGGCAGCAACGGATCGAGTCTGCCTACCCGAGCGTCGGAGAGCTGGCACTTGCGCGAGGGCCGGACGTCAATCTCATCCCGACCGGAGGCGTCTCCATTCGCATCCATTCGGTGGGGGGCTGGGGCGCGATCACGATGGGCAAGAACCTGAGTTCCATCGCCGGCGAGCTTCTCGGACTCCATATCAAGGCCAACCCGAAATACGGTTCGGAAAAGAAGGGGCAGCCGACCACGTTCTACGCCAGTGTCGCTCCCGCGCCCATACGAACCAATTGTGAACTCAGGCACGTCGATGTCGTACTGGCGCCCGATGGAAATGTCTTCCATCACTCCGACCCGCTCGCGGGCATGACTCCCGGCGGCACCTTCATTATCCAGAGCCAGCACGACCCCGAGCGGGTCTGGAACGAGCTGCCCGAGCGAACTCGCCGCACGATTCGAAAGCGTGAGATCGACGTCTACTGTCTCGACGGCTTCGCAATCGCACAAGACGAATCGTCGAGCCCGGATCTGCGCTTCCGCATGCAAGGAACCGCCTTCATGGGCGCCTTCTTTCGAACCTCTCCGTTGTTGGCGGCGGCTGGCTTCGACGAGGCTCAGGTCTTCGAAGGCATAGGTGCCCAGCTCGAGAAAAAATTCGGCCATCTCGGTGCGCAGGTCGTCGCCGACAACCTTCGCGTCATCGAGCGTGGCTACCATGCGGTGAAACGGGTCGATACAGCAATCGAGGTGACCAGACAGGACGATCCGGAGCCGCCGCCCGTCATGCCGGCGATCCTCGATGGCGCCGGGTGGCGCGATGGCATCGGTAATCCGGGGCGCTTCTGGGAGCAGGTGGGTTCACTCTACCAGTTCGGTCAGGACCCGATCGCCGATCCCTTTACGGCGCTGAGTGCCATCCCCGCATCGACGAGTGCTATGCGCGACATGAGCGAGATGCGCTTCTCCGTCCCCGAGTTCATCCCGGAAAATTGCACCGGCTGTGGAAAATGTTGGACGCAGTGCCCCGACGCGGCGATTCCCGGCGTGGTGAGTACGGTGGCCGAGCTGTTGACGGCTGCGATCGACCATGTGAAGAGCCCCGACCTGCCGATGAATCGACTTGGCCAGATCGTGAAACACCTCGACAAGGAGGCGCACAAGATCCTCACGGGCGTGCCCTTCCACGACATCGGAGAAGTGCTCGCACTCGCCTACAAGAACGTCATCCACAAACTCGAGCCTACGCCGGCGCGGCGCGCTGAACTCGATGCGGACTGGGCTCCCGTCTATTCGGCGTTGGCCGATTTCCCGCTGGCCAGGACCGGTCCATTTTTCGATCTGCCGGAACGCAGGGAGAAGGGCAGTGGGGGGCTCCTCTCCATCACGATCAACCCCGAGACCTGCAAGGGCTGTGATGTCTGCGTCGCGGTTTGTCATGACGACGCATTGCGCACGATCCGCCAGACCGACGAGGTGGTCGAGGATCTTCGCGACAACTGGGCGCTCTGGAAGAAGCTCCCCGAGACCGACGATCGCTACGTCAACATCACCAGCCTCGAGGAGGGGATCGGCGTCCTTCCTTCGCTGCTCCTGAAGCAACGCAACTACCTCTCGACTGTCGGCGGTGACGGCGCCTGCATGGGCTGTGGCGAGAAGACGGACATCCATCTCGTACTCTCCGCCGTCAATGCGCTCCTGATCCCGCGTGTCGAGGCGCACGTTCGCGAGCTCGACGCCCTGATCGCTGGCCTTGAGGCCAAGGCGCGGAGTCTCGTTGCCGCGGACGCAGACCTCGAAGCGATCTCGAAGGGCGGAGACGGCGGCGTCGACGTGCACATTGCCGGCGAGCATCAGCCCGAGGTCGAGCGACTACTGGAGATGTCCCGCAAGCTGCGGGATCTACACTGGCGCTACACCGAGGGTCCGAGCGGCAAAGGACGATCACGAGCGGGCTTCGCGAACTCGACCGGCTGCAGCTCGGTCTGGGGTTCCACCTATCCCTTGAACCCTTATCCCTTCCCCTGGGCAAATCATCTCTTCCAGGATGCGCCCTCGCTCGCCGTCGGCCTCTTCGAAGGGCATATGCGTAAGATGGCGGACGGCTTCATCGACGTGCGCCGCGCGAAGCTCGAACTCGTCGGCGAGTATGACCCCGAGGTCCATGAGCCCTTCTTTACGAAGTTCGACTGGGAGCAGTTCAGCGACGACGAGTTCGACCTCTGTCCGCCCGTTTTCGCCGTGGGCGGCGATGGCGCCATGATGGACATCGGCTTGCAGAACCTTTCGCGCCTGTTGTCGACCAACAAGCCGATCCGGGTCGTCGTGGTCGACACGCAGGTCTACTCGAATACCGGAGGCCAGGCATGCACGAGCGGCTTTACCGGCCAGATCTCCGACATGGCCGCGTTCGGCGCCGACCATCACGGCAAGGAAGAGACGCGCAAGGAGCTCGCGCTGATCGCAATTGCCCACCGAAACGCATTCGTCCTGCAGTCGTCGCAAGGGGCGCCGAGTCACCTGCTCGGCAATGTCCTGAAAGGATTGGGTGCGCGGCGGCCTTCGATCTTCATCCTCAACTCGCCATGCCCGGTCGAATGGGGAATCGGCGACAGTGAGGCCCCCGACGCTGCGCGACTGGCGTTGGAAAGCCGGGCCGTCCCCCATCTCGTCTACGACCCCGACGGCGGTCCGGACCTAGCGGATCGTCTCGACCTCGAAGGCAACCCGGCTCTCGAAGCCGATTGGCCGACCTACGAACTACGGTATCGCGCGGGGGATGACAACGAAGCCAGTGAAGAGCGGACGATGACGATCCCCGTAACGACAGCGGATTGGGCGGCCCACGAGACGCGCTTCAGAAGGCATTTCGATCCGGTGCCCGACGTCGATTCGAACACGACATGGGTTCCGTTTCACGAATACCTCTCGCTCTCCTCGGACCTTCGCGCAGACAAATCTCCCTTCATCTATGTCACCCGCTCCGAAAAACAGCTCGCACGGCTGGCGGTGTCGGAGGAGATCGTGACCCTGGCCGAGGAGCGTCTCGCTCTCTGGCACACGCTCCAGGAGATGGCCGGCATCGTCTCTTCGTCCAAGGCCAGCAAGAGAGAGGAGGTCAAGGCCGAAGCCGACTTCGAAAAGAGGAGCGCGGCGCTTCGTGCCGAATTCGACGCCCGGCTGGAGAGTCTTCGAGCCGAGTACCCACGACTCGTTGCGCGCCGCATGGCCGAAGGTCTGCTGCGAAGCGGCGAAAACCAGACGGTCGCACAGATCCTCGAGCAGGCGAACGCGCTTCCGGCTCCCACTTCCATCGCCGCGCCGATCTCGACGAATGCGGCGGCCACCGGGGCGCTGCCGATCGAAGCATCGGAATTGGCTACGTCCGCACCCACACCGATCTCCCCCGAAGTGCGCGCAGACGAATCAGCCGAAGAAACCTCTGAAGAGGCTGTTGATGAAGACGACGGCCTCAGCCTGGAGCCCTATATCGACACGGAACTGTGCACCAGCTGTGATGATTGCATCAAACTGAACAAGCGAATGTTCGCCTACAACCAGAACAAACAGGCCTACATCGAAGACGCGAGTGCCGGAACCTTCAAGCAGCTCGTCATGGCGGCGGAGGCTTGTCCTGCCGAAATCATTCATCCGGGAACACCCCTCGACGCCCAGGAGCCGGATCTTGAAAAGCTGATCAAACGCGCAGAGCGGTTCAACTGAGTCGGCATGCGTGGACTAGCGACATTCCGGAGTGGCGTGCATCCCGACGATGCCAAGGAGTTGACGGCCGCCAGCCCCATCCGTCGCCTGCCCTTTCCCGACGAAGTCGTATTGCCGCTCCAGCAACACACGGGCGCGCCTGCGAGCTTGATGGTTCGCGTCGGAGACCACGTCGAACGCGGCGACGTCATCGCGGCTGCGAACGGCTTCATCTCCTCACCGGTACACGCCTCGGCCGCCGGGAAAGTCACTGCGATCGGACTCTGGCCCCATCCGAGCGGCCAGTTCCAGACGGCAGTTCGGATCGGCGTGGATCGCTATGCGGCGCAGGCGCTCCGTCGGCGTCTGGTCCCGGACTGGGAAGGGCTTTCGCGGCAAGAGATCATTGCGGCGGTGCAGCAAGCCGGCGTCGTTGGACTGGGAGGCGCTGCGTTCCCGGCGCATGTGAAGCTCTCGCCTCCAGCCGATCAGGTGATCGACGCATTGTTGGTCAACGGCTGCGAGTGCGAGCCCTATCTCACTTCGGATCACCGTGTGATGGTCGAGTACAGCGAACGCGTCCACCTGGGCATTCGCATCATGCTCCACTGCCTCGGGATCCGGCGTGCCGTGATCGGGATCGAGCAGAACAAGCCCGACGCCATGGAAGCCATGCGGGCCACACTGCCTGCGGACCTCGATATCGAGATACGCCCTCTCGAGGCGAAATATCCGCAAGGCGCCGAGAAGATGCTCATCAAGGCCGTATTCGATCGCGAGGTTCCGTCCGGCGGACTGCCCGGCAAGGTTGGCGTCGTCGTACAGAACGTGGGTTCGGTGGCGACCCTCGCCGAGGTCTTCGAGACGGGACTTCCCTTGATCGAGCGGATCGTGACGGTGACCGGGCCCGGCGTGCGCGAGCCCGGGAACTGGATCGTGCCGGTCGGCACCAGGCTTCGCGATCTTCTCGCTGGGAGCGGCGGCCTGACTGACGATGCGAACGAGATCATCTTCGGCGGCCCAATGATGGGCGTCGCCATCTCGAGTCTGGATACGCCGATTCTGAAGGGTACGAGTGGTGTGCTTGTATTGAGCAGAAACGAAGCGCCCCCTGTAGAGAGCTATCCCTGCATTCGCTGCGGCCATTGCCTCGACGCGTGCCCGGTCTTCCTGAACCCCCAGCGTCTGGGCAACCTCGCCATGAACGATCGTTGGTCGGAGATGGTCGACTATCACTTGACGGACTGCATGCTCTGCGGCTGCTGTTCCTATGCGTGCCCGTCGAATATTCCCCTTACCCAGCTTTTCGCGATGGCGAAGACGGCCTTGCGTCGACGGCCGCCGTCATGAGCGCCACGACCCGAATCGTAAGCGCATCGCCACACATCAAGGCGGGAGACACGACGCCGACGATCATGTGGTCGGTTGTGATGGGCCTCGGGCCTGTGGTTGCGAGCGCGATCTACTTCTTCGGCCCCAGCGCAATGTTCGTCGTTGCAGCCAGTACGCTCGGGGCCATCGCCCCGGAGTCACTCCTGGGACGACAGGGGACTCGATCGCTGCGTGACGGATCCGCGGCCATCACGGGGATCCTGCTAGGGCTCACGCTGCCGCCTGGGATTCCGCTCTGGATGGCTTTTCTGGGCGGTGCCTTCGGGATCGGCTTCGGCAAGCTCATTTTTGGAGGCCTCGGCCAGAACGTCTTCAATCCGGCGCTGTTGGGTCGTGCTTTCTTGCAGGCCGCGTTTCCGGTCGCGCTCACGACCTGGTCGGTTCCCGCAGACGGATGGTGGAGTCTCCGCGGGGACAACTTCGCGTTCCCCCTGATGAGCCCCGAAGCCGTCGATGGGTTTTCCGGTGCAACGCCGCTCGGACTGATAAAGTTCGAGCAGACGTCGACGCCCAACTGGGACCTGATCCTGGGAACGACGAGCGGTTCGTTGGGCGAGACGTCTGGACTCGTCATTCTTCTCTGCGGCCTGTATCTGGCGGCACGCAAACATCTCGATTGGCGCATTCCGGTGAGCATTCTCGCCGTCGTGGCGCTGTTCTCCGCTCTCCTCCACGGGTTCGATGCGGCTCGCTACCCTGGCCCCGTCTTCATGCTCTTCTCCGGCGGCTTGATGCTAGGCGCCGTTTTTATGGCGACCGACATGGTGACCTCGCCGGTCACACGTCGAGGCTGCTGGATCTTTGGCGCCGGAATCGGCTTTCTGGTCGTTGTGATCCGCGTCTGGGGCGGACTCGCCGAGGGGGTGATGTACGCCATTCTCCTGATGAATGCGCTCGTACCCTTCATCAATCGTGCGACCCAGCCGAACGTCTTCGCCACGCATCCGCTCAGGAGAAAACCATGAGCGAAGACAGCATCGACGGCGGCACGATTTCCACGTCCCCCGAAGAGGCCTCATCCCTGCGGATGGTCGCGACTCTGGGCGTCGCGGGCGCATTGGCAGGTCTGCTCATCGTAGGGGTCTTCACGGTGACGCTTCCCACTATCGAGGCCCACAAGGTCGAAGTCCTTCGCCTCGCGATCAGCGAAGTCCTGAACGGCCCCGCGCGCTACGAGACCCTCTACGCGACACCCCAGGGCATCTTCGAATCGCCGCCGCCGGCCGGAGCGGAGAAGATCTACATCGGACTGGACGCAAACAGTGTGAAGACGGGCGTGGCGATCAAGGCCGCGGCAGCCGGTTTTCAGGACGTCATCACGCTCATCTACGGCTTCGACCCCGCGACCGGTCGGCTTCTCGGAATCAAAGTGCTCGAGAGCAGGGAAACGCCGGGGCTCGGCGACAAGATCGAAAAGGATCAGGCATTCCTGGCGCAATTCGAGCAGTCCGTTCCGCCACTCGTGGCGGTGAAGCGCGCGAGTGGAGCACCCGGCGAGATCGACGCGATCTCGGGCGCGACCATCTCCTCTCGCGCCATCGTGCGCATCATCAATCGATCGCTCGCCCGGCTGCGCGCGCCCATCGAGGCGCAATATCTGGAGACTTCGCCATGAGAGAGACGACACAACAGGAGGATCTGCTGCGTGGTATCTGGCGTGAGAATCCAGTCCTGATCCAGATGTTAGGCCTGTGTCCCGCCCTGGCCGTGACCAACAATGTCGAGAACAGCCTCGCGATGGGATTGGCGACGCTCTTCGTACTCTGCGGGTCGAGCCTGCTGGTATCGCTGTGCAAGCGCTTCATTCCCGCGGAAATTCGCATCTCCGCATACATCCTGATCATCGCCACTTTCGTAACGGTTGCCGACCTCAGCCTGCAAGCGCTAGTGCCGGAAATCCATAAAGCGCTCGGCGCGTTCATCGCGCTCATCGTCGTGAACTGTATGATTCTGGGCCGTCAGGAGGCGTTTGCATCGAAGCGGCCAGTGGGCCGAGCGTTTCTCGACGCTCTGGGAACCGGCGCGGGCTTTTCGATTGCGCTGTTCATGTTGGGAGCCGTACGCGAAGTGCTGGGCAGCGGAAGCTTCCTCGGCGTGTCGCTCTTCGGACCCGCCTACGAGCCGTGGATCGTGATGATCCTGCCACCGGGCGGATTCCTCACGCTCGGAGCACTCCTGCTCGGCCTCGCATGGTGGCAAGAGAGACGGGGGGTGCAGATCGAGACGGCCAAGGAGGACAGGGTACGGTGACCGAACTCGCCTGGATTTTCTTGTCCGCGATGGTCGTCAACAACTTCACGCTGGCGCTCTTTCTCGGCCTGTGTCCGTTCCTGGGCGTGTCGGCACGGGTCGAGACGGCGCTGCGCATGGGCGCGGCCAACATCTTCGTGATGGTGCTGACCTCTGTGACGGTTTCGTTCCTGAATGCCTTCATCCTCGAGAGGGCCCCCTATCTGCGAATCATCGCGTTCATCGTCGTGATCGCCTCGCTCGTGCAGATCGTCGAAACCGTGATCAAGAAGGTCAGCCCAGCGCTCTTTCGGGAATTGGGGATCTACCTCCCGTTGATCACAACGAACTGCGCGATCCTCGGCCTGGCGATCTTCCAGACCAATCGCGAGTACGACTTTTTTGAGAGTCTGGCATTCGCTCTCGGCGCCGGTTGCGGACTCACCCTCGCGCTCGTACTCATGGCGTCGATACGGGAAGAAACCGAACTGGTCAATCTTCCCAGCGTTGCCAGGGGCATGGGTCTCGTCCTGATCATCGCGGGCAGCCTCTCGCTGGGCTTCATGGGCTTCGCCGGCCTTCTGAGTTCGACGTGATGGACTGGCTCGCCCCCGCGCTATTGGCCTTCTTGTTCATCCTCTTCGGGCTCTCACGGAGGGGACGCATGCACGAGGGCTGCGGGGCTTGTTCGGACCCGGGCACGTGTCAGGGGAAGGCGGATCGAGACTGTCCGAAAACGAGATCGTCGATCCGCGACTGAATCCTTGGGCTGTCGGTTCTCAATATCGGTCCGCTGCAGAATCATTGAGCTTTTCCCTGCTGCGTCTCAAGACATTCTGAACTCAAGGCGTTGCAACGGCAACGCCTTGAAAGCACAGGGCAATTTCGAGCAGCCCTTGTGCGTTCTCAAAACCCGTCCGCCGGCCAAAGTCCCCGAGACGCGGGGATAGAGAAACACGCGATCGTTCACCGGATCCGCAATACGAACTGCCGAACTTGGCAACAGAGATGAACACGCACATCGCGGCGCGTTGCCCCCCATAACCCGCCGTCTCCGGTTCGGATTCGATAAATCTCAACTGCCAAAACCCCGCGGAATCGAGTGAATTTCTCGGCGTCGACCTGGATGTCGGGGAAGAGTCTCTGCTTTCGCAGACTCAATGGCGGTGGGGGGAGTCGTGGGCGAACTCGTCTCCGGCTGAAGATCAATGATCCGCAGGGAATCGGGACTACCTGCACCTACGTTTCTGACAACTACGCTGCGCTGAGCGACCAAGTCCCGTCCGGGGAGAGGGGCGCCTCCCCGCTCAGGGGAAGCACCCCGGCATCGGACCGGATGCAAAACAGTGCTACGAGAGCACTTCGTCCTCTTCCTCCTCCTCTTCTTCGTCGTCCTCCTCGCACGGCATCGAGTGGAGGTTCACGCCGAGCTTGTCGCCCGTGGACAGCTCGATGCGAGCGTGCACCGTGTGCCAGCCCTCGTCGGCCGTGTCGAGCGTCAAGTCGATGGTCCGGCCGTCGGACCCGATCACGCCGAAGACGCTGGCCGTGCGATCACCGCCCTTTTTCTTCCCCCGATTGGGAGTCGCGCCGTTGTGCGTCTTGACCGACACCGCCACGATCTCGGCCGTGGCCGCATCGCCATCCGCTCCTGTGAGCATGATCGGGAGCGTGTCTCCGACCACCACCTCGCAGAATGAGGATTCGAACTCGATTATGGAGCCGTCCGAGAGCTCCTTCATGGATACCTCGACGACGTCGAATGCGGCCGCCGGGAGAGCCAACGCGAAGGCAGCTGCGAGCACCGCAATGTTGCGAAATTTGATCACGAGAATTCCTTTCACTACGAAACCGCCTTCGCGGCACCACCCTGGTGCGACGCTTCGGCCGGCGTTGACTGCTCTCATCGGCGAAGATCCGGGACACCATCGTGACGGCGATAACGTTGGAGCCCAGGAGTTAGACGTCGGCAGCCCCAGGCTCCGTTTCAGACCACGCTCGGGCAGAATCGTGATAGGGCGCGAAGCCAAAAAGCCATCTGGGTGACACACCGCGAACGCAACTGCGTTGAGCGACAGAAGGTCAACCTCGGCGGGATCTACGCGGACGCGCTCGTGAGCTGCATTCGATACGAAGTGCCAATGGAGATTCGACGGAGGGGAGTCGAGACCCGGCTCGTCATCCCAAATCGCAGGAGGCCGAGGCACTGATCGCATTCAACATCCTGAACCGGATGACGGAGCTTGGCCGGCCAGAGTCCTTCGCAATCGGCGCCTGACCCAGATCCCCGAAACGGAGAAACCGGCGACACGTCTCCGATTCATGCACCAACGCCGCGGCGAAGCTTCGATTTCAGCTACTGAATCACACCCGCGATCACCAGCTCGGTGATCGTGTCGTCGTCGAGTCCCAGGGTCTCCGAGAGGATCGTCGGGTTGTCCTGGCCCAGGGTCGGGCAGGGTCGTGGCTCTGCGGGTGTGGCCGAGAATCGGACGCGCGCGTTCTCGTAGGGCACCGGGCCGCATTCGCCGTAGTCGAGCGTCACGAAATGGCCGCGGGCGGCGAGCTGAGGATCCTCGAAGGCGTCGTGCGATTCGCACACCCGGTGGGCCGGAACGCCGGCTTCGACCAGCCGTGCTTCGAGGTCGTCTCGGTGCTGACCAGCACTCCACTCGGCGATCGCAGCGTCGAGGGCCGACGCGTGGTCGCGCCGTGCGTTCGCGGTGGCGAAGCGCGGGTCGGATGTCCAGCCGACGCCTGCCACGCGATCGAGCGCCGCGAAGACTTCGTCGTCCGGTGCCGCGATCGCGACCCATCGGTCGTCGCCCGCGCACGGATAAACGCCGGAAGGGGCGTAGTGGGGATGCGCGTTTCCCCGAGCGCTCATGACCCGACCGTTCGCCGTGTAGTCGAGCAGCGCCGCGCCGAGGAGATGCATCGACGCCTCGCCCTGGGAGAGGTCGATGTGCTGCCCCTCCCCGGTGCGCCGCGCGTGGTCGACGGCGGCCAGCAGCGTGGGCACTGCGAAGCGGGGCGACACGTAGTCGGTATACGCCACGTAGGGCGCGCAGGGTCGCTCCCCGGGCCAGCCCGTCACGTAGCCGAAGCCCGCGATCGACGAGCCCATCGTGCCATAGCCCGCGAGCATTCGATGAGGCCCCGTATGTCCCATGAGCGAACTCGAAAGCATCACGAGCGATGGCTTGCGCGCACCGAGGACCGACCAGTCGAGCTCCCATTTCTTCATCGCGCGGGGCGAGAAGTTCTCGACGACGACGTCTGCCCAGTCGACGAGGGAGAGAACGAGATCCCGCGCCCCGGGCGCGTTCATGTCGAGCCCGAGACTCCGCTTGCCCAGCGTGACGCTCGAGAAGTTGGCGGATCGATCGGAGCCGGGGACGTCGTCCTTGAAGGGCTGGTTCGCGCGAAGGGCGTCGTGGGCCGTGGGGCATTCGATCTTGATGACGTTCGCGCCGAAGTCGGCCAGCTGGCGCGTGATCGCCGGACCCGCATAGACCCAGGTGAAGTCGAGGACCTTGAGTCCTTCGAGGGGCAGCTGTCGCGCGCCGCCAGGCGAATTCGCCTGGGTGGCCTTCGTTCGTTCGGAACCAGTCGTCGTTCGCTCCGAGCGGTTCGGCTCGAGGCTTAGTTCGCCCAGCCGGGGCGCCGGCCGATTTGCCGCGAGCGGCGTCGCGCTCATTCGTGCGAAGGCGCCCGGGTGGAGGATTTCACGATCCATGCCCGGATGTTTGATCGGGACCCAGAACTCCCGCTCGGCCAGGTGCTCGGAAGCGACGAGATCGCCGCAGTCGTTGAGCGGAACGATCAGCAGGCTCCGCTCGAATGCGGCCTCGAGGATCTCTGCCTTGGTCTTGGTCCGCGTGAAGCGCTCGATCGCTGCGAGAACTTCTTCGTGCGCTTCGACCGTCGTTTCGCCTCCCATCATTTTGGCGCCGTAGCGGACCCAGTCCTCGTTCCGGAGTGTTTCGGTCGCAAAGCCCTCCTCGTCCATCCAGGCGATGAATCGCGCCGTCGCGTGGCCGATGGGTTCGCCGAAGAGGAACGTGAAGTTCATGAAGCCGTCCGCGCACTCGTAGATGAAGCGGATCCGGTAGTCGCCCAGGAGCACACCGCCACCCGTGCGCGTGAGCGGCGTCGAGTTCCAGCCCGCGGAGAGCACGCCCGACTGGTTCGCCTGCATGAAAGACGTCTGGGCCGACACGTCGAGGTGTTGGCCACGTCCCGAGTGTCTTCGTTCCTCGAGCGCGATCAGGATCGCGGAAGCCGCGTCGCCGGCCGCGTGGTAGAACGCTTGCGGAATGCTCGTGCCGAGCGGCGCGCGATCGGCCTCGCCGGTCATGAAGAGGGTGACGGACGAAGCCGCCGCCGTGAGATCCGTCGCCGGCCAATCCGACTTGGGGCCGGCGGCGCCGTAGGCGCTGATCGAACAGACAACGAGTTCGGGAGCCGCTTCGAGAAGGCCGTTCGGAGTGAGGTCTTCGCCGAGGTCTCCGCGGGAGCCGTCCTCGATCCAGACGTCCGCCGTGCGAGCGAGTTCTGCTAGTTCTGCGCGACCGGGTTCGCTATCGAGGTCGAGCGCGAGCGAGCGCTTGCCGCGATGAGCGGCCCAGAACTCGAGGCTTAGGTCCGGGTCGCGGACATCGTCGGCGAAGGGGCCCGTATGCCGCGAAGCGACCCCTTCGAGCGGCTCGACGAGGATCACCTCGGCGCCGAGCTGGGCGAGGATCTGGCCGGCCAGGGCGGAGCCGCCGTCGGTCAGGTCGAGGACGCGGAGATGAGAGAGCATCGATTAACCTCTCGCTGCAATATCGACCATCTGGGGCGTTGGTGCACGAATCGCAGAGAGAATCGGGTCGATTGCCCCAATTAGGACCCCGGATTCCGTCATCGGCCGATCCACGCGCATGACCGCCTTCGGTCGGAATACAAAGAAGGTCGGGGTCGTATAGAGTACATGGGCGAGAAGAAACCAGGGAATTGAGAAACAGCGAAGCGGCGAAACGAAGAAGCGCTTCCAAGAGAGGGTCGGGAATGGCAGAGAACACGGCGGCGAGCGCGGAGCAGGGAGACCTTTTGCTTCGAATCGATATGACGACCCAGACGTTGACGACCGAACCCTATCCCGAAAAGTGGAGACTGCTCGGCGGACGCGCCCTTTCGGCCCGGGTACTTCTCGAAGAGTGCGATCCAAAATGTGATCCGCTCGGCCCTCACAACGTCCTGGTCTTCGCGCCAGGCGTGCTCGCGGGCACAGCCGCTCCGACATCGGGACGTCTCTCGGTCGGCGCGAAGAGTCCGATGACGGGCGGTAGCAAAGAGGCCAATACCGGAGGCAATCCGGGTCAGCATTTCGCGAAGCTCGGCTATCGCTGCGTCATCGTTACCGGCCAGCCAGCAGATGCGAGCGCGCGCTTCGGCGTGGAGCTCGATGCGAACGGCGCGCGCATCGTGCCCGCCGACGATCTTCGCGGCGTTTGGAACTATCCGGCGTGCGAGACGCTTTCGAAGCGCTATCCGAAGCAGACTTCCTTCGTCATCTGCGGTCCGGCTGGAGAGCAGAGACTAAATGGCGCATCCGTCGGAACGACCGATCAGGACAATCGCTATCCGACCCGGCATGCCGCCCGCGGTGGCCTTGGCGCGGTCATGGGCTCGAAAGGACTCAAGTTCATGAGTGTCGACCCGGGGCGGGCGAAGCTGCGTCGACCCGCGGAACCGAAGGCGTTCACGGCCCTCGTCAAGGGTTTCAGCAAGGAGTACAAGAGCGGCCCGCAGCCTCTGGCCGGGGGGACGTCGACGACCGTGCCGATGGCGAACTTGATGCACACGTTTCCCTCGCGCAATCGAATTTCCGGTCAGTTCGAACACGCGGACGCGCTCGACGGAGCCAACATCCACAAGAACTTCGAGACCCGAGGTGGCGGCATGCACAATTGTCTGACGGGCTGCATCGTCCAGTGCAGCAATGTCGTGCACGGACCTGACGGAAAATACATCACGTCTGCCCTCGAGTTCGAAACCCTGACGATGCTAGGCGCGAATTGCGCAATCGGCGACCTCGACGAAGTCGCACACCTCGACCGGCTTTGCGACGACGTCGGGCTCGATACGATTGAGACGGGCGCTGCCATCGGGATCTACATGGATGCCGGAAAGATGGACTTCGGAGACTCGGAAGGGGCGAAGCGGTTGATTCGCGAGATCGGTGAGGGTACGGAACTCGGCAAGAT
Organism: uncultured Myxococcales bacterium; assembly: GCA_965603475.1. GTDB lineage: Bacteria > Myxococcota_A > UBA9160 > UBA9160 > UBA4427 > UBA4427. Next base: position 21,270 of record CBFDDD010000079.1, read on the forward strand.
CATCGGCGACGGTGCCGATACGACGGGGCGCGCGACGAACCATCCGCGCGTTCCGACCGTTCGGGGACAAGCGATCCCAGCCTGGGATCCGCGCCCGCTGCTGGCGACGGGTGTCACCTACGCGAGTAGTGCGCAGGGTGCCGACCATACGGCGGGGCTCGTCACGGATACGGGCCTCAAGGGCGACGCGCTCGCTCACGCATCCCAGAAGGCGCAGATCACGAACGCGATCGGTGACGCCTCGGGCTTCTGCATGTTCGTCGGCGCGCCAACGGAGACGGTTCGCGCATTCTACGCGGCTTTCTTTGGTGTCGAGATCACGCCCGATGAGATCGTCGATCAAGGCTGGCAAATCCTGCTCGACGAGTGGGCGTTCAACGATCTCGCGGGCACACCTTCCGACGCCGAGGTCATGCCCGATTGCATGAAGACGGACGCGATCGGCGCGAATGGCGATCTCGTTTTCAACGTCGAGCCCGAGATCATTGCGAAGGCGAAGACGCGTACGGTGACGACAGACGAGCTGATCGAAGCCGTTCCGGCTGGATGATGGGCTGAAGCTCCTCATATTTGCCGTCGCATCGCTCATTCGCGGACTTCAGATCATGGAGCGGGCGCATCTAGAGTTTCGCGATCGCCTTGCTGACGGGCTACAACCCGGCCCTAATCAAAGCGATCGTACGTGCTCGGCAATGGTTCGAGCAGGTGGCGAGTGGCCAGGCCCAATCGTTTGCGGAGGATGATCGAGGCGTTGCGTTATATTCGACTGGAGGCGGCTGAATGGGTAGTCGTCGAATACTAGTTGGGCGGCGTCTTCGCACAGCAGGGGCAACCTTGTCCGAGTTTGAGTTCGTACTAGTCACAATCGCGATTGTCGCTGGGTTCGCGATCTCTGAGATCCTGGCTGGCTGGAGCCGGCCTATGCTGGCGAGAGGCAATGCTGGCTACTCGAGCTTGCGGTTCTTCGCGTCTCTATTCCTGCTGTTCCTGACCCTGAGGTACATCTGGGGTCTATGGGGTGTCCGTTCGAGCGAGTGGCACTTCGTCCTCTTCGTCCTCGCAATAGCGCCAATCCTCCTGATCGCGCTGGCCGCTTACGTTATCAGCATGCCAGCGGAGGCTCCCGAGCTCGATTCGACCGAGATCTACTTCGCCCGCGCTAGGCCATTCTTTCTCTTGCTGGTCGGGGTGATGATCTCGTGGACTCTCTACGAGTGGGCGA
>CBFDDD010000080.1:0-22373 GCA_965603475.1 uncultured Myxococcales bacterium
CTCAGCTTAGCCGGCCAGACCTCCGGCCGGCAGGAGGCGCGTCATCTTAGAGCCGACTACGTTCTCCGGCGTGAGCATCGTCCATCTCGACACCGGCGGCGAAGACGCAGATCTCGTCAGGGCCCTGCGCCAGCGTGCGGCTGAAACGCTCGAGCGCGCGTACCGCTTCTTGGAGAGCCAGCCCGATCCGTGGGCGGCACTGCGCGCACAGGTTCTGTGTGGGGCCCGACCCAGCTCCGATCTGACCGATCGGATCGTTTCGACACAAGCTGAGGACGGCAGTCTGCCGCTCGGGACCCTGGTGTCCCACGGCGGTCTTGGCTTTCCGCCAACGGATCTCGAAGCCCTGGATTCGAAGGCTGTGGCGATCGTGGGCACCCTCGAGGGTCTGCTCGTGGCGGCGGACGCCAAAGTGATCCACGCAGACTGGGTCGAGTTGGCGGCGCGATCTCTCGAGGCGCGACAGTCGGACGACGGTGCCTTCAGGGTTCCAACGAGTGGGCCGGGTCGCGCGGCGGAGCAAGCGGAGGTCTTCTGGACTGGAATGGTCGCTGGAATTCTCGGTCGGACGCCCGTCTCGAGGCCGAGCCTGCTCGAGGCTGCGGGTGAGTTTCTGGCGCAACGATTCGAACCCGACGCGGTCGAGAACGATGGCTATTCAGCGCTCCTCGCCTACGCCCACTTTTTTACGAACGTGGCCCACGATCTTTCGGACGAGGCATTGCAGTGGTGCGGGCGTGCGCTTGAGAAGGGATTTCGAAGTCGCCAGCTCGACGCGGTGGCCACGGTGCGGGTTCTGCTGACCTGCGATGCGCAGGCCCTGCCTGGCGCGACCTTCGACGTCACGGAGCTCCTCGAGCGGCTACTCGAGGAGCAGGCAGGTGATGGCGGGTTCGCCGAACTCTCCGCAGGTGGCCCTGCTACGCGGACGACACAGACCTTTGATGCGATGCTCGGGATCGTTCGTTTGTGTGCGGCCCTCGACGCTTGACGATTCTTCAGACTTCGATTTTATCAGAGGCTCAACGAAGGGCGTCGAAGAAGGCGCGGATTCGAGCCGCATTCGCTCCGAGATCACTCTGACCGTCTCGCGACTTCGAGCGCATGTCGATTCGTGAGCCCGGGCCGTCCGGGACGATGCGGACCGTGATGTCGTCGACGAAGCGGAAGATCGTGGAAACGTGCTGTGCGTCGAAGACGTGTCTGCTCTCGCTGCGCGAGACGATTTCCCAGCCGAGTGTTTCAGCCGCCGTGATGGCTCGCTGGAACGTGACGTCGGGCGGGCTGGCGACGCGCAGGCTTTCGAGATCTGGATACGACACGCGAACGATTTCGACGAATTCAACCGGGTAGCTCATATCGCGACCGACATAGTCGGGCACGATCGTCGCGGACTCGAAAGCGGGTGGGTTCTCGAGGTCGGTCGTGATGTCGTTGATCGGCGGTGCGTCTCCGGCTGTCGTGCCGACACCGAGTACGACGATCAGAAGACCGAGTCCGATTGCGAGGCCCCCCATCGCCTTCGAACGTCCCGCCGGATCGACCCCGCCGCGGGTGAGTACGATTCCGATAAGACTGACGATCACACTCAAGAGGCCTCCGATGATCGCACCGGCTGCGAAGAGCATGAAGCCCGTGAGCGGGGCGACCAGGCCGAGATAGGCGCCGGCCACGCCGAATAGAGCCACCAAGCCCGCGACGAGGGAAAGAATGGGTGCGCTAGCCGCCATCAGGATCTCCTTTGCGTTTGTGATGCGCTTAGCATATCACCTTTGAATCACGCTCTCGGACGTGTGGCCGAACAATCGCCTCGAATGGCTGCGAATATCGGTCACGATTCGCGGCCGAAACCACTCGCTGACGCGTTATCTTCCATCGGCCGGCGGGTTCGCCGGAGTAGTCGACGCAAAGAGTGCAAGAAGGAGTGGGAAGTGGCGGAGCTCGTACATCTAGAGAAGAAGGGGGCGGTCGCGCTCGTCACTCTGGATCGACCAGATGCACTGAATGCGCTCAACCGGGAACTACTCGAGGCCCTCGACGGGGCGATCGATGCCATCGTCGAAGACTCCGACGTCAGGGCGCTCGTCGTGACGGGTGCCGGCCGAGCGTTCATCGCGGGGGCGGATATCGGCGAGATGCAGTCCATGACACCGCTCGAAGCCGAGGCCTTCTCCGCCTCGGCCCATCGCATCTTCGCGCGACTCGAAGGCCTTTCGATCGCGACGATCGCCGCTGTAAACGGCTTCGCCCTGGGCGGCGGCTGTGAACTCGCACTGGCCTGCGATTGGATCTATGCATCCGACAAGGCACGGATTGGCCAGCCTGAGACGAAGCTTGGACTGATTCCCGGATTTGGTGGAACGAGCCGGCTGGTTCGACGAGTCGGACTCGCATGGGCCAAGGAACTCGTATTGGTGGCCGAGCCCATCGCTGCGGAGGAGGCCGCACGCATCGGGCTCGTCAATCGAGTCTTTGCACCGGAGGAGCTATTACCCGCGGCGATGGCGGCAGGCGCAGCGGTCGCTGAGCGCGGCCCGGTCGCGACGAGAATCGCGAAGCAGGTCATGCAAGACGGACAGGATGCCGACGTACGCACGGCTCACGCACTCGAACAGCGGGCCTTCGGACTCGTCTTCGCTTCCGACGACCGTGTCGAAGGAACGACTGCCTTCGTAGAGAAACGCGATCCCAGCTTCAAAGGCCGCTGAGCCCCGCCTAACGTCAATCCGTCATTCGCCAATACGGGAGAGTGCGGTGCGGCGCGGTTTTCGCGAACTAAAGCGCAGGCCAAAATCCGATATCGCACGGCCACAGACCGAAAGCCAGACCCTCATCAAGCCGCGATCGGTCGCACTCTGATGGCCGAGCCATTCGCGAAAATCGCGCCGTGCCGCGCTCGCATTCGCAGCACGCAAGCTCGATGACGGATTGGGGTTAGGCGGGCGGATTCATGTAGGGGAGGGCGGCCGCGGTTCTTTCGATTGCGGCGCCTGCTTCGAGTAGGACGCGGGTAGCGTCCCAGGTGCCTTCGAGTAGCTGGTTTCGGACGCCATCGGGGATGTTGGCTTGCATCTCTCCCGCACGGCTCGTGACGGTCCGAGCCTGGATGTCGACACGCAGCGTTTGTGTGGGATCGAGCTCGATCGTATCCATCAGCCTCGCGAGATCGGCATCATCGAGCGTGACGCAGGGCAATCCGAGGCTCGTGCAGTTGCCGGCAAAGATCTCGGCGAAGGAACCTCCGATGAAGGCCTTGAACCCGAAGCGCATCAGCGCCTGGGGGGCGTGTTCGCGCGAAGATCCACAGCCAAAATTTTGACTGACGACGAGAATTTCGGCATTGGAAAATCGTTCGTCGTCGAGGGGGTGCTTTCCCTTGGCGGCCTTGCGGGCGTCTTCGAAGGCGTGACGGCCCATGTCATCGAAGGTGACGACCTTCATGAAGCGCGCTGGAATGATCCGGTCGGTATCGATGTCGTCACCGCGGACGACATTGGCTGTGCCTTCGATGGATTCGATCCGGACGAGTGCGTCCTCGTCGTGACTCATGTTGCTTCCTCTCGTATACGCGCCTGTCGGCTTTTAGCCGACCTTGCGAACATCGACGACTTCACCGGCGATCGCCGCCGCGGCGACCATCGCAGGTGACATCAGGAGTGTGCGGCCCGAAGGCGAACCCTGGCGCCCTTTGAAGTTCCGGTTGCTCGACGAAGCGCAGACCTCACGTCCGCGCAGCTTGTCCGGATTCATCGCGAGACACATCGAGCATCCGGGCTCTCGCCACTGGAAGCCAGCGCTACGGAAGATCTCATGCAAACCCTCCGCTTCCGCCTGTCTCTGGACTTCGGCCGAGCCGGGCACGATGAGCGCGCGTACGCCCTGCTTGACGTGACCTGTCTCGGCGATCTTGGCAGCCTCGCGGAGATCTGAGATTCGACCGTTTGTACAGGAGCCGATGAATGCGACGTCGATCGGTGTGCCCGCAATCGAGGCTCCGGCGACGAAGTCCATGTACTCGAGGGCCTCTTCGACGCCCGCCCGTTCATCTTCCGACACGCTGTTCGGCGTCGGAATCGACTCCCCGACCCCGATATTATGTCCCGGATGGATGCCCCAGGTGATGGAGGGCTCGATGGCCCCACCTTCGATCTGGACGACGTCGTCATAGACTGCACCCGGATCGCTCGCCATCGCGAGCCAGCCGGCGGCCCTGGCCGAGAAGCCTGCGTCGTCGGGCGTATAGCGTCGCCCGCGCAAGTACTCGACCGTCTTCTCGTCCGGGTTGACGTAGCCGCAACGCGCGCCGCCCTCGATCGACATGTTGCAAACCGTCATTCGCTCTTCCATCGACATAGCGTCGATGACCGGTCCCGCGTACTCGTATGCAAATCCGACGCCGCCATTCACGCCGAGTTTGCGAATGATCGCGAGAATCACGTCCTTGGCGAAGACGCCCGGTTGAAGTGCGCCCGTGACCTCGATGCGCCGGACTTTCAAAGGCGAGATTGCGAGACATTGCGTCGCGAGCAGGTCGCGGACCTGACTCGTTCCGATGCCGAAGGCAATCGAGCCGAAGGCACCATGGGTGGAGGTATGGGAATCGCCACAGGCGATGGTCATGCCAGGCTGGGTCAACCCCAGCTCGGGTCCGATCACATGGACAATGCCCTGGGCACCGGTATCCGGGCCGAAGAACTGGATGTCGTGCTCCCGGCAATTCTGCTCCAGCTCGCTCATCATCGCTTCGGCGAGTTCATCGGAGAGGGGACGCGACTGGTCGTCGGTCGGAATGATGTGGTCGACGGTCGCAAAAGTCCGGTTCGGGAATCGCACGGGTAGGCCGAGCTCACGCAGCATCGCGAAGGCCTGAGGGCTCGTGACCTCGTGGATCAGGTGGGTCCCGATCAGGAGTTGGGTTTGGCCGGACGCCAGCTCGCAAACGCGGTGGGCGTCCCAGACCTTCTGGAAAAGACTCATGGATCGGTCGGTCATGTCTCTCTCGTGATCTCGAGATTGCGCTCCGTGGGGAGCGGCTTCGCCTCGATTGAACCCGGATGGATAGCACGACCGGGCGGGTCCTCTACTCTCCGGCTCGCCGCCGACTCATCCGGCGGGGACCAGGAGAAGTGACTCGATGGAGTTGATGCACACCGCTCATGTACCTGCGGGCACGGGCCCCTTTCCGACCATTCTGGCGCTACATGGTTTTGGTGCGAGCGCCCACGATTTGCTCGGGCTCGCACCGCTCGTTCAGCAGGGCGAGGTGCTCTTTCTGTGTCCGCAGGGTCCGATGATGATCGAGCCCGCTCCCGGACAGCGCGCGTATGGCTGGTTTCCGCTTTCCGGGGCTGGCGAAGTCGATCCTGCCTCGCTCGTGGGTGCTCGCGGGGTGCTCGAGGGATTTCTCGAAGACGCACTGGAACGCTATCCGATCGATCCCGAGCGAATCGTCCTGATGGGTTTCAGCCAGGGCGGGGTCATGGCCTACGACCTGGCGCTCGGCCGACCCGAAAAATACGCAGCCCTGATCGCACTCTCGAGTTGGCTACCGGACGCGATCATCCAGGGGCTGCAAGCGGACGAAGCGCGCGCTTCGCTCGTGACGCTGCTCATCCACGGGACCCAGGATCCGATGATTTCGATCGACAACGCCCAGGACGCTCGAGCCAAGCTCCAGGATCTCGGGATCGAAGCCGCCTGGGGAGAATACGAGATGGGCCACGAGATCAATCAAGCGGCGTTGCGCGATCTGGTGGCCTGGCTCGCGCAGGGTCCCTTTGCCGAGGACGCTTGATCGAGTCTCGGCGGCGATGGAGGACCCTCGGTTGGGTAGACGGGGAGGGACTGATCGCGGCCCGTGTCCAGTTTCATCCGCCGCTGCGCAACCGTAGAATCATTTCGGGGCTATGCGTGCGAACGTAGTCGGCGCCCGCATGAAGAATGGCGGAAGCCATCATGATGCGTGCCAGGCGCTCCGGTTTGCGGGCAGCGTAGAGCAGAATCGGACAGCCGAGCTCGCTGCGCAGCCGATCGAGATTCCAGATGATGTCGAGTTGTTGATGGATCTTCTGGTGATCGTCGGTCGACGGATGGATGATTCCCAGATTCGGATCGATGACGAGTGTCTCGATTCCGGCATCGTGCGCGGCTTCGACCTTCGGGCCGAGATGATCGAGGACGGCCTGAACGCTGACGGCAGCGGGCGGGGCGTTTCGCATTGCGTAGGCGTTCTCGTACGGCATGAAGGTCAAGAAGAGAGTCGCCTCTTTAGTGGCGACTTCGTCCAACAGGGCGCGCGGAGTCGCACCGGCCGTGAAATTGACCGCATCGGCCCCTCGCTCGAGCGCTGCAATCGCCGTCTCAGCGCTCCACGTGTCGACCGAAATGCGGGTTTCGTTGCCTCTCTGCTTCAACAGGTCGAGGGCGGGGAGGAGGCGTTTGCGTTCTTCCTGGTCGTCGATCATGGCCGCGTCAGGCGTAATGGAGCGTCCGCCGAGGTCGATCCAATCGGCGCCGGTGCGAACGAGCATGGCCGCGCGTTCACAGATCTCTTGCTCGGTCGTTGCAATCGATTCGAGGACATTCGACTCGGGGGAAAGATTGAGAACCCCGAGGATCTCGGGCACATGCGATCCCGTCATGACGCCAAGCTTCCGGCTTGTATCCGGCCCGGTCAAGCCTCGCTTTGGGAGGCGTGTCATACTGGGTGACGCGATTCATGGTTCGCGAAGAGAGAGGCGAGAACTGCTCGATGGGTACCGAACGCTGGGCGATCCACATGCACAAGGAGTATTTCAAGTTCTCCTGCGCCCATTTCCTGATCTTCCCCGACGGCTCGAAGGAACGGTTGCATGGTCACAACTACCATGTGGATGCCGAAATCGAGGGCCAGCTCACCGATCGCGGACTGGTCATCGATTTCATCCTCGTGAAACCCGTGATTCGAGCGCTATGTGATTCTCTCGACGAGCGCTGGATCCTGCCCGGCGAGCATCCCGAACTCGAGGTGAAGGCGCGAGACGACGGGCATACCGACGTCACCTATCGGGAATGCCGCTACATGGTTCCGTCGGACGAAATCCGCGTCCTCCCCGTGAACAACACCTCCGCTGAGAATCTTGCCAGCTGGATCGGCCGAGAACTCGTCAAGCAGATCGGTGAGCAATTCGGTCGAACCCAGATCCAGAGGCTCCGTTTGAGCGTTTCCGAAACGCCCGGCCAGTGGGGTGTCTACTACTACTCCGACGAGTCAGGCTCCTAGGAGCTGGATCAGCTCCTGGGCTTTCGGAAGGGATTCGGGTAGACGACCGCTTCCTTGAACGCGGTGTTCATTTCCTCGAATGCGTCGTCCATGTCCCAGACGCCGGGTGTGGTGACTTCTCGTTCGATTGCGGGGCTGTTGAAGAGGCCAATTCGACCATTGCCGCATTGAATGATTCGGCCGTTCATCCAGCTACTCTGCTCGCTCGCGAGCCACACGACCGGGGGAACGACGTTCCTCGTCGACATCTTCTCGTTGGTTGGGCTGTAGTCCATCACGGTGGACTTGCCCTCGAGACTGGCGGTCATTCGCGTGTAGGCGACGGGTGCGATGCAGTTGCTAGTGACACCGTAGGCGTTCAATCCGCTTGCGCAGCTGTTGGACAGACCGACGATGCCCATCTTGGCCGCCGCGTAGTTCGGTTGTGCCGGCGCGCCGTAGATTCCCGATCCCGAAATGAAATGGATCAGTCGGTACTCGCCGCCGCGATTTTCGCGCCAGTAGGCCGCAGCATGGCGAGAGGTATTGAAAGAACCCTTCAGGTGGACGGCGATGACGGCGTCGAATTGCTTCTCCTCCATCTTGAAGATCATGCCATCACGGATGATGCCAGCGACGTTGACGACGATGTCGAGCTTTCCGAACTCTTCGACGGCCTGGGCGATCAATTTTTCGGTCGCTTCGAAATCGGTGATGTCACAGTTGTTCGCCGTCGCCTTGCCGCCCGCATCGAGAATTTCTTGCGTGACTTCCTCCGCGGGCGTCCCTTCGTTCTCACTCCCGTCCATGCTCGCGCCGAGGTCGTTGACGACGACCGCGGCGCCTTCGGCCGCAAATGTCCTGGCGACTTCTGCGCCGATCCCGCGTCCGGCCCCGGTAATGATCGCTACACGCCCATCGAGCTTGCCCATTCTGATCTCCTCGTTCGTTTCCCGCGTGTTCCAGTCGTCGTCTCAGCGCTGATCCAATAACAGGCTCGCAGAGACGTTCGCGATCGGACCTTGGAGGTCATGGATCGTTGCATGGCTCTGGCCGATTCCGTCTTCGGCTCGCCGGGTCAGGCCTCGAATGCCGATCCATTCGGAACGGGGCTCTCGAAGTACATGGATCGTGAGGTCCGGATTGATCGATGTGTATTTCGCGTAGTCCATGTCGTTGCCGGTCCCGCTGGCGAAGTCGGCGAGCGTTGCCAGCCGCAAGATGGGTGCAGTGTCCTCGCCCTCCGTCAGTCGGCATCGCATGCGGGCCCAGACCGTGGCCGGTTCGCCGGATTTCGGAGCATCGTCGCGAACGAAATCGATAGCATTGATGAATCCCGGCGGAATTTCGAAGCCGGCTCTGGGTTTGACTGGCTGGACGGCGCCCTCCGGTGGCACGCCCAGAATCGGGTCGCGCGTTTCAGAGGTTTCCAAGAGCGACATTGCAGGCTCGCATCGGATGCGGAGTCCACTGGCGCGGGCGACCTGCATTTCCTTATCGAACAGGTTCGCCTCTACGCTCTGAATGCGCCGTCCGGCCCGGACGACCCGCGTCTCGACCCGCAATGGCGTCATCGGGACGCTGCGAAACATCTCCAGCGTGATTCGGGTGAGGCGCATTGGAACAGGCGACTCGATTCGGTGTAACGCACGCGCGAGCAGACCGGCAACGGCGCCCCCGTGCTGGTGGGAAGGATTCCATGGTCCGCCGGCGAGGCGGGTGGGAAGGAAATGCGTGATGTTGTCGTCGTGGTCATCGATGTTATCGATGACACGGAAAAGGCCGTCTTCCGGCTGTGCCTGGTTCATGGTGGCCGGATCGTAGGGCGTTTTAACGCCTGGGGTCGACCCCTTGTTGAGGTAGACTTACGGGTTCTGCGTGCCGGTTCTGTCTGTCAATTCTGCACGGGACTGCACAGGAGTTGCCGATTGGGTGAAATCGTTCGCGAGCTGCTCGAATTGCAGGAGGTGGAAGGCTGGCTTTCCCCCGAGAGTCTCGAGGCTCTGGCTGCCCGATTGCGGCTCCCGCTCCATCGGCTGGAGAGTGTGTCGACCTTCTATCCCCATTTTCTGCGCGAGCAGCCTAGCGGTACCGAGATCAGTGTATGCCGCGACTTGTCTTGTCGGCTGGCGGGTGCGGGCGAGGCCTTCGACACGATGCGAGCCTGGGCCGAAGGCCGGGACGACGTTGTCGTGTGCGAGACGTCGTGTCTCGGACGATGCGATCAGGCGCCCGCAGCGGCGGTGGGCCACCGGATCGTAGCGGCCTCCGATCGGGCGGCGGTCGAGAATTGTGTGGGCGCCGCGACGGATTCCCGGATTCGGGAGCCCGCGCTTCGTCCCATTCGATCATGGCCTGCTGCGGATCCCTACGACCCTGCAAACGCCAAACCGCCGGAAGACGCTTCGCAACAGAATGCCTATCGAGTACTTCGTGGAAGCCTCGACCATTCGATCGCGGCGCCGATCGAGCGGCTCGAGGCGGCTGGACTCCGCGGGATGGGCGGAGCAGGCTTTCCGACCGCTCGCAAATGGTCGCTGGTCGCAGCTGAATCCGCGTCTCCGAAGCATGTGATCTGCAATGCAGACGAGAGCGAGCCCGGAACCTTCAAGGATCGTGAATTGATTCACGATCTTCCGCATCTCCTGATCGAAGGCATGGCCATCGCCGCCTATTGTGTTGGCGCCAATCGCGGGACGGTCTTCATTCGCCACGAGTACGAGCCCGAGAGGCTTCGCCTCGCCGCGGAGATCGATCGTGCAAGATCCCTCGGCGCGTTGGGCGAGAATATTTTCGGTAGCGATTTCTCTTTCGACGTCGAGATCTTCATCTCGCCCGGTGGTTATGTCCTCGGCGAGGAGACTGCGCTGTTGGAATGCATCGAAGATCGCCGTGGCGAGCCACGCAACAAGCCACCCTTCCCGGGTCATCGTGGGCTGCATGAGAAACCGACGCTCATCAACAATGTCGAGACCCTCGTTCACGCCGTCGGAATCGTCGAGCATGGCGCGGAGTGGTGGCATGGGCTGGGTCGCGGAGAATTCTCGGGCCACAAGTTCATGTCGACGAGCGGCGACGTTTCGAATCCGGGTGTTTCGCTCGTCCCTGTCGGGACGACGCTCGGGGAACTGCTCGAACTGCATGGGGGCATGAAGGACGGCGAGGAATTGATGGCGATCGCGCCGGGTGGTGCATCCAGTAACTTTCTTGGCCCCGAAGCGCTGGCACTCGCACTCGATTTCGACACCCTCGCGACGGCAGGGACCATGCTGGGATCGGGGGCGGCCATCTATGTCGCCGAAGGCCGCGACCTGCTCGATGTCGGCCTCTCGGTCACACGATTCTTTCGAAATGAATCCTGTGGAAAATGCGTGCCGTGCCGCGTCGGATCCGAAAAGGCCGTGTCCTTGATCGAGAAGGCGGGTGGCGTGTCGGAAGAAGACGAGGCGCTCCTTCGCTCGCTGCACGAAACGATGCAACAGACCAGCATCTGCGGATTGGGACAGGTGGCGCTCGGACCGCTGCTTTCGATTCTCTCTCGATTTCCCGATCGGGTGACACGTGTGCCGGTCGAGCCTCGGGGGCCGGCGCGATGAGCCGAGCGGAGATCCGCTCGGGGGGCCGAACGGGGATCGTCTTGTGTGGAGGCCGTTCGTCGAGAATGGGTCGCGCGAAGGCGTGGTTACCGTGGTTCGGCTCTTCGATGATCGAACACGTCGTCGATTGTCTGTTGCCAGCCGTTGATGAGGTTGTCGTCGTCACTTCCGCCGAACTCGATCTGCCGCCGCTTCCGGCGCGAGTCGTTTCGGATCGAGCGCCGGAATGCGGGCCGCTCGCCGGGATTCGAGAAGGCCTCGCTGCGGCGAAGAGCGAATACGCCTTCGTCACGAGTGTCGATGCGCCCCACCTGTCGACGGATTTCGTCGACACGATGTTCGGGCTCGGCATGACAGCCGCACCTCTCTCAGAGGGTCGTGTCCAGGTGCTCTCGGCGATCTATCCATGCGATGCGTGGAAGCGAGCGGACGACCTGCTTTCGCAGAATATTCGTCGACCTCTCAGCCTGCTCGAAGAGCTCGGCTACGAGCCGATCGAGTGGCCGTTGCCGGATGGATCTTCGGCCGCTTCGGTACCCTCGTCATGGCTCGGCTTCAATACGCCCGCCGAATACCTCGATGCCGTTCGGTTGCGGGACCCCGACGCGACCGCCGAGGTCGAGCTTCTTGGTCGTGCCTCGAGGAAGGCGGATGGTTCTCGTCAACGGGTTCCCGTCGGCACATTGGGCGAAGTCCTGCTGCAGTTGCCGGAGTCGCTTCGGCTGGTCGAGGACGGTCGTGTCGCAAAGCCCCATCTCGTTTACCTGGGCGGTCGTGATCTTGTGCGTGACCTGACGGTACCGGTTGGGCCTGGTGAAAACGTGAGCGTGATCGATGCGCTCGCCGGGGGTTAGGCGTGAAGGGATTCCACGGCTGTTATTGGCGTTTCGATCTGACGCGCGGACAAGGCGAGCGAATTCCGATCGAAGAATCGATTCTGCGGCAGACACTTGGCGGCGTAGGGCTGGGCGCCTGGCTTCTGCATCGCGAGGCCCCGCCCGGCGTTGATCCCCTCGCACCCGAAGCACCCCTGATTTTTTCGTTCTCTCCGCTTGTCGGGACCTCGTTCACGACATCGGCGAAGTTTGCGGTGGTCGCGAAGTCGCCGCTGACCGGCGGAATTTCCGATGCGCTCGCGAGCAGTCATTTTGCGATCGCCGGAAAGAGTCTGGGTGTCGATGCCATTGTTCTCGTCGGGGCGTGTGAAGAGCCGTCGGAACTCGTCGACGGACGGCTCAGGCCAAGTGAGAATTGGGGGAGTTCGGCGCCAGACACGGCGCGGGCACTCTCGTCTTTCGGTCGTGTTGCTGCGATCGGTGTCGCCGGTGAAAATGGGGTTCGTTTCGCCAACCTGAGCGCCGACGGTCGTCATGCGGGCCGCGGGGGACTCGGCGCTGTGATGGGGTCGAAACGTCTGAAGGCGATCGCCGTACGCGGAGAGATCGAGACGCCCATAGCGGATCCGGAGCGCGTCGAGTTCCTTTCGAAACGATTGAGAAGTCGTGCGGCCGGCGATTCGACCGCGAAATATCGCGAACTCGGAACGATCGGAAATCTGCTGTCCTTCGACCGTTTGGGCACGCTTCCGACTCGCAATTTTCAACAGAGCCATTTCGATGGGGCGGAGGCGCTTTCTGCGGAACGTTGGCACGAAACGCGAGGTCACAAACGTGTCTCGTGCGCGAGCTGCACGATCGGTTGTGAGCATCGGTTTTCATTCGGATCGAGTGAGACGCGCGTCGAATACGAGAGCCTCTTCGCGCTCGGCCCCCTGTGCGGAATCGGCGACCCAGATGTGGTGCTTGCCGCGACACACCGATGCGACGAGTTGGGGATCGATACGATTTCCGCCGGCGCGACCCTCGCCTTCGCGATGGAATGTGGTGAGCGGGGTCTGGTCGAGGGGGGACCGCGCTTCGACGAGCCGGATGCCCTGCTCGGCTGGTTGGATGACATCGCGCTGCGGCGTGGTCTCGGCGATCGGATGGCGGAAGGCTCGCGTCGACTGGCGAAGTCGATCGGCCAGGATTCGATCGATTTCGCGCCGCAAGTGAAGGGACTCGAATTGCCCGGCTACGAGCCGCGATCCCTGCAGACGCTCGCACTCGGCTTCGCCGTGGGAACTCGGGGTGCGGATCACAATCGCAGCGGTGCGTACGAAGCCGATTTCTCGGGAGAGGTGGACCGCCTGTGTGGGGGTGTCGATTCCGCCTCACGCGCGGTCGAGACAGAGGATCGCGCCGCGTTGCTCGACTCCCTGATTCTCTGCAAATTCGTACGCGGCGCTCTCGACGACTTCTACTCAGATTGTGCGGAGCTATTGAATGCGGTGACTGGACTGGCGTTCGACGAGGATACGCTGAGGTCGGTCGCACAGCGGGTCGTCCAGCTGCGCAAGGCGTTCAACATTCGCGAGGGGTGGGTCCCCGAGGACGACACCCTGCCCGAACGATTCTTGAGCGAGGCATTGTCTTCGGGCCCTGCGAGAGGCGCGCGTCTACCGCGAGCTCGCCTGGCCGAGATGGTCGGGGGTTATAATCTTGCCCGTGGCTGGAGCGAAGACGGAACCCTTCCTGCCGCGCTGATTCGAGAGAGCTTGGCGGAGTTGGACTTGTCGGTCGAATGGATCGCAGACAACGAGTAAGCCACGAGAAGACGGGAAGGGCGTAGACAGATGAAGCTGCGAATCGATGACATGGACATCGAAGCACGCGAGGGACAGACGATTTTCGAAGCCGCACAGTCGGCCGGAATCGATATACCCGTGTTGTGTCATTCGCCGGGCCTCGATCCCGTTGGTGTCTGCAGAATGTGCGTGGTCGATGTGGGTGAGCGCGTGAAAGCGGCGGCCTGCGTGCGCGAATGCCAGCCGGGAATGGAAGTGCGGACGCAATCGGAAGAGTTGGATCGCCACCGTGCGATGCTCACTGAACTTCTGATGAGCGACCAGCCCACCCCGTCCGAGTCGGACCGACGGGAAACGAGTCTTGGGGACAATCAACTCGTCGCCCATGCGCGGCGTTACGATGTCGATGGATCGAGTTTTCCTTCGACTCGTTCTCGAGGTGAAGATCAGAGCTCGAAGGTGATCCAGGTCGACCATCAGGCTTGTATTTTGTGTGACCGGTGCGTTCGTGCTTGTAACGACGTCCAGAACAACGAGGTCATCGGGCGGAGCGGCAAGGGGTACGAAACCAGGATCGCCTTCGACCTCGGTGTGCCGATGGGCGAGAGCACCTGTGTTTCATGCGGCGAGTGTGCCGCAGCCTGTCCGACGGGCGCGCTGCTGGACGATCCGATCGGACTTCCACTGCGACCTCGAGCGGAACTCGAGCGGGTCGACACGGTCTGTCCCTATTGTGGCGTGGGTTGTTCGTTGACCTATCACGTCGACAAGGAACGCAATGCCATCGTCTTTGCCGAGGGGCGCGATAGCCCCGCGAGCCAGGGTCGTCTCTGCGTCAAGGGTCGCTACGGATGGGATTATTCGGCACATCCCCAGCGGCTGACGAAGCCGCTGATTCGCCGCGAGGAAGCCTATCCGAAGGGCCCGCTTTCGAGGGACGTGCGTGACGGAGGCGACGGTCGAAGGAAAGCCGGCGGTATCGTCGATGACGAAGAAGTGTTGCCCGCCTTCCGCGAGGCAAGCTGGGAAGAGGCGCTCGACCTTGTCGCAACGCGACTCGCTGGCATACGAGACACGGTCGGATCGGATGCGTTGGCGGGTTTCGGCAGCGCCAAATGCTCCAACGAGGAGGCCTACCTCTTTCAGAAACTGATCCGTGCGGGTCTGGGGACCAACAACGTCGATCATTGTACCCGCCTCTGTCACGCATCGAGTGTGGCGGCGCTTCTGGAGTCGATTGGCAGCGGCGCTGTGACGACAACCTATGGCGATGTCGAGAACGCCGACGTGATCCTGGTAGCGGGTTCGAATACGACCTCGAATCATCCGGTCGCGGCCACCTTTTTCAAACAGGCCCAGAAGCGAGGCATGAAGCTGATCGTGGTCGATCCGCGCCGCGAGATCATCGCCGACCACGCCGACTATCATTGTCGGATCAAACCGGGAACCGATGTGGCTTTCTACAACGCGATGATGCGGACCATCATCGAGGAGGGGCTCGTCGACGAAGCATTCGTGGCTTCGAGGACGTCTGGCTTCGAGGCTCTCAGAGAATTGGTGGCGGAATATACGCCCGAATCTGCATCGAAGATATGCGGCATCGAGCCGGACACGATTCGCGAAGTCGCGAGGATCTTCGGTCGAGCCCAGAACGCCATCCTCTTCTGGGGCATGGGCATCTCTCAACATGTCTACGGCACGAACAATGCTCGCTGTTTGATCGCACTGGCTTTGTTGACGGGGAACGTGGGAAAGCCGGGAGCCGGGCTCCATCCGCTGCGCGGTCAGAACAACGTACAAGGGGCGAGTGATGCCGGGCTGATTCCGATGGTGTATCCGGACTATCAGCCGGTCGGGGATCCCGATGTGCGCGCCAAGTTCGAAGCGGCCTGGGGGTGTTCGCTCTCGCCCGACCCCGGATTGACGGTGGTCGAGATCACTCGCGCTGCTCTTGAAGGCCACATTCGTGGGATGTACATCATGGGCGAGAATCCCTTCTTGTCCGATCCCAACGTGAATAAGGTCCGACAAGCCCTCGCCAATCTCGATTTCCTCGTCGTGCAGGACATCTTCTTGACGGAGACCGCGGAATTTGCCGACGTGATCCTGCCAGCGAGTAGCTATCTCGAAAAACGAGGGACGTATACAAACACGGATCGGCGAGTGCAGCTTGGTCAGCCGGCGCTCGACCTTCCCGGCGAGGCGCGACTCGATTGGAAGATCGTTCAGGAAGTTTCGAGTCGGGTCGGCTATTCGATGGAATACAATTCGAGTGAGGAGATCTTCGCAGAGTTTGCGAAATTGACATCGAGTTACGCGACGCTGCGCCACGACAATCTCGGACCCTTCGGAAAACTGTGGCCGAATCCAGATCCAGATAGGGAAGAGGGCCCGACTGTTCTCTTCGAGGACCGATTTCCGACTGCGGACGGCAAGGCGAAATTCGTGCCCGCCGAGTGGACGACCGCGCCGGAGCTGCCAGACGAAGTCTATCCCTTCGTGCTGAATACGGGGCGATTGCTCGAGCATTGGCACACGGGTTCGATGACTCGACGCGCGAGTGCCCTCGATGCGATTGCACCGCAGGCGTTCGTCGCGATGCATCCAGCGGATGGGGAGGAACTCGGCGTACGAGATGGGGATCGCGTCGAGATCGAGAGTAGGCGGGGACGGATTCGACTCGCGGTTCAGCTCACGACGAGAGAGATTCGCGGCTCCATCTTCGTTCCCTTTCATTTCCGTGAGGCGGCGGCCAATCTACTCACCCTGGACGAACTCGATCCGGACGGAAAAATACCCGAGTTCAAGTTTTGCGCGGTCAGAGTGACCCGCTGTGCGGACTGAATTCTTACCCAGAACCAGGTTCACATGTTAGCTTTGCGCAGTACTGCCGTATTTCATTTCGGCACGACCTCACATTGACACCTCTGGAAAGGCTTGTCCCATGTCCATTACCACGCTCGACGAAGTTCTCCGCGTTCACGACGGCAGCCGTCCGGACAAGATCGCGATGCGCGCGGGCGAGAGAACGTGGACCTATGCGGAGCTCTACTCGGATTCGTGCCGCGTGTCCCAGGGACTGCTCGCGGAGGGCGTTTCGCCCGGGGAGCGAGTGGCTTTTCTCGATCGCAATGTGCCGGAGTATTTCAGCCTACTATTTGGTGCGGCGATGGTGAAGGCGGTCACGCTCGCCGTGAATTGGCGGCTCGCGGCACCGGAGATGGAATACATCATCAACCACGCACAGGCCCGCGTATTGCTGATAGGCGCGGAATTCCTGGGTCACCTGGAAAAAATGCAGCTCGAGACGGTCAAGCGAGTCCTGGTGATCGGAGAGGCAGATGAACTCACTGGCTACGACGATTGGGTGGCGAATCACGACCCCGTTGATCCACACCTCGAATGTGAGCCCGACGAGACCTGCTACCAGCTCTATACATCGGGAACGACGGGACTGCCGAAGGGCGTCGAGCTCACACATTCGAATCTGGTGGCGGCAATGGAGACGGGTGCGATCAATTGGTCGATCGACGAGAACAGCGTGGTCATGGTCGCGATGCCGCTCTTTCACATAGCGGGAAGTGGCTGGGCCGTCGGAGGATTTTGTCAGGGCGGCGAATCGGTATTGGTCCGGGACCTGGATCCGAAGGAAGTCCTGCGGTTGATCGAGGTGCATCGTGTCACGAACACGCTCTTCGTACCCGCAGTTCTTCAGGTCCTGTGCGCGACTCCGGGCGTCGAGAAGACCGATTTCAGTTCGCTTCGATCGATCGTGTACGGAGCTTCACCGATCTCGGAGGAGGTGTTGGCCAATTCGATCGACATCTTTGGCTGTGGGTTCGTTCAGGTCTATGGCCTGACCGAGACGACCGGCGCCATCACGGCGATGCCCGAAGAAGATCACGATCCCGGCGGCCCGAAGGCTCATCTGTTGCGCTCGGCGGGCAAACCCTGGGGCGATGCGAAGATTCGAATCGTCGATGCCGAAACGAATCAGGACCTGCCCCTCGGCGAGGTCGGTGAAATCTGGATCTGGTCGAGCCAGAACATGAAGGGGTATTGGCGAAACTCCGAGGCGACGGACGAGGCTTATCCGGAAGGTCGCGACGGGAATGGTGTTGGCTGGTTCCGGTCGGGCGACGCCGGATACATGAAGGAGGGGTACCTCTATATCCACGATCGCGTGAAAGACATGATTCTCTCGGGTGGCGAGAATATCTACCCGGCGGAAATCGAGAACGTCTTGATGAGTCATCCCGCGATCGCGGATGTGGCTGTGATCGGGGTTCCGTCGGAGAAATGGGGCGAGGCGGTGAAGGCAATTGTGGTCGATGCCCCGGGTGACGCGCCGAGCGATCGGGAATTGATCGACTACTGCCGTGAGCGGCTTGCGCACTACAAGTGTCCGACATCGGTGAATCGGATCGAAGCGCTTCCACGCAATCCATCCGGCAAGATCCTCAAGACGGAATTGCGAGAACCCTACTGGAAGGGCAAGGGTCGTCGCGTCAACTGAGTCAGTTCCAACCTGCCGGGATAACGACTGCGAATCGAGGCACGCCTCACACTTCGTGATCCAGCTTGGATGTCAGGTGACTGGGTCGGTTCGAAGTCGGCATCCCGGGCGGGAGAAATCGGAGATCATGCGAATTCAATTCGGTCTGCTGTGTGGGCTCGTTCTCGCCGTGGGTTGTGCCGGGCTCGAAGGAAGAGCCCCCGATCCATCGGGCCGAGCTGCGCTCACGCGAGATTCGAAACCGGCGAGTACGACCACTCGCACGATGAACGAGCGTCTGGCGCGCGAACTACCCTTCGACGACGATCGCGATTTCGAACTCGCCAGACGTGGGCAATTGTTCGAGGATGGCTCTCTGCGAATCATGGCCGACGACGGCGGTGTCGCTTGGGACATGACGGCCTGGGCATTCGTCGAGGGCGATGCGCCCGATACCGTCAATCCGAGTCTCTGGCGTCAGTCGAAACTGAATCGGATTCACGGCCTTTTCGAAGTCTGCGAAGGAATCTATCAGGTACGAGGCTACGACCTCTCGAATATCAGTTTCGTGCGTGGCAGTACAGGTTGGATCGTGCTCGACCCGTTGATCAGCGTGGAAGCGGCGAGGGCGGCACTCGCGCTTGTCAATGACACTCTCGGCGAGCGTCCAGTCGTCGCGGTCATCTACTCCCATAGTCATGTGGATCATTTCGGTGGGGTGCGAGGGGTCGTCGACCCGGAGGATGTCGAGGCCGGACGGGTTCGCATCATCGCGCCCGAAGGATTCGTCCATCACGCAGTGAGCGAAAACGTGCTCGCGGGGAACGTGATGACGCGCCGCGCGGCCTATATGTTCGGACGACTACTCCCGGTTGGTGAAAACGGAAGGGTCGATGCCGGGCTCGGCAAGACCACTTCCATAGGCCGCGTCTCCATCGTGACGCCGACCGATGTGATCACCCGGACGGGTACGAAACTGACAATCGATGGAGTCGAGATCGTCTTCCAGAATACGCCTAACGCAGAAGCACCGGCAGAGATGATGTTCTACTTCCCCCAACGGAAAGCCCTCTATGCCGCGGAGGAGGCCAACGCCACTCTGCACAATCTCTATACGCTTCGAGGCGCACAGGTTCGCAATGGCTCGGATTGGGCCCGCTGGCTCGACGAGGCGATCGATCTCTTCGGGCAAGAGCTGGAGCTGGTCTTCGGCGGTCATCATTGGCCACGTTGGGGGCGCGAGGAGGCCATCGCTTATCTCGCCAGCCAACGGGATCTCTACAAATACATTCACGATCAAACGCTCCATCTCGCCAATCTCGGGCTGACGCCACTCGAAATCGCGGAGCAGCTCGAACTGCCTGAAGCGCTCGACGAGGAATGGTTCAATCGTGGCTACTATGGGACGGTGAGCCATAATTCGAAGGCGACCTATCAGCTCTACCTCGGCTTCTTCGACGGCAATCCAGCCAATCTGAATCAGCATCCACCGGTGGCCGCGGGGCGGCGCTATGTGGAGCTCGCTGGCGGGGCAGATGCCCTCTTGGCGCATGCTCGCGATGCTTATGATCGCGGCGACTACCGCTGGGTAGCCGAGGTCGTGAAGCATCTGGTCTTTGCGGATCCGAAGAACAAGGCGGCGCGATGGCTCGAAGCTGATGCCCTCGAGCAGCTCGGATACCAGGCTGAATCCGGGCCGTGGCGAAATTTTTATCTCACCGGTGCTCAGGAGTTGCGTGGAGTCGAATCCGATTCACTTGACGGGCTCACCAACACGAGGAGTCCGGATATTCTTGCGGGAATGAGTTCCGAAATGTTCTTCGACTATCTCGCGATTGGTCTCGATGGGGAGAAGGCCGCAGACGTCGACATGACGATCGAATTGGAGTTCAGCGATCGAGATGAACAGTGGCTGTTGGAAATTTCGAATGGTGTGCTCCGCTATCACGCGGATCGGCACGCCGACGACCCGACGATCGAACTTCACATCGATCGATCGGATTTCGTCGAGGTACTTTCGGGCACAGCGAAGCTTCCCAAGCTGCTGCGCCAGGATCGTGCCGAGCTGGACGGGGGATTGATCGCGCTCGCTCGATTTGGCGGTCTCTTTGAACGCTTTACGCCGGACTTCGAGATCGTAACGCCCTGAGTTCAGTTGCTCGTGGAGAGTCGCTCGCGGATCTCCGCGACACCTTCGATCCCTGCCTCGGTCGAGGTCGCGATCGGCATGACGTTGAAATGTCGGCAACCCGATTCGATGTACGGTGCCAGGGCGTCTGCCACTTCGGCTGGGCTGCCGAACGGGCTGTAGCTTTCAAAGCGCTCGAATGGGGTCTGATACATCTTCTCCATTTCGGCGGCGAGGCGCGCTCGGGCGCGTGAACGGTCCGCATCGAGTCCGACCCAGACCTGGAGACCATGGTCCCAGCAGGGTGGTCGAGGGAGGTCTCGGCCGCGACTGGCCGACTCGATTTCTGCAACGACGTTTTTGAAGCGCCGCGGGGAACACCATACTCCGAGCCACCCGTCTCCCAGGCGCGCTGTCCGTTGGATCGCCGCGTCTGATCGACCGCCGATGATGATGGGGACCTGGGGTTCGGGTGCGGGGCGAATCAATGCATCCTCGAATTCGAAGAACTCACATCGATGCGAGACAGGAGACCCACTGAGAAGCCCGCGTAACGCGACGAGCGTTTCGTTCGTCCGACGGCCTCGCGTCGAGGGATCAACGCCGCAGATTTCGATTTCGTGGCGGTCTTCTCCGCCCACCCCGACACCCAGTACCAGGCGACCCGGCGCGGATTCGGCGAGGGAGGCAATCTGACGTGCCACAGGGAGGGGATGCCGAAGCGCGAGCAGGTAGACACCGATATGAATCGACAGTTCTGGTTCGAGGGCGGCGATTGTTGCGGCCTGGATCAATCCGTCCATGCCCAATCCCGTGAAGAAGCTGATGTGATCAGCAACGAAGACGTGGTCCAGGCCAGCTTGGCGTGCGCGCGACAAGAGCGCCCTTCGTCGATCGAGCGGACCCGTCAGCATCTGCTTGTCGGCGAGCGTGCCGACTCGCGGATTGTGTCGGCGTTGAGAGTCGTCTGGTTCGGTCGGCAGCATTGGGTTGGACCCCTCGTCAGCCATCACTAGAGCATGGCGACGTCGGTCTCGACGCCGAGCAGGAGTCGGCCAGTCAGCTCGAGCGTCGCTGTACTGACCATCATGTGCTGGGTCGCGACGTGGACATCTCGGAAGATTCGTTGGAGTGGAGATCGTCGATAGACCGAAGTTCCGCCGCCGAGGTTGTACATGCGATCGACGGCTTCGGCGCAGGCATGGGTCGCAAATGTCGTGGCCAGCCGGATGTCTCGACGATGTGCCGTGTCGATGCGCCCGTCCGCAAGAGCCGCTTGCCAGGCTGAATCAATCGTCTCGTAGTAGAACGCGCGAGCCGATCGGAGCGTGGCTTCGGCACGCGAGACATCGGCCTGAGTAGCGGGGCGGGCTGCGAGCGGTCGTGCACTTCCCGCTGGCGTCTTGCCACCCGCGATTTCGACGAGTTCATCGATGGCTGCGCGGGCGAGGCCTAACGAGACCGCTGCGATGCCCATGGCGAGCAGGCCGAATTGCGGAAACGCGTAGAGCGGGCGCGGCAGGGGACCATCCACACCGATCCCGACAGCATGGCTTTCGGGTACGAAGGCGTCTCGAATCGCAAAATCAGTACTGCCCGTGCCGGCGAGTCCGGATACGTACCAGGTGTCGAGAAATTCGATCTGGTCGGCCGGGAGAATCATCATGCGCGAGCGCGGTGTGCCGTTCGAAAGCAGCTCCGGCTTGCCATCTCGAATGACCTGACAGCCGGCCAGGATCCAATCGGCGTTCTGTGTACCCGAACCCCATTGCCACTGGCCGTCGACCCGAAATCCGCCATCGACCGCGATCGCCTTGCCGCGCGGAGCGAATACGCCGGAGAGCAGTGTCTCGGGCCGGGCGAAAATTTCGCGCGCGGACGTTTCCGGGAGCATCGCCAGGACAGTGCCCGATGTCGCGCCGATGAATACGCACCATGCGCTCGCGCCATCTGCCCGCGCAAGAATTTCGACCGTCTCCATCGTCTCGATTGGTGCGAGTTCGAGACCGCCGTAGACGCTGGGCACGCACGTGCGATAGAAACCCGACGCCGCGAAGCGATCGGAGATGTCTCGCGGTAATCGACGAGCTTCTTCGATCTCATCCGCGCGCTCTCGAAGTTCGGGTGTGAGCGCGCGCGCAGCGTCGCGGACATCTTCCACGTGCGAAGTCTGGGGCTGACTCATGATCCTTCCTCGTTCGCGAGGCCCAGTCGGTTCGCGATGTTGTTTTTCTGCATTGCGGACGAACCGCCGACTATCGGCATGCCGAGTAGATCGCGGACGTGGC
>CBFDDD010000081.1:0-22357 GCA_965603475.1 uncultured Myxococcales bacterium
AGAGTCCTATCCGCCCGCTCCGACCTGGCGAATGAGTGAGAGTCCTATCCGCCCGTTCCGACGAGTGCGGCCGTGGCCGCGGGCGTGAAGTTTTTCTCCATCGCAACGCGGTATGGCTTTCGGCTGGCGAGCGCGGTGGAGTAGGACTCGAGAGAGTCGGGAACTGCAATCTGCACGAAACCCGCCCAATCGAGGCAGGTCTTGAGAAGCAGGTCCGCGACACTGAACCGACTGCCTAGCAAATAGGGGCGACGATCATTCAGCCGCGATTCAATTTCCTCCGTCGATCGAAGGAAATAGGCCCTCGCGGCATCCACTGCTGTGCTCGACTCTCCGTAGATCTCGGGCAGACCGGCGTGACGTCGGATGATGTAGAGCGCCGCATCCATCTCGGACATGATGAAGAAGCAGAGCTCGTCGTGACGTGCTCGATCGTTGGTTCCGGATTCCGGTGCGAAAATACCATGATCTCGATATCGGTCGGCGAGGTAGAGCACGATGGCCGCGCTCTCTCCGATCATGAGATCACCGTCTTCAAAAAGGGGAATCTTCCTACGCTTGGAGAGAGCCACAAACTCCGGGGACTCCATGGCTGTGGTGCGTGTGATGATTTCCCTGGTTTCATAGTCGAGGCCGAGTTCGGCGAGCATCCAATGGGGACGAAATGTTCGGGCGGTTCCGACGCCCCAGAGGCGTCGACCGGTCGTGCGTGACGTCATGCTGACTTCTCCATTTTAAGGAAGAGGCGAGGGCAGCCGATGAAACGGCTGCTTTGCGATCAATCGGGCCGGTCCGGGTTCGTCAGCGTCGTCGGGAGATCGTCCGGTAGTCCCGGTGGGTCGAATAGGCCGTTTTCGTCGACGTCGACGAAAATGGGATTGGTGAAGGCGAAGGGGATGAACGTCGGCAGCGCATCGTGGTAGAGACCCTCAGCCGGTCCCTCGACTTCGACGGTGACGAAAGCATCCTTTTCGAAGGCGAGCGGGAGGGAAGCATTCTCGCCAGCGCGAATCGGTGCGCGATGCACGAGCTCGCCGTTCACGTAGGCGCGCCATTCACCGACGGGCACCCAGGGTGCCGCAGCGACGTGGACGTGGAGCGTTCCACTCGATCCAGTGTGGAGCTCTCCGAGGCTCGCTTCGTCGAGACGTGCTGTGACGAAGGGGCCCGTCGAGCCCGAGACGCGACCCTCACGCAAAGACTGCATGAACTGGTCTTCGTCGAATTCGCCGAGGTCCGCATTCTCGATCTGGACGTAGGTCCTCGGTAGGCCGACGATCACGCCGAGTCGATGCGAGTCGCTATTAGACGTGCCCACGATTCGTTCTCCTTGAAGTAGGAGCGAGAACCAATCGGCCCGCACACGTCGATAGCGCACGAGGCTCTCGCCATTCATGACTTCGACACCGTGATAGTCGAGGTCCCGACCCGCGTGAATGGGATTCTTTTCAATGAGAACGGAGTTGGGCTTATCGGTCAGTGGGAGGGTCGGATCGAAGGGCTGGCCGGCGACGCCAAGGTGACTGAAGTAGGTGTCGTCGGAGACTTCACCGGGGCCTGGCCGCGGATGATTCAGCTGGACAAACGGCGCTCGTTCGAGCCTTCGGATGTCGGCCAACGCGTCACGCAGCCGTCGGCCCTCGAGCGTCGGCGCGCCACCGCGATAGGCGCCCGACACGGGGTCGATCGGAAAGGCATTCAGATGACCGGTCGTGTACGGTGAGTCGCCGCCTTCGAAGGCGCTCGTGACCTCGACGCCCGTGATCGAAACGAGTTGATCGCCGAGCCCGCTTCGCGCGATCGCAGGTCGAGGATCGAAAACCCGATCGTGCTCTGCCGCGACCAGGACCTCGGCGCCGCTCGCGGCGAAGGCGACGATCTGCGCTGGCTGAGGCAGGCTCGAGTCGAAGCTCTCGCCGCTGTGGACGTGCAGATCGGCTGATATCCATCCGGGAGTTTCTGCGACACGACGTAGCGGAGCCAATTCGAGCGCGACTTCTTCGCCTGCACGGACTTCGATTTCTTTCTCGGTGGCTTCGTATTCGGGGCCTCGCACCGCAACGACACGGTATCGCCCCGGCGCGAGGCTGACTCGTTCGGGGTCGACTCGGCTGTCGGCGAGATTCACGAAGGGCGCCTCGAGTCCACTCGGAATGTCGACGTCGCCTATACGAAAGTCCAGCAGGTCGTCACCGAACTCGGCCGGGCCGGATCCGTTCTCGTTGATGAATACGAGTCGACCGATGAAATTTGCGGGAAGTCGGACTGACCCGGCCGATCCGAGCCTGATCGGCGGAAGAGATTGACTCGCCGTGTCGTCGATGACCTCGAAGTCGAACGAGTGGGTGCGGCCAGCCGGCGCAACGACGCGCGCGCGGTATCGACCGATCGGCAATCGAAAGGCGAAAGCGCCATTCGCGTCCGGGCGAATCTCGGTCACGGGTGCGCCCGACGCGAGGTCGATGTGGATTCGCGCATCGGAATCATCGACCCGGCCGCTCAACCGAGGCGCATCAGTCCAGATCTGGTCCGTGATCGAGGCGACATCCGCCCGTTGACCGATCCAGATCTGCGAGTCGCTCGAGAACTCGGTTTCGGGTTCGACATCCATGAACGGAATCTGCAGAAGCTGGAGAGTGCCCGGCGCTTTGTGGCCGTCGCCGAACCAGAGTGGGCTGGTCAGGGTGTTGAGAAGCGTGAAGTGCATTCCGGTCACACTGAACGACGCAAGAGGATTGGCCCGGCTCGCATCGCTCAGGGAAGTCGACGAACGCGCGACGCCATAGCTGATCGGCGGCATTTCATCGCCGCCAACGAGAACGGTCAGGTCCGAGGCGACGAGCGCACCGAGCATCGAAAGGATCGACTGCCTGTTGGAGGAGGGATAGGCGAAGCCGTGCGACTCTTCGAGATTGCTGCGCAGCACAGAGAAAGGCCGTGTCTGACCGGTCGGGTGCAGAATGACCGTTCCGATCGAGAAAAGTCGATCACCCTCACTGATACGCCGGGCGCGCACGAAAACAGACAGTGCCGTCGGGGTCTCTTCGTCGACCGCGTAGGTCGTCGTGAGTTCGATTCCCGCGACGATCGATTGTGTGCGGACCCATGCATGCGTGGCGTCGTGGCCGGAATCGATCCGGGTGACGGGAATGACGTGACCCTGTGACAGATTGAGAATGGGTTGCAGCGCAGCCCATTGATCGTTCTCGGCGCCACAATGACCGAGGTCGATCAAGACACCACCATGGGGTGCGAGGGCGCTTTCGTGGTCGGCGTCGGATATGGCGGCGCACAGAGTGCCGTTGCTGAGAAACCAGTCGCCGACGCCGGCGTCGGAGTCGGGACCGCCCACGTGATGTGTTGCGAAATTCTCCTCTGATATTCGTTGCGCCACGAATTCGGCGTAGGCCGCTTGACCCGCGGTACACAGGATGAGACTGCACACGGTCCATACAAAGGCGATCAATTTCATTGCGGGGCCTGCTGGCCAGCGACCGCTCGCTGCCACGTCTCCAGGATCTCCTGTGACTGCATGACGGTCGATATGGCCGCGAGGGTGTGTTCGAATACCGCATCGACATAACTTTCGGGAAAGCCGGTCACCGCATCGCGTGCAATGACGACTTGATAGGCGCTGTTGACCGCGTCGAAGGTGAAATTTTGAACGCCCACGTTCACAGAGACGCCGACCCCGATGAGCGTCTGGATGTCGAGATTTCGAAGAATTGAATCGAGCTCGGTGCCGTGAAATGGGGAGAGTCCGTGGAGTCGGGAAAGGACGATGTCGCGCTCATCGACCGAGATTTCGGAGACGATTCCTGCGGCTTCGCTGCCGCTCAAGAGTGGGTTCTCGACGCGGCGCATATGCTGAAAGAGCCGCGCGTTGGTGTTGCCGCCGCGCCCGTCGGGTCGGCGCTCCGCGATGCAATGGATGATGGAAACGCCCGCCTCGCGTCCGGCATGGGCGAGTTCGGCAATGGTCTGGATCATTCCGTTCCGCGCGCTGTCCGCGAGGGCAGGAAGTCCGGAGAGATCTCCGATTACACCCCGCTGGCATTCGAGTATGACGAGCGCGCACTGTTCTGGCGCAAGCAGCGCGTCGATCCGTTCAGCCAGACTCATCCGTCCACGTTCCCAATGCTTGAAGGAGCCCTTTTCATTCCCGTTTCGAGCGAGTGAGCGCGATGTCGCTCGATTCTATCGGCACTCGGCATCCAGATCATTCTGCGAAATCTATCACAGCGGGCTTCGGCAGCGGTGGTACGCTTTCGAGATTCCAACATCAGAGAGGGCTGGGCCGGTGGAAGTTTCGGGCAAGAATATCGTGGTGACGGGTGGCGCGAATGGAATCGGACGTGCGCTCTGTGAACGCTTTGCAAAAGAGGGGGCAGCGCGGATCACCGTCGTGGATCTCGACGAGGTCAACGCCGCGAAGGTCGCCGCTTCCGTCGGAGGGAAATCAGTTCGGGTGGATGTCGGAAGTCGGCCCGAAATGGAAGCGTTGGTCCGTGATGTCGAAGCGGATGGCGGACCGATTGATTTGTTCGTGTCGAATGCGGGGATCGCGATTCCCGGTGGCCCTGAGGTGGACGTCGAATCATGGAATCGGATCTGGGACATCAACGTCATGGCCCATGTGAATGCTGCCCATGCATTGCTCCCCTCGATGCTGGAGCGCGGCGAAGGCTATCTGTTGAACACGTGTTCGGCCGCGGGTCTGCTCTCCCAGATCGGTTCGGCTCCGTACGCCGTGACGAAACATGCGGCCGTTGCGTTTGCCGAGTGGATTTCCATTACCTACGGCAATCGTGGAATCAAGGTATCCGTTCTATGTCCCCAGGCGGTCCGAACCAACATGACGGCGGGCACCGAAGGCGGAGGCGTCGCGGGTGTCGACGGAATGATCGAGCCCGAGGAGTTGGCGGAAACGACCATGGTCGGACTCCGCGACGAGAAGTTCCTGATCCTTCCGCATGAGATCGTACGCACCTACTACCAGCGCAAGGGCCAGGATATTGATCGTTGGCTCACGGGCATGCGGCGACTCGCGGATCAGTACACCGAGCCGATTTAGCCTACTTCAAAAGAGCTGGACAGCTTACAAGACGCAGCGTATCGTTATTGTCTGCGCCAACCGGCGATATAGCGGGGGCGCTCGGTCCCTCCACGGGGTCCTCT
This sequence comes from uncultured Myxococcales bacterium, assembly GCA_965603475.1. Taxonomy (GTDB): domain Bacteria; phylum Myxococcota_A; class UBA9160; order UBA9160; family UBA4427; genus UBA4427. The sequence continues at coordinate 5,179 of CBFDDD010000081.1, forward strand.
AGAGCGGAGCCGGAAAGATGACGTCCGAGGATCGAGAACGAGAGATCGGTGGTGGGTTGCTCGAAGGCATCAGCGTGCTCAATCTTGGCAGCGTCGGTCCTGCTGCCCGCGCCGCTAGAGCGCTCGCCGACTACGGCGCGAGGGTTGTACAGATCACACCCGTTTCGAAGAAGGGCGCGCTCCAGACGAAACCCGTCTATCACACCTACGGCGCCGGACGCGGTTTCGAGCGGATGCGCATCGATCTCAAGACCGAGTCAGGCCGTGAGACGCTTCTCCGCTTGGCCGAAACGTCCGATGCGTTGATCGAGTCGTTCCGGCCGGGCGTCGTCGATCGGCTCGCGCTCGACTATGAAGCGGTTCGCAGTCGGAATCCCCGCATCGTCTATTGCTCTACATCCGGATATGGACAGGATGGGCCGGCCTCCGGCTGGGCCGGGCATGACCTCAACTATCTCGCGATGTCCGGATTTCTCGCTTGTAGTGAGCCGCGCGCCGACGGTGGGCCGCCGATTCCGGGCGCGACCGTGGCGGACAGCGCCGGCGGCGGAATGCATGCCGCCCTCGCGATCGCGGCCGCACTCGTGAAATGTGGCCGAAGTGGGGCGGGGTGCTTCCTCGATGTTTCGGCCGCAGAGGGTGCGCTTGCGTTGATGGCGCTTTCGATCGATCAATACCTGGCCGAAGGGGAAGTCGCCGGGCCCCGCGAGGTCCTGCTGACCGGTCGTTATGCGTTCTACGATCTCTATGAGACGCGAGATCGGAAGTGGTTGTCGGTGGCGGCGATCGAGCCCCACTTCTATCGCAACCTCTGTGAACTTCTGGGCCACTCGGAATATCAGGACCATCAATACGACGAAGATCGGCAGGACGAGATTCGCGAGTCCTTCAAGGCGGCGTTCCTGACGCGTACGCGCGAAGAGTGGGTGGCGAATCTGGCCGCCAACGATACCTGCGTGGCACCCGTTCTGACGATTCCGGAGGTCACGGAGGATCCGCACTGGCGCGCACGGGGTGTCTTCATGGAGGCAGAACACACGGAGCGCGGCGTATTCGAGCAGGTCTCGCCGATTCTGGCCGGGGGCATTCGAGCACAACCCCGTCACACGGTTCACGTGGGGAACGAAACCGATAGCGCGCGCCTGCTTGCGCAATCCGGCTTCAGCGAATCCGAAATAGCCGAACTCATGGAAGAGGGATCGGTCGAGTAGATCGACGCCTGATAGGAGGATCCACATGGCTGCGCAAGGGGCCGATGATCTGCCCGAGGAAGTCCAATCCTGGATCGGGCAGGAGCGGTACTCGGAGAAGACCGAATTCCCGATCGAGATGGGTTATGTGCTGACCACGCTGTCGGCAACTCAGAACGGGAACCCGCTCTACTGGGACGCGAAGGTGGCGGAGGAGTTGACGGACGGGCCGATCACGCTTCCGACGATGGCGTCGGTCTGGTTTCGGCCCCATGACTGGTCGCCCGGGCGGACGGAGCCGGCGGTGGCTCTTCAGCTTCATTTCGACCTGAAGGATCGGCTCGGTTTGCCCGAGGCGGTGATGAGCGACAACACGATGGTGTTCTACGAACCGATTCGTCCGGGAGATGAACTGACGACGACGCAATATCTCTATTCGGTTTCGTCGCCGAAGACCACCAAACTCGGAACCGGTCGTTTCTGGGATTTCGGAGTTCGCTTCGTGAACCAGCGCGGTGAACTCTGTGCGGAAGAGCGATACACGGGCTTCGGATACAATCGGCCGGCGCCAGAGGAGGAGTCCAGATGAGCGTCGAACTCTTACTGAGTGACGTAAAGGAAGGGACCGAACTCCCCGTTCTTGAAAAGGAAGTCAAGCCGGTAACGGTCGTGCTCGGTGCGATGGCGAGCCGGGATTGGCGGCCTCAGCACCATGACTACAAATTTGCGACCGGCAATAACGGGCTCGACGACATCATCATGAACACGCCGAATCTGGCTGCCTGGTTCGAGCGCTATCTGACGGACTGGACCGGGCCGAAGGGGCGCCTTGGGCGGATCAAGTTTCGCATGAAGGATTCCGTGTACCCGGGTGAGACCATGCGATTTACGGGGTCGGTGACGGGCGTCGGGGATGCCGTCGGTCCCGCCAGAGATGTCGGCTGGGTCGACGTTGCAATTGATCTCAGCGCCGGCGACAAGAGCTGCGTTGGATGTGAGGCTCGCATCGCGGTGCCCATGACGCCGGACGCGAATCCGTGGAAGCTCAAAGGAGACGATTGGAAGCCCTAGCAGGCTTCACGAACCGCGACACCTGGCACTGATATCCAACGGCCTTCGTCGCAGCCTGTTAGGCGGCTAGCCGTTCACCGGCTTGATCATCTGGTCGCCGAGCTGACGCAGCTTGTCTTTCTTGTCTTGCAGTGTGGGGTTTGGCGGAAGCTGATATTCGAGCGGCCAGCTGACCGTTCCGGTCATACCGAGCTGCATCAGTCGTTGCATTTTCTCCGGGGACAGTTCTTCGACGAGCGGTACTAGGCAATCGAAGGGTTCATCGGCACGGTTGAAGTGTGCGCGCTGATTGTTCAGTTCGGTGAGCAACTCCACGGTTTGGTCGAAGGTCGAGCCGGCACCCGTCCAACCATCGCCAAATTGTCCCGCGCGCCGCAGGGCAGCGCGGTTCATCCCGCCGACCCACATCGGGACCTTCTTCGTGGGCAGAGGGCTCATTTGGAGCCGAGGGAACGAATAATATTCGCCATTCCCTTCGATGACCTCACCCGCGAGTAGACGCTGAATGATCGGAATCTGTTCGTCCATCCGTTTGCCGCGCCCATCGAAGGGAACGCCCAGTCCCTCGTATTCCTCACGCAGCCAGCCCGCGCCGAAACCGAGGACCGTTCTGTTCTTCGAGAAGATTGCAGCCGTGCTGACGCCCTTCGCGACCTCGATCGGATGGCGTAAGGGAAGGATGTAGACATTGGTCAAGAATCGGAGCTTCGTCGTGGCCTGGGCCAGCGCGGCAATCGTGGCAAAGGCTTCGGGGAAGGGCGTCGTTCCGTCGAAGGGGGGTTCTCCGCTCTCATCGTAGGGGTAGCGAGAGCTGAACAGTTCCGGTGCGAAAACATGGTCGGCGAGCATGATGCCTTCGAATCCGGCTTCTTCGGCGATGGGCACCAATTCGAGTAGCTCGTCGGGATGGGTGAAGGGAAGTGACTGCCAGAACTGCATGATGGATTCCTTGCGTTGCGTCGGGCGCTAGCATCGCGCATGGAGCATTTTGGATCGAATCAGGGGAGCCGTCGATGGTGGATCATATTGCGGTGGTGGGCGCATCGCTCGCCGGACTGCGAACCGCGGAGGCACTTCGTCGCGAGGGCTTTGTGGGTCGGCTGACAATGATTGGCGCCGAGGACGAGCCGCCCTACGACCGGCCGCCGCTCTCGAAGCAATTCCTCGTCGATGACTGGGACGACGCGAAGCTCGCGCTTTCGCGAAATGGCGTCGAGGAACTCGACGCCGATTGGAAGCTTGGGCAGACGGCGGCGTCCCTGGATGCCTCTTCGCTCATTCTGACCCTGGCGAACGGCGAGCGAGTCGACGAGGCCGACGCGGTCGTTCTGGCGACCGGTGCCCGCGCTCGACGCCTGCCCTTTGGTCAGGACCTCGAGGGGATCCTCGAGCTGAGACGGCTTGCGGACGCGCGTTTGCTTCGAAAGGCGCTGGGTTTTGGGAGGCGTGTGGTCGTCGTCGGTGCCGGCTTCATCGGAATGGAAGTGGCCGCGAGTTGTCGACAGAAGGGGCTCGAAGTGGTGGTCATCGATCCACTTCCGGCGCCCTTGATTCGCGGTCTCGGGGCCGTGCTCGGTGAACGAGTCGCGACCCGTCATCGTGAAGCGGGAGTCGAATTTCACCTGGGTGTCGGGGTCGAGGGTTTCGAAGGGGAGTCGCGGGTGACCGGTGTCCGGCTTTCGAATGGCGTGAGATTGCCCGCCGACATTGTCGTCGTCGGTGTGGGTGCAGCCCCTGCGACGGAATGGTTGGAAGGCGCAGGACTCGAAATCGAGAATGGGATTTGCTGCGACGCGACCGGCTTTACGGGTCGTGACGGCGTCTATGCCCTGGGCGATTGCGCGCGTTGGCATAACTCACACTATTCCGAAAGGCCGCGTTTCGAACACTGGACGAGTGCGGTGGAGCAGTCCAGCGTCGTGGCCAGGCGAATCGTTCATGGAGCGGCAGAAGAATTTGCCCCGATCCCCTACGTCTGGACCGATCAATTCGATCTCCGGATTGCGATTGCAGGCGAGATTCGGGACGGCGACGAGATGCAGGTCTGTCACGGCAAGCTCGATGAGGATCGCTTCCTTGCGCTCTTTGGTCGGGCAGGGCGTTTGGTAGCGGCGGTCGGTTTCAAGCGCCCTCGACAGCTCAATGCATGCCGCAAATTGATTGCCGATGGGATCACCTTCGTGGATGCGGTCGCGCAGAACAGCTAGTCCAGCGGGACCCGAAGGCTTCTCTTGCGATCTAGAACGTGATGGGCAATTTCCAGTAGCCCTGGACGAATTCCGTGAGCAGACGCTCGGATCCATCGAGGTCGACTTCGTAGTCGGGAATTCTACGCAACAGTTCCTCGAGGCAGACCCTGGCCTCGAGTCGCGCAACATTGATCCCCAGGCACGAATGGGGTCCATAGCCAAAGCTCATGATCCGCGGAGGTCGCCGAAGAATGTCGAATTTGTCGGGGTCGTCGAATTCACGCTCGTCGTGGTTGCCCGAGTGATAGAGAAACATGATCGCCTGCCCCTCGGTCATCTGCGTGCCCGCAAACTCGACAGGTCGTTCGACGACGCGCATGAGAAACTGCGTCGGCATGTCGTAGCGGAGACCCTCATTGAATGCGTCGGGGATCAAGCTGGGATCGTCGATGCACATCTGGCGTTGGTCGGGATGTTCCCAGAGTCGACGCAGGATCGACGCGAAAGTTTTGGGGAAGGTCTCGGACCCACCGATGATCAACATGGACAGGTGGGAGGCGAGTGCCTCGTCTTCGAGACGTTCGCCATCTTGTTCGAATTCGATGAGTTGCTGGAGGATGTCGTCTTCCGCATCCGCCTCACGACGCTCCGCAATCTTCTCGTGAAAATACCCGAACATCTCGCCCATCGCGGCGAGGCCGTCCTCGGTCATGCCATCGTGGCCTTCCTCGCGCTTGAAGAAGCGCCAGACGAGTTCGTTCAGGAGCGGGCCGTCCTCCGGCGGTAGTCCACTGATCATGCAGGCGACGGTGACTGCGACCTGGGAAGAAAGGTCGGCCATGACGTCCATGCGACCGTCGCTCTGTTTTCGGTCGATACAATCACTGACGATCTGTCGAATGACCGGTTCGAGCTTCGCGACTTCCGGCGCCGCGAATTTCTTACGGAAGGCGCCGCGCAGTCGTGTGTGATCGGGCGCGTCCATCATGTTGATCATCGGCGTGACGGGTTGGATCTTCGTGAGAAGGTGAGACGAAGTCGTGCCCTTTGCCGCGGTGAGGTGCTTCATGTCGCCCGAAGCCTTCCAGATATCCTCGAAACGGGAGAGGGCCCAGGTGTCGTACTCCTCGAGGTAGTAGGCAGGCGCTTCGTCTCGAAGCTGTTTGTAGATCGGGAGGGGATCGCCTTTGACGATCTCATCGGAGAAGGGGTTGTACTCGACCATTTGCGGGTGTCTCCGTCAGCCTCGAATCAAATGAAATGCAACCTATCCTGCGAATACACGATTAAGCCACCCTGAAACAGCAAGTTACTTCGGGTCTCTCGATCTGCAACGGAGACACACAGTGGCACAGTTTCGTGCGGATGCCCTCTACGCGGGCTGAGTGCGGACATTCTACCCGCGCTCCAAATGAGCCCCCTTCGATACGCGGGCACTCACTTGATGCGCCGTCCTCCGGTTGTGGGTTCGGGCAGAACTCCGTGCGGCGCAGTCGCCGACACCCTGACGCCGCATGTCGCACTGAAGCCTCGTCTGGCGCTTCCGTGGGGATGTCGTTGCGGCGGGACCTACTCTAGAACGGCCTGGTGAATATTCGGACAGAGACACTCACCAGCATGACGTGCGCGTGCAAGCAAGCCTGGCTTCGTCGGTGTAGTAGGCATCGCCGATCGTGACGGACTCCTTGTGCTCGTGCAGGGGGCGAAGGGCCTGGACCAGAGCCGTGCCCGTGGTCGCGTCTTCGATGGCACGGTGATTGGACTCGCCTGGATCTGATTGTCCACGATGGTCGTCAACAACTTTACGCTGGCGCTCTTTCCGGGGCTGGGAATCTAACTCCCCTTGATCACCACGAACTGGGCAATCCTCGGCCTCGCGATCTTCCAGACCAATCGCGAGTACGACTTTTTCGAGAGTCTGGCTTTCGTCGTCCGTCGTCGCAGGTTGCGGACTCACCCTCGCGCTCGTACTCATGGCGCCGAAATGCGAGGCAACCGAATTGGCCAGTCTCCCTGGGCGTTGCTCGGGCTGCGGGGCCTGTTCGGAGCCCGGCATGAGCCCGCGGAAGGCGGATCGCGGCATTATGCCTCAATCCGAGATTGGTTGTCGTATTTCAGTACCTATCTCAGGTCGCGAAAAGGGGCCTTCTTCTCCTGCTCCGATTTTCGGTCTCTACGGGCGCGGTCCTCCGAATGCGCATCGCGGCGTCTTCGTAGCCGATCATAGGTACGCAGATTCGACGGCAGGCAGGTTGTCGCCGCCATCGTCCGCCCGATTAGACCCGAACGCGTAGCGTGCGAGGTCTGTCGATTCCGCGCGAGGACTTTGCGATGGCTCGTTTTGTGCAACAATCGCAGTTGAGAAGACGATTGAAACGCACAGAGAGGACGCGACCATGAATCGGATCAATTTTGCAGCTGGTTTCGGGGGCGCACTCCTCCTCTGTTGTCTTTCTTTTGCTGTGACGGGCACAGCTCGGGCGCAGGTCGCCGAATTGGATGGCGGCGTTTCCGTCGAGGCCTGCATTGGTTGCCATACGGCTGCTGGCGCCGCGCCAGTCGCCGATGTCGCAAATCCGAATGACATGCACTACGTCGATCAGGATCCCAGTGGACCGGCGAGGGAATCCGGCTACCGGCAGGTGAATGTGACGCCCAGTCTCGTCGACGTGACCGGAAGCCAGGTCGTTCTGACCTTCACAGCCACGGACGAAGACGGCAACGCAATCAACAATCTTTTCGATTCAGATGGTCGTTTCAACCTCGCAAAGCTGAATGCGGGTGCAAATCTGGGAGACCCGACCGAGTGGCAGCAGTTGCTTCCCGCTGCCAGCCCCAATCGCCGTACCGAGCGGTTCACCACGACCGGTGGGCTCTTCGAGTTCCTGGGCACAGGCACCTATCGGTACACTTCCGTTTGGGACCCGACCACAGTTCCGGTTGCGGCTGGCGATACGCTTCGCCTCGCAGTGCAGATTTCTGCAAGTGACATCCCCCCTGGCAACGGCTGGTGCGACTTCGACGCCAGTCTCACCGCGGCTAACAACTGTACGAGTCCAGTGTCTCTGACCCGGGACATTGTGCAGACGGAAACCTGCAACGGATGCCACGGCGTCACGAGCGACACAATGCTCGTCGAGCACGGCGGCCGGACCCAGGTCGAATACTGCGTAACGTGCCACAACCCGGAGATCGGCGAGACGGAGATGACGCCGCTGGTCCACAAAATCCATTATGGCGCGAATCTGACGATGCCGTTCCTGAATGGCGAGTTCGAGAACGTGGAGTTCACGAAAGACATCGACAACTGTATCGCCTGCCATACGGGGGGCGGCGTCGACGAGGACAATTGGAAGACCGTGCCCAACCGGACTGCCTGCGCGTCGTGCCACGACGACGTCAACTTCGACACTGGTGAGAACCACGGAGCTGGAGGCCCGCAGTCGACCAACCTCTTCTGCGCGAACTGTCATCCTAGCTCTGGAGACGCATCGGTGAGCCTGCGGCCCGTCCCGGCGGTGCACCCGAGCACTTCCCGCGCAGACGAAAATGCCGTCGCCCGGCCGGACGAAGCCGGATTCTATCGCGGAGATGGCAACGGGTACTCTATCGACAGCTTGACGTTCGACAGGACGACTGAAGAACTCACCGTCGACTTCTCGGTGACGAGGGCGGGTCAGAAGATGTCGCTCCAGTCGGACCCGAGGTGGGCCAATGGTGCCCGACTCGCAATCGACGTGGCCTGGAGCACCGCCGAATACACGAATGAAGGGAGCGGCAGCACGCCGGCCCCCGCACAGCCCTTGAGCATTAACGGACTCGACGTGGGCGGAGCGGTGAGCGACGAGGGCAATGGCGACTACCAGGCGATCATCGATATGTCGTCCTATGGTTTCGACACTGTGACGGTGGCCATCGAAGGTCACCCCCAGGCGGATCTAAGCGGAACGGGCAGCTACGCGTCGATTCCGGTGCGAAGCGTCTTCATGGACTTCAACATCGAGGATCGGGGAATCACCCAGCCGCGGCGTCAGATCGTCGACATCGATAAGTGCAACGCCTGTCACGATGCGGACGGGGCTGGCCTGGCCCTCCATGGCAACAACCGGGTGAGCGAGCCGCAGGTCTGCGTGATCTGCCACAACCCCGACGCTACGGACATCCGGCAAAGACCCGCTGATCCCGCGATGGCCCTCGACGGAAAGAGGGAGGTGCCCATCGACTTCAAGCGGATGATCCACTCAATCCACGCCGGGGCGGAACTCGATGAAGGTCTCGTCGTCTACGGATTCGGCGGCAACCCGCATGACTATTCGACAGTGGAGTTCCCGGCCAATTCCCAGAATTGCTTGACGTGTCACCTTCCGGGTACCTATGGCGCTGAGGACGCTTGGCAGGCGTTGGCGTCGACGGTCGATACGGGCGCCGATGTGACGGACCCAGCGGATGACCTCAACATCTCCCAGGTCACGTCGGTTTGCTCATCGTGCCACGACACAGTCCGGGCTACGAATCACATGCTGCTCAACGGAGGCTCCTACACCGCGCTCGACGAGGACATCGCAATCGCGGCCGTTCCCGAACCCTCGAGCCTGCTGCTCTCGTTGACCGCGGTCAGCACTCTCCTGGGACTCGGATGCTGGAGGCGCCGCAACTAGATCGGCGCGCGCCTCATCCGCCCGGGAGTACTTCCACTTCCTTTTCCTTCTCGCTCTCCCTAAGGACCAGCGGTGGGATCGGGTGGGCGATCCCCATGTGGCACCGGGTGCACTCGGTCCCCTTCCGCTCGGCGACTTCGTGGAATCGTTTGGCCCTGAGCGATTCCGTCGCGACGACCTTTAATGTCCGACTGTGGCAGTCTTTGCAGCGACTCGCGTTCAGCGAGTCGTGCGGATTGTGACAGTCCGAGCAAGTGAGCGGGTCGCTCCCCCCCAGGTCGTGCCCGATCGCGTGAGTAAAATCGGACGTCTTCGTGTTTCCCATCAGCTTTCCGTGACACGCGTCGTTGGTACAGCCCGCGGAGACGGTCGCCTGGGCAGGGACGACGTGGTCGGGATCGTGCATGCTGTGGCACTGGCTGCACAGCACCTTCTCGAAGCCGTGCGCACTGGCGCGCCAGGCTTCGCGGCCACCATTCTCATGGCACTCCAGGCACAGCTGGTTCTGCACCTCCGCTACGGCCCGGGATCTCTTGCCGAAATGCACGTTCTCGACTTGCATGGGGAAGCGAGTGTGGTCCGCGCTCGGTCCGTGACAACTCTCGCATTCCTTCTGTGCCGCCGGTGTGCCGGGATCCGAAACCTTGGCGTGCGCAGTCTCCAGGATGCCCATCACGGTGGAGTTGTCATGACAGTCGATGCAGGTCGCCGCGCCCCCTTCGGCGTAGGCGGGCTTGGCGAGCGCCGAATCGGGAGCGAGGCCGCTGATCAGCATCGCAATTAGCCATGTGCGCCTACCAAGGCGGGAAGCTCTTCTCATCTGAATTCGTCTCCAGTCTTGATCCTGAGGCTGAATAACTTCATTTCTCATGATCCGTCATCCATCAGAAATCGATGTCTTCGATTTGCTCGTCCACGCCGATTCCGGCTGGCAGATCGTGGTCGATGGTGCCCTTCAAGTAGTGGTCGATCTCGCCGACGGCGCGGATCTTCCGCCATCGCTTCGGACCGAACTCCTTCGGCACATGGCTCTCGCCGCAGCCGGCTGACTTGCCCATTTGTAGGTACGGTGTGGAGTCCCCCCGAATTCACTTCCCGCATTCTCGGCGAGTTCGTGACACGAGAATGAGTGCGCCGAGCGCATCGTGACGACTGGGCGACTTGATCGACTGCAGCAGTGAACGGCCGAGCAACTATTCTCCGACTTCCCGTCCGAAGCGACCTCGCCAGACGTCCTGGTGAATCGGGTCAGAATCCTAGCTCAAAACGGGCGTGCTGGTAGCCCGCCGTCTGCCGCAGGGCGAGCCATGCCGGGGCCGGTTGTCAAAATGGGATTTGCTGGCGGCTCGGAAAAGTCGCCTTCAATGCACCCAAACCGATTGGCCTCATCGAATTTTCGACAACATCGTAATCTTCCCCTGTTCGAACATGTTGATCGACCTGCGCGGTCGGGTATGGATGGTTTAGGGAAAGCGTGTGCCGGATTTTGAAGGAGCGGTGATCGCAACGGTAGGCTTTGGGATCTGATTCGAATTTCCCCGGAAGGGGCCAGAATGTTGTGAAACGCAGCAGGGTCACAGAGAATGGTCTCGATTCGGAACGTATTGTATCGTAATGCCTCGGCTGTCGACTCCCGACGGATGTATCGAGGGCTGAAAGAGGGCTGAAAACAGTGGGGGAGAGATCGATTCAATGGCGGAGGCCGGTAGAGCAAAAGCGAGCCGAAACGGTACGTCGGGAAGTACGGGCCGACCGAGGAGCGAGGAGGCGCACCAGGCCATCCTCGATGCCACTCTCGAATTGCTCATTGAGGTCGGCTTCTCGGCGCTGACCGTCGAGGGCGTGGCCCAGCGCGCCGGCGTCGGAAAGGCGACGATCTATCGCCGTTGGGCATCGAAACTTCCGCTCGTGGTCGAGGCATTTGGTCGGTTGCCCGGATTCGAGGAAGTGGATACCGGTAGTCTCGACGTCGATCTCAAAGAAACCTTGAAGTCGTATCTCCAGGTCTTCCACTCAACTTCGCTCGGCGCGGTGTTTCCCAGCCTGGCCGGCGAGCGCTCGCACAACCCCGAGCTCTCAAAGCTTCTGGAACCTGTCACGAAGAATCGGCGAGAGCCTTTCGTTCGCATCTTCGAGCGAGCGCGGGCGAGGGGCGAGATTGCGGATGACGTCGACGTCAATCTCGCTGCGGACCTGGTCGTGGGACCGATCTCGGTCGCGCTCTTCTTTCGAGGTCGCGCGCCGTCGCCCAAGATGGCTGGTCCGATCGTCGACCTTGCGTTGTCGGGTATTTCGAAACGCGAATAGCCTAACGAGCTACAGCTGACTGATCTAGTTCGAATAGCGTGCGCGAAGCTCGTGCTTCAGAATCTTTCCGGTCGCATTGCGTGGTATCGAATCAACGAGTTCGAGTTGTTCGGGAATCTTCTGGACCATAAGATTTTTGTCGCGTAGGAAGGATTGCATATCCCTTTCGTCGAGTGGGTCGCTCGCGTCTCGACAGTGGACGATTGCACAACAGCGCTCGCCGGTCTTGTCGTCCGGAAGCCCTATGACGGCGACGTCGGCCACCTTCGGATGCTCGTAGAGAAGATCCTCGACTTCCTTGGCGGGTATATTCTCCCCCTTTCGGATGATCACATCTTTAAGGCGTCCGGTGATGGCGACGTATCCATCCTCGTCGATGTAGCCGAGGTCGCCCGTGCGGAAATAGCCGTTGACGTCGAATGCGGCCTCGTTGAGATTCTCGTCGACATAGCCGTGAAAGAGCTGTGGCGCGCGCACGCGAAATTCTCCTTCTTCGCAGTGACGTGCGGCGTGCCCATCGGCTCGAACGACGCGCAGATCGACCTCGGGTAGCGAAATCCGGCCTTCGGTCTCGGCCAGTTTCTGATCGGGATCGTCGATTCTGCCCATAGTCAGGATTGGAGCCTCGGTCATGCCGTAACCCGAGAGAATTCCGGCCCCGCCCAGCTCCGCTTTCATGTCGTAGTGCAGTTGACGCGGCTTCGGCGCGCCGCCACCCGGGAAAGCGCGCACATCCGGAAAGAGGGGCGACGTATCGGATGCGCGTTGGGCTTCGAGATAGGCCTGATGGAAGACGGTGCCCGCGGTCGCAAGCGTCACGCCCTGCCTTTGGAGCGTTGGGATCGTCTCCGGGTCGGCGAAGTTCTCGATGAGGATCTGCGTACATCCGTAGGCGAGGCCGGCTTGAAGCCAGTTGATTCCGCCAATATGGGTGAACGGGAAGACGAAGGCGATGCGATCCGAGGCGCGCAGATCGAGGGCCTGGCCCATTCCTCTAGCGCCGGCCCAGAGCGAGGCGTCGGTGTGCTGCACGCCCTTCGGATCCGATGTCGTGCCCGATGTATAGAAGAGCCAGCGCACAGGTTGTGCGTCGGGAGTCTGCGCTTTGGGCGCCGGCGGGAGTCGGCCAGCGTCGGCATGCGGGAGGTCTCGGTCGACCACGAGCGTCTGCATGGTTTGGTATTCGGCGGCGATCTCTTCGGCCATCTTCCGATAGTCGAAGCCGCGCCAATCGGACGGTGTGACGAGCAGGGTTGGTTTGCACTGATTCGCGATGAAGCGGACTTCGCGGGCACGATAGATCGGCAGGATCGGATTCTGGATCGCGCCCAGCCGCGCGAGCGCCGCGACGAGGACCATCGATTCGATCCGGGTGGGCAGCATCCACGATACGGTGTCCCCCGGACCAATCCCGAGTGTGGCGAGGCCGCGTGCGGCGCGGAGGGCGGCGTCGCGGTAGTCGCCGAAGGTGATTTTGCGATCGCGGGCGTCGACGGCGAAGGGGTCGTGGGGCGTCTCGGCCGCTCGTTTTTCGATCAGTGGCCAGAGGGATGGCGATTCGATCATACGATCCACCGCAGTCGAAGCGTCGGTTTGAGAGGAACCCGAGGGTCTTGCATACGAGTCGTATCGTATCGTAATATCGAAATGGACTCCATTCGCCCCGGCTCGCGCTGATCTGCGATCGTAGGGACGTTTGCGTTGGATTCGAGCCTGGCCGAGGTCAGAGGTCAGAGGTCAGAGGTCAAGTGATGAACGCGCGATTTACAGCAGAGGACGAGGCCTTCCGGCAAGAGTTCGCGGCTTGGATGGCCGAGCATCTTCGAGGCGAGTTCGAGATCGTGACGGGTCGCGGCGGTCCGGGCGACGAGCACGCACTCTTTGCAGAACGCCATGCCTGGGAAAAACGCATGGGTCAAGCCGGCTGGATCGGCGTCGGCTGGCCGAAGAGCGTAGGCGGCCGTGGCTGTTCGCTGACCCAACAGATGATCTTCCACGAAGAATACGCGCGCGCCAGGGGCCCCGGGCGTGTCGGCCATATCGGAGAAGGGCTGTTGGGGCCGACTTTGATCCATTTCGGAAACGATGAACAGAAGAAGCGTTTTCTTCCAGAGATCCTCTCGGGTGAGCAGGTCTGGTGTCAGGGTTATTCCGAACCCGGAGCAGGATCCGACCTCGCAAACGTGCAAACGCGGGCCGAACTCGTAGGCGATGAATGGATCGTGAACGGGCAGAAGGTGTGGACGTCAGGCGCGGAATGGTCGGACTGGTGTTTCGTACTCTGCAGGAGTGATCCGGATGCCCAGCCCAAACATCGAGGGATTTCCTATCTGCTCATGCCGATGGACCAACCGGGGATCGAAGTCCGGCCGATTGTTCAAATGACCGGGGATTCCGAGTTCAGTGAGGTGTTCTTCAGCGATGCCAGAACCGAGGCGAGCAATCTCGTCGGTGAGGCGGGCGGCGGCTGGGGGGTCGCGATGGGGACTCTCGCCTTCGAGCGGGGGGCGTCGACGCTGGGTCAGCAGATGCTCTTCCAGAACGAACTCGACGAGATCATTCGAATCGCGAAAGAAAATGGCAGAAGCGAGGATCCATTGATCCGGCAGCGGATCGCGCAGGCCTGGATGGGGTTGCGTATTCAGCGCTATCACGCTCTGCGTACCCTCGCGGGTGTCGATGAGGGAGCTGATCCACCTCCGGCGGCCATGATCTCGAAACTATTCTGGGCAACCTGGCATCGTGATCTCGGCAAGCTCGCGATGGATGTATTGGGAGCCGATGCCGAGTTGGCGGGCGGCCAACCCTACGATCTGACGGGGTTGCAGCGAATGTTTCTGTTTACGCGTTCGGACACCATCTACGGGGGTTCGAATCAGATCCAGCGTAACATCATAGCCGAACGCGTACTCGGCCTGCCGCGCGAACCGCGCTAGCGCAAGAAGGAATTCCATGTCCAAGGTTCCGCCGCCTCCATACGTTCCAGCCCACGACCTGCTACGTGGGAAGAACGTGCTCATCACAGCGGCCGCGGGAGCAGGAATCGGCTTCGCAACCGCCAGGCGTTGCGCGGAGGAGGGCGCTCGTCTCTTCATCAGCGACATTCATGAAAAGCGCAGCGAGGAGGCAGCGAAGAATCTCGCGGAGATTTCGGGTCAACCCGTTGGGCACGCGCTCTGTAACGTACGAGAGGATGCTGAAGTTCGTGGATTGGTTGCGGCCGCGATCGCGGAGATGGGACACCTCGACGTCGTCATCAACAATGCCGGTCTGGGTGGTGAAGTTCCGGTTGTCGATATGACGGACGAGCAATGGACCTCCGTACTCGACATTACGCTGAACAGCGTCTTCCGAATGACGCGCGCCGTTTTGCCCCACATGACCGGTCGAAGGAGCGGCGTGATCATCAACAACGCGTCTGTGCTTGGCTGGCGGGCGCAGAAGGGTCAGGCCCACTATGCGGCGGCAAAAGCGGGGGTGATGGCGTTCACGCGATGCAGCGCACTCGAAGCGGCGGAGCATGGCATCCGGATCAACGCGGTCTCGCCAAGCATCGCGATTCACCCTTTTCTCAAGAAGACGACACCCCAGGAATTGCTCGACGAACTCGAAGGGAAGGAAGCATTCGGTCGAGGCGCAGAGCCCTGGGAGGTGGCGAACGTGATGGTCTTCCTGGCCAGCGACTACGCTTCGTACATGACGGGTGAGGTCGTGTCCGTATCGAGTCAGCGCGCCTGAATTTTCGCGTATTCGGGCTATGCTGCGCGATCGGAGGACGCTCGATGGCGATCGTGGACGACGTAACAAGCCAGATGAAGGACGCGATGCGCGCCAAGGACACGTTGCGATTGGCGACGCTTCGGTCGATGCGCACGGCGTTTCTGAACGAGATGAAGAAGGACGGCTCCGATTCGGTTTCCGATGCGGTTTGCGAGACCCTGCTTCGTAAGCTCGAAAAGCAGCGCAAGGAGAGCATCGAAGCTTTTTCGAAGGGCGGTCGCGAAGAAATGGCCGAGGCTGAGCGTGCGGAGCTCGCTGTGATCCAGGAGTTCCTTCCACAGCTCGCAGATGAAGCGCAGACTCGCGCCTGGGTCGAGGCCGCGATTGCCGAGACGGGGGCCTCAGAACCGAAGGAAATGGGCAAGGTGATGGGGGCGCTCATGAAGGCGCACAAGGCGGATCTGGACGGAAACCTCGCGCGAGAGATCGTTCAGGAGCTGCTTGCCTTGTAGGGCACTGTCTACCACTCCGTGGAGGGCGTCGCTCGCACTATGGCCTGGGTGAGCCAATGAAATGGGACGAGGGCAGTGCGGCCTAGCCCAAGTTCTCGATCGAGCTCGCCCAGTTCGCGTGATTCAGGCATGGTCAGGCATAGTCAGAGATAGGATGGTGTGATCGCAATCCGGCGAATAGTCTCGCTCGCGCTGAGCGCATTGACTACCTGTTCAGCGACGGCCGATGCTTCCATCATTCGACCGTACATGTAGCCCTGGTCCTGCCACTTTTTTACGATCGGTCCGAGCTTCTGCACGTCGTAGCCGACGCCGAATTCGGTCAAGGCGTCCCCACTCGCGATCGACGTGAAACCGACGCCACGATGTTCGGCTTGCCAGGCGGCGATCAAGCTTTCGAGTGCGATTTTGCTGATGACGTAGGAAGCCTGCTGGTGTCGCGGCGGAGAGTCGTCGATGACGATGGAAGAAATGAAAACGGCCTTTCCGCGGCTGGCTTCGAGAAACGCAATCGCTGCATTCAGGATCAGGCTTGCGCCGATCAGATTGGTTTCGAGCACTGCGCGCCAGGATTCGGCGTCGATCTCTTCGATTGGACCAAACGTGGAAATGCCTGGGGCGTAGATCACGCCGTCCAGGCCGCCCATGATCGCTGAGGCCTCGGCCACGAGCGAACGGCAGGACGATTCCTCCCGAACGTCACAGGTCAGAGGGAAGCACTCGTTTCCGGCTTCAGCGGCGGCCTCCTCGACGCGGTCGATTCTTCGGGCGGCCAGACAAACACGTGCGCCCTCGGCCGCCGCCGCAAGTGCGGACGCCTTCCCGATGCCCGATGAGGCTCCGACGGCGAGCAGCCGCTTTCCTGACAAACGCATTCGATCTCCTTGGGCCTCTGCGCCCAGGATATCCGAATCTCGATCGAGCGGGGCTGTAAGGCATTGCGGCGAATTGGCTGTCACTGGAGGGGTGGCCAATTTGCACTAGGGGTGCAATAATCCTGAAGACCATAATCAAGAGGTATCGAGGCGATGGCAGCTGGACACGACGATCGAACGACTGAATCAACCGACGAGTCGACCACGGCCGCATTCGACGCGGCGGCACTGCGCGACAGATACCGCGAAGAGCGCGATAAACGCCTGCGGACCGACGGCAATGAGCAGTATCTCGAGGTCAAGGGTGAATTCGCTCATTTCCTCGACGACCCCTACGCCACGCCCGGATTCGAACGTGAAGCCCTGAACGATGAGGTCGAGGTTCTCGTGATCGGTGGCGGTTTCGGCGGACTGCTCGCCGGAGCGCGATTGCGACAGGCTGGCGTCGAGGATATTCGGATCATCGATCCGGCATCGGACTTCGGCGGCACCTGGTACTGGAACCGCTATCCGGGGATCGCCTGCGACATCGAGTCCTACACCTATCTTCCTCTGCTCGAGGAAGTCGGCTACGTGCCCAAAGAGAAATACTCCTTTGGCCGCGAGATTCTGGAACACAGTCAGGCCATCGCCCGGAAATTTGATCTCTATCGCGAT
>CBFDDD010000082.1:0-21836 GCA_965603475.1 uncultured Myxococcales bacterium
TAGTCGAAATTCGTGCTGATCGGCGCGCAGCCAACCAACAAGATCGAGCAGAACAAGAATACGCTCTGAATCGTCTTCAATTCAATCTCCCTCCGCAGTCTGCGGATTGTTGCACGGACTTTTGAACCGGATCACGGTCCTCATTCGTGCATTCGCATGCGTCGCGGATTTCGGGATCGAGGTTAACCGCGATGAATTCAACACGCATCCGGTCGTTGGGTCAGGATCAGCCTTCGGCAGCAGAAAGCGCGGTCTTCGCTTCCCTCAGGGCCTCCATCGAGGCATCCCGTTCCTTCACGATCTGGATGCGCGCGGCGCCCCTGGGATAGTTTCGCTCCATCATGTCGCCGTACACGGTCCTCGCGTTGCGAGCGCGCTGCTGCGCGCGGAGGAGATGCTTTCGGGCGACGAGCACTTCCGGATCCGTCGTCGTTTCCCACTCGGATTGGCCAGACACTTCGATCGCTTCGAGACCGTCGTCCGGCCTGGCTTTCTTCAGATCCGTCAAATCCGTACTCGAGCCCTCATGTTCGCTCAGCTCTTCGGAACCCGTCACCATCCGATCGGGATCCTCGGACTCGGCCATCCGACCATCCATCGTCTCGCTCTCGACTGTCATCTCATCAGGGTCATGGCTCCCGACGGTCATGTCATCCGGATCTTTGGAGCTGGCTTCGTGGTCGTCCATCTGTCCCGAGGTCGCTTCAGCCGCTTCCCCATACCCCGAATCGTTTGCCTGGGTGATGGCGGGATAAGCCATGAGCGTCAGTGCCAGCGCGAATGCGGCCGCGGTGTGGTGGTGGCGGGTCGATTCTCGTTGCATCTTGGGTTCCCCCTGGCTCGGGTTCGGAACGAGAGAAGAAAATCCTCTCGCTTGCGTCATCGGCCAACGCCCTCACCGAGTTGAGCAAATCTGCGTCACTGCTTTACGTGATCGACCTTCGTCGCCGGATCGGTTTGGATCTCCAGCACGCTGTCGAGAAAATTCTCGTCCACGCGTTCGCCGGTCAGCGCCATCGCGAGCAACTGTCCCCCCAGCACCTGGAGCGAGAGCAGGATACTCGGCTGGGTCCGCTCCAGGCGAGACTGGTTCTTTGGATCATTCAGCGCCGCGACGGTCGGGATCGTCGGATCGAGCTCATTGACGCCGAGCACGACGAAGCCATTCGACGAGTCGTCTGGGGATAGGGCAAGCACTCCTCTCGCTTTCTCCGTACCGGCGGCCTTGAGGACCTCCAGGTCCGTGGCGTCCCCGACGACCACGTCACGCTTTTGATAAAAGGGATCCTCGTTCGCTCCGCCCAGAACGATCGTCACTGTTTGCCCGCGCTTCTCGAGTTCCAGGACCGTGTTGCGGGCGAGTGAGCTTGTTCCCATGACAATGAAATGTCTTGTGCGATTCACGAGGTCCTCCTGATTGCCAAGAAAGAGACGAAGGCGATTGCTGATGAGGGGGAGCAGAAACACGCTGATCGAGCTGCCGAGCACCAGAACACCAATCACGATCATGCTCAGTACGAAACCTCGAGTCTGGGAATCCAGCGGCGTGATATCGCCGAACCCGACCGTCGAGATTGTCATGATCACGAAGTACAGAGCCGTTACAGAGTCGTGAATTTCGGGCTCGAAATGAGAGCCCCTGCGCAGCGTCAACACGGTCGCGCAACCCAGGAACATCACCACGAAGTAGATTCCCATGGCAGCCTGTGCCGGGAGGCTTCGGGCGGGAAAACGATGACGGCTGACCAAGAGGGCGAGCAGCAGGGCAACACGGTAGGTCATGACCAGACCGTGTGTTTCCCCATCTGTCTCGGTAAAGAGGCGAAGGGCGAGTGATGTGATCAGACCCAGAACGGCCAACCACCATGCCATACGCGCACGCAGAATGAGTCCGAAAGCCGTCACGATCAGCAACCCGCCAATCACGAAATCCGACAGCCCACCCAGATGGGCGCCCAACAGGTTCTCCGCCAACTCGTCCAGCCGAACAACGCTCGCTGACATCCCCAGCATCGAGAGCGCCGCGCGGTACGAAAGGGTCAGACCGAGCGGCACCAGGGCCAGGCCGATGGGAACGTGAGGGAACCAGCGATTGAGCGCGATCTGACGTTCGAGGTCACGACGCAAAGCGTCGTACCGCGTCGCCTGGCGCTCGAGGAGGCGATCAAAGGGAGCCCAGATTCTTCTCAGCACACCACAACGATACATCACGGGTCAGCGATTGGCGGCGGAGGCGGAGCGAACTCGACGTCGAGCGATCCCCAGACTGCTTTCGTGCCGCCCTTGGATCGAGTTATCATCGACGGCTCAGACCTACGTAGAACCATCCAGAGAAGGAGACCGTGATGAATCATCGATTGGCGCTTGGCGCTCTACTCGTCGCCATCGGCATGACCGCATGGTGGACGACCTCCCAGGCACAGGACAGCGCGCAGACCTGCAAAGCGGAATGCCAGGAAATACAAGAACAATGCGTACAAGAGTGCAACCAGCACCCGAACCCGATCGAGTGCACGAGTCAGTGTGAAGATGACGGATGGACCTGCCGGGAGCGTTGTCGATAAATCGTCGCCGATAAACCATTTTCGATCGCACTATAATCGGAGCGGCCCAGTCGACTAGATCATGTTGTCATCGAATTACGATTCGATTCGCTCACGAGGAGTTTCTTTCATGTCCATTCGCAGGTTTCTGGTGGCACTCACTACGCCGCTGACGATCGTGTCCCTTTCGGGCTGCTACAGCACACCGATCATGCCACCAACGGGGGTCCTCTACAGCAACATCGAGGCGCCCGCGAGCCTGTCCATTGCAGGACAGAATCTGGGATCGCGGCGGGGCGAGGCGACCTGCAAGTCCCTCCTCGGGCTCGTCGCATGGGGTGATTGCAGCGCCAAGGCTGCAGCGGAAGCAGGCTCCATCGGCGAGTTGAAGCACCTCGACTACAGCTATACCAACGTGCTGCTCGTCTGGCAGTCACTGACGACCGTCGCCTACGGAAACTGAGCCATGGATTGGCGAAAAAGCTGGCGAAAAGCAGGACTGCTCGTCTGCTGTCTCGTACTTCTGTCGCTGGCGGCCTGTGCCGGCGGTTCGCCTGGTCGAATGGGGGCATTCATGGGAGGCCGCACCAAGGCCGCCGTGATCCCGCCGATCGGCATTCTCTACACGAACACCACAGCGCCCGTCTCCGCCGGTGTCAGCGGTAAGCCGCTGGGATCTCGAATCGGGCGGTCGAGTGTCAATTCGATTGGGATTCCGCCCAATCCATTCCGAATTCCGCCGGTGGCCCTCTTCTCGTGGGGTGACATGAGCGAAAGAACATCGGCGGCGAATGGTGGCATCACAAAGGTCACTCACGCAGACTACGAGATGACGGTGGTCCTGCTCTTCTTTCGACGGGTCACACTGATTACGTACGGCGACTAGAATTGGTCGTCTAGAGAAGTAGATGCTGGAACGACTCAATATATTCTTCCTGACTTTCTTCGTGCTGCTGCTGGCTGGTGCGGGTGCATACGTCTACCTCGATACCAGTCGGGACGAGCGTCTCATCATCGCTGCTGGCGCGCGGTCGAGCGAAGGCTTTCAGCTCGTGGAAGCCATCGCAGAAGTTGTTCGGCGGCATCACCCCAGGCTCGAAATCGAGGTGATCGAAACGGGCGGATCGCTCGACAACAGCAGGCTGATCGACGACGGCCTGGCGGATATGGCCACGATGCAAGCCGACGGCAGCAGCACCGCTTCGGGTCTCCTGATCGCGAGCCTCTATCCCGACGCCTATCACCTCATCGTACGACGCGAAGCGGAGATCCATGACGTTGCTGATCTCCGCGGTAGAACGATCGCCCTGCCCTCGAGAGGCTCTGCGCAGAACACTTCGTTCTGGTTTCTTGCCTCTCACTATGGTTTGACAGAATCGAGTCTAACCTCGTTGCCCATGTCGAATCGGGCGGCCGAATGGGCTCTGCTCACCGGTGCAGTGGATGCCGTCTTTCGGGTTCGTGCGCCCGGTGACAACACGGTCAGGCACCTGATCGAACGAGCAGACATCGCCCTGGTCCCGATCGAGCAGTCACCGGCTCTCCATCTGAGAAAACCGGCCATTCGGCCCGGAATGATTCCAAAAGGCAGTTATCGCGGCAATCCGCCGCTACCTCAACAAGATCTCGAGACCGCCAGCGTGCAGCGATGGCTCATCGCGTCCAAGGAAGTGCCTGTCAAAGTCGTCTATCAAATTACGTCCGTACTCTTCGAGCGGCGAAGAGAACTTTCGGAGTTGAATGCGCTGGCCTCACTCATGACGGCACCCGACTTCGGCGTAGGAACGCACCTCCCATTGCACGAAGGTGCCGCCAAATACTACGACCGCGAGAAGCCGAGTGTCTGGAGCGAGCAAGCGAATTTCCTGCGCACCCTTGTCTCGCTGATTGCGATCTTTGGTTCGATGATCTTCGCGTTCCGCAACTGGTATCAGAGCGCGCAAAAGAATCGAGGCGATGCCTATAACAAGGAACTCCTCGCACTCTACGAGTCGGCGAAGGAACGCCGACATCCAGGCGAATATTATCAACAAGAGCTCGGAAATATTCTGACCGTGGTCATCGATGATCTGGATAATGATCGCATTTCCCGTGTAGGATTCGATGAATTCTCGTTTACCTGGCAGGCGGTCAGTCGGCTGTTGAACGAACTGTCGAACACGGACGAAGCGACCCAGCCAAGACGCGAAGGGGAAACCCCTTGAGCCTACGACGGGCCATCAATATCAGCCTCGCAATCGCAGGCGCGGTTCTCTTGCTCGCCGGAGTGGCATTTCAGCATGAAGAGCAGCAGCGCGTAGAAAGGCGGGCTTCCGGCCATCTCAAGACAATGCTCATGCTGCGCGAATCCGTTCTACGCAGCCATCTCGAGAGCCTGCGTTCGGAAATGATCCTGTGGTCGAACCAGAAAGTCGTCATCGACCTCATGCGCAGGATGCAGACCGCCTTTGACCGACTGGGGGAGGCGGGGCTCGTGGCGGCGGGCGAGCTACCCGCAACCGCAATGAGGCCAGGTGTTTCGGATTCAGAGTCGATCGACGAACGGGTGGCAAGATTCGCAGCCCATCATGACTACTACGACATCTTCATCATCAACACGAAGGGTGATGTGTTGTATAGCGTCGCGAAGGAAGAAGATTTCGCTTCCAATCTGATCGACGGACCCTACGCCGACTCCGGTCTGGGCAGGATATTTCGAAATCTGACGGGCGAAGGCACTCGAGACCAGGTGGCATTCGAGGATTTTTCCAGGTACGCGCCGAGCAACGATGAACCCGCCGCCTTCATCGGGTCTCGGGTCTATTCAGACAACGAATGGATTGGCGTGTACGTCGTTCAGATCCCGGTCCAGCCGATCAATGAGATCATGCAATTCAGTTCTGGCATGGGGGAGACGGGCGAAACCTACCTCGTTGGCGACGATGATCTGATGCGTAGCGATTCGAGATTTTTCTCCGATTCTTCGATTCTGAAAACGACGGTCACCTCGCCGTCAGTCACCAAGGCGTTTTCCGACGAAACCGGCATCGAGATCGTCGAGGATTACCGAGGCATTCCCGTGTACTCGGCCTATCAGCCCTTCGACTTCGAAGGAACCCGATGGGCGGTCCTGGCCGAACAGGACGTAGCTGAAGTCGCTGCGCCAGCACAGGAAACGTTCGAGCGAATGGCGATGGGTTACGCGTTCATCGTCCTCGTCGGACTCTTTCTTCGGTACATGCTGCTCTACGTCGTTGCGCCCGCAACCCTCGCTGCTTTTCTGGGGCTTTCGATGATCGATTCGATCGACGAGGTGTGACGACCCGCGACAAGACGCGACCGCGACCGCGACCGACAGGGCATAACGAAACCGCTTGGTTTCAGCCCGCGGGCACCGCGAAGACCGTGATGAAGCCGAGTGCAGCTGCAACGATGGCCATGCCCATGCGCTGAGCCGCTGACTTGCTCACGCTGATCGCCACCAGACACTGCAGCAGGTAGTAGAAGGCGAACGCTCGCGAGGCCAGCGCGAGGATCTCCAGGGTGTTCGCGGACCAGGTGAGCGCGATCGCACCGCCACCCACAAGGACACAGCCCCATTTCGCCTTCAGATGTCCATGAGTGGTTTCCTGCATGTTGCCGGTCGCGGCGAGCGTATCCGCGACGGCCGCCGAGAATTGGCTCAACGCCGCCGCCGCAATCAGCGGAACGACCAGCAGGCTCGCGGCGACGCCCACGAGCGCAATCAGGCTGTCGTCATTGTATTTCCCGTTCAAGGTATGCACGATCGGCATCGCCAAGGCGACGAAGAGAACATAGACCCCCGTCGAAATGATCTGGGACAAGCGCGAAGCGCTGACCCGGACGTCGGCTTCGAATGTGCCACCCAGATAGCGTGGCGTCTCGAAGCCCTGCACGACGATCAGCGTCCCCGCCACGATTGTCAGCACTTCCCACGGCGTGTGTTCCAGCGCCGAGGACAACGTGATCCCGGACGTGGACTGCCAGGCCGTCCAGTCATAATGCGCAAAGCCCGCCAGGAGCAGCACGATAATGAAAAGCGTGACGTAGAGGCCCCATTGCTCCAGAACATCGAGTGCCTTCAAACCCTTGGTGGTTCCGATCAGCGTGATCACAGCGATGACGACTGTCGT
Source organism: uncultured Myxococcales bacterium (assembly GCA_965603475.1). Lineage (GTDB taxonomy): Bacteria > Myxococcota_A > UBA9160 > UBA9160 > UBA4427 > UBA4427. The sequence goes on from CBFDDD010000082.1 coordinate 6,677, forward strand.
CAACACGTCCTCGTGGATCTCGCTGTCCATGTGGAGGCCAGCCAACACGAAGGCGGACAGGATATGAAGATAAAGGCAGACGGAGATCACGTAAGCGAGTACGAGTGCAAAATCCGAGGAGCGTTCGAACGACTGCGTCGCCTCTCCGGGCGTGCCAGCAAGGACAGGCTCAGCATGCTTGATGTTGAAGCGGATCACGCTCCCCACCGCATACGCAAGCGCGCAGACCGCCAGCATGGCGACAACCGAATAGCGCCCTACCGCACCGGCAAGGATCGGCACGATGACGAGGAATCCGCTGCCGAAGATCGACGACAGAGGCGTGGCAGTCGCGTCGATGAGTTTGTTCATGGAACAGACACCTCCAGCAGAAAAAATCAGTGATCGATCGAGTAGGACGACACTGGCCAGCGATTTCGAATCAGGTCGACGGCGAAGTCTGCGGTGTCGTGCGCGGCACAGGTTTCCTGGACTCGTCGCTTCTCCTGCTCACCAGCGTCTCGCTTGGCTTCCCGCCATAGGCCCGGACGACGAACTTCAGACACGCCACGAATCATCAGAGATCCGATGGGCTCTCTCATTTCGTGCCGAAGCCGCTGAACGGCCTTCGCGATGAAAATACCCTCTCGTTCCATGAGCAAGCCGCGATGAAGATCTTCGGAGAGTACCGTGGCAGTCTCGACGAAACCCGGCCCAATTTCCCGATTGCCGGATAGCGTCGCCAGCTTCAGAACTCGAGGTGGGGAGCAGCCCGCTCGACTCGTTCTTGTCTTCGCCGCCGCCTCCCACTCATCGGCGATCGAGAGCGCGGCCGTGAAGAGCCCGGCATCCGGTCGATGACAGTTGCCCGAATCTTGCGACTTTTCGTATCGATCGAGATCGAAGCCACAAACCAGGGTCACGAGCCCGACCGCCCCCAGTGGCTCATCGAATTCGACCGCCGGAGCCGTACCGAGTGTGAGTAAGTAGCGGGGGCGCCAGACCCTGGCCGCGTTCTGCATGATCATCTTCGTGGTCAATCCGTCGTGCGCATCAACCTGTCCGACCACAATCGAATAGACGCTGCCATCCCGCGTGCCCATCAAGTAACCACGATAGATCGGCTTTCGATCTGCCTGCAGTGCCGGAAGGGTCTCGACTCCTTCCAGACGACCCAGCAACTCATCCGTCGTCGCGCGGTCGGTCACCAGAATGAAGATGTCAATCGGGGTGGGCGCCTCCTCCCCTTTGGTGCCACTATCGACGCTCGCGCAGCCCGAAACCACGAAGGCGAATAGTAATCCAGCACTTGTGGCCAGTACCCCGAGGCGTAGAGACGCTGCTCTCGACACCCTTCTCGCCCCTCCGATCCGCTTCGACACTCGCGCCATCCTTCTCCTGATCAGCAACCCAAGCTCTGCGCGCGAACGCACGGCTCGACTCGATTGAATGCTCAGTCCGGCCAATTCGATTCGATCAAACCGACGGCAAAGCTCGCCGCAACATCTGCGGCATACCTCTTCCACTGCGCTCTTTGCGGATTGCGACCCTGGTCGCCGAGAGTGCTCCCCTCCCCGCCCTGTTTCTTCTCGACGAGATCCGAGATCCCGCGGATCATCAAGAATCCGGTCGTACCGCCGCTGTCGTGATCCTTCTCGACTGCCGCGGCGGCCCCCGCCCCCTCCATGTCGACGGACAAGATGAAGGTATTGAAGCGAAGGCTCTCGGCGAAATAGTCCGAGCTCGTGTTCTCGATGACCTTGTTGCCGGAGGCGGTTTTACCTTCGACGACCTTCGAGGACGCATTCCGGTCGGGCGGGGAAGTCTCGATACGCTTTCTCCACTCCGAGCCGAGATCTCGAGCGGATTTCAACAGCTTGGGAGCGGGCTGAAAGAAGAATGTCCCTCCGGTGTCGTAGTGGCTTCCCAGATGCCCGTGCTCATAGCCCCAGATCTGGCTGGAAACCACGACATCTCCGAGCTCCACTGAGGCATGAATCCCGCCGGCGATCCCCACCAACAACACGTCCCGCGGTTTCCAGCGGTCGATCGTCGCCTTCGTCGAGAGAGCACCGGAGACCTCACCCGCCTCGCCGGCCATCGCGACGACCAATCGACGGGGCGCCTTTCGATTGTCGGATTGGATCTCGCCCGTCGCCCAGGCATAGACGTTCGGCCGCCCGTCCGGCTCTATCACGTGGCGAACGTTGTCGAGCTTCTGAAGGACCGCGTGATACTCCTCGGGAAGCACGGTCACGATGGCGACATCAACCTCTGCTCCGAGGGCGTTCGCGCCGCGCATCGAAGAGCAGCCCAGGAGTGAAATCAAGCAGCCCGCAGCTGCCAGGATCGCCCCGATTCGATACACGACTAGACGTCCACCGCCCGATCGTCGGGCACCATCTTCTTGTGTTCCTTGGCGATTCCGACATTGAGAAAAATCCACGCCAGGACGAGCCCGAGATTGACCAGAGCGAAGCTACGAGGGCTGAAGTGCAATGCATGAAGGCCCGCCCACACGATTGCGGCGGCTGCGGTATCTCCGAATCGAACGAAGAAAGTATCGATCGCCGCCTTGGCCTTGTACTTCTCCTCGCGGCTCGTAGGCAGGAAGAGCGCCTGTTTGACGGTGTTCTGGAGCGAGTAGTCCGTTGCATTTTCGGCGGTCTTGGCGAAACGCAAAACCGTCAGGCCGCCGATCACAGCGAATGCGCCATAGCTACCGAAGGCGATCACCGGCAAGACGAAGAGCGCCGCTCGAACACCAAAATATTTGAAGATGCGGGAGACCACGAACATCTGGACCAGTACGCCAATGAGATTGACCCAGAAGAAGAAGTTGCCATAGAAGGCCCCGATCACCTCCGAACGTGCGCCACGCAAGGCTCTGTCTCGAGCGGTGACCTTCGCCGCTTCCGGGTTCGCCGCCGCACCCGGCGCCTTCAGAGCGGCCGCGTCGGCTCGCTGCAACTGGTCCGCATTCAGACTCGGTACGACCTCTTCGGAGTAGGTCTTCGCGGCGTTCGAGAGAATGTATTCGCCGGTCGTATTCACGACGTTGGTGACGAGAATCATCAATGCGATCAGCAGCAGGTAGCGACTCTTGAAGACGAGCCCAAATCCGCCCCCCTTGGCAAGTGGAGTCTCGGATTCCGCCGCGGCCTCGCCGGTACCGGAAGCGTCAACCTGGGCAGAATACTCCCGCCGATTGACGATGTTGTAGAGCAACATGCAGGCGCCGAAGATGCCCGCACTGATCAAGAGCAGCAGGAATATGTCGGTTGCGAAAGTGGCGGCGATCTTGGGGCCGAGAACGGCGCCGAGTGATTGACCGATCGCGATGATGGCGAAAAGCCGTTTGCCCTGGTGCTCGGTATAGATGTCGTTGGCAAAGGACCAGAACTGGGCGATCAGAAAGACGTTGATGATGCCGAGGTAGATGAAGAAGCTTAGACCGATCGCGGTACCGACCCCGCCCGTACTCCCCCAGAGATAGAAGAGGACCAGTGTGGCGATCACGAAAAGGGTCGTCGAATTGAGCAGCTTGACTCGGCTGACCGCGCTCGCGAGCGCGCCGTAGGCGGGGACGACCGCCAGCAGCAATACCGTCATGACAGCGGGAAGATACGCCTTGATCTCATCCCCACCGAGTCCGAAGAGCTCGACGCCGCCGATCATCAGCCCTTCCCGGACCACCTTGAGAATGTAGTAGGCCGTCAGGATCAGGAAGATATTGCCGAACATCAGAATGACATTGGCGGCTTCGCCGGACCGGACCTCAGCGAATAGTCCCAGGAATCGTTCGAGCAGACTTCGCTGCTCTGCATCTCCTGGCGCGGGAGCGGGCGATGAGGGCTCTTCGTTACTCATGTCGAATTCGGTCCTTCGCAATTTTGATCAAACAACTACCCACGACGACACGAGCGTGCGACTAGAAAACGCCAATCTTGCCTTTGTCGATATCCTCGAGTAGATCCTCCAGTCGCTCCCAGACGTCTTCGATTTCATCATCGGTCAGCCCGAGTTGAAGCGTCGTTCCCCGCACGTTGACGCCCTCTTCGATGTCGATGGGGTCGCCCGGCTTCACGATTCGAAGGATTCCGTCTTGATCGGCCTCCAACTGCAAGATGACCCCAAGCGAATCGAGGTCCTCCTTCGTCAGCTTCCTCAGTCGGTTGACCGCATTTCGAGGAATCGCTGGGACCTTGATATTCCGCCAGGAAAAGGTCGGCGGGTAGAAATAGTTGAAGAAGAACGCCCCGAAGATCGTCCCGTTGTCGATCGCGAAAACCCGGCGGTCTGCGTCGTTCTTCGAAACGAGAACATTCCCGTATCGCGTGTCGTGATGACTCACGAGATAGGTCAGGATATTGAAATTGGCGAGGTGGTATGCATAACGAGCGTCGGTCAAGAACCTCTCTTCATCGTAGAGGGGGTCGGGAAGCGTCACGTTCTTGAGCCAGAACGCGTAGCTGACCAGCGCGCAATTGGTTCCCGACACACGAGTCGGCGAATGCGAATTTCTAGTCTCCCATTCATCGAGTGGGAGGCAACGAACGCCGACCGTGGGCACTACATAGTCCACTGGCTCGAGGAAGAACTTCTGAATCGTGTAGGCAGCGAGTTCCTTGCGTGGGGAGTTGTTGGTCCCATCGAGGCCAGATGGGAAATCCTTCGTCTTGAGCTTGATATCCTGGCCATGATCGGGGATTCGGATCGTGAGCTTCCTGGCTCCGGTGACCCCGGCCCCCGCCCCCTCTTCCGAAACGACGTCGAACTCCAGGCGGTCGAACCGCTGGTAGTCCTCGAGGCTGACGAGCGGTGCATGGCTTCGGTTCGGATCCGGCCCATCCATCGAAGACGGCGGAACGGACTGGAACTGGACGCTGGCGGGGGGGGTGGACGCGCAACCGATCGCGAAAAAGATCGAAATCCAAAGCAGTGTCCATTTCGAGATCATGGATGGCCTGGCCCTTCCGGCTCAAGAGGAGGAGAGAATCAACCAATATAGAATAGGATAGGCAAACTCGACTTGGGGAGGGGGACGCGGCAATTCTGTCCTAGAACACGACATGTGCGCGTGCTATCGATCCTCTGCGCAGAACGATCGGGGGACTTCCACCCGCGTTCGCAAACGAGATGAGTCCGGAAGGAAGTGGCGAGGTATTGTGAGTCTTTCCGTCAGGATCATGATCGGACTCGGGCTCGGCATCGCGAGCGGGCTTTTCTTCGGCGAAGCGATGGGCGTCCTGAAGGTCCTGGGCGATGTCTTCATTCGACTGCTACAGATGACGGTCCTGCCCTACGTGATGGTGTCCCTGATCGCGGGTCTGGGACGGCTCGACTATCGCCAGGCGAAGCGACTCGGTCTCTGGGGGGGTGGACTTCTCGTCCTTCTGTGGGCGATGGCCTTCGCCATGGTCGCGGCGATGCCACTCGCGTTTCCCGACCTCCAGACGGCATCATTTTTCAGCTCGAGCCTCGTGGAGAGCAACCGGCAGGTCGACTTCGTCGAGCTCTACATTCCATCGAATTTCTTCTACTCCCTCGCAAATAATATCGTCCCTGCCGTCGTGATCTTCAGTCTCGCGCTTGGCATCGCCCTGATCGGAATCGAGCGAAAGAGCGCCCTGCTCGACAGCCTGGACACGCTTGGCAACGCCATGCTTCGGGTGACCGATTTCATCGTAGGCCTGACCCCGTTTGGTGTCTTCGCCATTGCGGCGTCCTCCGCAGGCACCATGAGCGTCGAAGAGTTCGATCGCATCCAGATCTATCTGATCACTTATGTGGCCTTTTCGGTTGCCACCGCCTATTGGCTACTTCCGGGCCTCGTGAGCGCTTTGACCCCATTGCGCTACCGCGACATCGTCAGCGTCTCGAAGGACTGCATGATGACCGCGTTTGCGACGGGCAGCAGTTTTGTCGTCATCCCCTTACTCGCCGAGCACGCCAAAGAGCTGATGCGAGAGAGCGCGCTCGAGCACGCCGAAGGCGACGACCTCATCGACGTGATCATCCCGGCATCCTTTAGCTTCCCGCATTCCGCCAAAGTGCTGACTCTTTCGTTCATCGTGTTCGCCGGTTGGTTTTCGGACACGCCAATCCCCATCCATGACTATCCCATGCTTGCGCTGTCGGGAATCGCAAGCACTTTCGGCAGTGTCAACATCGCGATCCCCTTCCTGCTGGACCTGATGGAGCTGCCTCACGATCTCTTTCAACTCTTCGTCGCGACGAGCGTGATCAACTCTCGTGTCGGCACCCTTGTCCAGGCCATGCACATCCTGGCGCTGACGCTACTGGGCACTTGCGCACTGACCGGAATGCTCCGAGTTCGTCTGCGCCCGATACTCTTCTACGCAGGGACGACAATCCTTCTCGTTGCAGGCATTGTGACCGGGTCGCGATTGTTATTCGCCTACTCGATCGATACCACCTACGCGAAGGACAAGATCATCAAGGACATGGGATTGTTGATGCGCGATCCGCCTCCCAGTGTGGTCCATCGCGAGCCACCGCCCGCCCGCCTTCTTCCGCCCGGGCAGACGCGCCTCGAGGTCGTCACGTCGTCCGGCGTACTTCGAGCGTGCTACCGCCCCGAATCCCTCCCGTTTACGCATTTCAACAGTAGGGACGAGTTCGTAGGCTTCGATGTGGAGATGGTCAACAGCCTGGCACGAGGACTCGGACTGTCCGTCGAGTACGTACCACTTTCTGGGTTCTTTGCGGGGGAAAATGTCGCTGAGAGACTCAATTCCGGCTATTGCGACATGGTGATCAGCCGCTCCGCCGTCTCCATGGCCAGATTCGGAAAGGTGGCCTACACGGATTCATACTTCGATCTGACGCTGGCCTTTCTGGTCGAAGACCATCGGCGCCGGGAGTTCAGTCGCCGTGTGTTGATCGATGAAACCCCCGACCTTCGTATTGCATGCCCCAATGAGCCCTACTATCTGGAATGGGTCCACGCCCTTTTACCCAACGCCGAGATCGTTCCGGTCCCCGACGTCGAGACCTTCCTGTCGGCCGAAGAGGGCGAGTACGACGCGATGATCTTCGGGGGAGAATCGTTGTCGTCCTACAGTCTCCTGAATCCACAATTCGGAGTTGTCATACCCAAGCCGTCGTTCCCGTCGGTTCCGGCCGCGTTCATGGTGCCGATTGGAGAGACCGAGTGGCGCGACGTCCTCAATTCCTGGGTGCTCCTGAAGCGGACCGACGGCACGGTTCAGAAGCTCTACGACTACTGGGTCCTGGGAAAGGATGCAGAATTGCACGAACCCCGATGGTCCGTCATTCGCAATGTGCTTCACTGGGTCGACTAAAACCTAACAGGCTAGAAAGTCAGTCCCATGCGAACACCGTACTCTCCGTCGTCCGCATAGGGCAATACCATCCCGCGGACATTCAATCCGTGATCGTCGGAATGGGCCTCGAAACGCAGGAGATCAAAGGGTCCCCAGGTGTCGAAATAGCCGACGCTTGCTCCGACGAGGAGGCCGACGATGACATCGCTGCCCCAATGATCGTCGTCCACGATCCGTAGCATTCCCGTCGCGAGTGCGGCGCCGATCCCGAGCGCACAGGGTGTGAACCGGGCGACTCGGCCATCGCCCCAGGTCTTTCGCTTCATCGCGTAGGAGCACGAAAGCCCCGCCCCCGCGGCCGCCATCGAAGAGTGGCCGCTGAAGAAGCTCTGTTTGCGATCCGAATCGCCACAACTCGCATCACCTGGAGGGGATCCGTCGCACTCCCGAACGTAGGGACGCTCGCGACCCGCGACCATCTTGGTGCCAGTCGTCAGGAGCAGTGTCAGGGTGAAGGCCTCGGCTGCGTCGGTCGCCATGTCGTAGGCCTCGTAACAGTCGCGCTCGGACAGCGTTTTGCCGATCGAGGCGAGCGGGAGTAGGCCGGCCGTGAGACCGAGCATCACGTCGCTGGCAGTGCTCGCAGCCTCCCGAGAGGATTTGGAGTCGGCACGAAGCCCGTCGCGAATGTTCCTGTCGAAGGAGTTCGTGGTCGACCAACGGGTCTTTTCGTTTGCGCCGAACTGGATTGCGGCGGTGCCGCTCATCCAGAGAGCAGCGTTGTAGAGATCCTTGCTGGCTTCAGACCGAAAAAGCATGTCGGACGTGAACGGGCGCGAACAGAATCGCGAGCGCGCCTCGTCGTCATCCGCTTCGTCCGCCCTCGAGATGGTGGCGTTGGCCATTGCAATCAAGAAGAGCGAAGCGAGCAGGATTCGGATCACGGCTCGACAGCGCGTCGTCGAACCAACGGGGCAAGAAAAATGTCTCAACAGCCGAACTTCCTCAGCGATTCCAATTTTCGTCGATCCATCTGAAAGTACCCTGAATTATGGAATCCACGACCGGATCGGACTAGAATCATAACCGATCGTCGGGCAGTTCCGGAGCACAACAACAGTGTCGCGCCGGTCGATCTGAGGGGATCCGAAGACACGTGAGCTGCAAAGCGATCGCACTCTTGTTGAGTATCGGGATGGTGGTGGTATTCGGACCGGCTCATGCCGCCGGTACTGACGCCGACACCAACAGCCCGAACGACACCCACAACGCAGACAATTCCACCAAATCCCGCGAAGTCGAGGCGACCGAGCGCGATGGCTACGTACGCGTCGCTGCAAGCGATCGCTACAAGGCCAAGCGCGTCCATCGGTTCGCGCTCGGCGGTGGCTATCGCGACCTATGGCAGGCCGAGATCGAGCTGCCCGTGCTCGACCTCTCTTCAGAGGGTGGGCTCGTTCCGACCGGCCGCTTCGGAGGTCTGCAGACAGCGGTTCTCGGACTCAAGGGCGGGAACGGTCGCAGCTACTCATTCCGCGGCACGGACAAGGATCCGTCGGCCGTGCTGGGTCCGTTATTCAAAGACACGGTCATCGAAACGCTCGTGCAAGACCAGATGGCGGCACAGAACCCCGGCGGTCCGGTCGTGGTCGGCGTGATTTCCGAAGCCGCGGGCGTACTCACCGTTCACGAGCACATGGTCGTGATGCCCGACGATCCAGCGCTCGGCGAATATCGTGAAGAGTTCGCTGGTATGGTGGGTACTTTCTTTGAGTTTCCGATGCCCGAATCCGAGGACGCTCCTGGCTTCCACGACGCAACGGAGATCATCGGTCAAGAAGATCTCTACAAACTACTCGCACAGAGCCCCGAGAATGAGGTCGACGTAAAGGCGTTCCTGCGGGCCCGACTCCTGGACATCCTGATCGGAGACTTCGACCGTCATCGCAAGCAGTGGCGGTGGGCGAAGATTCCCGGCAACCCACAATGGCAACCCATCCCCGAAGATCGTGATATGGCCTTCGTTCGGTACGACGGTGCAGGGCCTCGGGTGGCCTCCGTCTACGTCAAGATCCTGCAGAACTATGGACCGAAATATCCTTCGATGCAGGGCCTGACATTCCATGGCTGGGAGCAGGACCGTTGGCTGCTTCCCGCGCTGTCGTGGCCGGAGTGGGAGGCGATCGCACTCGACATGCAGGCGCGAATCACGGACGAGATCATCGACGAGGCGATTGCAGCACAGCCGCCAAAGTACGTGGAACTCGACGGCGAGCGTCTTCGCAGGGATCTGCGCGGACGCCGAGATCGCCTGGTCAAGGGCGCACGGAGCTTTTACGAACACCTCGCCGGCGAGGTCAACGTGCAGGCCACGGATCTCGCCGAGCAGGTCACGGTCACCCGGGAATCAGACGGCACGACGCTCGTCGAGGTCCGACAGCTCGAACCGGCACTCGAAACTTCGCAACCGACTTTCTCTAGACGGTTCGATCCAGACGATACGAACGAGGTTCGCATCTATCTGCGAGAGGGTGACGATCAGGTCGAGATCGTGGGTGAGTATCGTGACATCTGGCTCAGGGTGATCTCAGGGGGGTTCAAGGATCCCGCCACCGAAGGACGAAAGCGGGTGGACGACAGCCAGGGAGGAAGCACGAAGATCTACGACGAAACCGGGATCGTCGAAGTCAAACCGGGCCCGGGAACCGTCGTCGATCAGCGTCCCTACGTTGAGCCCAAAATGAACGCGACCTTCGTCGATGTAAAGGATATCCCCCCACGTGATTGGGGAAGCAATCTCATCCCGATCCCGCAAGTCGGCTATGAGAAGGACGTCGGGGCCTTCCTCGGGGCGGGCCTGGTCTACACGCGGTACGGCTTCCGCAAGGATCCATGGAGCAGCAAGCACCGACTCACGGCGGGCGTCGGAACGGAGTCGGGACAGCCTCGCGTCCACTACGGGGGCCAATTCAGGGTCGAGAATTCCGAGCTCATGGGGCGTATCGATCTGCATGCTTCTGGGCTCGAGATCCTGCGCTTCTATGGCTTCGGCAATAATACTGACAACGACCGAGCCGGCAGCTTCTATCGCGTACGCAATCAACAGTATCGAGCCGCGCCCTCACTCGAGTTCAGGATGATGGACGACATGATCCGGATGAGCGGCGGGCCCTGGGTCCAGTTCACGCGAACGAAGGATGGAAGCCGCCTGATCAATGATGACGACCTCGACTTCTATGGCGCGGACAAGTTCGGCATGGTCGGCGCGTTCATGAATCTGCAATTCGATACGCGTCGCGCGTTCGTCGATGAAAAAATGAATATGGCCCTGCCCCTGCACGACCCGGTGGCCGCGGGCTACCCGACCTCGGGATTCCTGGTCGACTTCACGGTCGAGGCGAGCCCACCTGTCTGGGACGTCACGAGAAGGTGGGCCTCGATCGAGGGATCGATCTCCGCTTTTCTGAGCATGGGGGAGGATGACTGGGCGACGCTGGCACTTCGATTCGGGGGAAAGGACACCTACGGCAGGACGCCCTATTTCAAGGCGGCCTTTATCGGGGGCGGAGAGTTCTTCAGTGGAGGGGCGACGGTACGCGGCTTTCGGGCCGAGCGCTTCGCGGGAGAGTCTTCGGCTTATGGGAATGTCGAGCTCCGCGTGGTTCTAGCCCGAGTGAAGATCGTCGTTCCGGGCGATATCGGAGTGATCGCTTTCGGCGACATGGGCCGGGTCTTCGAGGACGGGGATAGTTCGGACCAATGGCACGAGGGCTACGGCGGCGGAATATTCTTCGCGCCCCTGGCCCGCACGAATGCGATTCGACTCACGGTCGGCCACACCACCGAAGATACGCTCGTCTATATGGGACTCGGATTCGGCTTCTGACCGGGCGATCATCCCTCGGCCGTGCAATCCTGTCGATCAACTAACAACCCTCTCCAGCGGAGAGAACAGCCGCATGAATGCCGCCATTGCGATCCCATACGAGAACACGATCTATGAGAGCGAAAACGTAGACACCATTCCAGTCACCGTGCCGGAGAGTTCTCTCCCTGGTTGATGTTCCGCTCAAAGCAGGGGGCCGCTGATCGCGATGGCATTGTTCCAGAGCCGCCGCTTCATGGACCAGGCGGCGACTTCATCTGGACAAATCGGGCGGGAATGGGCGAGATACTCTTGCTGGCGTTCGAGCAGTTCGGCAGTCAATTCGGGATCGAAGAACAGGATGTTGTTCTCGTAGTTGAGATCAAAGCTACGCCTGTCCATATTCGCGGATCCGATCAGCGTGATTTCACCATCGAGCGTGAGCGATTTCGTATGCAACAGGCCACCTGCGTATTCATGGATCTTCACCCCGGCGGCGAGCAATTCGGCGTAATAACTCCGGCTCGCTGCGGCGACGATCCAGGAGTCGTTCCTCGCTGGAAAGATGATCGTCGTGTCCACCCCCCGGTAGGCAGCAGAGCAGAGCGCATTCTGAATAGACTCATCGGGCACATAGTAGGGGGTCGTCATGACGAGCTTGCGACGAGCGGCGTGCATCAAGGACTCGAACATCTCGGGCATGGCGGAGTTTCGCACCGTCGGCCCCGTACCGATGACCTGCGCGGGAAAGCCCGATCGAGACATGGAGATCGGCTGACTCAAAAGCTCATCGATGTCCTCGTCCACGTCGGCCATCCAATCGTTTGCGAAGAGGCGCTGGTTCTGGGCCGCGATCGGACCTTCGAAGCGCATCATGGCGTCGACCCAGGGTGCGTACTTCGCCTTGATGAGAAACTCGGGGTCCGCGCAGTTCTGACTGCCGCAGTAGGTGATGTGCCCATCGATGACGACGATCTTGCGATGATCCCGCAGGTCGATGCGGCCCTTGAAAAGTTTGACCAGCGGGTTGCCAATCGGGAGGGCGACGTTCGCCCGAACGCCGGCATCCCGCATGGTCTGCCAATGCTCCGAGTGGATCATCCCACGCGAGCCGAGACCGTCGACCAGGGCCCGACACTGCACCCCTCGGCCCGCGGCGCGTTTCAGCGCTTCGACGATCTTGCAACCGTTTCGGTCCGTCAGCCAGATATAGAAGAGCACATGGACATGCTGATCGGCTGCATCGATGTCCGCGACCATCGCATCGATCGCGCCATCGGAATCTGAAAGCAGGCGCGCCGAGTTTCCACCGATAGGCTCGAATCCGCTGATCGACTGGCCGAGCCGAAAGAGATGTTCATACCGTTCCGGCACCCTCGCCTGCCGACTCGCCTGGTCCTCGTTCGTTCCGACCCGGAGCGCGGGCATCCTGTCGCGAATCTGTTTCAGTCGCGCGACACGACGTCGGCCGACATTCACTTCGCCGAAGAGCAGGTAGGCAAGCACGCCAACCACGGGCAAGACAGCAATGATCACGATCCAGGCAAGCCGCGAGGCCGGCTGCCGATTCGGGCGCAATAGCACGCGCACGATCAGCAGCGCCATGATCAAGACATGGAGCAAAAGAACGATTGCAGTCTCATAAGACGCGAGGCTCATTGCGCTTCCCTCGATCCCGAAGATCGGCTGTCTTCGGCCCAGGCGGGATCACAGACGATGAGTGTTCCGCACACGAGCGGGAGAATTCAAGGTCGCACGATCTCTGGAGGTCTCCGCATGTGGAAAAACCGGGTCGGAATGCGATCTCGCCTCTCAATCGGGTATGAACGACATGACCCGCTGAATCGTCCAGAAAGCCGCCAAGCTGCCAATCGCATAAGGTGCCACGCGCCACGCGCCCGCTGGCGCCGTCAGCGACAACCGCCTGAATAGCGCCATCACGCTCACGACGACGCCGATGAACAAGAGCTGACCAACCTCCACGCCGACGTTGAACATCAGTAGAGCAAGCGGTACTTCGGCCTGCGGCACACCGATCTCGCTGAGCGCGCCTGCGAAGCCGAGGCCGTGAAAGAGGCCGAACAGGAACGCGATCAGCCAGGGCCAGCGCTCGGTCAGGCCGATCCTTCCGTCGTGTTTGTGGACGATCTCGGCCGCCAGGAAGAGGATGCTGAGCGCGATGATCGCCTCGGTCGGCGCCGGCGGGACATGAATCACGCCCAGCGTCGCCAGCGCCAGTGTGATGCTATGCGCGACCGTGAAGGCGGTGACCGCCTTGAAGAGCGGGCCGAGGCCGCTGACGATCAGGAGCAGGGCCAGCACGAAGAGCAGATGGTCGACGCCTTCGAGGATGTGGATCGTCCCCATGCGCCCGTAGTCCGCCGCGATGTTCCACCTCGAGGCCTCGAGCGGAATCGTGAACTCGGGGGAAGCCGGCCGCAGGATCGCCGAATGCTGCCCGCCGTCATTCAGCTGGACGAGCAGCAATACGTCGGTCTGGACGGCCGCGAGGCCCTCGATCGCGATCGTCTGCCCAGTCAGCGTCTCGGCGTTGTTCTTGTAGGTCGTGCGCTCGACGCGCGCGCCGGGTACGTCCTGTGCGGAGGGCGCACCCACCAGCTCCAGACTCGCCGGCAGCCGGGGCGTCAGCGGCACGACCCGATCGCCGCGCGTGGGAACCTTCCAGGTGACCGCAAACAGACCGGTGCTCTGTTCCTTGATGTCCAGCAACGCGGGACGGATCTCATCGGCGTGGGCCTGCATGCCGGACGAGAGATCGACGAGTACAAACGCAGCGATCGCGAGCCAGAGCCGCCGTGTCAGCAGGAACCGCATCAGGGGGATCGCTCCGGCACCAGGGCCACGTCGTCTTCGCCCTCTCCTTCTACCTCTCCGTCCGTCACAGCGGGCTCTTCGATCACGATCGTGTAGCTCTCGCGCAGGCTGGCATAGAACTGCTCGTTGAGCTCTTCGCTCCTCTCGCTCGTCCACTCCTCGACCACTCGGTCCCGCACATTCGCAAAGGTCGGAGGCGGCGGTTCGATGACGCTGCTCACATAGACGAGATGCGTGCCGTAGCCGGACAACACCGGACCATGCCATTCGCCGGGCGACAGATCCACCAGCGACTGCGCAAAGCCACTGCCAAAGAACTTCTGAATCTCGAGCGGGTCCTTTTCCGGGTAGTAGTTCTGGAGCATGAAGTCATCACCCAATGACCCGGCATCCTCGATGGCGTCGCCGCGCGCAATCAACGTCGCCTTGATCGCTTCGGCGTCGACGAGCGTCGCATCGCCGCGCTTGTCGGGATCGATGAAGACCTGGGTAAAGGTATAGAGCGTGGGCTGCTGGTAGCGATCCTTGTGAGTCTCGAAATACGCCACCAACTCCTCTTCGCTCGGGGGCGTCAGCGCCACCAGATCCTTCGCGAGAAACTCGAGCTTCTGCGCCAATCGGCGCCGGATGATCTGGTCGTGCTGGTTCAGTCCCATGGTCAGCGCTTCGCGGTAGAGCACGGTCTCCCGGATGTACTGCTGAATCAGCCCGTCGAATTCTTCGGGCGTGGGCGGTCGATTCCAGCGCTTCTGCCAGCTGGTTCGCATCCACTCGACTTCGCCGGCGCTGACGACGATCGTCTTGTCGGTTTCTTCCGGGACGGACTCGGCGACCGCGCCATACAAGACATAGATCGCTGCGCCGATGAACAGGAAGTGCAGCAGGGGTTCACGTAACCATTTCAACTTAGAAGACTCCTCGCCCTTCACCATTCAGCAGGACGGGCCAGGCCCATCAGGCCGGCCCGAATCTGAGTCGCACTAGATCGATTATCTATACCTGGCACCAGGCCCGGGAAGAACTTCACCTTCTCCAAACTTGGATCCGGCGTGTACCAGGTGGGCGAGGTCCAGGCGCGTTCCTGGATGTCAATCACTTTTTATGCTTGAGGGTACCGATATGGAAGCCTGCGTGCGGCAGTCTCTCCTGCAACCCGGGATAGAAGTCCAGT
>CBFDDD010000083.1:0-21577 GCA_965603475.1 uncultured Myxococcales bacterium
ATCGCTCCGGTATTCGCCGAGCTGAGCGAGGCGGGGGTTCTACAGAACCTTCTGCTGCGGGTGAAGCTGCCAGGGGATCTGTTCGATCGGTTGGATGAGTTCGTACCGGCTCACACCCTCCTCCACTTCATGGCGGAGGCCGCTGGCTACTTCGACGCGCCGGATCTGGCCTTCTGCGCCACCAGCCAGGCCGAGCCTGAGCAGATGGGCCAATGGGGACTGCGTATCGCACAGTGCTACACGCTGAGATCGGCGCTAAAGCACCTTTGCGTCGTGTATCCGCTGGAGGCTCCCTTTCTACAGATGGGACTCGTGGAGGGCAAGACCCACGCCTGGCTCTGGCGCCACCGCAAGCTGGTGCAGAAGGACCCACTCGGCGAAATTCAGGGCGAGCAAATCACACTGAGTTCGATGATTCAGGCGGTGAGGATGGCCGCGGGATGCCAGTGGAACCCGCCCGCCGTCCTGATCGAGTCCCCGAAATCCGAATGGGCGCTGCACACCGAGGGGCTTGTGCAGAGCCGAGTGGCTTTCGGCGGCTCGGTTCTCGCGATTGCGATCCCTTGCGACCTTCTGGATCGGCGCCTGCCGCTACGCCCCTCGCGCAGGACCGCGAGCGAGGACGCGAGTGCGCCCGCAGCCGGCGACCTGGTCGGATCGCTCATTCAGGCCCTGATGCCGATCGCCATGGAGATTCCCCTGTCCCTCGATCTTGGCGCCGAGATTGCCGAGACGAGTCCCCGCACGCTGCGCCGCTGGCTCGCGGAGGAGGGTACGAGCTGGCGGCACGTCGTCGATCGAGTCCGCTTCGCGTCCTGTCTGAAGCTGATGGAGGACTCGTCGATCGCGCTGACCGAAGTCTCGATGAAGCTCGGCTACTCCGACCAGGCCCACTTCACGCGTGCCTTCCACCGCTGGACGGGCGAGTCGCCTGGTGTTTACCGCTGCCGCAGGGCCAGCAGCGGTTCGCAGTTTCAGGCGGTGTAGAAAGACGCGCGCGAGTCGTAGCCAGCGAGCTGCGGCATGACCGTTCGTTAGTCGATCAGGCCAGCCAGCGCTTCGAGCAGTGTCTCGTCCGCGCCCGGCGCGCCGTCTGCACGGTAGGCCTGGATACAGACATGATTGGCGCCGGCATCGAGATGTGCCTGGATATGCGCGGCGATTTTTTCCGGTTCCCCCCAACAAACGAGCGCGTCGACGAGCCGGTCCGAACCACCGTCGGCGAAATCTTCGTCGCCGAACCCGAATTGTCTGAGGTTGTTCTGATAGTTCGGGAGCCCGACGTAGACCTTGAGATTGGCTCGGGCGATTTTGCGGGCATTTGTTTCGTCTGTTTCAGCGAGCACCATCTGCTCCGGACATAACAGCGCGTCCGGGCCGATGACGCTTCTCGCTCGCTTCGTATGTTCGGGCGTCACGAGGTAGGGGTGCGCACCCTGGGCGGCCGTTGCGGAGAGCTGGAGCATCTTGTCTCGAAGGGCGCCGAGCACGATCGGAGCGTCCTGCTCCGGCTCGCGACCCATGTAGAGCGCCTTCTCCATGGCCTCGAGATAATTCCGCATGGCGGAGAGCGGCTTACCATAGTCGTGACCGCGCGCTCCCTGGACGAGATGTTGATGTGAGACCCCGAGGCCGAGGATGAATCGATTCGGGGCGAGTTCCGAGACGGTCTTCCAGATTGCCTTGGTCGCCATCGGGTCCCGGGCGTAGATGTTGGCGATGCCGGTCGCGAAGATGAGCCGTTCGGTCCGCGCGGCCAGATATCCGATCAGTGCGAAGGGGTCGCGCCCGACTGCTTCGGGGATCCAGAGTGCGCTGTAGCCCCAGCCTTCCACTCTCTGAGCGAATTCAGCGGCTTCATTTGCGCTGAGATGGTCGAGCCAGTTCCAGACGCCGATCTTGCCCAGGTTCATTTTTCGGATCCTCCAGAAATTGTGATCGTCCCACGCTAGCAGGCGGGGAGCCGCGGATGGTGGAAAGAAGATTGGGTCCCGGGCATCTCGGAGGCGTGAGAGCCGCTAGACCGTTCGGAGGTCGGCTCGGCAGGTCGCCACGTCCAGCAGGGCGCACCAGACCCAATCTTTCGTCCACCCTGGAAGTGGCGACTTGCGGACTCAGTTCTCGAGCCGGTCTGGACGATCAGGAGCCATGCGACCGGCCCATCCGGCCCCGTGCGCCTGCGTGCGCGAAGGATTCAAAATGGCACTACGAAACGGCTCTTGCGGCGATCTGACTCATCGGACGATTCTCGCGACCGGATCGATGGTCATGGGGCTCCTGGTGGGACTCGGCGCGGGAACAGCGGCCGCTTATCCGGGCGGCACCCCCGACTTCCAGACCGACGTGGGCCCCTATTGCGCGGCTTGCCATTCGTCGACCGCGGCTGATGATCTCTCGGGCTTGGGGAAACGCGCAACAGCAGAACTCGCGGCCAACAAACATTATGCGGCGATCCGTGCGGGTTCTGGGAAGTATTCAGAACTCTCGGAGCAGGATCGCGGCCAACTCATCGAACTGCTTTCGGCGGTGGACGTCAATTCGACGATCACGCTCGAATTTCCGGCCCAGGTGGCGCCGGGTGAGACCTTCCAGGTGACAGTGAAGGTGACGGGCGGCGCTGGACCCTCGGTCGGTGTCGGGCTCGTCGACCGACCGCATCGTTTCTTCGCCCGCCCGGCCTCCGCGCTCGGCTGGGAAGTCGTTGGCGCACCGACGATCATTGGTTCGAAGGGCCCGCAGTCGAGTTGGATCGAACGCCGCCCCGAACGCGAGGGACGCAACATCACCTTTGTGAACGTAGAGGGTGTCGAGTCGAGCGCCGACGACGACAAGTGGTCTCGCGCGAAGATCATCTACTCGCTGAAGGCGCCGCATGAAATCGGTGACTATCCATTGGTGGGTGCCTACTTCTACGGCACAGAGACGGGCGTGGGGATGTCGACGAAGATGGATCCCGAACATGGTCCGCAGCCACTGGGCGGGGTACTCGGGAAGTCGGGTCGTGTGAAGTTTTCCGAGCCGGCGGTCATTTCGGTCAAGCCTGCGGACGTGCAGCCGGTTGCCGAGATCGCGC
This sequence comes from uncultured Myxococcales bacterium, assembly GCA_965603475.1. Classification (GTDB taxonomy): domain Bacteria; phylum Myxococcota_A; class UBA9160; order UBA9160; family UBA4427; genus UBA4427. The sequence continues at coordinate 3,074 of CBFDDD010000083.1, forward strand.
CCTGAGCCAGGCCTTTCGAGCCGGAGCCGGAGGCCAGCTCTAGCCAATTCTCGCTCTGCCTTGATGGGAAATAGGTGGGGTGGGGCAGTCGATCGCTATGAGTGGATCGTGAATTCGCCCGCTGCCAGCCGCGCGAAGTATCGGTCCAGGTCGGCCTTGACGATGCTCGCCAGCATGACGACGCCCGCAATATTCGGGAACGCCATTCCGAGGATCATCAGGTCTCCGAAGTTCAGTACGACGTCCGCGTTCTGGAAGATCACGCCGCCGAAGGTGAAGGCGAGGAAGATCAGCTGATATCCGATCAGCGAACGATTACCGAAGAGGAAGATCCAGGAGCGTTCACCGTAGTAGCTCCACGAGATCATCGTGCTGAAGGCAAAGAGCACGGCAATTCCCATCAGGACCTTCGGAAACCAGGGAAAGACGGTCGCAAAGGCAAAGGCGGTCATCGTGATTCCGCCCCCGGCCTCGGGATTGTTCCAGGCGCCGGTCACGACGATGACGAGCGCGGTGGTCGTACACACGACGATCGTGTCGATGAAGGGCTCGAGTAGCGCGACCAGGCCTTCTCGAATCGGTTCGGCCGTTCGGGCGGCCGAGTGCGCGATCGCAGCGGATCCCACGCCGGCTTCGTTGCTGAACGCCGCGCGCCGAAATCCCTGGACCAATGTGCCGACGAACCCGCCCAGTCCGGCTTCGAGGCTGAACGCATCGCCCACGATCAGGCCCAGCGCAGCGGGGACTTCGCTCGCGTTCATGAGGAGGATCAGCACGCCGCAGACCATGTAGAGAACACACATGCCGGGAACGAGGAACGAGGCGACTTCTCCGATTCGTCGGATGCCACCGATGATCACGAGTGCGACGAGAATGACGAGCACGAGACCAAAGCCGATCTGGCCACCGCCAGACGCCAACATCGGGACTTCCTGTCGAATGATCGCGAAGCTCTGGTTCGCCTGGAACATGTTGCCCCCGCCGAAACTCGCGCCGACACACATCACAGCGAAGACGGTCGAAAGCGCACGCCCCAGAGTCGGATAGCCGATCTCCGAGAGTCCCTTCGTGAGATAGACCATTGGGCCGCCGGTCACGCGACCCTGTTCGTCGATCGTTCGATAGCGCTGGCCCAGCGTGCATTCGGCGAACTTGGAACTCATTCCGAGCAGGCCGCCCATGATCATCCAGAAGACGGCACCCGGGCCCCCGATTCCGACCGCGAAGGCGACGCCGGCGATATTGCCGAGTCCGACGGTGGCAGAGAGCGCTGCGGAGAGCGCCTGGAAATGGCTGATCTCGCCCGCGTCGCCGGGCTCCGAGTAACGGCCGCGGACACAGTCGATGCCGTGGCGGAAGCCGCGGAAATTGACGAATTGAAAGCGGAAGGTGAAGAAGAGAGCCCCGAGTACGAGCCAGACGACGACGATCGGCAGCTGAATCGCGTCACCCGTGGCGTTGTCCCAGAAGACCAGGTCGAAAAAGATCAGTTTCTCGATGGGAGAGACGAGCCAGGTTTCGAAGCCGCTCTCGAGAACGGCGAAGACACTGTCGGAATCGGCTGCAGTTTCGGCAGGCATGATTCCGGAATCATACGCGATATCGGTGGGATGCGGCGACTTTTGCGAGTTTCAGAGGATTTTGTGGAGTAGCGACCTGTCGAGTAGTCTCTGCGCCCCATGACAGAGTCCAAATCCGCTACTGAAACGCTTTCCGAACATGCCTCGAAGCAGATCGTCTCCTCGTATGGAGTCCGCATCCCAATCGAGCGTCTCGCCAGCGACCCCGCCTCCGCGGTCGAGTCTGCCGATGAGATTGGCTACCCGGTCGTGCTCAAACTCGCGGGCGACGGGATCGCACACAAAACAGAGCGAGGCCTCGTCCGACTTGGGGTGCCGGATGCGCGTTCGGTCGAACAGGAAGCGCGAGCGCTTCTCGCGTTGGCGCGCCCAGAGGACGGCGAGGTTTCGGTGCTGGTCGCGGAGCAGGTTCGGGGCCAGCGCGAGCTGATCGCCGGCTTCGTCCGCGATCCGCAATTCGGGCCCTGCGTCATGCTCGGCCTCGGAGGCATCCTTGCCGAAGCCGTCGGGGATGTCGTGTTTGCCGTCGCGCCCCTTTCGCGGAGCGAGGCGTTCGCCATGGTCGAAGGCCTGGCAACCCGCCATCTGCTGACTCAGCCCCATCGTGGCGAGCCGGCGATCGATCGCGAAGCCCTGGCAGATGTGCTCGAGGGTTTGTCGCGTCTTGCCCTCGAGCGCCCGGACATCGAGAGCGTCGATCTGAATCCGCTGATCGTCGTCGGTGACCAGCCCATCGCGGTCGATGCGCTCGTCGAGCGGGGAACGGGTGCCCCCTCCGATGCGGCGTTGCTTCCCGAGCCGCTTTCCGATGCGGCGGTACTCGAGCGCTTTCGTCCGCTCTTTCATCCCCGCGGTGTAATCGTCGCGGGTGTTTCGGGTCATCCGGGCAAATTCGGATTCGTGACTCTGCACAATCTTCTGCGCTGCGATTTCCGGGGCGAGGTCTACGGTGTCAAACCCGATGCAGCCGAGGTCCTCGGGCGCCAGACCTATTCGAGCGTGGAAGACCTGCCCGACGACGCAGTCGCCGACCTGGTCTTCATGTGTACGCCTAACAAGGCCAATATCGATCTCCTGCGTGCGTGCGCAAAGAGAGGGGTTCGCGCTGCGTTCGTCACGAGCGCGGGCTACGGCGAGGCAGGCGAGAAAGGCATAGCGCTTCAGCGTGAGTTGATCGAAGTTGCGGCCGAGCTCGATATGCTGCTGATCGGACCGAACGGGCAGGGCGTCATTTCGACGCCTGAATCGATGTGCGCCCAGATCGTGGCTCCGAATCCGCCGCCCGGGCGTATTGGCGTCGCGAGCCAGAGCGGAAATCTGGTTTCGTCCTATCTGAACTACGCGGTGGCGACCGGGGTTGGCATCAGCAAGGCCGTCTCGCTGGGAAACTCAGCGCAGACCGGGCTCGCCGACATGCTCGAATATTTTGCGGTCGACCCCGACACGGATGTAGCCCTGACCTATGTCGAAGGGATAGCGGACGGTCGACATTTTCGTCGCGCCGCGGAACGATTGACGCGAAGCAAGCCGCTCGTTCTGGTCAAGGGAGGTGCACGGGCCGAGGGCCAGCGCGCAGCGGCCAGCCATACCGGAGCGTTGGCCAGTGACGACCGTGTCTTCGACGGATTGTGCCGACAGCTCGGTGTGTTGCGGGCCCCGACGGTCGAAGAGGCATTCGAGTGGGCCGCGACCTTGGCGACACAGCCGCTGCCGCAAGGCCGGCGCGTGGTGGTCTTTACGTCGGTGGGCGGATGGGGCGTTCTAGCGGCGGATGCCTGCGCTGAGGTCGGTCTCGAACTCATCGAGCTGCCAACTTCGGTTCGTGAGGCCATCGACGAACTCGTTCCGCCGCGCTGGAGTCGGGGAAATCCGATCGACCTCGCCGGGGGAGAGACCCGCGACACGATTCCCGAAGTACTCGATCTCGTCTGTGCTCATCCTGATGTCGATGCGGTGATTCATCTGGGTCTCGGCATTCAGTCAGCGACTGCGTCGTTCTTTCGATCCGGACGCTATTTTCCGGATCACGGTCTCGAACGCATGGCCGATTTTCACGATCGGCAGGATCGTCGCTATGTCGAGGCGGGGATCGCGGCGAGCGAGAAGCACGGCAAGCCCGTGTTGTCGGTAACGGAGCTGGTCGCCTCGAATCCGGAGAACGCCAGTCCGGCCGCCTTGCGCGAATTCGGTCGGATCTGTTACCCGAGTGCCCATCGTGCAGTGCGTGCGCTCGACGCCCTCGTTCGTTGGTCTGAGATTCGCGAAGGACGTTGAGGCGCCCGCCCGCTCTGGGTCTGCGGTCGACCTGTCGGCGCGATCTGATGGCTTGGTACGACCTAAACCCCGAACCACGCATCGGTGGCCACTCGATGGATCTCGAGATCGGCCGCCAGGCCCCAAAAAACAAGCAACCCGACGTGCCAGAGGCGCGTCGGGTCTCCCTGGGAAGGGGATATCGGCTTGTTCTATTAAGGAAGTGCCGATTCTGGTCGTCGGGTGGCGGACTTTTTTCTGTGTCGGCGACATTTTTTTTCAGAAGCGGCGCAAGTATTTGAAAATATTGAGTATTCTCAAGTCCCTGCGGCGAGGAGAATAGGATGGCGCGCGTATTGGTCCTGACCGTGATTGGCGAGGATCGGCCGGGTCTGGTCGAGGCGCTGGCTCAGCTGATCTCCGAGCACGAGGGCAGCTGGCACGAAAGCCGGATGGCCAGGCTGGCTGGCCATTTCGCCGGAGTCGTCCAGGTCCATCTGCCCGAACGAAACGCCGACGTGTTGATCGCCGCCCTGCCGGGACTGGCCGAACGGGGGCTGCAGGCGAGCGTCATCAACAGCGATTCGGCGCTCGCCGATGTCGACCGCCGTCACACCCTTCGGCTCGAGCTGATCGGTCAGGATCGTCCTGGAATCGTTCGGGAGATCTCGAGCGCTCTTTCGGCGTTGGGCGTCAGCGTCCAGGATCTTCGCACGGTCGTGGAGAGCGCGGCCATGTCGGGCGAGCGTCTATTTCGCGCACAAGCTGAACTCGCGCCGCCCGCGGACGTGGAACTCGAAAAGGTCCGAGCGGCACTCGAGCGCCTGGCTGACGAGCTGATGGTCGATGTGACACTCGAGGTAGGTCCTCTCGGCTGATCGTTGCGGGCGCCTTTTCCCGTTTTGAGCCCGCCTTTCACCCCGCTTCTCCCCCCAAGTTCAACCGTACTCAGCAGCTTCCTCGATTCTCCCACCCGATTCGAGAAAGATTCGATCATTGCGCCTCCCTCTTGTTAGGTGAAGGTGGTACAACCGTCTTTGATGAAGATCCGATTTGGTCAGTTCGAACTCGACGAACAACGTTTCCTGCTCCAGCGTGACGGTGTTCGGCTCGAAGTTCGACCGAAGGTCTTCGATCTGCTCGTTCATCTGATCCGCCATGACGAACGGGTCGTCTTGCGCGAAGAACTCGTGATGGCGCTCTGGGGGACGACCGCCGTGGGTTTGGGATCACTGTCGGGTCTGGTGAACGAGCTGCGACAGGTACTCGGCGAATCGGGGCGAGGAGCCTCTTCGATTCGAACTGTGCACGCGCGTGGATACCAGTTTGTTGGGGAGATCGAGTCACGGAATCTCGGCGAGGCCGCGCCGCCTCGAGACAATCTGGACGCAAGCCGTGATGAGAACCGTGGTGGGACGATCACGACCCGTTCTGGTCCGTTCGGCATGGCCAGGGGGTTGATCCGCGCTTCCTTCGCGCGCGTCTCGACAGTCGGTGCTCGCGCGGTCATCGTCGTCGGCCTGCCCGGCTCGGGTCGATCGAGTCTGCTCGATCATGCGAGTGCCGATATCGCTCATACCGGCTTTGAAATTCACCGCCTTCCGATCGTGGCTCGGGAGGAGCAGCATCCGAACACCCTCGTGGATCGATTGATCGACGCGTTGGTCGAGCGCTATGGAATCGATGCGATCCGGTCGGCCATTCCAGCCCGGTCGCGCGAATTGACCGAGCGAGTAGAGGGCATGAGACGGCCGGCATCGGGCGTACGTCAGCGCGACCCGCTCGCATCGCGTCAATACGACGAACGGGTCTGGCGCAGTGCTGCTGAGCTGCTGCGTGAACTCGCGCAACAGAGATCGCTAGCCCTGGTCCTTGACGACAGTCATCAAGACGAGACTGCGGCGGCTCTGTCCGTCGGGCTTCTTCTGCGTCTTCTCGGCAAAGCGCGAGTCTTCATTCTGTGCGCCTCCAGCGCCTCCAGCGCCTCCAGCGCCTCCAGTGCTTCCGGAGCAAGCGAGTCGGCGTTGCCTGAAGATCCCGAACCCGGAATCGAAACTGTGAGGCTTCCGCCTTTGAATCGGCTCCGACTGAATGAGCTGCTCGAATCTCGCGGCGTCGCGGCGTTGCCCGTCGTCCTGGCCGATGCGCTGATGACCCATGTTCGACAGGACGAGTCCAGTCTCGAATCCGTCGCCGGCTGGCTGCGAGCAGAGGCAGAGGCAGGGGGAGAGGCAGATCGTGATGGTTCGGTTTCCGGAGGGCAGGCTATGCCAAACATCGAGCGACGAATGAAGCGAGTGGAACCCGACACACCTTCGCGTCGTTCACGGTTCGGCAATCCGTAATGCTGCGGCGCTGGAACCACTTATTCGGGTGTGAACTGACACGGTGGGGTGGGTTCCAATCAGGAGTTCAGCATGTGACGACAAACTTTCGTGTGATCTTGCGAAAAAGACTGAACCGTAGAGCTGACGCTGTGTCAGAATGCAATAAGGAGGTGGTTGGCATGAACAACCTGATCCGTTTAAGCTCATCCTTCGTGGAAGGGGATGCTGGTCACGATCGCTCTCTCGCGGTTCCGCCGGGCACAGCAGGGCTTCCGCAAGAGGAACCGATGCTTGATCAACTCGACCAACGCGAACGTCTGCGTCTGGTCCAATTCGTCTGCTCATTCGCCTGGGCGGACTTCGAGATCCAGCCCGAGGAGCGCGTCTTCATCTCACGCCTGATCAGACGTCTCGAACTCGGCGAAGAGGAAAACCTCCAGGTCCAACAGTGGTTGGATAGCCCGCCGAGTCTCGACGACCTCGATCCGACATCGATTCCGGCTGCCCACCGTCGGTTTTTCGTCGAGGCTATCGAGGGATTGATCAGCGCCGACGGCGAGATTGGGGACGAGGAACGCGAAACCTTCGAGATCTTCCAGCAGCTTCTGGCGGAATAGATCGGTTAGCCGGATTTCCCGACTGTCCGGGCTCGTCGTGGGGGGAGCGGGATCAGCATCGACGTTTCGTCGATGACCTGTTGATAGTGGGCGCGGCGTTCGAGCGAGCGCTTTTCGAGCAGTGGAATACTCACAAAGAGAAACATCGCGCTCATCGCGAGTGGGGCGAGTACGGCCCATTTCGCCCAAACGGGATCCGCCGCGAGCCCGAATAGAAAGAGGCTCCACCAGACCAGCATTTCGCCGAGATAGTTCGGGTGGCGCGAGTAACGCCAGAGACCGCTGCGCAGGGTCTCACCGGCCTGCTTCTCACCGCTGACGAATCTGTGAAGCTGTCGGTCGGCGAACCATTCCAACCCGATTCCGCAGAGACCGACGCCGAGCGCCACAAAATCGATGAGACCCGCTTCTCGTCCACTCGTGACGAGGGCAGGGTAGACGGCAGCCAGCCCCGCAAACACGATGAGTGTCGGGTAGAAATGGATTCCGCCGAAGCTGATCGCCCAGTAGAACCGCGGCGAACGCGCTCGAAAGTCGACATAACGCCAATCCTCATGATCGAGACCCGACCAACCCCGAGCCCAGTTGAAGGTCAGCCTTGCGCCCCAGACCAGGACGACACCCAAAACGGCCGCCGTTCTCAGCATCGGCACACTCGGATCGGCCATCGTGATCCAGTAGCTCACGATCGCGATTGGAATCACGCTCCAGAACGCATCGTAGAAGCTCGAATTGTCGTAGGCGACGCTCCAGCCGAAGATCACCACGGTTGCCACACAATCGGCGACGAGCGTTCGGTAGAGCAGGTCATCGATCGGCGCGAAGCGGACCGTCACCCAGGCGGCGACCAGCGCCGTCACGTAGGCAAGACTGACGAGGAGTAGAGCCCGAGTCTTCGTGGTCATCGTGGTCTCCATGGTCTCTGTGTTCATTGGGTCCGCCGGTTCAATTGACGCGCCGATCGCCATCCCAGAAGCTCTCGCGGAGCTTGTATTTCTGGAGCTTGCCGGTCACCGTGCGCGGCAGTTCCTCGATGAACCGCACCTGTGTCGGACATTTGAAATGCGTCATGTTGTCTCGGCAGAACGCGAGCAGTTCGGATTCGTCGACGCTCTCGTCGTCGCGAGTGACGACCAGCGCGACCGGCGTCTCCCCCCACTTTTCATGCGGAATCCCGATCACGGCGCATTCGAGGACGGCCGGATGCTCGTAGAGACACGCCTCGATCTCAGGGCTACTGATATTCTCTCCTCCGGAGATGATCACGTCCTTCTTGCGGTCGACGATGTGGATGTTCTCGAACTCGTCCCAGACCGCGAGATCCCCGGTATGGAAGTAGCCGTCGTAGACCGCCTCCGCCGTCTGCTCGGGTTGCTCGTAGTAGCCTGCGAAAACGACGTTCGAGCGTGCACAGATCTCGCCGACCGAAACATTGTCCTTCGCAACCGGTTCGCCATCCTCGGCCAGGACTTGGAGGTGGATTCCGAGGCCAGCCACGCCCGCCCGGGATCGCCGAGCCCAGTCCGTTGGCTCCGTGATCGCATCCGGTCTGGCCACCGTGAGTAGAGGTGCCGTCTCCGTCAGCCCATAGAGATGGATGAACTCCCAACCCAGCTCCGATTCGAGGCGTTCGATGAAGGCGGCCGGAGGCGGAGCGCCCGCCACCGTGAAACGTGGAGCGGACTCGATCTCGAAGCGATCCTTGTCCGGATAGTCGAGGATCGTCCGCAATACGGCGGGCGCCATACACGCGAAGGTGACCTTCTCGTCGGCGAGAAGTCGGTAGATGGTTTCGCCGTCGATTGCGCGAAGGATGACATGCGTCCCGGCCATGCCCGTGAGCGCGTAGACCCCGCCCCAACCGTTGCAGTGAAACATCGGCAAGGTCCAGAGTTCGACGTCGTCATGTCGAATGCCCATGTGAACGATCATGTTGTACGCGTTCAGATAGCAGTTTCGATGCGTCATCATGACGCCCTTGGGTCGGCTCGTCGTGCCCGAGGTGTAGTTGATCGAAACGACTTCGTTCTCACCGATCTCGGGCAGAGCCGGCTTGTCGGCGCTCGCGGCATCGACGAGCGCATTCCAGGACAGCCAATTCTCCCTGGGTCGGTCTTCGTCCTCCGCGACGATCCAATGTTTCACGCTCGGGAGGGAGTCACGGATCTCATCGATGACCCCGGTATATTCCCAATCGACGAGCACGGCAGAGACGCTCGCGTGGTTCAGGATATATTCATGGTCCGCGGCCACCAGGCGGTAGTTCAGGGGAACCAGGACGATGCCGACCTGCGCCGTTGCATAGAAGCTCTCGAGAAAGAAATGGGAGTTCGGACTCAGGATGCAGACGCGGTCGCCGCGCTCGAGGCCGAGATCGAGCAGCGCGTTCGATAGCCGATCGACTCGCTCGTCGAGTTCGCGGTAGCTGAACCGGTTGTTGCCGTCGACGACCGCAGTCTTGTTCGGATAGTGCCGGACGGCCCGTCGCAAGAAATCGGTGATGAGCAGCGGGACTTCCATCGAATGAATCTCCTCGGTCGTGTTCTCTGCGGGTCACCCGGGATCGCTCGTCCTCGGATCACCTGTTCCAGTCGGCCATTGTAGTCAGCCAGAATCGATCGGGGGAGTGGCTGGCCGCGAGTCGAAGAAAGTCCGATGCCGCGTGAGGCTGCTACTGTCCGCCCCGACAATTGGCTACGTCCTGTGTGGTTGCGTGTCTGGGTCACGTGGACGAGGGGAGAAACGCGGGTGGATCGGAGCAAGGAAATGCATGTTGGGAGTTCGATTCGGATCATGGCGGACCAGCCAGACGAGCCGTCGACACGCGAGGAGGGTCTTGGCCTGCGGATGTTGAAGACCCGAACCGTGTTGGTTTCGGGTGCTGTGGATGACAAGCTTGCCGAGAAGACGATCGCCCAGCTCCTGATTCTCGACGCCGAGAACCACGAACCGATTCGCGTGATGATCACGTCCCAGGGCGGTCACGTCGATTCGGGCTTCGCCATCCATGACATGCTTCGCTTCATCGAGTCCCCGATCATCACGATCGGTGCAGGCTGGGTCGCGAGCATCGCGGTGCCGATTTTGTTCGGCGCACCGAAGGAGCGACGCTATTCGCTGCCGAATACACGGTTTCTGCTCCATCAACCATCGGGCGGGGCGGGTGGTCAGGCCAGTGACATCCGAATCGAGGCGGAAGAGATTCTGAAGGTCCGCGAGAAGCTCAACGCACTCATCGCGGCCGAGACCGGCCAGGACCTCGAGCGTGTTTCCAAGGACAGTGATCGCAATTTCTGGATGGACGCCGAACAGGCGAAGGAATACGGCCTGGTCGATCAGGTCGTGACCAGCGCGACGGAGATTCGCTAGCTCGGCGGGTCTTGTTGGGTCCGATTGCGGCCCATCAGGTCTTCGTGGGTTTGAGCGGGTCTTTTCGGGTTTCAGTCGGTTCGGGGGCTGTTAGAGCGAGAAGCTCTCGCCGCAGCCACAGGTTTCCGTTGCGCCCGGATTCTGGATCTTGAATCCAGCGTCGTTCAGGTCGTCCGAGAAATCGATCGTAATCCCCTCCAGGAAAGTGGCGCTCTCGGGGTCGATCCAGACGGGGAGGCCGAAGAACTCCAGTTCCTCGTCACCCTCGAGGCGAGTGTCGTCGAAGAGAAGCTCGTAACGCATGCCGCTGCAGCCCCCGTTTCGTACAGCCACGCGTAGCGCTCCGTTCGACTGTTGGCTCGATGCGAGGAGTGCTTTGGCCTTGTCGGCGGCGGCCTCTGTTAGTTCGAGTATGGCCATGTCGTCGTCCCTTCTATCTCTCTATTTTGTCGTGCACTACGGATCGGGTCGGCTACGACCGGAAGATCCACGCGCTCCGGGTGGTCGAGCGCGCCTCTGCAAAGTTCCGCCAAAGTGATGGCCGAAAGCTGCTGTCGGACTTCGTCACCGATCCGTCGCCAGAGCGACGACACAGCGCAATCGGTCGTGCGTCGGCAGTCGATCCGGTCCTCAGGCTCGCAATCGCAGTTCGTCGCCGGCAGAAAATTTTCGTCGAGCGCCGAAATTGCGTCCCAGACCGTAATCTGCTCGGCGTCCCGTGTGAGTCGGTACCCCCCCGCGGCGCCTCGAGTGCTCTCGACGAGTCCGGCAATGCGCAACTGGCGCATGAGTTTGGCCGCGTAGACTCCAGAAATTCCTTCTCCAGCGGCGATCAGGGCGATCGGAACCGGGGCTCCCGATCGACCCTCGAGGGCCACTTGCAATAGGCAACGAAGCCCTGTTTCTTCACGTGCCATGAGATGCATCCAGCGCATCCTACGATAGAATACCGATCGGTCAAGATTAGGAGCCCATTCCCCTTGAGTGCGCCGTCACAGATCACAGACACCTTCGGTCGACCCCTCCGCGATCTCCGGATCTCGGTGACGGATCGCTGTAATTTCCGCTGCCCCTACTGCATGCCCGCGGAGATTTTTGGCGAGAAATACGCGTTCTTGCCTCGGCAGGAGATCCTGACTTTCGAAGAGACCGAACGGCTGGTTCGGCTCTTCGTCGAATTCGGCGTCGAGAAGATTCGCATCACTGGAGGTGAGCCGCTGCTCCGCCATGAGGTCTCGGAACTCATCGGCCGGCTGGCGCGCCTGGACGAGAGCCTCGACCTCGCCATCACGACCAATGGCAGTCTGCTTCCGCGTTGGGCCAAGTCCCTGGCCGACGCGGGTCTGAAGCGGGTCACGGTTTCCCTCGACAGCCTCGACCCCGAAATCTTCCACAAGATGAATGGTGAACGCTTCGATGTCGCGCGCGTTCTCGAAGGCATCGCGGCGGCCGAGGACGCGGGCCTCGGTCCGATCAAGATCAACTGTGTCGTCCAGCGCGGCCTGAACGACGATCGAATCGTCGAACTCGCACGACATTTTCACGGATCCGGCCACACGCTCCGCTTCATCGAGTTCATGGATGTCGGAACGCGCAATTCATGGCGGATGGAAGAGGTCGTGAGCGGCGCCGAGATCGTGGAGCGGATTGGCGAAGTGCTTCCACTCGAGCCCATCGATCCCGCCTATGTCGGAGAGGTGGCGAGCCGTTGGCGCTATCAGGATGGCGGCGGAGAGATCGGTGTCATCACGAGCGTTTCGTCGCCATTCTGTGGTGATTGTACGCGGGCGCGCCTCACGACCGAGGGCGCGTTCGTGACTTGCCTCTTTGCGGACGGTGGCGTCGACCTGCGTGGACCGATGCGGTCGGGCGCCAGCGACGATGAACTTCGAGAGATCATCGCCTCGACCTGGACGAATCGCCGGGATCGATACAGCGAAGAACGCCAGGAACTGCTCCAGATCGAAGGGGCAGGAGAGCGGCGCAAAGAGCGCGTCGAGATGTACCAGATCGGTGGATGACACGATTTCCCGTTTATGATTCAGCTATTTGTAGTCCATGGTGACGCTCAGTGACTTCTTGGTGACGCCAGCCGTTTAGCGCCCCTAGGAGGTTGCTGGGCAGGCAGCCATCAGGCACCACCCAAGGATGACGCTGTTGAAGACGAGGCTTATTTTTCCTATTCCCCGCGCCGATCCCGAACGAGGAACAGGATCCCGGTTCACTCTATGCGTGCAATCGCCGGCGAAGGCGCCGGGAGCCCAAGAAAGCCAGCATGCCCACCGCGAGCAATCCCCCGGCCCCGGGCTCTGGTACGGAGGTGTAGCCAATCCGCCGCCTCTGGTTTCGCGGCACATCGACGCCCGCATCCCATTCGTAGTCGATGCCGTAGGCGCCTTCGATTCCGATGACGGAATCTGGCACCGCCGGGTCCGTCGTACCGAGATTGACTTCTCCCCCATCGGGATCACGGAGAACGATTCGTCCGCGTTGAGCGGGATCGTTCGGAAAGGGCGCGCCGTTGAGCATGAATGTCGGAATGATCGGTTTCGTCGTGAGGTCGGTGACGACCGTCTGGTCAACCAGGAACGACTGATTTCGCGCGGCGTGATGTCCTGTATTCAGCGGCACGATCAAGGTGCCAGCCCCATGGTCATAGACGAGATCGTAGATCCCGACGATGACGCGCCGGATGAGTGGGCCGTTGTGGGTCGAACCGAGTGGAATCACCTCGCCGGGATTCCCTCCGGCGAGTGAGAAGTTGCCTCTCTCATAGATCGAGACGGGAAAGGGGACGCCATCAAGCACGAACTCGAAGGTCAGCAGAGCGGTCTCGACATCGATCGTGAAGTTTCGGCTGGCGTCAATCTGAACATTCTGGGCGATTCGTGCATTCGTGTTGCCGGGCGCCACGGTCCCCCCGGCCTGGCTTCGATAGTAGACGTCGTACCGATCGGTGATGACCTGAAGCGTGGGTGGGTTCGCATCGTGGGTACTCCCGAGCGTCACTTCGTCGCCCTCGGGCGTCGTCAGGACGACGTCCCCCGTCTCGTAGATGGACGCCGGGAAATTTCCGCCATCGAGGGTCGCATCGAGAGTCACCGAGACAGTCTGGACGTCGATCGACGTCAACGAAAGCTGGCCCATCGAGGGCGGCACGACGGGAAGTCCCTCCGCCACGATCCCCTTTGAATTCGCGGGGCCGATGGTCCCGCCGCTGTCGCGCGAGTAGGTCGCGTCGTAGGTGCCGGGAATGATCATGCGCGAGCCACTGCCTGCACTCGTCAGACCGAAAGAGACCGCGTCACCCGTCTCGAAGTTCCGCAGGTGGATCTCACCGTCCTCGTAGATCGAAGCCGGAAAAGCCGCTCCGTTGAGCGTCGCCGAAACGATGTGCGTGAAGGCAGTGACGTCCACGACGACTTGCTGGGCAAAGCCGAGGTCGACATTCGAGACAATCAGCGCGTGCTCGTTCTGGGGAACCGTCGACCCGGCAATGTGGGTATAGAGGATGTCGTAGGTCCCTGGAAGAATCGAAACGACCGCGACCCCTGCACTCGCCGGCGCGATGACGAACTCCCTCTCGGTGCCGCTTTCACGAAGGATGAAGTTCGCTGCTTCACCGGGGACGACCGGAAAGGGTGAACCATTCAGCAGGAAATCGAAGGTGATGCTGACCGATGGGATGTCGAGATCGACGTCACTCAGGCCATCGACGGCGGTCAGGACGCCGAAAGGGGACTCTGGATTCACAGGCAGGGAGCTGGACGAGAAGAAAAAATCGTAGGTCGGCTGGTAGTTCGCGGGGATGATCCACAGGGGACCGTAGGATTGCGCGCTGCTGAGACCGAGGGTGACCTGATCGCCGATGCCATCCTCAAACCCGATGGCGGCGAGTTCGCCTGCCGAATTGGAGGCCAGGACACCGTTCAGCAGGAAGTCGCCCTGGACCTCGACTGCCGGAACGTCGACCAGAAGCGAGTGCGCCAGGACGATTTGAGTCGAGCCCGTCCTCGCCCACCCTCCCACGAGGAGTGCGGCCGATGCGAACAAACACAACAGAACACGAGCCATCGCGTCTCTCCTGCCGAGCCTCTCTCGAAGGGCGACCCCCTCCAGCCGATCGGCTCCCGATCGGGCATGCAGCCCTGATATCGTATCGAAGCTTGACCGGACGACGAAATAGCGTCGTTGGTCAGCATTCGGACGATCCAAACCCACTGTGAAATCGGCGATCTATGGTGAGGACTGCGCGTCCCGGCTCGTTTGAGCTCCGTGATCGGCCCGCGTGAATGACTGGATGGATTCCCTCGAGCGCCTCGCTCGCAGTCGTTGTTCGCTCGCAGCGGCCGGCCTTGTTGGACAGATTGGAGCGGAGCCAACTCGATGCGGATCTTGGCGCTGACGCTCTCCCCCGGAATTGGCCAAGTAGCCCCCCTGCCGGGGGCTTGGTCGTCAGAATGCTTGGTATGGGTGGTGCTGAAAACGGGGTTTGTTCTGCCTATCCCTGACCACAACCATTGGGTCCCGTTCGATCCGATCGCGAGTGGGGGCATGCACTACTTCGCATTGTAGGTTCATGGCGCGACTGGCCCATCCGATAAGGGAGGCATGAGCTGCGATCCCCGTCACAGCGTTCCCGCAGTCCTTGGCGGCCTCGTGCAGCGTGCCTACGCCATCCTCGACGAGTCATGGCGCGGACGCCGAGGTCGAAAGGCCCGGCACGCGTTCCGACTAACGATCGAGGACATCCTGGAGAGCGGAGCCAGGGTCGTTCGTAAATCGGAATGGCCCACACGAGAAGGTGTATTGAAATTCCTCGGCAACCAGCTGTTGATCAACACCATAGCGTGGAGCGCGGGACTCATCGCGGCGCGCCTCGTGAAGAACTTCTTCGAAGTCCGAGGGTTCGCGAACCTGTGGGGTCTGGCTCCACAGAGAGGCCGGTCTCTTGTGAGCGCCGCGGACTACGAGTTGATCGTGAACGTCGCGAGCTATTCTTCAGGCCTGCTCATGTTGATTCTCGTGCGGTATCTGATTTTGCGATTGATCGCCGAGTTTCATGCCGTGCAAAAGGAGCGCGTGAACCGCAATCGGGCCGCCGATCCACCGTCGACCGGCGGATAGGGAATTTACGCAGCGTTTTCCGTACCACCGCTAAGCACTGTTCTGATAAGTACGTCTCAGATGAGGCACATCAGCCCCGTCTCGGGTCGAGATCGGATCCGAGCCCCGACCGGACGGCCATTCGAAGCTCCTGGCAGAAGGGGATCGCCGGTCGACGGGGCGGAAGCGCTCGAGAGTCATGAGGCAACAATCGGTCAAGTCGCGAACACCGCGGCGAGCTTCAGGGGCAGGTCAGGGAGGCGTTGCAGACGTTGCCGCCTGCGTTGATACCCCCAGTGACCGTGCCACCAGCGTTTCCGATCAAGAAGTTGTCGCGGTAAACGGCATCGCCTGGGAGGGCGAGACCGACTCCGACGTTAGAGTGAACGGTGCTCTGGGAGACCGATGACCTCGCGTCGGCAGCAATCCCGGTGCCTCCATTGTTGTAGACGAGGTTGTTCATCACTTGAGAGCCGACGCCTACGTCGATTGCCGTGGCTCCATTTCCTGAGAATATGCTGCGTTCAATGAGGATGCTTCCGTTGGATAGGATGCCCGTGCCAAGATTGCCGATAACGATCAATCCCACCGCGATCGAGTGCCCACTTCCGTCAATCCTCACGGCCCTATTGGAGATAGATTCTACGGTGAGGTCCCTGAGTTGAGCGCGGCCGCCCACGAAGATCCCGGCGGAAACGAATCCCCGCACTCGGCCGTCTTTTATGGTGACGCCGTGTACTCCAGAGGCGTCGATGCCCATTCCGGACGCAAGTTCCGGCTCACAAGCGATCCCCGGGCCGAGGCCCGTGCAGATCACCGGCCCTTCGATGGAGAAGCCGTTCAGGTCGATAGATACGTCATTGGCCGAAAACTCGATCCCGTCGACATTTGCATCTCCCACCGTCAGGCTGCCTGTGAGCACATAGCTGCCCGACCCGCTGATGGTCACGGGAAACCCTGCCGAAGCCCCCGCAAAACACCCTGTCGGCACCGCGCACGTCTGGTTGATCTCCAGCACACCGTTGGTGGCGAGGGCAGGCCCCGCGAGTACCAGGACGAGTAGTAGAATCAGCATCGCGCGCATGGGATCTCCTTCGAAGTGCGTCACTCGCATTCTGCACGCGGACCGAAGGCAGAGTCAAGCGCGTTCTAGGCTGAGATGGGCGACGGGGACGGTGGGCATGGCCTCACCGATACCACGAAGCACACTCGGGTGGCGATTGGATCAACCATCTTCAGGCTTCCAATCGCGCAGATCTCTTCGGCAGGCGAGAATGTGTGGCGCCGTCTAGTCAATTTCGGAGTTCATCATGCCGAACTGGTTCGTTGCAATTCCCGTGTCGGGCGTAGCCTGGCTCTCTCGGCTGCCGCCGGCGCCGTCTGGAACCCGAGTCCTGGCGGCTGCGGATCTCCATCTCACCGTGGCGTTTTTGGGAGACGTCGGGGAGGCGCGCGCCCGGACCGCCTTTCACGGACTAGCGCCGGCGGCGATTCAGTCTATTGAAATTCTCCTGGGTCCCGTTGTTCCTATGGGTAACCCGCGACGGCCCAGCGCCCTGAGCGCGCTGATCGAGCGAGCCGATACGAAGGATCGATCGATAGCCGAGATCCTGACTGCGCCGCGTGACGCGATCCTCGAGGCAGCGGCGCTCCCGATCGAAACCCGCGCGATGAAGCCACATGTCACAGTGGCGCGACTGCGAAGGAGGGCGGGTGCCGACGAGAGGCAGCGCGCCCTCATATGGGCTGCGGCGTGCGACCTGGCGTCGACTCGAATCGAGCTCGATCGCGTCGGCCTCTATACGGCAGCACGGGATCGAACGGAACGCGCATACGACATCGTCGAGAGTCGGGATCTGGCTAAGCTGAGGTCATGAGCGATCGGCGTCGACATCGAGGGGCGCACTCCAAGGACACCGAGCTCTTCTCGCAGGCGGCGCTGCCCGCCCTGCGATCGGCTGTCGCGGACCTCAGCTGGCTTCTCAGTCACGGTTATCCCTTACGAGCGTCGCTCGCCCTCGTCGGAGATCGCGATGGCCTGACCGTGCGGCAGCGGCAGGCGGTACGGCGTTGCGCGTGCAGTGCAGAGCAGCGCAGCGCGCGGCGGGCGCGCCGCGGGTCTCCTGACACAATGACCGGCGTGCCCGTCTGGATCGATGGATTCAATGTACTGACCACGATCGAAGCGGCCTTCGGTGGGGGCGTGCTGCTGCTCGCTCGGGACGGCGCGCTGCGGGACATGGCGAGCATGCACGGCAGCTACCGGCCCGTCGAAGAGACGCGACCGGCGATCGAGGCGCTGGCCGAGGTCCTGGAGGGCCGAGACGGGACGCACTGTCGCTGGTTGTTGGATGAACCGGTCTCGAATAGCGGACGATTGGCAGCGATCCTTCGGGAGTTCGCAGCGGAACGCGGTCTGCACTGGACGGTCGAGGTCGTGCCCGATCCTGATCGGGTGCTCGTGGCGGCGCCGGCCGACGTGCTCGTCGCTTCCGCCGATTCGCAGGTCATGGACGGTGCTCCAAGCACATGGCAGCTCGCGCGCGAGACGGTCGAAGGCATGCGGCCGAAACCCTGGATCGTCGATCTCGGTAGCTCAGACGGATTAATCGCCTCCTAGACGTTGTAGTCGCAGCGTGAAGAGCCCCGCCCCGGCCAATGGCTCGTAGGCACGCACCCCGTTGTCTAGACTGACTCCGCATCCACCAGGAGAAAACGATGATCAAACTCACGTTCTGTCTGCGTCGAAAAGAGGGCATGAGCCGCGATGAGTTTCAGCACTACTGGCTCAATACGCACGGACCGCTCGTACGTGAGCGCGCCGAAGCGATCGGCGCCGTTCGCTACCAGCAGGTTCACACCGCATACGACGAGGCCAACGCCGGTTTGCGGGCCTCACGGAGCGGCCCCGAAGCCTTCGATGGCGTCGCCGAACTCTGGTGGGAGAGCGAAGAATCCCTACAGGCGCATCTCGCCACGGAAGAAGGTCGGCGTGCTTCGGCGGAACTCCTCGAGGACGAACGGCGGTTCATCGACCTCGAACAGTCGCCGCTCTGGCTCGCGGACGAACATCAGGTCGTCGGCTGATCTCGGATCGAGCCGAGCAGGTCCGGCTTCGAGACCGGATTAATCATTGACCTGTGGTCTCTATTTGGCGCCTCAATCGTGTTCTACGAATATCAGCTCGTCCGTCGCAAAGCCGAGCTCACCGGCTCTGTTTACCAGTGACTGCAAAACATTCGGCTCCATCTG
>CBFDDD010000084.1:0-20890 GCA_965603475.1 uncultured Myxococcales bacterium
CGATCAGGCGGTGGACGACGACCGGCCGTTGCTGGCCGATTCGGTGGGCGCGGTCGGCGGCCTGGGCCTCGACGGCCGGGTTCCACCAGGGATCCAGCAAGAAGACGTGGTCGGCGGCAGTGAGGTTGAGCCCTGTGCCGCCAGCTCGAAGGGAGAGGAGCATGACGGGTTCACCGCCCTCCGATTGGAAGCGGTCGACGACCCCTCCACGGTCGCGGGTCGACCCGTCGAGTCGAAGCCACGAAATGCCCCGTTCGCGAAGGCCCGGCTCGACGTGATCGAGCAGACTCGTCCACTGCGAAAAGACGAGTGCCTTGTGGCCGTCCGCGACGGCTTCTTCGAGACGTGCGTAGAGGGTCTCGAGTTTCGTCGATGAAGCCGTGCTCGCCTCCTGTCCGGGGACGAGACTCGAATGGCACGCGGCCTGGCGAAGACGCAGAAGAGCCTCGAGGGCTGCCATGACATTGCCGCCTGCGCGAAGTCGTTCGACGACGTCTCGCAGGGTCGCGGCCCGAACGCTGTCGTAAACAGCACGCTCTTCGGTCGAGAGTTCGCAGTCGAGCACGATCTCGGAGAGCGGTGGGAGATCCGGCGCGACCTCCTTCTTGAGTCGTCGCAGGAGAAAGGGTCGGATGCGCTGGCGAAGGCGGGCCGCGACGTCGCGATCGCCTTCGGCGATCGGACGGGCATAGCGATCTCGAAACTGCGTCCGTCCTCCGAGCAGGCCAGGGTTCAAGAAATGAAGCTGGCTCCAGAGTTCGTCCAGGCGATTTTCGACCGGCGTGCCCGTGAGAGCGAAGCGTGCTTTCGCGTCGAGCTTGAGCGCGGCGCGCGCGATCTGGCTCTCTGGATTCTTGATCATCTGCGCCTCGTCGAGCACGACACAATCCCAGCTTGGCGCGCTCAACTTTTCGACATCCTGACGTAGCAGCGCGTAGCTCGTGATCGTGATGTCGGCCTCGGGGTCCAGGTGGCGTCCCGGACCGTGGTACAGCGAATAGCTGAGCTCTGGTCGAAATCGGTCGATTTCGCGCATCCAGCCGTGGAGCACACTCGTCGGCGCGACGACGAGGGTTCGCCCCTCGACTGCGCAGAGGGTCTGCAGGGTCTTCCCGAGACCCATGTCATCTGCCAGCAGGGCGCCGAGACCCGCACGTCGAAGAAAGACCAGCCAATCGACGCCACGGCGCTGGTACGGACGCAGCACTTTTTCGAGCGAGGGCGCGATCTCTACCTGGGGGATGCCCTCGAAGCCCTCGAGCAGGGGCCGGAGGCCTTCGAGAGCGGGCGGTGGCGGCTGGTCCAGGTCCTCACAGAGCAGCGCGAGATCGGGCAGGGCATGGCGTGCAACGCGACCTTGGGCGTCGAGTGCGCCGAGCAGGTCGGCCAGCCGATCGCCGTACTGGGCAAGCCAGCCCTTTGGCAGGCTGCCAAATCCGCCGCCCTCGAGTGCGACGACCGACTCGCCCGTCGACCAGGCGCGTAGGACCGATTCGGGTCGAGCCGTGACGGCGCCGGGCTGCGCACCGCCCCCAGTTGCGCCAGCGCTTCCCGCACCGCTCGCGGCCGCATCTCCAAAGACTCCATGCTCGGTCGCAGGCGTGCCGTCGCTGCCTGGCCCCGCCAGGTCGAAATCGAGATGGACTCGGTCGTCATCGATTCGGAGTGAGGGCGTCAGGTCGCCCCGAAGTTGGAAATCGAGATGCGCGGTGCCGATGACCTCCATCGAAGTCCCGACGAGGCGTGCCGCGAAGTCGATCGACTCGCTGGAGGACAGTTGGGTTCGGTACCCGGGTCGGAGCCCAAGCTCACTGCGTAGACCCGACACCGCCGCATTCTCGGCGGCCTCGTTCCGAATCGGAACCTCGCCGCCACCTAGATGGATGAGGCGTCCCGCATCGATGCGCGCGACGGGCGGCTTGCCGTAGACCAGTGTAGGCAGAATCGATAGACCGTCAGCGTCTCGTTGGACTTCGATTCGCACACGTGGCCGTTCACCGCGCCGAGTCGAGGGCAGCTTTTTGGTTTCGACTTCGAGCGGGATTCGCTCTTCGAGATTCGGGATGACCTCTGTGACGAGTAGGGCGAGGTCATCGTCGCTGTAGAAGCGACCCCGTGGAAGGTCGGCCAATTCGCGTCCAGTCAGGCGGTTCGGGGCAAGCGGATGGAGGGCATCGCCGGCTCGTACGACTCCGTTTCGATAGGCCCTGTCGATTCGTCGATTCTGTTCGACGAAGAGCCGGACTCCGCCAGGTGCATCGACGACCCGCGCATTCATACCCAGGGGTTCGGATTCGACCCGAATCGGCCGGCCTTCGAGGAAGACGCGCTGGGTACCCGCGAGATGAGTCAGCAGCCCCTTGAGTGCTGGGCTCGACGTGGCGTCGGAGGGACGCGAGGCGAGCGTCCGCTCGATCGCGATGTCCGCTGGTGTCGCGACGAACTCCGGGCCGATCTTGTGACCTGCGGCCGCGGCGGTGAGGCTGCCGCGAAGTGGTGTGCGCTTTCCGTCGTACTCGATCGCCCTGGTCATTCGAAGATCACCGGCGCGTTCTTCGAGCTCGTAGACGATTCGGCCCCGACCCTCTCCCTGGGTCGGCAGGCTCTTACCGGTTTTATTCGACTGACGGAGCGCGATCACGCAGGCTGCGACATGGTCGCAAGGATCGTCGACGCTCGAACAGCTGCATTCCCAATCTTCGTCTTCCGGACGTAGCGTGACCTGTGGAGCAATGAGTCCACCCCGTGTCGCGACACACAGGGTGATCTCGAGATCGCCCTGTTCCTCGACGCTGACGGCGTCGGCGCGAGCGAGCTGAACGCCACGCGACCAGATCTGCCGCGAGCAGGCGTCCTGAATCGCCTCGAAAATCGACTGCATGGCATCCAAGGGAGCGAACTCTCTCTGAGGTAGACGGTGGGCTGTACGATCGGGGGGCAGGGCGCCGGGATCCTACCCGATCTTCGCCCTGCCGGCCGAAGCCCGGTGCTGCGATCAGCCGATCGAGCCGGCGTTCTTTGCTGCCCAGTCGGTAAGCTCCCGCTCGAGGGCTTCGCGCTCATTCGCTTCCGGTCGCGCCTCGACGAAATTGGCGAGATGGGCGAGCGCGCGCCCGACATGCGGGCCGGGCCCGGCGCCGAGCGCGGCCATGACGGCTTTCCCATCCAGGGCCAGCGAGCGTATGTGGCCGCTGCGTGCTTGATGGCTGCGGACCTCTTCGAACTTCGCTTCGATCTCATCGAGCCGGGTCGAGCGAATTCGGGTTTCTTCGGACGCGGGGGCGGCCGCGAGTTCGAGTCGTCGCCACACGAAGAGCCCGTCGATCTCGTTCGGGCCGAGACGAGCGAGGATCTTGCGAACGCCGACCTCGCGAAGCGATTCGACACGTCGATCGATGGGGTGCGTACGATGAATGCGCTCAATTCGTCGCGCGAGCGACGGGGGCACACGAAGTCGTACGAGCGCACGCTGGATCTCACACCCGTGGAGCCAGGCTGCCCATCGCAAGACTGGCAGAGGCGCAAGGTGTGCGATGCGGGCCTCACCCGCTGGGTCCATTCCGGGAAAGAGTGCGGGACTGACGCCGGATTCGCGCAGGAAGGCGAGGCCCCGTTCGGGAGCGGACGACGCGAGAATGCGGCTGACCTCGCGACGAGCGGGCGCTGCCTGGGGCAATCGATCGATCGCGCCGGGCAATGCCGCGCGTGCGGCCTCCAGAAGACGGGGCGAGGGCTCGAGTGAACGCTCCGACAAGAGTCGGGCGGCGATCCAGTAGCGTCTCGGTGCCATGTCGAAGGGGTTGGGTGCGGCAACGCTGATGTCGAGAAAGCCCGCGTCGAAGGTTGCTCGGGCGCCCGCCGGATCGCACCAGCATTCCTCTGTGGGTCGGTACGCAAACGCGAAGGGGCTCAGGCCGAACGTCAGCAGTCCTGCTTCGAGAGCGCCGCGACCGATCGGTAGTAGATCGATTGGGCCGGCTTCAGTCGCGAGCGTGAGTCGACGCGCGTGGCTGGCCGTGACGACGGCGCGGGGAAGTATTTCCAACAGCTCATGCGGATTCGCCTGACAGAGCAGGGATCGGGTCGAACGCGGCTCGGTCGTCGTCGGGAGAGCCGAGGTCGAGGGTCGCAAGTCGTCGAGCAGACCCTCGCCCTGGCTCCAGGTCGCGATGCCTCGCTCTTCGAGCTGCTGGCAGACCTCGAAGAGCGATTGGGGCAGCGCTCTCGGAGCGGCTGTTTCTTCTTTCCCCTCCGTCGAAGGGTGTGTCGGGTCGTGTGTCAAAGATTTGCTCGATTCGGGCGAAGGCAGGATGAGTGATGCAGCTGCGAGTGTAGACCGGGATCGGTCGCTGGGCTGCCGGTTCGTTCATGGACCACCACACTTTCGGAGCGCTCGTTGCCTTCAACGGCTGGACTCGACCGGGCTTCGAATCAGATGACGGATTCCGATGTCCAACGCGCATGATGCGCAGCCTTCATGCAGGCGAGGGGGACCACGCAATATTGGAGCAGGCGATGCGTTATTCGAAGGGCGTTTCGTGGATCTTCGTGCGGATGATTTCGATCATGCTCCATCGATTCCTGAACATTTCGTCGAGATTCGCAAGACTGCTCAAGGTCTCGATGAAAATTTCCGACTCGAAGTCGTAGGATGGCAATCGATCACACACACATCGATACGCGGATGATTACGCGGATCAAGACCGGCCGGGGTAAGCCGAGATCTGGATCGGGACGTCGACGATGAGCACCGGCGCCGAGTTCGCAGATCGCTGTCCCGATGGCGAGGGCGTACGTACCGACGAGAAATTCGTTCGAATCCTCTTCGTCGGGGATCAGACGAATCTCTCCAATGAGATTCGAGGAACCCTCGTCTGCGCTGGTCGGGGCTCGTTCGAAGTCGTTCGAGAAGCGGATCTGGTCCAGGCAGTCGCTCTCATCGGGGGTGAGACCTTCGATCTGCTGCTACTCGATCTGTCCCTTCCGAATCTCGAACGCACGACGGCCATCGAACTGGCCAATGACCTTGCGCATCGGCTGCCTGTCGTGGTCCTGACCGGGACCGAGACGTTCGACGAAGAGGCTTCGCCCGTTCGAGCGGGACTCAAGGCCTGCGTCGAGCAAGCCGACCTCCCGGGCAAGCTGCTCTCTGCGATTCGCCGCTCGAGACGTCTGGGGACGGGGATCATGGCACCCGTTTTCTGTCGCATCAAAGGTCTCTGCGTCTGAGCTGGATCGCTACGCCCGGGCGCTCCGATGCACCGACAACGCATAGATTCTCGCTGATCGAATCCCACCCACTTCGGTAACCTGGGCGACGTGCCCACCTTGCATTTTCGACTTCCGGGTCGCACCGACAAGCTGGGTGCATGGCTCGCCTGGCTGTTTCGTGACATCGACCGCTCCACCCGGAGAAGGTGGGTCGAAGAGTCGCGCGTGCGCGTCGAGGGTCGTGTCGTCGATCGTTTGAGCATCGACTGTCCGCCGGGCGGATGGATCGAGATCGACGGCGTGCCCGAGGAATGTCTGCTCTCGCTTCCCGCTGGATCTCATTCGAGCTGGACAGGGATGATCCACGAGCCAGCCTGGTCGGGCGGTTCGCTTCACGTGAGTGAGACGCAGGCGCTCGAGTTCCACGTCGGCGCGCGCCGAGCCGGTCTTGCCATCGTTCAGCTCGATGGTCCTCGCTGCGAGGCGGAGGCGCTCTGCGGGGCAATGGCGCGTGCGGATATGCCTTTCGTCGGGGATCTCGAGCGAGGAGGGCTCGGCGTCGCCGGCGGGGTGCGGTTGGCTGTGACCGATGATCGTGATTCGTCCGCGATCGAATGGCCAGATGAGCCCGCGTGGGTGTCGGCAGATGATCAGACCGATCGAATGTCGGATCACGAGACGGCGCCGCCCGAACTCCAGGTGTCGGACGAAACGGCACGGATCATTCGCAAGGGACATCCGTGGATTCTTCACGATGATGCAAGCGATTCTGCGACTCGCTTTCGGCCGGGCACGTTGGTGCGTGTCGTGTCGCGCGAGCGTAGCGATCTTGGCTGGGCTCTGGTCGAGGGCGACCGGCGACTGGCCGCGCGGATCTGGGCGATGGGCGCGCTTTCTGCCAGGCAGGTTCCGTCGGTCGAGGCGCGCGTGGCTCGCGCGCTCGCGCGGCGTCGGGATCTGCTCGCCGCCGTGGGAGCGGACGGCACGAACGCGTTTCGTTTGATTCACGGCGAGGGTGATGCTCTGCCGGGACTCGTCGTCGATCGGCTGGGGCCGCTTTTGCGTGTGTTCGTGACGGGTCGCGCGAGCGATTCGATACGAGAACGGGTCGTGACTGCACTGGCCCGGCAGCTTCCGCTGACGCCGGAGGGCGAGGCCTGGAGCGTTCTCGAGCTCAATCATGTTCGCGGTGCAGGAAAATCCCATTTCGATCGAGTGCGATGGCTATCCGGTGGTCCCGAGGCGCTTGCCGAGTCTGGCCTTCGGATGAGCGACGTCGGGTTCCAGGTCCTGGAGCGTGGTCTGCGATTCTCTGTCGACCCGGGCTGGGAGACGCCGCGCAAGGTGCGTCCGGGATTTGGGCTCTTCCTCGACCAACGTGAGAACCGTGCTCGACTCGATCCCCATGCAGCCCGCGGCGGAGCCTGGCTGAATCTCTTTGCGCATACGGGAGCCTTCAGCGCGTCACTGCTCGCGGCGGGTGCGGAGCATGTCACATCGGTCGACCTCTCCGCGGCGTATTTGAAACGACTCGAAACGAACCTGGCTGCAAATAGAGATCGTGGCGTCGATCCGACACGAAACGAATCCGTGCGCATCGATGGCCGGCGCTTTCTCGAAACACTTCGCCCGGATCAGCGTTATGCCGGGATCGTGTTGGATCCGCCGACTGCCGCCGCGGCCGGTCATCGATTCTGGTCGTTGAGCCGGGATCTCGAGCCGCTTCTGCGGCGCTGTGTCGAACGATTGGACTCCGGCGGGGTTCTGCTCGTGACGCAAAACCGGAGCGGCCCGCCGCTCGGCCTGGACCGGATTCTCGAGCGAATCGTGAGTCGTGCTCATCGATCGATCGAGAAACTCGACGCCGCACCGTCTGGTTTGGACCATCCCGGTCTGGCTGGATTTCCCGAAGGTGACCCCTTCGAGGGATGGTTGCTGCGACTCGATTGAGCGAATGCGCCTACGCTCGATCTGACCCGCAGGGGACAAAACCGATGCAAGTTGCGGATCGAGCGTTACAATTTATTCCCTTAATGGCACTTTAAGTGCAATTTCCGTTCATTTATGGAGTGAAAAGGCCACGTTTATTCACATGGTGCTCGCCACAATTCAGCCAGTCTCGCCACTTCACTTCGTCTTCGAGGAGCCCCAATGGCTTCGCGAGGCCTCCGCTCACTTCGAGCGGCGGACTCCCGCAGGAATTGGTCAGCGGCTGGCGGTCCCACTGGGAACGAGAGGTAGAAGAGATGCGACGGATCGATTCGATGGGGCGACACGCAATCCGATGGGGCGCGATGACTGCGCTGATGATGGCAGCCCTTGTTCTGGCGGTCGTACCCGCGGCCGCGGTTCCAGCCAATTTCGACAGCACCGGAGTCGGCTTCATTCCCACGACGGATTTGTTGGCGCTTCCGAGTGCCACGATCGACATCACAGTCCCGCTTCTGACGGCAGGCGACTCGGGAGGCGGCAGCAGTTTCGAGGTCGATTTCACCGGGTCATCACCGGGCGATGTCTGCATTCTCGCCGATTCGCAGCCGGGTGTTTGTCAGGCCGATCTGAGCGCGGTGACCACCGCCTATTCTGCGATCGTGACGCTGGAGATCAGCGCCCTCAACACGACGGAAATCTCGGGTCCGTTCACGCTGGTGTTGACCATGCTGACGTTGAACAATTCGGAAAACAACGACGTGTACACAGCCGACGAGGTTTCGATCGCGTTGGACCCGATGAGTCCGATACCTCTCGATACGACTGCGGTTCCGGGTTTCAACTTCGACGGATCGTTCGATTCCATCGTTCGGATCGAAGACGAGGCCTGTTCGAACTCCGGTGGAAATTGCAGCTACCTCGGTTGGAGCGTCAGCGGCCTGGGCGATACAGCGACTTTCCGTTTCGACATGTCGATGGCTCCGAATGGTCGCGACACGCCGAAGCTGTTGTTCAATGCGGTTCCGGTCGTCGTACCCGAGCCGGGGACGGCATTACTGATGGCGCTCGGCCTGGCTGGCCTCAGCTTCGCCGGTCGGCCAGCTGCCGCGAAACACAGCTAGACAGCTTCTGCTTCGTTCCGCTTAGAGACCTGTCATGAAACCTCGAACTGGAGGAAGTCTGCGACCGTATCGGGCGACCATCGCTGCAGTCCTCGTCTTCGGATTGGGGATTTCGGAGACCGTTTCAGCAGAATCGGCGAATGAGATCGACGACACGATCGCGGCAGCGATGGATGATGCCGATGAGGGCCGCTGTGATGCGGCCCTGGAGCGGCTCGTCGAGGTGGATGGCCTCGCAAGTCGTGCGCGACTGCTCGCTGGCCAATGCCGTGTGCGTGCCGGCCTCTACCCGGAAGCCCTGGCTGATCTCGATCGCGCGCGGGACGGGCACGATCTCAACTCCGAACAGGTTGGAGATGTCGAGCTCTATCGTGCGATCGCGCTCTATCATCTCGAGCGATTCACGGAGGCTGCCGCCGCGCTCGACGAGGCGGATGGGCGGACCGGGGAAGACGCCGAATTCGATCTCTACAGTGGTTTGATCGCCCTGCGAAACGGAGACCACGACCGCGCCGGACCGGCCCTCGAATCCGCCGCTCGGCTCTCGCCCGACAGGACCGAGCCGGTGGCTTCGTACTATGCGGGGCTTGCCTGGCTGGGTGCTTCCGAGCGCACCAAAGCGCGAAGAGCTTTCCAACGAGTCATCGAGCTCGATGGTGATGGGCCCTGGGGCCGGGAAGCGGCGAAGCAGCTCGAATCAACCGAGCTCTTTCCGTATTACGTTCGCGGCGGTGTTGGCATCGAATATGACGACAACGTGATTCTTCAGGGCGGCGTGACCCAGTTCGTAGAGCCGGGATCGAATTTCACGGATGACGGTAAGAAGGATTGGCGTGGCGTATGGCATGTCGATAGCGGCGTACAGCTCTTCAACGTCGGCGACTGGAGTGGAGGGCTAGCCGGCGGATACTCGGGCAACGCGCAATTCGATCTGACCGAATTCGATACACACTATCCGAGGATCGGTGCCTATCTGGCCAACCGAATCGACTCCCACACGACGGCGCAGGCCCGGTATCAGTTCGGATTTGCCTGGATCGGTGGAGATTCCTTTCTTCGCACGAATAGCGCCGAGCTCGGTCTCTCCCATGTCTGGCAGAAGGCCGGGGCGACGATCGTTCTGGCAGACGTAATCTGGAACGATTTTCGATTCGAGACCGAGGATGTTCAGCCCGGGCCCGGGCCCCCGCCCGGTGGCACTTGTGTTCCCGCAAACGGGGTTCCGTGTGGTCCTGCCGGCGTGAATGAGGCTCGTGAACGGGATCGTGATGGCATTGGCTTTTCTACGGGTCTAGAACATCGCTATCGGTTCGATATTCCCAACCGAATGGATGGAATCCTCGAACAGGTCGAACTCATCGGTGGCTATCGCTTCCGTTACTACAATTCCGAGGGCGACGAATGGGAGCATTTCGCTCACATCTTCAGCGCGCGTCTCGAGGTCGAACTTCCCCTGGATTTCAGTGTCAGCACACGAGCGAGCCTCGAATACCGAGATTTTGCGAATCCCTCGACCTATCCTGACAGCGAGGTCGTCGATGAGGAATACACGCTCTCGAATGCGGACCGAGAGGAATATGAAGTGGTCTTCGAGGCGGAGATCGAGAAGGATTTGAACGAGAATTTCTCGGTGAGTGCGCGTTGGACCTACATCGACAATGAATCCAATCGACGTGTTTACGATTACACACGCAACATCGTAGGCGGCTATGTCAACTTCAGGTTCGACTGATGCTTTCCGTTTCTGATCTTGCAAACGGCTCGACGATCGTCACGGGACGGTCTTGATGGTGGAGAGATAGAATGGCGATGAGTCCGACTTCCAAGAACGCGCTGAAAATTGGTGGCGCCCTGATCTTGATTGCGCTCTTCCTGGTTTGTGGCCCGCTCAGGGGCCGATTCGGAAGTGGTGGCAAGAATGTCGAAGAAGCACCTTCGGTGGCGACGGGCCCGCCGCTCGAACCCGTTCAGATTGATACGACCGATGCGGTCGAGGCGGTTGCGGCCGGCGCTCTGTTCGGGACACCGGATCCAACGCCGGAGGTGGTGGCGCCGGTGGAGGGCGTAAAGACCGAGGACGACTTGCCGGCGCTTCCGATTGTGGCCGCGGCGGCAACGGGTGCTGCGGCGGGAGCCGCGGTCGCAGCTGACTCGGGAGCGGGCAGTGGCGGACCGGTTCTGCCGCCGGTTTCGGCTGGCGTGCCGCAAACGAACGTCGCCGCTGTGGACCCGGCTGTCGCTGCCGCTTCGGCCTTCGATGATTCGATGGCGTCGAGGGATGCACCGGGCAATGCGGGACCGGCCGCAGCTCGTTTCGCGCCACCCGTGGCGGCGGAGGGCGACTCGCTGCTGGCACTGGCGACTGAGCCCTTCGGAATGGAGAGTGGGAGCTTGTTGCAGCCCTGCGATTCGCCGGGAAGCGGCTGTCAAAACCTGAGTGGTGGCGGTAGTGGTGGCGGTGGCAGTGTCACGCCCTTCGGCTCCGGTTCACCGAGAAGCCCGCGATAGGCGTCGAGGCCGGATCGAAGACCCGTCGGTCAGCCGACCTCCCAGATCGCTGATCGGATTTTCGCGAAAGCAATGTATTGTCTCGCTCAGCGCGTGACGATTCGTCTGGGTCGTCACGTCTTGCTTTGTCCGGCTGGTCTTGTCCGGCAGACAGGGGGGGAACGGGGTGCCGACAAACGACCAGGGTCGTGAAATCCAGATTGCGAGTGAGGACGGCGAATTCAACGCCTATGTTGCGACGCCGGCAAGCGGGCATGGGCCCGGCGTGATCGTATTGCAGGAATGGTGGGGGCTCGTGCCCCAGATTCGCGATGTCTGTGACCGCCTTGCTCGATCGGGCTTCGTGGCGCTCGCTCCAGATCTCTACCGCGGTGAATCGACGACAGACCCCGACGTTGCGGGTCGGCTGATGATGGAACTCGAGATCGAGCGAGCGGGCCGGGATCTCGAAGCGACGGCCGAAGCGCTTCGGCGTGAGTCTGCGACCACAGGTAGTCAGATCGGCTGTATCGGCTTTTGTATGGGTGGGCAGCTCGCGCTCTACGCGGCGTGTCTCCAGCCAGCGATTGCCGCAGTCGTCGACTGCTACGGCGTTCATCCGAACGTTTCTCTCGACCTCGAGTCCTGTCGCGCCAGGGTGCTGGGGGTCTTCGCCGAAAACGACGATTTTATATCGGCGGCCGATGTCCAGCATCTCGACGACGCTCTCTCGGGTGCGGGAGTCGACGCGAAGCTCCTCACATACGTTGGCGTCCAACACGCCTTCTTGAACGACGCTCGCCCCGATGTCTTCGATGCGGATACCGCCGCCGAAGCCTGGCGCGACATCGAGACTTTTCTCGAAGCTGAGCTTCGTTAGGCGGAACCGACTTTGATGCGCTTTGATGAATATTCGTATGGAACGATTGCGCGTTTCTATGATTGGCTTGCTGGGGTCTATTCGCGTGGACAGATCGCCGCTTCGAAACGCGGACAACTCGATGAGATCGAGTGCGGTGATCGAGTTTTGTATGCGGGGGTAGGGAGCGGGGAAGACGCATTGCTGGTAGCCCGATTTGGGGCCCGAGTGACCGCGATTGACCTGGCTCCAGAGATGCTCGAGCGATTCGCGAAGCAACTCGCACGGGAAGATCTCGACGCCGAACTGGTCTGCGGCGATGTGTCGGTCTACAAGCCAAGCGGACTCTACGACGTCGTCGTGGCGAACTATTTTCTCAATCTATTCGATGTCGAGCATGCACGTGAAATGCTTCGACATCTGGGCGAACTCGTCAAACCAGGTGGAGCGTTGTTGTTGACCGATTTCGCACTTCCGCAAGGCGGGCTGATCGCACGGGCGATCACCGAAATCTACTACCGCCCCGTCAACTGGATTGCCTGGGCGCTCGGATTCTGCGCGCTACATCCGATTCTCGACTATGCACGCCTGCTCGAGCCGATGGGCTTTCCGATTCGTTCAAAGCGGCGGCTGCCTGTCTTTCTGGGCGCGAACCCCGCCTACGTATCCATCGTGGCCCACCGCGTGCTCTAGGGTCCGCTGGCATCCGCTCCACCCAGTGCCTGAAGCTCGAGGGTCAACTGCTCGACGAGGTCAGCGTCCGCGGCGAAGTCGACGGCCGGGATCGCGAGTGCTTGCTCGAAATGCTCCCGTGCGGAGGCGGACTCACCCGCGCTGAGTTCGACTCGGGCCAGTGAAGCCAGGATGACTCGCTGAGCGTGATTCTGGATCGGCTCCTGGCCGCCGATTCGAGCATGGGCGCCACGTGCAATCATGAGCGCCTTTTCGGTCGATCCCTTTTCGGCGAGGATTTCTGCCAGGGTCGCTTCGGCGACACCGCGCATCGATGGACCGGCGGAGATTTCTTCGAATATCTGGTTGGCCGAGATCGCCGACGTCTCGGCTGCCTCGAGATCCGCCTGGGCGAGCGCGATTCGGGCTCTGTAGAGTTCGAGCGATGCGATTCGACTCCTCTTCGAGGGCCCGATGTGTTGTGCATCGCTGACGGCTTGATCGATCGCGCGTCTGGCAAGCACAAAATCCTTGTCTCGATAGGCGATATTGGCAATCCGGAATGACAGATTCATACGGTCCCGGCTGGTCGCACCCGCTTGTGCCGTCGTGAGCGCGATATTGAGGATCGAAAGTTGTGATTCCGACTCTCGGCGCTCTGCGACCGAGAGGGCGAGCGAGACCAGGGCGGCACCGCCGAGTTCGGGCTCTGCTGCGGCTTCAGCGAGTAGTTCGTCGGCGAGTTCGTCGGCCGATTCGATCTCGCCAGAGTCTGCGAGTTCGATTGCCAGTCGAGCACGGGCTCCGAAGACCGTTCGTCGTCGCGCATGCGTTGGGGGGAGGGCACGTACCTGAAGAGCGGCTTGATCGAGCCGTTCTCGGGCCTCGCCGAGTTCGCTGCGTCTTCGGTGTTCGCGTGCGAGACGGGTGAGATCACTCCAGGAGAGTGCGGGCTCGATGACGGGCGCCGCGACGGGCGTCTCCATTGGCTCCGGGTGGGCAATTGGATCTTGCAGTGGCTCTGGATCTTCGGCGTAGCTGAGCGAGCTGCACGACATACTGAACACGAGGGCCAACACAGAAGAGCAGAATCGGAGGGACGTCATCGTCACAAACTCACGTAGAGCTCGCCGTCGCGAAGCTCGATTGGATAGATGGCCAAAGGCTTACTCGCGGGGCCGGCCGTAGGACACCCGTCACGCAGATCGAAACGGGCGCCGTGTAGTGTACAGATGATCTCCATCCCTTCGATCGGTTCCGATGCGAGTGGCCATGCGGAGTGTGTACATCGGCTCGCGAAGGCAAAATAGGACTCGTCGATGCGACACACCAGGATCTCTTTGTCCTCGAGTTTCGCCGTGATTTTTTCCCCCGAGACGAGTGTCTTGGGTAGGGCAATATGATGCCAGGGCATCGCTCAGACCTGAAATGCTTTACGAAGCGCGGCACAGGATTCCTCGACCGCCTGTCGCGCTCGTGGGATCTGTGCGGTCATGCCGATGAATCCGTGAAAGACGCCGGGGTAGTTGGTGTTCCCGGTTGCAACGCCAGCTTCTTGAAGACGTTTGGCGTAGGCACGTCCTTCGTCGCGAAGCGGATCGTATTCGGCGGTCAGGACGGTCGCGGAGGGTAGGCCGCTGAGATCGCGCGCACGAAGCGGTGAGGCCAGGGGGTTCTCGCCGTCTGCCTCCGATTCCAGGTAGTGATGCCAGAACCAACGCATCATGTTTGCGCTCAAAAAAAACCCACTCCCGTTTTCCTTGTAGGAAGCCGTGTCGAAGCGATTGTCGGTGACAGGGTAGATGAGGAGCTGGTGTACCAGGGACGGACCGCCCCGATCTCGGCACATCATGGCGACGACTGCGGCGAGATTTCCACCAGCACTGTCTCCGGCAACAGCGATTCGAGCAGGGTCGATACCGAGCTGCTCCGCTTCCCGTGAGACCCATTGTGTTGCCGCATAACAGTCTTCGGGTGCGGCGGGAAACTTGGCCTCGGGCGCGAGGCGATAGTCGACTGAGACGACGACGCAGTCCGCCCCATTCGCGAATTCACGACACGTCGCATCGTGGGAGTCGAGGTCGCAGACGACGAATCCCCCGCCGTGGAAGAAGACGAGGCCGGGCCTGGGCGAGTCGCCGGCCGGCGTGTAGATCCGCACGGGGATCTTTCCCGCAGGGCCATCCACTTCTCGCATCTCTACTTTCGAGACTTCCGGACCCTCCGCGGAGCCGGACATAGCCGCGAAGCCCTCGCGTATGACTGTGTGGGGAAGGCTGAAGGGATCGACTTCCTCGCCGCCGGACAGTGTTTCCAGGATGGCCTCTGCCTCGGGGTCGAGCGGCACGGAACCTCCAGTCCTCGTCGCGGTACGACCTGAGGACACGGATCGAAATGAGTTCAATACCGCGAGGCTAGCACCGTGATTCGCGTTGCGGGCCGCTGCAACGCTATTCTGTTGCCGATCCTTCAGGAGGAGATGGTATGCCCAGGGTTATCCGGATATTGGCGGTGATTGGTCTGGTACTCGGACTCATCGGATGCCGGACGTTCAACGTTCGAACCGATTGGGATCCTGCGGAGGAATTTGACGTCTTTCAGCGCTATTTCTGGGTCGAACCACCAGAGGTCGAAGGCGCCAGCCCCTTCGCCGACAACACCCTGCTTCGCAAGCGTGTTCGATTTACCCTCGAGGCCAAGCTCAAAGAGCGCGGGTTTCAGCCGACGGAGGAACGGATCAACTCAGACTTTCTCGTGAGCTACAGCGTGATTCTCGATGAGCGTCTCAAGATCAATGGCTACTACGCAGGTGGAGGTGGTGGCTACTATCGGGGTCGCTATGGAGGGTTCGGCACGATTCACTCGACGGCCAGCATCCGGGAGTACCAGGAATCGACCCTCATCATCGATTTTCTCGATCCGACTAACGACGATCTGGTCTGGCGTGGCTGGGGGACCGGAATCGTTCGCACGCGGGACCGGAATAATAGGCGTGATCGACTCGAAAAGGGGATCGAAGCGATTCTACAAAAGTTTCCGCCGAGAGAGGATTGAGTTGAGGCACGCCGCTGCGAGATCGAGATCAATGCTCGAGTCGCGCTGGGGAATGCGGTGACTCGTCGATTCGAGGGCTAGTCGAATCGACGGAAGGGCGTAGGCGTGCTTCGCTGAGTTGGGCTTCGAGTTCATCCGTGCGTAGGGAGAGGTTCTGCAGCGCTCTAGCCGTCGATGTCGAAGACCGCAGCGCCAGCGCCATCATCAACAGCAGGGCCGCCGTGAAGAAGCTCCCCGTCCGGAGCACGAAGGAGACGAGTGCCTCGACGGAAGGGCGAATCCTCGACTCGAAAGGTCCCGGACCCCGTTTCGCTTCGGGTAGTGGCTCTTCTTCGGAATCCGGCTCGTAGCCGAGTTTCGCCAAGGCTCGGTCGATCAGCTCGCCGGGGAGCGATTCAATCGCGGCGACCTTCTCGTCGGCACTCGTCAGGGCTTCCGGAAGCGCGCTGCGATCGACGAGCGCGATCGCGGCGCGATCGAAGAGGATCGGAGTGGCGACACTCGCGACCGCGACAGCGAGGGCGGCCGCAAAGATGAGATCAGAACCCGTTGCGAGTGCGACCCAGATCTTGAAATAGAAGACATAGACCAGCGAGAGGATCGCCAGAGCGACGAGCAGGAGTTCTTGCCAGACTGCCAGCTCGGACACGATCGACACATTTCCTCCTCGATCTCCGCATCGTCCATGGATCGTGCATGGATCGTGCATGGACCGGATATTGAGATTCATTTCCAGGACGGCGAAATCATAGGATCGATTCCTCTACCGATCCGGGCTTCGTGGTTCATGTCTGAACCCGGTCGAGCCAGACGAGTGTTTCGACATGTTGGGTAAAGGGAAAGAAATCGAAGACCTCGAGGCCGCTGAGGGCGAGGCCACCACCACGCTGCAGCGCGATGAGATCCGAGATCAGGCTGTCTAATCCGCAAGCGAGGTAGACGAGGCGGGCGGGCGGCGCGTCAGCGAGTGCGATGCGTAGCGGTTCATCGAGGCCGCGGCGGGGTGGATCGACGAGTACGAGATCGGCGCCATCGAGTGCATCGAGTCGGTCGCCGGCAGCGCCCGGGAAGGCCGTCGCCCGCGCACGCTCTTCCTCGGGGCGCGCGGCGAGTCCTCGCTCGAGGCCGAGTAGACCATCCGGGCTGCGCTCATTGAAATGGACCGCTCTGGCCCCGCCGAGCAGTGCGAGACCGATGGATCCGACACCGCAGTAATATTCGGCGATCGTCGAATGGGCTGGAACCAGGTCGGCGATCCGATCGACGGCTCGCTCGAATAGCGGGAGGTGATTCTGGCCGAAGGCGCCCGGCGGGAAGTAGACGTCGATGCCACGAATGGATTCGCAAAGTGCGGACTCTCCGGCAAGCAGGGTCATGGTCGGACCGAAAATCGCGTTGCTGCGCTCCGGTTGAGCGTTGAAAAAGAGGCCTTGTAGGCGGTCGCCGAGTCGTCGTTCGACCGCGCGTGGCAGATCTCCCAAGACGTCGGGCGACGATCCGCACCCCACCAGAACGACTTGAACCCGATCGCTGGCTCGTTCGACGACGAGCTGGAGATAGCGGAGGGCGCCACGATGAGGCCGGTCAGCGTAGGGCGAGATGCCGGTTTCTCGGATGGCCTCTCGAATCTCGAAGCAGGCCTCATTGATGAGCGGGTGATGGACCGGGCAATGCGGAATGTGGACGATGCGATGGCTGTCGGCCTGGAAGAGTCCGATTTTGGGATTCCGGGCGTTTCCACGTACGGCCAGACGTGCGCGATGGCGATGACCCAGTCCGCTCATTCGATGGACGCGTGGGTTCTCCAGCCCCGCGGCCGTCGTGATCTCGAGTAGGCGCGTCCATGCGTCTTCGGGTAGACCGGACGAGCCAAATCTCGGGCAGCCCGGGCAGGGTGGTCGATGGGGGCAGTCTTCTAGGTGGGCCACAGGGCGAGCTTAGCCCGCTCGGCCGCCGAATCGCGTGCGCTGCTAGCCTGTCTCCATGCAAGGCAAAGAAATTTCGAAGGGGAGAGGCGCTGGTCGCTCGAGAGGGTCGCGCGCGGCCCGCGTTCCTTCGCGCGAAGCGTTCCTCCCCATGTCGCGTCACGAACTCGAAGCGCGTGGCTGGGACGAGGTCGACGTTGTTTTTGTTTCTGGCGATGCCTATGTCGATCACCCCTCCTTCGCGATGGCGATTCTCGGTCGCTGGCTGGAGGTACACGGATTTCGAGTTGCGCTTCTCTCCCAGCCCGATTGGCAGAGCGCCGATGCGTGGCGCGAGCTCGGTCGGCCGCGACTTTTCTATGCCGTGAGCGCCGGGAACATGGACTCGATGATCAATCACTACACGGCGAACAAGAAGCGTCGGAATGCAGACGCCTACTCACCGGGTGGGCAGATCGGCCTGCGACCCGATCGGCCGACGGCCGTCTATGCCCAGCGCTGTCGAGAAGCGTTCAAGGGTGTTCCGGTCATCAGCGGCGGCGTTGAAGCCTCTCTGCGTCGAATCGCGCATTACGATTATTGGAGCGATCGCGTCTGGCCTTCGAATCTCGTGACGTCGAAGGCGGATTTGCTCGGCTATGGCATGGGCGAGGCGACCTTGCTCGAAGTCGCTCAGAGACTCGATCGTGGCGAAGACATGTCGTCATTGCGGTCGCTCAGGGGGGTCGCGTATCTGCTGGGCAAGAACGAAACGCTTCCCGAAATGAGCTTTGGGGGGGCGGCGGGAGACGAGACGCTCGAATTGCCCGCCTATGAAGTCGTCAAGAATGACGGGCGTGCCTTCGCTGAGATGACACGCCAGCTTCACAACGAGACCAATCCGCACAACGCGCGTCGACTCGTGCAGCGCCATGGCGATCGTTTGCTCGTGGTGAATCCGCCGGCTCATGCGCTCACTGAGTCCGAGATGGATCGTATCCATGAGCTTCCCTACACGCGCCATCCCCATCCCGGCTACGAAGCACCGCCGCCGGCCTGGGAGACCATCAAAGATTCCGTCCAGATCATGCGGGGATGTTTTGGCGGCTGCACGTTCTGTTCCATCACGATGCACCAGGGGCGAGAAATCCAGAGTAGAAGCCCGGATTCGATCTTGCGCGAGGTCGAATCATTGGCAGCACGGCCCGATTTCAAGGGCTCGATCAGCGATCTGGGCGGTCCGACGGCGAATATGTATCGAATGCGCTGTACGAAGCCCGAGGTCGAACGTGTCTGCCGACGACTGTCCTGCGTGCACCCCAAGGTCTGCAAGCTTCTGGATACGAACCATGCGCCGACCCTCGACCTGATGCGCCGAGCGCGCAAGGTCGAAGGGGTCAAGCGAGTGCACATCGCGTCCGGGATTCGCATGGACCTGGCGGCGAACGAACCGGAATATCTCGATGAACTCGCGACCCATCATGTTGGTGGACATCTCAAGGTGGCGCCCGAGCATGTCAGTGATCGGGTGCTCCAGCTGATGAAGAAACCCGGGCGCGCCGGCTTCGAGATTTTTGCGGAACGATTTCAGCAGGCATCGAAACGGGCGGGCAAGGAGCAGTATCTCGTTCCCTACTTCATCTCGAGCCATCCCGGTTCGGGCGTCGAGGACATGATCGAGCTCGCGATCTTCTTGAAACAGCATGGCTATCGACCGCGGCAGGTCCAGGATTTCATTCCCGCGCCGATGGATGTGGCGACCTGTATGTACTGGACTGGCCTCGATCCAATGACGATGAAGCCCGTCGAAACCGCGAAGCGCCTGAAGGATCGCAATGTCCAGCGCGCACTCCTGCAATTTTTCGCCCCGGAAAACTGGGCGACCGTGCGTGATGCTCTGTGCCGAGCGGGACGCGAAGATCTGATCGGCGAGGGTCCGGACTGTTTGATTTCGGCGCGACCGCCTCGGCGCGGCATCCGCGGCGGCCGTGGAGACAGCGCCCCGCGGCGCGACGGGCGGGATGGAAGGGAGGACGCGCGATCGCGAGACGGGGGCTATCGGCGTGCGTCCCGCGATCGCGGCAAGAATCGCCGCGATGAACGCTGAGTTCGCTCGATAAGGACCGGATTCGGCCCTTCGCGGCGATATTCGGCTACATGCGGGCGTATATGACGATGTCCGAATATGGCGAATCCGAGCCGACCTGAGCGCTAAGCTGCCCCTGTTCGTCGGTCATCGTTAGGAGGACGTCCTGGACCATCCCGCTCTCGATCCCGAGCGCTGCTACCGCGCTCTCAGCAATCGCGATTCGCGATTCGACGGACGTTTCTTTACCGGGGTCAAGACGACGGGCGTGTTCTGTCGTCCGGTCTGTCCCGCGCCGTTGCCGAAACAGACGACTTGTAGTTTCTGGTTGAGTGCGGCGTCGGCGCAGGCCGCCGGCTTTCGACCGTGTCTGCGCTGCCGCCCCGAGACGGCACCCGGCACTCCCGCCTGGTGTGGGACGGCAGCCAGCGTGTCTCGCGCGATGCGCCTCATCGAGGCGGGCGCGCTCGATCACGGCGGGTCGGTCGATGATCTCGCGGCGCGACTGGGGATCGGTTCGCGACATTTGCGACGGCTATTCGACCAACATCTCGGGGCGACGCCGCGGGCGGTCGCGAAAATGCGTCGCACGCTCTTTGCAAAGCAGTTGATCGATGAAACTCGTCTGCCCATGACCGAGATTGCAATCAGTTCGGGATTCAGTAGCCAACGTCGATTCAATGCTTGCATCAGCGAGGTCTACGGCAGACCCCCGAGCGCGCTGCGGCGTAGGCGCAAGCCGACGCTGTCGCCCTCGGCAGGTCGGGTCGCGCGTGCGGGACGGGAGGTTGGAATCGAGACGAGAGAGGAGAAGAGCGCAATCGAATTGTCATTGCCGTATCGGCCGCCCTTCGCATGGGAGGCGATGCTCGACTTCTTCCGGGATCGAGCGATTCCGGGTGTCGAAAGCGTGACGGACGAGCAATATCTGCGCACGATTCGAACGTCGAGAGGCAAAGGCTCGATCGCAGTTCGCCACGACGAGCAGCGACGTCGGCTTCGAGTGGCAGTGCGAATGTCGACGGGCGAAGGGCTCATCGACATCAGCGCGGGGCTCCGACAGCTCTTTGACCTCGATGCCGACGCCGATGCGATCGACGCCATGCTCGCCAAGAGAACTTCGTTGCCGGGGCTTCAGGGCCTTCGCGCGAATGTGGGGCGATGGCCTGGGATGCGCGTTCCCGGTGCCTTCGATGGTTTCGAGACGGCCGTGCGCGCAATCCTTGGCCAGCAGGTCAGTGTGAAAGGAGCGACCACGATCGCCGGCCGCGTCGCAAAACGCTGGGGAACCCGCCTGCCTCGGCGACTGGCGCAATGCGAGTCGCTCGACTGTGTTTTTCCGACGGCCAGGCATCTCGCCGAGGCCGAACTGGAAGAGGTGGGGATCATTCGAGCGCGTGCGAGTACGATTCGAGGGTTGGCGCGGGCGGTCGTCGAGGACCCGACTCTTCTTCAGCCCGGCGAGGGACTTCTCGAGGATGTCGAGCGTTTGGTCATGCTTCCGGGGATCGGTCCATGGACGGCCAACTATGTTGCGATGCGAGTGTTGAGAGAGCCTGATGCG
>CBFDDD010000085.1:0-20843 GCA_965603475.1 uncultured Myxococcales bacterium
ATGGCCGTTGATTGCTGCGATGATGGGTTTAGGATAATCGCGCATCTCGAGGGGCAGTCTGCGAAGGAAATCCTCTTCGCCGAGACGGGGACCCTTCGACGCATTCTTTCCCATCTCGTGGGCCTTGAGGTGTGCGAGGTCGACCCCGGCGCAGAACGCGCGTCCGGCACCCGTCAAGATGACGACTCGCACGCTCTCGTCACGCTGCAGGCTTCGAAAAGCGGATGTGACTTCGTCGCCCATGGTGGTCGTGTAGGCATTCAGTTGATCGGGACGATTCAGTGTGATCGTGGCGATCGGGCCGTCTTGATCGAGCAGGATTTGTTTGGATTTCATGGGCATGGAGTCTCGTGTGGGGGCCTTCCGATTGGATCGAAAACGCGGCGCTTCGACAACGGGTCTAACACATTCGGGAGAAAGTGCCTTTGGTTTTGGTGGTTTCG
Organism: uncultured Myxococcales bacterium; assembly: GCA_965603475.1. Classification (GTDB taxonomy): domain Bacteria; phylum Myxococcota_A; class UBA9160; order UBA9160; family UBA4427; genus UBA4427. The sequence goes on from CBFDDD010000085.1 coordinate 444, forward strand.
GTTCCTCTGGTCGGGAAGGCCTGGGTTATCCTTCGCCTGCGCGGACGAGAGCCGCGGGGAGATCATTCGAGCCGTGCCGCGTATCCTCCGAGATTGTTTTCGAGTCCGGCATCGACGGCGAGCGTATCGCTTCGTGGTGGTCGCAGCGCTCGTCATGCTTGTCTCGCTGACCGGATGCCGGGATGAAACCGAGCTCGATTACGACGGTCCCGTAGCAGACTGGCCCTATTGGGGAGGTGATCAGGGCGCCACGCACTACTCGCCACTCGATCAGATCACAGCCGAGAACGTCGCGGATTTGGAGGTCGTCTGGACTCATCGCAGTGGCGACTTTTTCGATGGTTCGGGCGATTCCAAGGTCACCGCATTCCAGGCGACACCGCTGGTCGTGAACGATCATCTCTACTACTGCACGCCCTTCATGCGCGTCTTTGCGCTCGACCCCGAGACGGGCGACGAACGTTGGCGCTTCGATCCGGAACTCGAGGCGCGGCATGGGGAGGGGCCCTATCCCCTGACTTGTCGAGGTGTTTCGTATTGGGAAGATTCACTCGCAGCGCCCGGGACCGCTTGCAAGAAGCGGATCTTCCTGGGCACCGCAGACTCCGAGTTGTTCGCGTTGGACGCCGATACCGGCATGCTGTGCCCGGAATTTGGCGAAGCCGGGCGTGTAGCCCTGCGCGAGGGCATCGAGGATGCGCCCGCATGGGAATATCATCCGACTTCGCCACCCCAGGTCATCGGGGACCGAGTTGTCATCGGGGCGCTCGTGGCGGACAACGTTCGCGTCGATGCACCTGCCGGAGTCGTACGCGCCTTCGACGCACGCACGGGGCGACTCGTGTGGGCATGGGATCCTGTGCCGCCGAATTCGGTTGCGCAGCCGGATTTGGAGTCCGGACCGCGCTACACCGCGGGCACGCCGAATATCTGGTCGATCATCACGGCCGACGCCAGACGCGGACGAATTTACGTGCCGACTGGCAATCCTTCACCCGATCTCTTCGGGGGACTGCGAAAGGGGCTCGACTACTACGGGAGCTCGACCGTGGCGCTCGACGCCGAAACCGGAAACGTCGTGTGGAACTATCAATACGTCCACAACGACATCTGGGACTTCGATACGCCGAGTCCGCCAACGCTCTTCCAGATTCCCGGCGTGGGCGGTGGTCGTCCCGGGCTGCTCCAGACGACGAAAATGGGTTACGTCTTCCTGCTCGATCGGGAATCGGGAAAGCCGATGTACACGGTCGAGGAGCGGCCCGCGCCGGCCGGCGGCGTGCCGGAAGAGACGCTGTCGCCAACGCAGCCCTTCCCGACACATGTGGCTCCGCTCCATCCCCTCGAGCTCGACGCCGAAGACGCCTTCGGTTTTACACCCTTCGATCGAGGCCAGTGTCGTGATCTGATCGAATCCTACCGATACGATGGGATCTTTACGCCACCTTCGGTCGAGGGTTCGATCCAGATGCCGCATACGGGTGGAGGGATGAACTGGGGTGGGGTGGCGCTCGATCAGAAGCGCGGCCTGATGATCGTGAACCAGAGCCACGCAGCGATCGTGAATAAGCTGATTCCACGGGCCCTGGCAGATCGCATGAGTGCTTCGGATTTCGTCTATCCAAATGAATTCTATCCGATGCACGGAGCGCCTTACGCGGTCGAACGATTTCTACTTTCGTCGCGACTCGGGGCGCCCTGTAATCCTCCACCCTGGGGCAGTCTAACGGCTGTTGATCTGCGCTCGGGCAAGATCAAATGGACTCGACCACTCGGAACGCTGCGTGGAGTGGCGCCTTTCCCGGTCTGGCTCTTCTATTCGAAAACCGGCGCGCCCGCGTTCGGAGGAGGGATGTCGACCGCCAGCGGGCTCTATTTCATCGGAGCGACGATGGACAAATATTTTCGAGCCATCGATGTCGAGACGGGAGAGGAATTGTGGCGGGATCGTCTGCCCTTTTTGGGGAATGCCGTCCCGATGACCTACCGACTCAACAAGGCCGGGCGTCAATTCGTCGTGATTGCAGCTGGTGGCAACCCGATTTCGGAAATGGGGGATGTGTTGGTCGCGTACGCACTTCCGGAATGACGGAGCTCAGGCGAGCAGTTCTGCCGCTCGTTCCCGCAGCGCGAATTTGAGAACCTTGCCGGAAGCGTTGCTCGGAAGCGCCTCGACGATCTCGACATAGCGGGGAACTTTATAGTTCGCCATGTTCTCACGACTCCAGGCAATCAAGTCTTCGACCTCGAGAACAGCATCGGGCGTGGCGACGACGAAGGCCATCCCGACTTCGCCCATGCGTTCGTCGGGAACTCCGATGACAGCGCTGGCCGCGATGCCCGGATGCTGAAAAAGCAGATTCTCGACCTCGGCGGGATAGACATTGAATCCACCCATGATGAACATGTCCTTGATCCGGTCGGTGATCTTGAGATATCCCTGCTCGTTCATGACGCCGATATCACCGGTGTGGAGCCAGCCGTCGCGGTCGATGGCCCTGGCCGTTTCGGCCTCGTCGTTGAAGTAGCCGCGCATCACGTTGTAGCCGCGCACCCAGACTTCACCGGGCTCGCCGCGTGGGGTCTCCTTGCCCTCCGCATCGACGCAGATGACTTCCGTATCGGGAATCGCACAGCCGTCGGAATTCGCAATGATCTCGGGGTCATCGCCCTGTTTGCAGGCGGTCACGGTTCCGCAGCTTTCGGTCAGTCCGTAGGCCTTGATGACAGACTGAAAGCCGAGTTCATCACGCATGCGATGGACGAGCTCCACTGGAGTTGGCGCGGCGCCGGTCACGGCGAGTCGGAGCGTCGAGGTGTCGAACCGCTCGCGCCCTTCGAAGGTGAGAAGGGTCTGGTAGATGGCCGGTGGGCCCGGCAGGACCGTGATCTTCTCGTCCTGGATTCGCTGAAGTACGGACTCCGCGTCGAAGACCGCATGGGGCAGGGCGGTCGCGCCGTGAATCAAGCACGCGAGCCAGCCCGCCTTGTAGCCAAATGAGTGAAAGAAGGGAGCGGTGATCAAATAGCGGTCGCCGGCTGTGAGCCCGACATTCTTGCCCCAGATGTCGAAGACCTTGAGGTTCTGTCCGTGTGCGGTCATCACCGCTTTTGGATTTCCGGTCGTGCCGGACGTGAAAAGAAAATCCGAGAGATCGTCGGGCAGGACTTCCGAAGCTCGCGTGCGGGCACGTTCTGACTCGATGGACTCCCCGTGCGCAATGAACTCGTTCCAGGACAGGCCGTTTTTGCTCTGGCCTTCCAACAACACGATCTCGCTGAGGTTCGGGAGCTTCTGGCTGGCAATCGAATCGGCATAGTTGGTTCCGAGGAATTCGCCGATCGTACAGATCAGCCGCGACTCGCTCTTTTCGATGACATAGCTCGCTTCGCTGATCTTGAAACGTGTGTTGAGTGTCACGAGTACCGCGCCGGCGGACTGCAGACCCAGGGCTGCGACAACCCAACGCCAACCGTTGGGAGCCCAGATGGCGACGCGATCTCCGGGTTCGATTCCGGCGGCGATGAATCCGCGCGCCGCCTGTTCCGCCACAGCCGCGAGCTCGGAAAAGGTAAATTTTGCGTCTTCCGTCTCGTCTTCGAGTGCCGAAGCATTGGGCCACAGCGCAGCGGCCCGCGCCAACGTCTTCGGAATCGTCATCTGATCCCATGAAACGAGATCCGAGGTGTTCAGCGTCGTCGTGTGGGGCGTCATCGGATGGCACTCCGTCGAGACCGTGGCGCGTGGCGTTTCGAAACGGACATCAGGGTCGGCCGAGAATCGCAATACCGCAGGCCGTCGGATGGCCGCCAATATTGTGCGAGAGCGCGAGCTTGCCATCGAGGTCTGGTATCTGGCGTTCGCCGGCCTGGCCTCGCAATTGGAGCACGTTCTCATAGATCATTCTGACGCCTGTCGCGCCGGTGGGATGGCCGAACGTCTTGAGGCCGCCGTCGGTGTTGACCGGGAGACTTCCGCTCCGTTCGAAGGTGCCTTCGGCGATGTGTTCCTTCGCGGCCCCTTTCTCGCAGAATCCGAGGTCTTCGTAGGTCAGAAGCTCCGTGAGTGAGAAGCAATCATGAACCTGGGCGACTCCGATTTCCTGGCGAGCGTTCGTGATGCCGGCCATCTCGTAGACATCATCGCGCGCCCAGACGGTGGGCTTCCACGAGAGGAAATCGTTGTGCGGGTCTTTTTGCGGGTTCGGTCCCGAGCGGACCGTGACGCCCTTGACCGAAATGGGATCGCTCGAGTACCGGCTCGTGAGATCAGATCGTGAAAGGATCGTCGCGGCCGCGCCATCGGTTTGCGCCGCCGAGTCGTAGAGCCCGAACGGCCACGAAATGATCCGCGCCTTGAAATAATCCTCTTCGGTGATAGTCCGTTTCAGAAAAGATTTGGGGGCGAGACAGCCATTCGCATGGTTCTTGATCGCGATCTTCGCCAGATCCTCTCGACTGGCACCGTATTTATCGAAATAGGTCGCGGCTGCGAGTGCGAACCATCCGGCCGGTGTCTGGGGGAGGTCGCGGACGCGGTCGACGACGACCGAAGGACCCGAGACGCCTCGGTCTTTGGGTTTGTCGTAGCCAACCACGAGAACCGTGTCGTAGAGGCCGGCGGCGATGGACATCACGCCGAGGCGAATCAGGTCGGTTCCCGTCGCGCAGTAGTTCGTCGCGAACGTGACCGGCTTGTTGAACAGTTTCAGGGCATCGGCACACTCGTGTGGGCCCTTGTTCGAGTAGATCGAACCCGTGAAGACCGCATCGATCTCTTCGTGCGGCCTTTCGATGCCGGCATCCGCGTAGGCTTCGTACGCCGCGTCGACGATCATGTCCGCCGGAGATTGATCCCAGTTCTCACCAAATGGACAGCAGCCGACACCGACGACCGAGACTTTGTCGCGTATCGAATCCTTCTTCGCCATGAATGCAGGTCTCCTGTCGCTAGCGCGATTCGGGCTTGGGAATGCCCTTCCAGTAGTAATTGGGGCGTCCACCGGATTCATGAATTCGTCGGAATACGAACTCGATTTCCTGGCCGATCTGCATGTCCTTCGCGGCAATTTCGACGACCTGCAGATGGATTCGGGCGCCATCGACGTCGGTGATGGTGACAATCGTGGGCGGATTCGGGGTCGGAAAGAAAAAGTCGAAGGTGTAGGTCACGACCTTTCCGATCCGATCAGAAAGTCGAACCCTGTCGAATTCGTCCTTGGAATAACAGCTCTCGCATAGCCGCTGCGCGGGGAACTGGATCGCCTGACAGCTGCGACATTGCTGTCCAAGGAAGCTCAAGTCGTCGTCGCGCTCGCGAAACAGGATCGTCGCCGAAAGCCCGGGATTCGTGCCGGCTTCCCACTCGCTCGCCGCCAGGCCTTTGGCCTTGATGTAGTCGTCGTATCGGGGAACGACGCGACGTCGCGCGAGGTTCCAGGAAACGTCGCGGCGTGCTTCAAATGCTTCGACGTGGTCGCTGATGCGGAATGCCGTTGCGTCGGCGCCGCTTCCAAAATTCGCGATGAGCAGGCGTTCGGAGGCTTTGGCGGTTTCGAGGGCGGCGATGAGTTGGAGCGGCACAAAGGCGGTCCCGGCGTTGCCGAGCTGTCCGAAGAGCGGCGATTGCAGTACGTCTGTTTCAATGCCTGCGGTCTTCGCAACACCCGCGTGCGAGCGGGCGTCCGGTGCGTAGAGCGCGACTCGATCGTAGTCCGTGATTTGCGTGCCAGTTCGATCCAGCAACAGCTGAATCGCTGAAGTCATGTTAGGTGTATACGACTCCTGAATGACGAAGCGATCTTCCCAGGTATGGACATATTCGTGGCCAGTCGGTCGCCAGATGTCGGTGACTTCGTCCGAGATCGCGGCGAAGCCCTCGAGCGTTGCGATGGCCTCTCCGTCGCCAATCAGGAATGCCGCGGCGCCATCACCGAATCGGGCTTCGAGGCTCGAGCCGGGCGCGGCCAGGCGTGCATCGCTCGCGATGACCAATACACGGCGCGCTGACCCGGCCTGGACGGCATCGAATGCCGATCGCAGTGCTGAAGTTCCGGCACGCGTCGAGCCCGTATGGTCGGAGGTCTCCACGTCGCGCTTCAAATCGAGAACACGGGCTGCCAGAGCGGCCGCTTGTTTTTCCTGGAAGGGAAGGGTCGTCGACGCGAAGATAAGCATGTCGACGCTCGACCGATCGATGCCGGAAAGACAATGGATTCCGGCCGTGACACCGAGCGTAATGGCATCTTCGTCGTTCCAGGCGACGGCTCTTTCGGGGTCGTCTGGCCCTGGCGCATGCCCGCCGATCACGGAAAACGGCAAACGAGTCGGCGGAATGTAGGCGCCGTAGGAGAGAATTCCGATCATCGGCCTGCTCGGTCGGTCAATCGCATGCGACTATGCATCCGCGGCATTCGCTTAGCCCTGAATCCCGGCTTGACTCGCGAGGATGTCCGCGATTCGCTCGGCGTGTTCGTCCTGAGTTCCGAAGACGTTCTCGAGGACCCATGCACGTTTCAAGTAGTAGTGGGCGACGACCTCCCAGGTGAATCCCATGCCTCCGTGGACCTGGATGCAGCTCCGCGCGTTTCGGATCGCGCCTTCTCCTGCAGTCAGCTTGGCCGAGGAGACGGCTCGTTCGACGTTTGCAACTTCGGGGGTGTCGAGGGTTGCGCCGGCATTGTAGGCCCCGGCACGGGCCGCTTCCTGTCGGACGAACATCTCCGCCAGGATGTGCTTCACCGCCTGGAATCCGCCGATCGGCCGGCCGAATTGCTCTCGACCCTTCGCATACTCGTTTGCGATATCGAGCGCGCCCTCGGCCAGACCGAGCTGCTGGCCCGATACGATCGCCGCACCTTCGAGCCGCATATGCGCAGCCGCGCGGGCGTCGCCGATCTGTTCGCCCTTGGGCAGGGAGTCGACATGGTGCACCGGTGTGAGCGGGTCGAGGGGAACTTCGGCCTTCGTGGCGGTGAGGCTGTGTGGATCGAGTCGCTCTATGCCGTTCGCACGAAGAACCAACAGGACGTCGAGGCTTTCGAGATGCTCGACGACGACGGGCGTCGCATGGCTGCCGCAAAGATCGACGCCGCCTACGACGGTCTCGCCGCTGGCAGCGCCATCGATGAGTCCGGCCGCGAGGTGGCTCCACACCAGCGGGCCGGGAACGAGGCGTCTGCCGAGCTCTTCGAAAACGAGCACAGCATCCGAATAGCCCAGTCCGACCCCCGCCTCGGCTTCGGATAGGCGCAACGCGAAGACGCCCATCTCGGCAAGTTCGCTCCAGAGCGTTCGGTCGAAGCCTTGGGACTTTTCGAGTTCTGGAAAGCGCTCGTTGGGAACCTGGCCCTCGCAGAAACTGCGTACGCCATCGCGCAGCGCCTTCTGGTCCTCCGTTGGTTGAAAATCCACGTGGTCTCCTCGAGCGCGTCGCAGGGCAGCGGAACCAGGCCGGAGCCCGGTCGAACCTAGGCCGTCGTCGGTTTGGGTTCTTTCTGTTGGCCCAGGACTCGTTCGCCGATGATGTTCTTCTGGATCTGACTCGTTCCGGCGGCGATCGCGAGTGAGATCGCATTGAAATGCCGCGATACGAAAAGTTCCGAAGGCAGCCCGCCCAGGTCGGAGCGCGATAGCCCGGCGCGACCGAGTAGGCGAACGCCGAGCTCCGTGATCCGCTGGTAGATGTCGGTGTAATAGAGCTTGATGGCCGAGGATCCCAGACCGGGAACGCCCGACTCCCTGGCTTCGCAGACCGAGAGTTTCACCATCGCCCATAGCGATTCGAGCTGACCCGAAAGATGTCCGATCTCTCGCCGCAAGGCTTTGTCTTCCCACGCGCGGCTCCCGTCAGTCGTGATCTGATGAGCGACCTTGATCAGATCCTGCACGAAGGCCTGCAAATGGATCATGTCGCTCGCGAAAGCCGTGCCGCGCTCGAAACGCAGGGTCACCATCGTGACTCGCCAGCCATCGTTCTCATCACCGATTCGATTCTCGACCGGGATACGAACATTCTCGAGGAAGACCTCGGAAAATTCACCCTCTCCCTCGAGCGTCGGGAGCGGGCGGATATCGATCCCCTCGAGGTCCATCGGCATGATCAGCCAACTGATGCCACGATGCTTCTGCGCGTTCGGGTCGCTTCGAACCAGCAGCTCGCAGTAGTCGGCGACCTGGGCGAAGGAGGTCCAGATCTTGTGTCCATTGACGACATAGTGGTCGCCGTCGCGCTCTGCTCTGGTCTGCAGTCCGGCCAGATCCGATCCGGCGACGGGTTCGGAGAAGCCCTGACACCAGACTTCCTCGCCCGACAGGATGTTGCGGATATGTTCGGCCTTCTGCGCCTCGCTGCCCTCGGCCATGATGGTCGGGCCACCGTGCAGGACGCCCACGAAATTGACGCCCACATAGGGCGCGTTTGCCTTTGCAATTTCTTCGTAGTAGATCAGCTGCTCGATCAACGTGGCATCGCGGCCGCCGTATTCCGTGGGCCAGTTGATACCCGCGTAGCCGTTTTCGAAGAGCCTTCGTTGCCAGCCCGTGTCGTATCGACGGCGCGCGTCCCAGTCGTTCGTGGGCGGCGGAGCACCATAGGCGGGGACCTCGCTCGCGAGCCAGCCGGCGAGATCCTTGCGAAATTGCTCTTCTTCTTTTGTGTACCGGAGGTCCAAGTCGTGTCCTTTGGTGGATCCAAATACGATCCGCAGCGTATCGAAAGTCTAGAGAACCGTCAAAGGGCCGAAGGCGAACGGGCCATCTCTCAACAAAATCAGCCGGTTGCCCGCGGTACTGCGGTAAAGTCGGGGCCCATCATCGCATGCAATCTTACTGACCGGAGTGACTCGGAATGCTTCCGCTCGATTGGACACATCCTTGCGAGAGACTCGTCCTTCGCCTGCTCGTGGTCCTCGCTCTCGGCCCTCTGCTGTTGGCTTCGGCCCTGACTACGCCCGCTCATGCCGGCGGTCTCTACGTGAATGAGTACTCGACGACGTCACAAGCCAATGCCGGTGCCGGACGTGGTGCCTGGGCGCCCGATGCATCGGCGACGCTCCATAATCCCGCTTCGATGACCGAGCTCGATGACCACGGCTTCGCTACAGGCTTTTCCCTGGCGATCGGCGACGTTCATTTCGATTCGAGTTCGACGTCGCCCAGCGGCTCGGCGAATGGCGGGAACCAGGCGGGCATCGCTCCGATCGCCAGCTTCAGTTATGTCCACAAGGTCTCGGATCGCGTGCGATTCGGGCTGAGTTTCTTGTCGCTTTCCGGATCGATTCTCGATCCGGCCAACGATTGGGCCGGACGATTCGAGATGACGGAAGTCTCGCTTCTGACGATTAGTGTCGCCCCCACTCTGGCGGTTCGTGTAACCGATTGGCTTTCGGTCGGAGCCGGCCCTGTAGTGAGCTACGGCGTCTTGGACTGGAAGCTCAGGGTCAATGATGTTCCGCCTGGCTCCGAGAGCAAGGCGAAGTTCGACAACCTCGATGATTGGGAGGCGGCGGGCCGGGTCGGGCTCTACTTGAAACCCGTCGAGGACGTTTCGCTCTCGATCTTTTACACCTCGAAGACCGACTTCAAGTTGAACGGCAAATTCAGAGGTCCTGCCGGTAGTCTGAACCCTGGATTCAAACTAGGACTCCCGCTTCCTCAGTTCGTAGAAGTCAGCGCCTACTGGCAAATGACGGACAAGATCGCGCTGCTCGGGACGTTCAACTGGGAAGATTGGAGTGAGGCGGATGAGCTGAGCGTCACAATCGGCTCTGCCCCATCGGTCGATGCCGCCGTCGGGTTCATCGACACCTACAAGATCGGGATCGGGGCGAATTATCGTCTCACAGACGAGTGGTTGCTTCAGACGGGTTTGAGCTACGACACTTCTGGACTCAAGAACAAGGATCGGACTACCGCACTTCCGGTCGATGAACAGATTCGGATCGCTGTCGGGGCACAGCACGACCTGAATGAGTCTCTCACGCTTGGTTTGTCCTTCGTGTACGTGAACCTGGGGCAGGGTGAAGTCCGTAGTCCAACGGTGCGGGGAGACTACGACCGCAACAATATATTCGTCCTGGGCATGACCCTGGCGTTCAAGGAACTCCCGTGGAGTGGGAAGGCGACGTATTCCGGTAAGGGGATCTAGGAGCCTGACCCAAGAATCGTCGCGACGAACTCAGTGCTTCTCGGCTCGATCTAGAAGCGGTCGATGTATTGAACGAAGTCGTCCAGTACGGGAAGGATCTCATCTCGCCCGGCCGCGGGGATCCGCAGAATGGTCTCGGTGACGCCCATTGCTTCGAAGTAAGCGAGCTTCTCGTCGCTGGGGAATACGCCCATCGGGACGATGTGAAGCGAATTCGAGTCTCGCCCGGACTCGGCGAAGACGCAACGCAGCTTGTCGAGCTGTGCAGACATTCCGGCGCCGCCAATGGGCATCCAGCCATCGGCATACTCTGCGATGTGTGAGAACAGGATGGGGCCCGCAGCGCCGCCAATCAGGATTCTCGGTCGTGGCTGTTGGATCGGTTTGGGCCACTGCCAGGAGGCTTCGAAGCGAACGAATTCGCCCTCGAAGGAGGCGACGTCGTTGGCCCAGAGTGCCTGCATCGCGAGCATCGTTTCGCGGACGTGGGCGCGTCGTCGAGGAACCTCGATTCCGTGATTCTCCATCTCTTCATGGTTCCAGCCGTATCCGATACCGAAAACGAATCGCCCCTGAGTCATCCAGTCGAGCGTCGAGATCTGCTTGGCGAAGGTGATCGGATCGTGTTGGGCGGGTAGTCCAATTCCTGTTCCCAAGAGTATTTTTTCGGTGACCGAGGCGGCTGCGGCCAAGGCGATGTAGGGATCAGGACTGCGGAGATACTCCTCGGGCAGGACCTCGGTGCCAGCCGGGGGCGGCGTACGACGGCTGGTGGGAATGTGTGTGTGCTCGGGAATATAGAGGGAGTGGAATCCGCGGGCTTCGGCTTCGCGTGCCACCTCGACCGGATGCATGGCCTTGTCGGTCGATTGAACCGTGACACCAATCTTCATTGCCGCGTCTCCCGTAAATCATCCCAGGGTCTAGGAATGCGTGTTCTATAGGTCTTTGACGGCGCGGCGTCGAATCGGCGCACTAAACCGTGCCGACGGCAGGAAAGTCCGCTCCATGCGTTATTGCATCGGAGCCACAGCGACTTACGCTAAGGGTCTGACCCTGATTGGGTGGTTCGTGATTTGTGCAGTCGTGATGTGCACAGGGAGCGCCGCGCCAATCATGTACCAATGCCACGCCAGAGTCGAGTAAGGAGCTCCAGAGAATTGGCTACGTCTCCTGCCTTCGATGCGAACTACTCGCTCGACGATCGCTATCGGACCCAGTCGGGTCGTGTGTTCCTGACCGGGAACCAGGCACTCGTTCGCCTTCCGTTGATGCAGCGTCGTCGCGATCTCGAAGCGGGATTGAATACCGCGGGTTTCATCTCGGGCTATCGGGGTTCACCACTCGGCATCTTCGACATGAATCTCTGGCAAGCGAGCGAGATTCTCGATGAACACCAGATCCGCTTCGAGCCGGGGCTGAACGAGGATCTTGCAGCCACGGCCGTTTGGGGTTCACAACAGGCGACGCTGCTCGACGGCCCAAGAGTCGATGGCGTTTTTGGCATGTGGTACGGCAAGGGGCCCGGTGTCGACCGCTCCTGTGATGCCCTGAAGCATGCGAATTATGCGGGTACATCGGCGAACGGCGGCGTTCTCGCGCTGATGGGTGACGATCCGGGTGCGAAGTCCTCTTCGATCGCACACCAGAGTGAACCCGCGATGATTCATTGCGGGATTCCGGTCCTGAATCCCTCGAGCGTGCAGGACTACCTCGACTTCGGTCTCTATGGCTGGGCGCTTTCACGTTATTCGGGATGTTGGATCGGGCTCAAGTGTCTGACGGACACGATCGAAAGTTCCGGGTCGATGGAGGTCTCTCCTGATCGAGTCCAGATCGTCACCCCCGACGATTTCGAGATGCCGCCGGGCGGTCTCAACGTCGGTTGGGGAAATCTTCCGCTCATGGTCGAAGCGCGGCTCTTTGAAGAGCGCTTGGTTGCCGTTCGAGCATTCGCGCGCGCCAACCGGCTCGACCGAGTTGCACTCGAAGCCAAGCGCCGCCGACTTGGAATCGTCACGACCGGGAAAGCGTATGGAGATCTCCGCCAGGCACTCGAAGATGTGGGTCTCGACGACGACAAGGCTCGGGCTCTTGGGATTTCGATCTACAAGGTCGGTCTGGTCTGGCCCCTCGAACCCGATGGTCTGCGAAAGTTTGCGTCCGGTCATGACGATCTGCTCGTGATCGAAGAAAAGAAGCCGATCATGGAAGAGCAGATCGCGAGCATGCTCTTCAACCTAAGCGATCGTCCGAGGCTATTCGGTAAGCGAGATCTCTCGGGTCGAACGCTGGTGCCGGCGATCGGAGAACTGACGCCGGCGATCGTGGCAAGCGTGCTGCGCAGGTGGGTCGCCGATTACGCCTCGCACGCTTCCGGCTCCTCGGATGGCTCCGATTCGGAGGATTGGCAAAACGCGCTCGTGCCCGAATTGGAGAGTCCAGCGCCCTCGCTTCAGGCGAGCGGGCTCTCCAGGCTGCCCTCGTTCTGTTCGGGCTGTCCGCATAATCGATCGACCGTCGTGCCCGAGGGCAGCATCGCGCTAGGTGGGATCGGTTGTCATGGCATGGCGGTCTGGATGCCGGATAGACGAACGCTCGCTGTGAACCAGATGGGCGGCGAGGGTGCGAATTGGATAGGCCAGTCGCCGTTTACGGACGTCGACCACATCTTTCAGAACATGGGAGACGGCACGTATTTTCATTCTGGACTGCTGGCTATCCGAGCCGCCATCGCGGCAGACGTCAACATCACCTACAAGATTCTCGTGAACGGTGCGGTCGCCATGACTGGCGGGCAGCCGATCGAAGGCGAAGACATGGCGGGTGAGGTGACGACGCCGGAGATCGCACGACAGCTCGCGAGCGAGGGGATCCAGCGCATCGCGGTCGTGTCGGACGACGTCGGAAAATATTCGCCAGGCCTGTTTCCGAAAGGCGTGACTCTTCATCATCGAAATGAGATCGATCGTGTCCAGAAGGATCTCCGAGAGATCACGGGTGTCACCGCACTACTCTACGACCAGATCTGTGCAGCAGAAGCACGAAGGCTTCGCAAGCGAGGCGAATACCTCGATCCAGATCGGCGCATCGTGATCAACGAGCTGGTATGTGAGGGTTGTGGCGATTGCTCGGTCCAATCCAATTGTATTTCGATCGAGCCCGTCGAGACGGAATACGGGCGCAAGCGAACGATCAATCAGTCTTCCTGTAACAAGGACTACTCGTGCCTCGAGGGCTACTGCCCGAGTTTTGCGACCGTAATCGGTGGAAAGATCCGTAAAGTCGAGAGTGCGGGTATCGAACTCGCAGACGGTCCGCTTCTGGCGGACTTGCCCGATGCATCGATCGCCCCGCTCGATCAGCCCTTCAATATTTTCGTCGCAGGAATCGGTGGGACGGGTGTCATTACGATCGGCGCACTCATCGGGATGGCGGCCCATCTAGAGGGGAAGGGCGTCACGCTTCTCGATGTGACGGGTCTGGCACAAAAAAATGGTGCGGTTGCGAGTCATATTCGGGTGGCACGCCGATCTGAGGATCTGCATTCCACCCGTATCGCGATCGGTGGGGCTGATCTCGCTCTCGGGTGTGACATTGTCGTTGCAACGGGGCTCGACGGGTTGCAGAAGCTCTCCCCGATGCGTACGCGCGCCGTCGTCAATACCCATGTTGCACCGACTGCGGAGTTTGCAGCGAGCCCGGATCTCGAACTGTCGTCGGCGGGGATGGAGTCGAGTATCGAAGCAGCCGTTGGGTCGTGCAACGCGGACTTCGTCGATGCCACAAGGCTCGCAAATGCGCTGCTAGGGGACGCGATCGGCGCCAATCTCTTTCTCGTCGGCTACGCCCTGCAAAAAGGATTGATTCCGGTTGGGTTGCCGGCACTCGAGCGAGCGATCGAACTGAATGGTCGTGCGATCGATATGAATAAGCGAGCGCTTGTCTGGGGTCGGCTTGCGGCCCACGATCTCGAAGCGGTGCGTTCGCTCGCTGATTCGAGAATTCGGGCTTCGCAGAAGGTCGCCAAGGCTGAGACCCTCGAGGATATTGTTGCACGGCGAGTGCGGTTCTTGACTGACTATCAGAATGAGAAATACGCCGCGCGCTACTCGGATAGGATCAAGAAGATTGCCTCGGTCGAACGCTCGATCGGCGTCAAGGGACATCGACTGACCCATGCGGTCGCTCTCTACTATTTCAAGCTTCTCTCCGTCAAGGACGAGTACGAGGTCATGCGGCTCTGGTCGAGCGACGGATTCAAGAGCCAGCTCGACGCAGAATTCGAAGGCAACTACAAACTCGAGTTCCACCTGGCACCACAGATGTTCTTCCCGCGAGACAAGCACACGGGTAGGGTCCGAAAGCTGCAGATCGATCGGCGGGTGATGGCCATACTCAAGTGGATCCGGCATCTGAAATTCTTGCGACATTCTCCGCTCGATCTTTTCAATCGAACGGCGCATCGCCGTCGAGAATGGGCCCTCTTGCGGAGCTATGAGGCCGTGCTGGATGAGCTGGCCCAGGATCTTGCCCCGGACAATCTGGATCTTGCCGTCCAGATTGCGCAGGTTCCGGAGCATATTCGGGGCTTCGATACCGTGAAGGACTCCCAGCTTGCAGCGGCCAGGGAGAAGGAGGCCGAACTACTCGATGCCTTTCGGGGGCGGGTTCGGGCTGGTCTTGGCTCTGCTGTGGGATGAATCGATTCGAGTGGCTGACCGGCAGTCAATCAATTAGGATCGGTTTTGCTTCGGCCCTAGGCAGCTCGAATGCAACACGGCGAACCGAAGCGCAATCTGCCTCTATCATATGTCGGGAAATGACTCGTTTCTGCTTGACGAGGCCACCTTCTAGAAGGAACTTTAGAGACTGCCTCGGGCCGTATCGATTGCTTCGACCGCGCCCTACTGAGGCTTGTTGCCGAGCTAAGTAGGACTGCTGGCAGGGCCCCGCCGCCTTCTGCCTGAAACACTGGGAAAATAGAGAACGATGACTACTTCGAAGACCCCCCAAAGCGCTGCAGCGATGCGTAAGATTCTAGCCAGCCGGAAGATCGAGCGCGTCGTCGTGCTCGGTGCGAACGGCACCATGGGTTTCGGGAGCGCGGCGCTCTTTACGACCGCGGTGCCTGAAGTGACCTTCCTGGCCCGCACGAAAGAAAAGGCCGAGGAAGGTCTCGCGGCGGCGATCAAGCAGGTCCGGTCGCCGACCGTCGCCTTGCGATCCAAGACCGGGGATTACGAACACGATCTCGCGTCGGCGGTCGCCGGTGCCGACCTGATCTTCGAAGCGTTGACCGAAGACATGGCGATCAAGAAGGACATCTTTGACAAGGTCGAAGCGGCACGCGGTGACGATTCGATCGTCGCGACTGTGACTTCGGGTCTCTCGATCAATTCGCTCTGCGAGGGACGGAGCGATTCGTTCCGAAAGAATTTCCTGGGTCTGCATTTCTTCAATCCGCCGAATGTCATCGTCGGGACCGAGTTGATTGCAGGAAACGATACGGATCCCGCGCTGGTTGACTTCATCGACGCCTTTTCTCAAATCCGACTGGGACGCGAGATGGTGCGAACCTTCGACACGCCGGGTTTCGCAGGTAATCGTGTTGGCTTCAAGCTCATGAATGAATGTGCCCAACTCGCGGGCGAACTCGGGCCACTGTTGGTCGACAAGCTCATCGGTCCCTACACGGGTCGCGCGATGACGCCGTTGGCGACCGTTGATCTCGTTGGATGGGATATCCATCGTGCGATCGTCGACAACGTCTATGAAAACACGAACGATGAAGTTCACGAGACGAATAAACTCCCGGATTTCATGGCGAAGCTGATGGAGAAGGGCGTGCTTGGAGACAAGTCCGGTAGCGGCTTCTTCAAGCGTGACGGCAAGAAACGCCTCGTGCTCGACCCAACGACCGGTGATTACACTCCGGAGGAAGACATCGAGCTTCCGGAACTCGGGTACATCGACGAAGTGTCAGCGCTCCATCGCGATGGCCGATACAAAGAGGGAATGGCGGTCTTTCTGAACGCAGAAGGGAAATACGCCAAGATCGCGCGTGGTGTGATCGCGGGCTACATCGCCTATGCCTTCGAGCGGGTCGGCGAAGTTACGGAGACGATCGACGGCATCGATCGAATCATGGGCCTGGGATTCAATGCCGCGCCGCCTTCTGTCCTGGTCGATACGATCGGCGCCAAGGGTGTCGTCGAGATGATCGGTGAAGCCGGGCTCAACGTTCCGCCTGCCCTGGCCAAGGCCGCGAAGACCGGAAAACCCGAACGCTTCTTTAACCACAAACGTATCAATATCGGGCGCTTCTTCGTCGCCGATTGATCAACTAGAATGGCTCTTTCGCGCGCGCTCGGCCGCAAAGAGATTCGTTGGAGGAAACAAGAATGGCTGCTGGATCTGAAGTCTATATTCTGGGTGGTTACCAGACGGATTTTGCTCGGAACTGGACGAAGGAGAACAAGCATTTTTCCGCGTTGATGCGAGAGAGCGTGCGCGGGGCGCTCGAGTCGTGCGAGATCGCTCCCGAAGAAGTCGAGAGCGCCCACGTCGGAAATTTTGCTGCAGAGCTCTACTGCATGCAGGGGCACCTGGGTGCCTTCTTTACGGAGGCCGATCCGGCATTCAGTGGCTTGCCGACGGGTCGCCACGAAGCGGCCTGCGCCTCCGGCTCCATCGCGCTTCTCGCCGCCTCCGCGGAGATCGAGGCGGGCCGATACGACTTGCAGGCGGTCGTCGGGATCGAACAGATGAAGACGGTATCGTCGAGTCTCGGCGGCTCCTATCTCGGCACGGCTGCCTGGTATGAGCACGAAGCGGAGGGCATCGAGGCGCCGTTTCCAAAGCTCTTTGGCAAGCTCGGTGACGAATACGACAAGCGATACGGGCTCAAGGACGAGCATCTCGCCGAAATTTCGAAGATCAACTACGCAAACGCGAAGCTGAATCCGAATGCACAGACGCGCACCTGGTACATGAACAAGGACCACGCGCTCTGCCGAACCGAAGACAACCCCGCGATCGGCGGCCGCATTCGCATCGCCGATTGTTCGCAGGTCACCGACGGCGCAGTCACGCTCTTTCTGGCTTCGCGAGACTACGCGGAGAAGTGGGCCAAGGGTGTCGGCAAGAAGCTCTCGGAGATCCCGCGCATCAAGGGCTGGGGACACAACACCGCACGATTGAAGTTCGCCGACAAGGTCGCGGAGAGCGCCAACTCCCAATATGTGCTTCCGCATGTGAGGAGCACCGTCGCTAGTGCCATGAGGCGGGCAGGGATCGACGGTGTCGACGGCATCGACGGCATCGAAACCCACGACTGTTTCACGACTTCCGAGTACATGGCGATCGACCATTTCGGTATCACGGCTCCGGGTGAGTCCTGGAAAGCCGTTGAAGAGGGCTGGCTCGAGATCGACGGCAAGTACCCGATCAACCCGAGCGGCGGGCTGATTGGCGCGGGGCATCCCGTGGGTGCTACCGGCTGTCGCCAGGTGCTCGACAGCTATCTGCAGGTGACCAATCAGGCCGGTGCTTATCAGGTGGAAGGCGCGAAGAACTTCCAGACGCTGAATATCGGCGGATCCGGCACGACGAGCGTTTCTTTTGTGGTGGGCGTCTAGCGCTCCGTTACGCCTTCTCCGCCTTCGCGAGCTCGATATTTCGGTTCCGCCGAATTGGATGCGCATCTGACGGTGTGTGATATTCTGGAGTAGCGGAACACCGCTGCCGGTCGATTCCCGTTCAACCTCAATTCGAAGAGGGTTGTCGGGAATCCCTGAGATGATCGCTCTGTCGATGCCCGTGCCGCGTGATTCCAGGGCTGTCCTCCGCCCGGTGTTCCGAGAACGCGAACCGAGTACGGGCCGTGTGAACGGAGGACTGAGCCATGAGATCCATTCGAGAATCGTTCATTCCAATCACCGCTGTTCTGGTGATCAGCCTGTGCCTGGGCTGCGGAACCCCTACGCCTAAAACAACCACCACGGACACTTCCAGCAGTCCGGACCAAACCACGACGATCGATGGGTTGGTCAAAGTCGAAACGGCTGGGCCCGGCGACCTCTACCTGCGAAAAGACCATGGAATCGGAGGTTACGATGCGATCGCCGTGGCACCCTCCTTTGTCAACTACAGGCGTACCTCGGCGAGACTCGAACCGGACGATGAGGAATTGTATCTGGTGACGCTGGAACAAACGCTGATCGACATTGCGGAAGCGGCCGATGTTCCAATCGCGAACGCAGCAGGCGAATGCGTGATCAAGGTTGGGGCCGGATTCGTCAACGTTGATCTCGCCCGATCCGATACCGCCAAAGTGCTCGGCCGGATGACACTCGTGATCGAATATCAGGATTCCGTGAGCGGGCAGTCGTTGCTGCGCTCTGTGTCGAACCAGATGATCGAAAGAGAAGCCGACGGCACCAGCCGCGAGCAACAGATTGCCGACAGCTTCGATCGGATGACACAGGATGTGGATGTCCTCTCGGCACTGGTTGCGGCCACGAGCGTTCCCTCTTCGCCGCGTGCCGGATGCGAGGGCGCGCTCGTCAAGGCTCGTGCCGCGGCCGTTTCGCGCTAGCGCCGAGCCTGGAAATGTCCATGGCGGTTTGCCGCTGTCTGTGCGGGGATCATCGTTTCCGTCACGAGGGCGATCTCGTCTTCATGCACCGCTGATGTTGCTAGTCTTCGGATGCGCCTGACGAGGAGACCTCATGAATCCCACCTCATTGATCGTCCTTCTTTGGCTGGTATTCGGGGCCAGCCATATGCTTTTGTCGAGTCTCAAGATCAGACCTCGGCTCGTCGGTGTTTTCGGGGAGAAGGGATTCATGGGTGTCTACTCCCTGATCGCACTCGCCACCTTCGTTCCCCTGGTCTCTGTCTATTTTCGGAATAAGCATTCGGGGCCAATGCTCTGGTCCATCGCGATTACGCCTCCCATTGAATGGGGGGTGATTCTCGTCATGGGCGTGGCGTTGATCATGCTTGTTGCGGGCGTCCTTACGCCGAGCCCGGCCGCAATGAACGTTTCGCCGGATCAGAGCATCGAGGTCAGGGGTGTTCACTACATCACGCGGCATGGGGTCTTCATGGCGGTCGGGCTCTTTGGGCTCGTTCATTTGATTCCGAACGGCTTCGCGAGTGATATCGCGTTCTTCGGAGGTTTTCCGATCTTTGCGATTGCGGGCTGTATTCATCAGGATCGACGAAAGCTTGTCACCGATGCGACACGGTACGCCGAATTTCATGCGGCGACGCCGCTGATTCCCTTTACTGGAGGACAGACCCTGCGCGGACTGCGAGAGCTGTCATTCGTCGCCTATTCAGTGGGGATCAGCTTGGCGATTGCGCTGCGTTATTTCCATGCGCAGTGGTTTGGCTGAGCCGCGCGTTCGTTTGGAGACTGCGATCTTTGACTGAGCTTCTGCCCCGATCTGTCGGATTTCTTCATCCGGGTGCAATGGGCGCTGAACTGGCCGCCACCTGTACGGGTGAGCGATGCTGGGTGCCGGCGGGACGCTCGGAGGCGACTGTGCGTCGCGCCGAAAAGGCGGGGTTGAATGCATGCGAGTCGCTCGATGAGCTGAGCGCCACATGCCAGATGATCGTCTCGATTTGTCCACCTGAAGCGGCCGAGAAATTAGCAGTTGCCGTTTCGGCGGCGGGTTTCAACGGAATTTACCTCGACGCGAACGCGCTGGCGCCGGCTACGGCGCGTCGCATTGGCGAGCACTTCGATCGCTTTGTCGACGGCGGGATCGTTGGGCCACCGCCGACTGTCACCGGGACGACGCGACTCTACCTGTCGGGCACGGAGGCGCCGACGGTCGCTCAATTCTGGGGCGACAGCTTGGTCGAAGTTCGGGTCGTAGACGGCGGCCCGGGAGCCGCATCGGCCGTGAAGGTTTGTTTCGCCGCATGGACGAAGGGAACTTCGGCCTTGCTGTTGGCCATCCGAGCACTGGCCGAGAGCGAGGGTGTGACCGAGGCGATCGTCGACGAGTGGGAAACGTCGATGCCCGACCTCATCGCACGCTCGGAATACACAGCGAGAGCCATTGCTCCCAAGGCATGGCGTTTCGCGGGAGAAATGGAGGAAATTGCAGCTGCATTCGCCGCCCATGAACTTCCTTCGGGGTTTCACACGGCGGCCGCTGAGCTCTACCGAACACTTGTCGAATTCAAGGACCGCAACCCGGGTCCCAGCCTGAGCGAGGTTCTACGGGTGTTAG
>CBFDDD010000086.1:0-20624 GCA_965603475.1 uncultured Myxococcales bacterium
ACCGGCGCATCTAGTCGGCCATAGCAAGGGCGGTGGCCAGGTCATGGACGCAGCCAGCATCGCGCCTGACCGCGTGCGGCAGGTCGTCAATATGGACGGCTTCGGTCCGCCGGACGACGGCGTTTTCCAGCGTCCCGGCGGTCCGGACATGAGCAAGCTCAGCGTGGTTGACCGTTGCGCGCTCTTCCTTGACCGTCGGCGCACAGCGGTCGAGCGTGAGAGTTGGCGTTCCTATGAGAGTCTCGATGAGCTCGTCGCTCGGCGCAGTCAACAGAATCCACTCCTGCCGGAACCATGGCTGAGCTATTTCGTCTTTCACGGGGCGCGAGAAGATTCGGATGGCTGGCGCTGGAAGAGCGATCCGCATAACGCCGCTGGCGGATTCGGGCCGTTCAAGCCTGAATGGATCGCCCCGGGCTGGCAGAGGTTGCACGCCCCGGTTCTGGCGTTGATCGGGTCAGAGCCCGATACCTGGGGCCCGCTACCCGAACCGCTGCTCGCCGACCGACTCGAGAATGTGAAGCATCTCGAGCGAGGGACCGTGCAGGGCTCTGGTCACTTTATCCATATGGAAAAACCCGCCGAGGCTGCTGCGCTGATCCTTGGATTTTTGGAACGCTGATGCGATTGCAGCACGGGCGCGTTTCGATCGAACTCCACACGCTGAAGCCGGCGACGGGGAGGCCGCTGTTGCTTCTCCATGCGCTTGGCGCCGACGCCGAGTCGTGGCCAGAGGCCGCCCTGACCTGGCCCCATGGTCCCGTTCATGCCCTCGACTTCGCAGGTCATGGTCGGTCGGAACACGTTCGTGGTGGTGCGTACTACCCCGAATATTTCGTCGCGGACGCGGATCTTGCGCTTCAGCAGATCGCCGAGCCCTGCGTTCTAGTGGGCGCGGGTGTTGGCGCGTACGTCGCGTTGCTGCTCGCTGGGGCACGTGTCGAGCAGATCTCCGCGGCCCTGTTGCTCGAAGGTGCTGGCCTCGAGGGAGGCGGTTCGTTGCCTGAGAACGAAGTCGAGGCGGAGGATATCGAGGGCTTCGAGCGTTTCATCAATCTCGTTTCGAATGACTACGGCGCGTCGACTGATCGCTTGGTCGCGCAATGCGAACGGGACATTCGTCCGTTGGACTACGTCATATCTTTCGCG
This sequence comes from uncultured Myxococcales bacterium, assembly GCA_965603475.1. Lineage (GTDB taxonomy): Bacteria > Myxococcota_A > UBA9160 > UBA9160 > UBA4427 > UBA4427. The sequence goes on from CBFDDD010000086.1 coordinate 1,150, forward strand.
AAAGCAGCGAAACCCATGCTTTTCAGTCCCCGTGTGGGTCGCGAGAATGCAGCCCCGGATTGGTGGCAAGCTGCGCTAGAAGCCAATCGTGGTGTGGCTGCTCCCAACGATCACTCCGCCTGCCTGGACGAACTCGAGTCAATGGCCTCGAAACGAGGCTGAGCGATCGGGTACGAAGGGGCTCGGAGTCAAACACACCTGCGGCGATATGCACTCCTTCGGTCTCAAGATCGCGGCGCCAATTCGAATAGCCACAAATATCCGGACGTCACCGCCTCAACTGGAATTTCCGTCTCGCCACCGGCGTATTTCCGCCCCAGCTCGGCGACCAGAGGTGTCAGCAGTGGTCCAGAGTCGATCCGCACCAGTTGTCGCTCGTAGAGTTTGTCGTCGACACGGAGCAAGATACGCCCGTCCAGCTCCGCTTCGATTGGCCACTTTTTCCAGAGCTTGCCCCACCAACTCGTCATGTACCCACTCGGGATATAGGCCTTGCCCTCGTGTTCGACGATCCAGGTTGTCCGGGAGCGAGCTGGTTCGAGGAGCTGGAATTCCACTTCTCGCGTGTCGTGTACGAAAGACCAGTCGGGCACAGCATCGGTGATCAGCTGGCCAGTCGTGAATGCTCCACCGGCGATGATCGCGAGGGGGCCATCGGAAAATCGAGCGCCGATGAGAAGGCCGCCGATTCCGACGATCAACGCGATGAGAAGGCCGCCTAGCAAACGTTTCAAGATTCCCATGAATTCTCCTCGTTGTTCAGAAGGGGGGTGTTCTGAAAACCCCGAATATCACTCGAGATACGTGGTGCGGTCGTGACCCGCCAGACGACCGAGCAACTCGAATCGCGTAGAGCCTAGGGGAGCGGGATGAAGTCCTCCACGGGTGGGAAGTCAGATCCGCTCTCGGTCTTCCTGGCGCATGGTCTTGGTCAAGAAGAAGGTTCCAGAGGCCCTGGCGAGAACTTTTCCAGCTTCGTTGACGACTTCGCCCTCCGCATACCCGAGGCTCCTGGTCAATTCGCGTTTCCAGCCCCGGGCTACGACGCGCCCGCTCTGTATGGGGCGAAAATAGTTGATTTTGATCTCGACGGTCGCGCAGCCACGCCCTTCCGGCAGCTCGCTGAGGATCGCGCGTCCGAGCACACTGTCGAGCAACGTGAAGAGCACGCCGCCATGGACGCGATTGGCGCGGCTCATGTGTTTCTGCGCGAGTTCGAGTTGGAGTGTCGTAGCGCCGTCGACGACGCCAAGGAACTCGATTCCCATGTCGGCTGCAAATTCGGATTCGGATGGGATGGTTTGATCGCTCATCTTGGTGAGTCTAGCGCGGTGAAGCGGGGGTCGGCTGCGACGCCCGACTCGATGCGGGTAGGGAGTGACCGTCTATGACGATTCGCGATTGTCTAGAGGTTGGTCCGATAGTCCGACTCGATGGCTTCGTCGATGGCCTGGGCGGCGTTCTCGTCAGCCCCGGCCTGAGCGGCGAGCATCTTGCCGAAGGAGACTCTGTGGCGCTCGCCCCACTCATCCGGTTTCCAGAGATTCGATCGAATGAACGCCTTCGCGCAATGAAAGAAGCATTGATCGATGCGAACGCGCGTTGCGAGGACTGCTGGCCGACCGCGGGCGGCCATTCGCTCGAGGAGCGTCGGGTCACGAGTGAGCTCGGCCCGACCGTTGATACGAAGGGTTTCGGGCGTACCCGGGATCATGAAGATCAGGCCGACGTACGGGTTCTCGATGATGTTCAGATGGCCGAACACGAGTTTGTTTCCCGGTCGATCAGGAATCGCGAGAGTCCGATCGTCTTCGACGAGAGCGAACCCGGGCGCGTCTCCCTTGGGTGAAGCATCGAGGTGTCCATTGACATCAGATGTCGCCACGACGACGAAAGGGCTGCGGGCGAGAAAATCGATACAGAATGCATCGAGTCGATCGAGCAGCTTCATGTTGAGATCGGGATGTGTTTCACCCACGAGCTCGCGTAGCGCGTCCGCTGTTGAAATGACATGGGGATCGGTTTGGCTCATGAGGCCCTCGCTGGTTGCAGTGGTCATGGTGCACCAGTCGGAAGCCACCCTCCAGTCACGAAAATTTCCCAGGTTGCGGCAGCGTGTCACAGTCGATCTCTATCCAGTCCACCTTCGATCGAGGGCACACCGTCTCGTTGCGACGGCTCAGCCGCCCAATCGATTGCGCTGGAATTGCGGCGTTTCCGCAGGTGGGCGAAGGTTCCCCCGTGCCCGTCCTCCTCGATCATTTTAAATGCGTTTCGCTCGCTCTTTGGGCCGCGTTCTGTGTCGCGTTGCTGCTCGCCGGCTGTGATCAGGGAGAACCTGTCGTCGAGCCCTCGACCACCGAATCGCCCGTTCACGCCGTCGAATTCGTCGGGTCGCAAGCCTGCGCAGAATGCCATGCCACGGAAAGTGAAAAGTGGCTGGGCTCCGATCACGATCGTGCAATGGAAGAACCGACGCTGGAATCGGTCGTCGGCCAGTTCGACGGCTCGATCGTTCGGCACTTCGAGCAGACGTGGCGGTTCATTCGCGATGGCGAGAAATTTGTCGTCGAACTCGAAGAGCCGGGACGACCGCTCGAGCGTCTGCCTGTCGCCTACACGTTTGGCGTGGATCCACTTCAGCAATACCTCGTTGCACGCTCCGATGGGCGCTACCAGGCGCTGCCCGTGGCGTGGGATGCACGGCCGCGCGAGGACGGCGGACAGCGTTGGCTCGATCTTCAGCCCGATGAGCCCATCACGCGCGATGACCCACTGCATTGGGAGAGGCTCGCCTACAACTGGAACAGCCAGTGCGCCTCCTGTCATTCGACGAAGCTCGAGAAGGGCTACGACGAAATGAACGATCGCTTCGACACGCGATGGTCGGAGATCGATGTCGGCTGTGAAGGCTGTCACGGTCCCGGATCGCGGCATGTCGAAATTGTCGCCGCGGGGGCAGACGCGCCACGCGACGTGAGTGGATTCGAAGTTTCCTTCGAGCGCTGGAACCCAGATGCATGGCAGCGAAAGAGCGGGGAACGGATCTCGTCACGCGTGACCGAGCGCTCCCACGATGCTCAACTCGATGTCTGCGCTCCTTGCCATTCGCGTCGATCCGAAATCGTGGCTGCACCCGCGATCGGGGCGCCCTTTCTGGACGGTCACCGCCCGCGGCTGCTCGATCCAGGACTCTATTTCGAGGATGGCCAGATTCGCGATGAGGTTTATGTCTGGGGGTCATTTCTTCAGAGTCGCATGTACTCGGCCGGCGTTCGTTGCAACGACTGTCACGACCCGCATTCCCTGGAACTTCGACGTGAGGGCAACGCGCTCTGTGCGGGCTGCCATGATGTCGCAGCCTTCGATGTCGAGGCTCATCACGGTCATGCTAGTGGAACAGAGGGAGCGAGCTGCGTAGCCTGTCACATGCCCGAGACGGTCTATATGCAGGTCGATCAACGGACGGACCATTCCTTCACGATCCCGCGTCCCGACCGAAGCGCCAGCCTGGCTGTCCCGAACGCCTGCGAGGGCTGTCACTCGGATCGCGATGCCGCCTGGGCGACGGCGCAGATCGATTCCTGGCGAGAGCAGGGCGCGATGCGTCCTCCGCATTGGTCCGATCATCTGGTTGCCGGGGCGGAAGCACGCTCGGATTCGCTGCGTTGGATCGAGATTGCGCTCGAATCGAGCTTCTCGCCCCTTGTGCGTGCCAATGCCTGGTCGCGTTATGCCGAAGAGGCTGCGGCAGCTCCACCGATCGAGATCTTGCGAGATCGATTGAGAGACGGCACGAGTCTGGAGCGATTGGCGCTCATCGACGTGGCGCGTCGCCTGGAGCCGGAGGTCCGCGCGTCTCTTCTTCGACCGCTGCTCGAGGACGATCGTCGCGCAATTCGAGGTGCCGCAGCCGAGGCGCTCGTCGATCTGCCCGCCGAGCTGTGGCGTCCGGCCGATCGGGCCGTACTCGCGCGCGCTCTACGAGAGTATCGAACTGCGCACGAAACGAATGCTGAACGGCCGGAGGCGCAGGTGAGTCTCGGGCTGCTCTCGGTCCACTACGGTGAACTCGATGAGGCGCGTACTTCGTATCAGCGAGCGATCGAACTGGCTCCGTATTTCGTACCGGCGCACGTGAATCTCGCGGATCTCGAGCGTATGCAGGGGCACGACGCGGAGGCGATCGTCCGGTTGCGTCGGGCTGTGGAAATCGCTCCCGATGAAGTGCTGGTTCGATACGCCCTCGGCCTTGCGTTGCATAGGGCAGGAGAGTCCGAAGAAGGACTCTCACAGCTTGCTCTCGCGGCGCAGGCGGCGCCGGATCAGCCGCGGCTCGTTCTGGGTTGGGCGCTCGCTCTCGACGCGGCCGGCAGGCGGGCCGAGGCGATTTCGGCACTTGCCCAAGCGGTTGATCGCGGGGCTGCAAACACGGATATCCACCACGCGCTGGTCACACTGCTTCGTGATCAAGGCGATCTGGAGCGTGCCCAGATCCGAGCCGAAGGTTGGCTGCGTTCGCAACCCGGAGACCCCAGGGCGGAGGGGCTGTTACGAGAACTTCGAGGAGGACGCTAGTTCTGTTCGTTGCCACTTGTTGATGGTTTTCGAGTGAGAAGCGCGTTGCTGAATGTCCGTCGATGTGGGGTCCCGTGTCGCGGTATTCCCAGGGACACGGGAGGGAGCGGGTTTTGGAAGCACTCTTGACAGGCGAGAACGCAATCGCACTGGTGACCCTGGCGGCGCTCGAAATCGTTTTGGGCATCGACAATATCGTCTTCATTGCCATCCTGACCCAGAAACTTCCAAGCGAACTGCAACGGTTGGCTCGTCGGCTGGGCCTCCTCGCGGCGATGTTCATGCGGATCGGTCTGCTGCTCGCGATCGGTTGGGTTATGGGGCTGACCGAGACGCTTTTCAGTGTTCTCGATCATCCGGTTGCCGGTCGAGATATGATCCTGCTCGGCGGAGGTCTATTCCTCGTCGCCAAGGCTACCTGGGAGATTCACGACAAGTTGGAGGGGGATGAACACGCGGTCGGTCACACGGTGGCGGCGTCACTGGGAGCAGTGATCATTCAAATCATGCTTCTCGATATCGTGTTTTCGCTGGATTCGGTGATTACCGCTGTAGGCATGGCGAAGGAGCTTTCCGTGATGATCGCTGCGGTCGTCATCTCGGTCGCTGTGATGCTCGTGTTTGCCGAGACCATCAGTCGTTTCATCGAAGACCACCCGACGATGAAAATGCTCGCGCTTTCCTTCTTGATCCTGATCGGCGTCATGCTCATGCTCGAAGGAATGGGGAAGCATGTCGAGAAGGGTTACATCTATTTCGCGATGGCATTTTCGATCGCAGTCGAGCTGGTCAACATGCGCGTCCGGCGCCGTGAGCCCGTCCATCTGAGACAGACCTATGTCAGTCGGGGAGACTACGCAGGTCAGATCGCTGGACCTGTCGGCGAATCATCGGAGAAGATCGACGTTGATTGACGCTCGCATTTTGCGGTGGGTCCTCTTTGTGACTCTGCTGGTGACCTGGCCTCTTCCCTTGTTTGGACTGGATGGAGCGCTGGTGCCCGTTCTCCGATTGGTCCAGTTGGCGGCCTCGCTCTCGGTATTGATCGCGTTGGAAGGCGCCGGGGGAATGGTCGGCTCCCTGGTCCTTCTATTCTGGGGGCACGTTCTCGTCTATGGATTGATCCTGTTCGGAGTGGCGTCGATCTTCGTCAGACAAATTGTGTCGAGATTTCCCGAGCATACTCGGGTGTGGGCGGCAGCGGCGACCGTCGTTGCTCTCGTTTCCTGGGCGGGTCTGGCCGGTCCCTACGACACGATGTTTCACCACTCGGAGCCGCATGCTTCGCTCCTGGATCTCTATCGATGAGCGCGTTCACGGCCGAACTCTCTACGGCCGTCGCTCTGTGTGCTCTGCTGGTGGGTGGGTTCACGATCGAATCGGTGGCGTTCGAACGGACAGAGGAGCGCGAGCCCTGTCGCGCATACGACCCCTCGAGACAGCCCTTCTTCGGCGATACCCACGTTCATACCGCTCTTTCCTTCGATGCGTGGGTGCAAGGATCGCGCGGTCGGCCTGACGATGCGTACCGTTTTGCAAAGGGTGGTGAAATAGGCGTACAACCCTTTGCGGAGGATGGGACGCCCGCGAAGGTCGTTCGACTCCAGCGCCCCCTGGATTTTGCGGTCGTGACGGATCACGCCGAGTTGCTTGGTGAAACTCAGATCTGCGCGACGCCTGGTACGGAGGGATACGACTCCTGGGTTTGCCGACTGATTCGGTTTGCTCCGAAGCTCGGCTACATCGCCGTCAACAGTCGCGTCTATCAGGCGGTCGGAATGCCTCGATACTCCATGTGTGGCGAGAATGGTGTGTATTGCCGCGCGCTTGCGAAGACGCCCTGGCTCGAAATCATCGATGCTGCGCAAAGCCACTATGACCGATCGGATCTCTGTGAATTCACTTCCTTCATCGGGTACGAGTGGACCGGGATGCCAGATGGCCAGAATCTCCATCGCAACGTCATCTTCCGAAATGATCTTCATCAGGCGGTGCCGACGAACTACATCGACACGCCAACTGCCGAGGAACTCTGGGACGCGCTCGAGGAAGGCTGTCTTGACCGAAACGATGGCTGCGAGGTCATCGCAATCCCGCACAATTCGAATGTCAGCAATGGATTGATCTTCCGCACATTGCGCGACGATGGCATGCCGATCACCGCCGAAGATGCTGCACGTCGGGCGCGGCTAGAGACGCTGGTCGAGGTCACACAGCACAAGGGAAGTAGCGAGTGTGGAATCACGGAGGAGGACGAACTCTGCCGTTATGAGAAGCTACCCTTTGCGAAGCTCGGGGAAGAGTCCACTTCCGTGCTCTCCGGAACGCCGATTCCACCGATGACCTACGCCCGGGAGGCGCTTGCGGAGGGGCTGGTCCTGCAGCGCAAGCTCGGCATCAATCCCTTCGTCTTCGGATTGATCGGCTCGACCGACACCCATCTCGCAACACCGGGGCTGGTATCGGAGGAGGGATTTGTCGGTCATGCAGCGGGAATCGTCACGCATCGACTCGAAACACCGCCCCTGCCGGACTCGATCTGGTACAACCCAGGCGGGCTCGCTGTGATCTGGGCAGAGGAGAATTCCCGCGACTCGCTCTTCGAAGCGATGAAGCGAAGAGAAGTGTACGGGACGAGCGGTCCGAGAATGCTTCTGCGCTTCTTCGGGGGGTGGAACTACGAGTCCACGATGTGCGGGGATCGCAATCGTGATCGGGACGCCTACTCGCGAGGCGTAGCGATGGGTGGAGAGCTCATGCCGCGCCCCGAAGGCGCCAGGGCTCCGCGCTTCATCGTTGCGGCGCAGGCTGATGCGGGCGTTTCCGGTGATCCGGGCGGACTCCTTCAGCGCACTCAGATCATCAAGGCCTGGGAGCAGGCTGGCGAAGCGCACACGCGGGTCTATGAGCTGACCGCCGACTACGATCAAGCGGCAACCGTTGACCTTTCCACGTGTCAGCCGAGGGGGCAGGGCGCAGATGAACTCTGTTCGGTCTGGTCCGACCCCGACTTCGATCCGGACCAGCACGCCCTCTACTACGCACGGGTCGTTCAGAATCCGAGCTGCCGATGGAACGCCTACACCTGCCTCGAGGCGGCGATCGATTGTGCGAATCCGGATACGATTCGTCCCGGGCTCGAGAGTTGCTGCGATCCGAAGGTCCCGAAAACCGTACAGGAGCGCGCGTGGTCCTCGCCCATCTGGTACGCGGCGCCCTGATCTTGCTTGGCTCTGAGTTGGTTGTTCTGACACTCGAGGTGTCATAATCTTCGATTGCCTCAAATCCCCTCAAGGAGAGAATCATGGCGCGTGAAGCAGTCATTGTCGGTAGCGTTCGCACGGGTCTGACCAAGGCCCACCGCGGCTCGTTCAATTTGACGGAGCCCGTCAATTACGCGGCTCACGTGCTGCGAGAGGTCGTGGCACAGCAGCCCAACCTCGATCCCGCCGAGATCGAAGACGTCATCATTGGCTGCGGCAACCCCGAAGGCTGCATGGGGCTGAACATGGCGCGCGTCGCATCCATGGTCGCGGACATTCCGAAGACAGCGGCGGCCACCACGGTCAACCGTTTCTGTTCGTCGGGATCGCAGGCCGTCATGATGGCGGCCAACGAGATCATCCTCGATGGCGCCGACGTGGCCATTGGCGGTGGTGTCGAGACGATCACCATGATGCAGGACGGTTCGGCGAATACGACTCGGCTCGTCAATGCGACGGCGGCCGAGCGCTTCCCCGGCCTCTATTTCCCGATGGGTGTCACAGCCGAACTCGTCGCCGAGCGTTACAAGATTTCACGCGAAGACCAGGACGCCTACGCGCTGCAGAGCCAACAACGTTATGCCGCGGCCTCCGATGCCGGATACGTTGCGGAAGAGATCGTGCCCATGAAGGTGACTCGCAAGGTCACGCCGAAGGAGGGTGACGCGTTCGAAGAGGATTTCACTGTCGAGCTCGATGAATGCAACCGTCCCGGGACGACGCTCGAGGGACTGCAGAAGTTGAAGCCCGTTTTCAAGGAAGACGGATCCGTGACGGCGGGAAACGCGTCGCAGCTCTCGGATGGTGCTTCTGCAACACTGCTGATGTCGGCAGATCGGGCAAATGAACTCGAAATCGAGCCGATGGCAATCTATCGCGGATCGGCCGTTGCCGGCTGTGGCCCCGAGGAAATGGGAATCGGCCCAGTCTTTGCTGTGCCGAAGCTATTGAAGCGTCACGGATTGACGATGGACGACATCGACATTGTCGAGCTCAATGAGGCCTTTGCGTCGCAGCTGCTCTACTGCCAGCGTGAGCTCGAGATTCCGGATGAGAAGCTGAACCCGTGCGGCGGCTCGATTTCGATCGGTCATCCTTTCGGTATGACGGGTTCACGGATGACGGGTCTGCTGGTTCGTCAGTTGAAGCGCACCGGCGGCCGCTACGGGATCGTCACGATGTGTGTCGGTGGTGGTCAGGGCTTCGCTTCGCTCTTCGAGGCCTGCTAGCCGCGCTCAATCGCTTCAATCAGAGTCGAGTGATAGCCACAGTCTCAGCAGATGTCGTTTGCGCCCGGGGTCCGGGTCATCCTCGTACTCCGTGCGTGCGTGCACGATCGTGTGGTTCGAGATGAATTGCATGTCACCTCGCTCGAGCCACATGTCCATATGGAAATCGGGCGAGGCACCGAGGGCGTCGTAGCGATCGAGCAGCTTCTGGTGACGCGCCGGTAGCGCACCGACCTCCGGCAGCCGTGCCGCCGAGCGAAAATATTCACTGTGGTAGAAAGTGCGTAGGACGCCGTCCTCTCCCAGGCACGACGGTTGGATGTTCGCGTGGCGGGGACCGTCGGGTCGATGCTCGCCGCGTAGGTCGTGGGCGAAGGGCTCGAAGAGGAGTGCGGCGCTTTCGGGGTCACTTTCGAATATCGCGTTCCAGATGGCAACCGAGCTGGCGATGCGGCTCTGTCCACCCTTTCGCGCCGTTTGCAAGCAGAGCAAGCCGACTACGTCGGCGGCATCGCAATGAAAACGGATATCAGATGTCGTTCGGTAGAGGCGGACGTCGGGTGAGTCCGCCTGTTCACCGTAATCCTTGACGTGGCCGAGCAATTCGCCGTCTGGATTCTGGGCGCCGGGTACGCCTAGATGATGGCCGAGTACCCAGAACGCGAGGGCGCTTCGCGCTTCGCCCCATTCTTCGACCGGAAGTCCGGAGATGATCACGAAACCTCGCCCCTGCATGAGTTCACACCGCCACGCGGAAATCTTCGATTCGAGCCGGGAGAGGCGGAGCGAACTCCGATCGACCGCGTCAATCGCAATTCCGTCTCGTTCGAGTCGATCGAGTCCCTCGCCGAACTCTGCGAGTTCAGTGTCGTTCAGGTGTGTATGCCAGGCGGATTCCTGCTCGCGCATGTCTTTGCCGAGCCAGGCGGCGGGCGAGTCGATCGGCGCGTTCGGCAGGTTTGTATGCGGGCGGGCGAAATAGTGGCGAGCTTGTTCTCCGAAGCTGCGGTGTGCGAGGTCCTTCATGTCGTCATCAATGCTAGGACTGTCTCCTCGAGTGCGTAAGGGGCACGACGGAGGTGGATGCGCCGGTCACGCGATCGTTCTAGGCTCTTCAGAAGAGACACTCGGCGATACCTTGATCGAGCGTTTCGCCTGTCATTTTCTCAGGTCAAGCCCGTATCAGATGGAGACCACGCCATGCCGACACCCCAAGGTAACCCCGGTGATATATCGAACTGGCCGATCCTCAAGATCGACTATCAAACGGATGCCGACAAGCTGTCGACGCTTCTGCCGCCTGGCATCGAGCCGGGCGAAGATGCGAACGTCCATCTTTCGATCTACAACGTGCCTGTTCCGAACGTGCCCGAGTACGGAATCTTCATGACAGTCGATGCGAACTATCGTGGAACACAAGGTGCGTATACCCTGGGCTACGGAATCGATCAGGAATCGGCGATCTTCATCAGTCGCGACATGAACGGTCAGCCGAAATTTCCTTGCGAGATCGACTACTACCGGTTGGGCGACACGGTCAAAGCTCGCTGCACCCATCAGGGTTACACGTTTGTCGAGTTCGACGGGAAGTCGACTGGCCCGACCGAGAATCCGCCCAATTTCGAGGAGAACGAATGGTGGATCAAGGTCTCGCGCGCCGTGGGTGGCGCCGAGAAAGCCTATGACTTCCCGCCGCATGTCGTTCGGGTGAAGAGCACCTATGGAACGGCCCACGTCGAGGATGTCGACGGCGAACTCCGCCTTTTGCCGAGCAAGTGGGACCCGATCGCGACGTTGCTTCCGGTCCGGGAGTATCTGGGCGCGCGGCTCTGCTGGTTGCAATTCCTCGGCCGCGAGATCACGCTCGAAGGGGGACTCGATCCCGATGCGTTCTGGCCCTATGTCGATACGATCAGTGGCTCGCGCTGGCCTGGCATGAACGGTGGGCCGAAGGCCGACTAGCTACGGCAAGATTTCGCAACGCCGCCAGCGGTGATGCATCGGCGAACGGGCGTCGCGACGAGTCTTGGGTCAGGCTCCTAGGTATTGTGGTCGCGCAGGATATTCAGGATCCGGCGCAGGGGTTCCGCGGCGCCCCACAACAACTGATCGCCGACGGTGAATGCGCCGAGGAATTCATTTCCGAGTCGGAGCTTGCGAACCCGACCGATCGGAATATCGAGTTTGCCCGTCACTGCCGCGGGAGTGAGCCTGGCGAGCGATGACTCCTTATCGTTGTGGATCAGCTGGACCCATTCGTTGGCACCGTCGAGCAGAGCCTCGATGTCGGCTATCGGTACGTCGCGGCGAAGTTTGATCGTGAACGCCTGACTGTGACAGCGCATCGCGCCGATGCGAACGCAGATCGAATCGATCGGCACCGGGTTGTCCTGACGACCAAGAATCTTGTTGCCTTCGGCGAAGGCTTTCCATTCCTCTCGGGTGTCCCCGGCTTCCGTGCCCGTGTCGATCCAGGGAATCAGGCTCGCAGCGAGGGGGGCCCCGAATTGTTCGGTCGGAAAATCATCGTGTGAGAGGGTCTCGTTCACGAGAGTATCGAGGGGGATTATCCCAGAACCGGGGTCATCGAGAAGGGCTTTGCTTTCGTTGCCGAGCATCGCCATCTGCGCGACCAGTTCGCGCATGTGTCGCGCGCCACCGCCCGAAGCAGCTTGATAGGTCATGCAGGTCATCCACTCGATCAAATCCTCGGCGAAGAGGCCGGCCAGGCTGAGCAACATCAGACTGACGGTGCAGTTGCCACCGACGTAGTTGAGGACTCCCGAGTCGATGCCGCGGTCGATGGCGTCACGATTAACGGGATCAAGAACGATGATGGCGTCTTCGTCCATGCGCTTCGCACTCGCGGCGTCGACCCAATAACCCTGCCAGCCCTGTTCGCGGAGTTGGGGCAGGACCTGCTTGGTGTAGTCGCCACCCTGACAGGTCAGGATGGCGTCGTGCTGCGAGAGCGACGAGATGTCGTAGGCGTCGAGTAGCGAAGAAGCACCGTTGCCGACGTCCGGTGCGCCGCCGCCTACCTGGCTGGTCGAGTAGAACGTCGGGGTCAGGCCTGCAAAATCACCCTCGACGCGCATGCGCTCGAGGAGCACGGAGCCCACCATTCCTCGCCATCCGACAAATCCGACGTGTTCGATATTCATGCTGCGGCCTTCATTAGCAAAAACAGAGGGATACAGCGAGACTCGAGAATCCGTCAGCGGGGAAACCCAATCCGACCTTTCGGGCACAGTGTATCTGTCGATCGGGCGCGAGCAGCGTCCGATTTGGTCGGGGAGGGCGCTGGCATGCGGCCCCGCGGGTTGTACTCTCCCGTTCACCTGCGATGAGTCAGCGCGAGAGAGTCGAGAACGGCCGGGGATGTCGGAGCCGAAAGGGGTGGAAATGCGAGATCGATTGAGTGGGGTGGTTCGTTTCTCGGTCGCCATGGCGAGCTTGGGATTCGTTTCGAGCGTTCTTGGTTGTGCATCGTCACGGGTTTCTGATCTGGATGCCTATGAGGAAATCCCGATGAATCGCGTAGTGCCCTATCCCTCCAAGGAGGAGCTGCGCGAACGGGCCTTCGAGATCGTCGTCGTGGATCGGCCGTCGGCGGCCTTCGACGACACGACGCTCCAGATTCCGCGGGCACAGGTCCGTCGAGGACTCGAAGGGATCGCGGCCTCTGCCGGGGCCGGGGTCATCGACCGCTCACTTCAAGACGTCAGCGCGATTCGAACGGAGGGGATCCTTTCTGAACTCGACGGTCGCGCAGCGGATGCGGTGACTGGGGCGGACTACGCGCTCGCTACTCGATTCTCGACCTATCGATATGCGTCGACCTGGGAGAAGCCATTCAGGTTTGTCTGGCAGTCTGCTGAGGATGTTGCGGCAAAACCTGGACAGTGTAGTCACACGGTCGACGTCGAGTTCGACGTTCAAGTCATACAGATCGGAACTAACGATCGGATCGAGAAGACCTTTGCGCTCGAGCGCACTGCGGGAATGCAAACCAAGGATCTCGATTCCGCCTGTAGCCTTGCGCCGGCATCCCTGAGCGTCCTATACGAGACGGCAATCGACGAAGCACTGGGTTGTCTCGAACTCCCACTGGGCCGACTGCTCTCACCCCGTGGTCACATCTCGGCGCATCGCAAGGCACCCGAAGCAGAGCGCCACATCTTTCGAGTCTCGCTCGGGTCTGCTCAGGGTGTTCAGCAGGGTGACACGGTCGAGATCCGCCGGGAACAACGTACGATGAGCCCCAGTGGCGAAGAATCGCGCTCCGAGCGGGTTATTTCTCTGGGTCGCGTCACGGACCAGGTGACGGAACAAGCGTCCTGGGTCGCAGTTGATTTATCGAAGGTGACGAGCGAGATCCTCGACGGAGATATCGTGAGACCTGTCGAGAAGGAGAGTCTACTGGCGAGCCTCTCGGGTCCCAACTGCAGATCGATTCTGGAAACACGTTAGCTGGTGGGGAGTGGGCCCACGCAAGAACTCAGGGTCTGATCAGGCCAGTCAGAACGCCCGCTTCATGAAAATTCACATACAGGTCATCCAGAGCCTGACGACGAGCGCGCTTGCGGTCCGTTTTCGAGTTCCCGCGCCCCGTAAGGTCGACCTTGCGAACGACGCTTCCACCTGGATCGAAAACAGAGAAGAAGGACCTGATCTTCGCGATGTGGCGGTTGGCGACATTCGCCTCGACGATCTCGGAGTGAATGTCGATACAGACGGCCTCCGGGGATTGGCAGCTTCCCTGGCGGGTCGAGAATCGCTCCGATGCGAGCCGTGATTCGAGCCAATTCGCGATCTCCGCAGATGCAGGATCGAATCGAACTTCGAAGATCAGCGAACGGCGAGCAGATTCGTCGATCCGCTTCCAACCCCCGCGCCGTCTATTCCAGATCGCTCGATCGAAATTGGAATCCAAGGTGTCGATCAGCGCAACGAGACTCGAGACTCGCTCGCGGTCGTGTGCAGTCGCTTGAAGCGCGATCAGTCGTGACAGCGATGAGCCAACTGCGCCCTCGAGACGCATGTCGACACCCGACGCGAGATCATTCAGCTCTAGCATCGAATCCCTAACCAGTCGTCGACGATCAATACGCACTTCGACCCAGAATATTCCTTCGGATCGAGCGGAACGCGAGCGTTCCCAACCGCTGAAGCGCGTTCCCAGCACCCGTGTCTCGATGATTTGCTCGAGGGACTCGGCGCTCGTTCCTTCGGTTTCCCGATAGACGTCTCGAAGTTGGCTCTCGACAAACACGGAAAGTCCCGACGCCACATCCTGGAGAGCCATCCGCGTCGCACCGTCGAGCGTTTCACCCGAGCCGATTCCGATCGCACTGTCGTCATCACTGTGGGTGGCCGCAAGTGCCCATTCAGGCACGGATTCGAGTGCCGGAATGGGTAGTCCGGCGGAGACCGATGGCATTGGTGAGGATTGGATGACGTCCGGACTCGCACAACCGAGCTGGAGGGTCATGAACGACAGGGCAATCGAGGCGAAAACGGCGCCAGGAGCCAGGATGGTCAACGAGGGGGGACGAAGAGACATCACGGGGAAGGGTATCACAACGAACAAACGTCTTCGAAGCGGAGGCTGGGCCAATGGTTCGAGCGGCGATCCGGGTCATGTGGCGAAACGATGTGAAGCTGTACTCGGAGAGCGGGAAGAACTCACCTGATCTTTTCTTTGTGCCTATAATGGCCGCCCATCGCATGTCTGCGGCATCAGGTCTGGAAGGGAAATATGCTCCTGGAACTCGCTCGAGATCGTGCCCGAGAACTCGCGGTGGATGACGGAACGCAGCAGAGGACATTTGCCGAGCTTCTCGATCGCAGCCATCGCTTTGCCAGCTTGTTGCGCCACGACGCCGGGCTCGAGCCAGGCGGCCACATTTCACTCTTGATGGGTAATCGGGTCGAAGTGATCGAGCTCCTGCTCGGCGCTGTTCTCGCGGGTCAGTGGGTGACGCCGATCAACTGGCATCTGGCCGAAGAAGAGATCGATTATGTCGTTGGGAATTCCGACTGTAGCGTCCTGATCAGTGATGATCAGTACGCGCCGATCGCACAGAAAGTGACCAGCGAGCGGCCCAAAACGAAGGTCATCCAGGTCGGTGAGGAGCTGGATCGATTGCTCGATGGCATTCGTCCGCGACCCCTCGATCTGGAAGCGCCTGCTGGCGGCAACATGATCTACACGAGTGGTACGACGGGTCGGCCCAAGGGCGTCAAGCGCGCGCCCGCGGCGAGCGTTGGAGCCGCATTGGTTCATCACACGCAAATGGGTACCGCGGTGGGTCTGGACGGGAGCGGTCCCCATCTGATCACCGGCCCAATGTACCATGCAGCACCCCTGATGTTCTCCGTCTACGACAACGCTAACGGAGCGCCGATTTTGATTATGCCGCAGTGGAACGAATCCCAGGCACTCGATCTTCTGATGCAGCGCGAGGTCGCGCATGCGCATTTCGTTCCGACTATGTTCGTGCGATTGCTGCGCCTGCCCGAATCGGAACGCAGAGCATTTTCAGCACCGGCGCTGCAGCTCGCGTTGCACGGCGCGGCGCCAATCTCGGTCTCCGTGAAACAGAGGATGATCGATTGGTGGGGCCCCGTTCTCGTCGAGTATTGGGGCGGCACCGAGGGGGGTGTGAATACGCTCATTGATTCACGGGAGTGGCTAGCGCATCCCGGCACGGTCGGCCGGGCGTTGCCTGCGTTCGAAGTCTTTGCGGTTGGCGGGCGGGGCGAGCGACTCGACTCCGGCGAGATCGGTGATCTCTATTGTCGCAGCAGTGTTTCGGACCGTCCGTTCGAGTATCACGGAGACGAGGAAAAGACGCAGGGCGCTTACCTGGAGCCGGGGGTATTCACGATCGGAGACATCGGGTTCATCGACGATGAGGGCTATGTCCATCTGGCAGACCGACGGTCGAATATGATCATCTCTGGCGGGGTCAACATCTATCCGGCGGAGATCGAACAGGTGATCCAGGATCATCCCGCGGTCGGAGACGTGGGCGTTTTCGGCATTCCCGACGACGATTGGGGCGAGTCGGTGAAGGCGGCAATCGAGCTTCGGGAGGGTTACCAGGTCTCATCGGAGCTCGAGGCCGAAATCCTGGACTACGCGCGGGCTCGTCTCGCAGGCTACAAGGTCCCTCGCTCGATCGACTTCGAAGATTCGCTCCCACGTCATCCGAGTGGAAAGCTCTATATTAGACGCCTACGAGATCGCTACTGGGCGGATCGGCAGCGGCAGATTTGATATGCGACAATCGACGATCGATAGAAGACGAGACTGATTTGGCGAAGACCCTCGATGAAATCCAGACCCGCTTGTCGGCCGCTTCTCCGCGGATCGACACGAAGCCTGCCAAGATGTCTGCCTCCGTCGCACTCGTGCTTCGCGAAGTGGGTGCGGATCTGGAAGCCCTCTTCATTCGTCGGGCGGAACACGAGGCGGATCCCTGGTCGGGCCATCTGGCTTTTCCGGGTGGACGACTCGACGCCGAAGACGCAGACGCGCGCAGTGCGGCGGAGCGAGAAACGGTCGAAGAACTGGGCGTCGACCTGACGGATTCGTCGATGGTGAGGTGTCTCGGTCAGCTCAGTGACGTGCTAGGTCACGCGGAATCCATCCGCGTGTCCGCCTATGTCTACGGAATATCGGGCAACCCTTCGCTTCGACCGAATCATGAAGTCCGAGACGCATTCTGGACGCCGCTTCACTACTGCACAGACCCCCGCCGACAGTCGGTGCGTGATTTCAGTTATCTCGACATGTCCATGCCGCTGCCGACCATTCGACTCCTCGAAGACCACAATGCACCGGTACTGTGGGGCATCACCTACAAATTCATGGATGATTTCATGTCAACGATCGGTCGACCGATCCCGTTCATGCCTTGGGAAGACCGTCGCCTCGAAGCAAATGATGAGGCGAGCTAGCGGATCAGACGGGGTCGACTAACTGATCCGAGCCGTCAGCGAGCATCACGCAGTTCTTGCCCGCATTTTTCGCTCGATAGAGAGCGGCGTCGGCTGAAGTGAACAGCTCAGTGCGACTGTGGACGTACTCAGCCACTCCGATCGAAACCGTCACTCGACGAGGACGCATCGTCTCGTCGACGATGAAGGAGGTCTCGGCGATCGTCGTTCGAAGTTTCTCGGCCAGCATTTGCGCCCCCGCGATCTTCGTTCCCGTGGCGATCACGACAAATTCCTCCCCGCCGTAACGGGCAAGCACGTCTGTGTCCCGAACCGATTCACGCAGGATCAGCGCGAGCTGCTTCAGGAACTCGTCGCCCGCAGCGTGTCCATAGTTGTCGTTGAGCTTCTTGAAGTCATCGATGTCGAGTATCAGGATCGACAAGCCCTCGCTGCTGCGGGCAAGGCGTTTGATCTCTTTTGCGAGTTGATCCTGGAAATAGCGATGGTTGTGGAGATCGGTGAGCCCATCTGTGACCGAGAGCTTCGCGAGCTGCTCTTGCAGCATCTGGAAGCGTTGATTCTGACTCGATAGCGCCTCGATCTGGGTGTCGGAGCGTCCTTTGAGACCTGAAATGCGCTCGGCGACGGCGTTGAAGGCCCTGTAGAGATGCTCGACCTGGCCGCGTACTCGAGTGAGCGGCAAGCGGATCTCGAAATCATCGTCCAATAGCTTGCGAAAACCGTCGAGGAGGGTCTGGAGTCGCCTGGTCGACGCCATCGCGGAAAGGCAGGCGAGGAGCGTGAACGTTGCGATCATCAGGCTGCCGGTCGCGAGGATCCAACTCGACGCAACGAGCATGGGCTTGAAGGCCAGGTGCACGGGTTGATTGGCCGCGATGGTCAGGTCGAGTGCGTCGATGTGCAGCGCGCTTCGGACGGTCCAGTCACCTCCTGTCGTCCAAGGTACTTCGAGGTGCGGCGTCGTACTCGCTCGAAGGGCCTCCTTCGGTAGCGCGCCTTCCGAATCGGTATCTCCGGCAACGGCGACGATGCGGCCACCGGAGTCGACGAGAGACAACCCACCGACGGTGAGGAGATTGGCATGGAGGTGCTGGGCCAGTCGCTCGCCTCGGAGCAGCGCGTGAAGGGTCGACGTACCGTGACTTCGATGCCCCCTGAGCGGCGCCGAGGCGATCACCCAGGCGTGCTCGTCGTCTCCGGCGAACACGCGCAGCGAAGGCTCCTTGATCTCGCTGAATTCCTGCCGGAGCTTTCCGCCGGCCAACACGGCACTCAACTCGGCATTCACCGCGCGCTTGACGGCCAGGGCCTGCGTCAATTTTTGATAGCCGGCGCCGAGACCTTTCGATGCGCGAACATTTCCAGCACCGTCGAGATAGACGAAGCCGGAGAACTGGCTCTCGGCGGTCGCGAATTCTCGCAGGCGCGCGTCAAGGGCAGCGTTGTTGCTGTTTGGATTCGTGCCTTGCGCGATCTCGCCGATTTCATCGCGAGCCCGGTCGAGCTGGCGCTGCACCGATTCCGCACTCCACTCGAGCACGACAGGATGGGTCTTCGAGATCTGGGATTGCGCATCCCGGTACCAGGAATGCATTGCGACGCTGCACATCGCGAGCGCGGTCATGACCGTCGAGAAGAACACAAACCACGCCGTTCGCGTCCCGGGGCCGTTTCGGGGCAGCAAGAAGTCTCGCAAGGTGGGTTGGTGTTTGGGCATATGTCTTCTTCGAGTAGAAACTATCGACCTCACGACAGGGGAGCTTGACCGTCGCCCGGCGACTGTACCGGCCGGGCGGGTGAGTCACTCGGCTGAGTTTTCTGGATTGCGATCCCACGCCAAGAGTTGAAGCTCCAGTGGAACTCATTGGTCGCGGATCCTCTAGCCGGGCTCTTCGGGCACCGACTTCAGGTGGAGGTCCCGTTGCGGGAACGGTACCTCGATGGACGCGGCCATCAGAGCGTCCTGAATTCCGACAGCCAATTCACTACGAACGATCGTCAGGGCGTCGGCGCTCTCGGTCCAGGCACGCAGTTCGAATTCGAGTGCGCTGTCGCCAAATGCCATGAAGAGCGCGAAGGGAGCCGGTTCTTCGAGGATCTCCGGATGTGCGTGCGCGACCTCTTCGAGTAGATCGATCACACGTTGGGCAGGGGTCCCGTACTTTACGCCCACAGGAAGCGTGACACGTCGACGGGTGTCGGCGAGGGTCCAGTTCGTGACCTGGTTCGAAATGAGATCGCCGTTCGGGACGATGACGTCGGCACCATCGAAGGTGCGGATCGCGCTCGAGCGGATTCCGATTCGGACGACCCTGCCGAGCAGTTCGCCGAGGGAGACGAGGTCGCCCACCTTGATGGGGCGCTCGAAGAGCAGGATCAAGCCCGAGATGAAGTTGTTGACCATATTCTGCATGCCGAAGCCGATGCCGACACC
>CBFDDD010000087.1:0-20410 GCA_965603475.1 uncultured Myxococcales bacterium
TGCATCGAACTCGCCGACACGCCCGACCTGCTCTTCGAAAAACTCGACGACTGGGACGTCGCTTCGATCGTGATCCCCCACGGAACGACCTGGGGCTTCTATACGCCCCCCGGCTCCGATTGGGCGAAACAGCTCGAAGGCCCACTCCACGACGAGGATCGACAGACACTCTTCGAGATCTACTCGGGCCATGGCAATTCGGATGAGTACAGCGACTACAGCGCGGTCCTCTTCGACGAAGACGGAAACGCGGTCTGCCCCGAACCGACCGCGCGCTACCTCCCGACCTGTTGGCGAGCCGGCGAGATCATTCGCGAGCGCTGTCTGGCGGACGGCGAATCCGACGAGACGTGCGAAGCGCGGGCCGTCACGGCACGCCAGCACGCGGCCGACGCCGGGCCCCAGGCGCATCTGGCCGTCGCGGGAGTCGATGCCGAGGAATGGCTCGACGCGGGACAATGCCGCGACTGTGCACAGCCGGCCTTCAACTATCGGCCGATGGGCTCCGCCCAATACGTGACAGCCCTCTCGAATTTCGACACACCGACGGGCGAACCCCGCCGTTTCCGCTTCGGCTTCATGGCGTCGAGCGACAACCATTTTGCGCGGCCCGGAACCGGCTACAAGGAAGTCCATCGAACCGGATACACGGAATCACGAGCCGGCCTTCGAGGCGACGAGGAAAACATGCTGACCGCCGTGACCCGGCCCGAGCCCGAGGCGCCCTCCTCCGAGTCGCGCGCCTGGGATCCCGAAAAATTCGGCTCCCGCGGCTTCGGCCTCTTCGAGATGGAGCGACAGGCCTCCTTCTTCATGACCGGCGGCCTCATCGCGGCCCATTCCGAAGATCGCCAGCGCGAATCGATCTGGGACTCCTTCCAGCGTCGAGAGGTCTACGGCACGAGTGGCCCGCGCATCCTGCTCTGGTTCGACCTCTTGAACCCCCCCGGCACCCGAGGACGGTCGATCCCGATGGGCGGCGAGATCGCCATGGACGCAAACCCGATCTTCCAGGTACGCGCCGCCGGCTCCTTCGAACAGGAACCCGGCTGTCCCGACTACGCCGCGACAGCCCTCGGGCCGGAGCGACTCGAACACGTCTGCAAGAACGAGTGCTACAACCCGTCGGCAACGCGACGACCCATCACGCGCATCGAAGTCGTGCGCATCCGACCGCAGGCGACGCCGGGCGAACCGATCGCTCCATTGATCGAAGATCCCTGGCGAAGTTTCGAATGCGACGGCAGTCTGGAGGGTTGTGCGGTCACCTTCGAAGACCCGGACCACACGCGGGGTGGCCGCGATGCCGTCTACTACGTGCGCGCCATCGAAGCGCCCACGCCCGGCGTCAACGCCGGCGGCGTCCGATGCCAGGACGGCAACTGCACAGAGGTCGATCTCTGCGGAAAGAGCGGCGCAGACAACTGCCTCGCCGACCAGGAGCCAAAAGCCTGGTCATCGCCCATCTTCCTCGACTGGCCGAGGTCGCTCGCCGTGGATGCCCAGGCGAGTCGGTAGCCATTTGGCGGGCGCCTAGCGCAATTCGGGATGCCGTGGCGTCCATTCCTGCAGCCAACCCGGTTCCGCGTAGAGGTCCATTCGGTCGTTGACGGGATAGACGACCGGGTAGAAACCGACGCCTTCGAGTTCGCCCTCTGCGATCGAATGCAGCGCCGCCTGCAGGTCACGCACGTCCTCGATCCCCAATTGCGGCGCGCCGGGAGGCGCGATGCGATGCGCACCGAAGAGGCGAGCCGACGACGCGGCACTCGTCAAGACGGTGTCGACGGCCTGCTGGTAGTCGCCCATACCGCTGTTCGCGAGGAACGCGAAGAGCGGGCCCGGATAGATGAAATCACCCGTAAAGAGATCGCCCGACTCGACGTCCAGGAGCGAGATCGAGTCCTCGGTATGTCCGGGCGTGTAGAGCACCCGAAGATCCCGCTCGCCCAGTGAGACGAGACTCCCCGGAGCCAGCCACTCGTCGATTTCGAGCGTGGGCGCCTCGATGCCCTCCGCTACGCCGAGATGTTCGTCGAAGGTGAGTCGAAGACGACCGTCGGGTGCACGCTCGCGCAGGTAGGGAAGATCGAGAACCGCGACGCGATCGAACGTGATTCGATTTCCGACGTGATCGAAATGGAAATGGGACGGGACGAACGTGATCGGGAGGTCCGTGAGTGTCTCGGCGATCGCGCGGATGTCCCGATGGCCCGGGCCGGCATCGAACAGAATCGCTCGTTCGCTTCCCTCGATCAGATAGCTGTAGACCTGTTGGTAGTAGCGCGGCTCGCCAATCGCAAAGGTGCGCTCGTCGAGGGACTGGACGGTGAAATAATCGTCCGCCCAACGAACTCCCGGCCCCTCGTCTGTGGGCGGATCGAGTTCCGGCACGCCGGCGAGCGCCATTCCATGCGGCAGAAGGAAATGTCGCTGCGAAACGCCAACGGCCAACAGGAGTGCGACGAGGAGAACCGCGACCAGAAGCTTATTCAGCATGGAATCCTCCAGCGTCGATGACCAGGGCAAACGAGGCCGCCGCCGTTCACCGTCATCGGGCCGACCCCAGAGCGAACGAGACCGTACCGATCCTAGGCCGATACGAAAGCGACCGAGACCGTACGCTCCGGGTGTCCCGGACCCCGTCCCTTACAGCTGGTTAAAAGTCGATCACCGACCGGATCACTTCCCCGGCCTGCATCGCGCGGAAGGCGTCGTTTACCTCGTCGAGCTTGATGCGTCGGGTGATCATGCTCTCGAGGTCGAGCTTGTCGGCTCGCCAGAGGCTCAGCAGTTCCGGCATGAAGGTCCGCACGTTCGAGCTTCCGTAGAGAGAACCGCGCAGGATCTTGTCGTTGTAGAACAACTCGAAGGCGCTGAAGACGACCGTCTCCTCGATTCGGCCGACACCGACGATGACGGCCGTGCCGCCTCGGCGTGCCGCGTCGTAGGTGGCACGAATCGTGTTGGGGTTGCCGATACATTCGAGAGCGAAGTCGAATCCCTCGCCGCCGGTGATCGCGTTCTTCGCGTCCTCGAGCCCGTCGGGTGTTGTCACGTGTGTCGCGCCGAAATGCTTCGCCTGTTCGAGCTTGGTCTCGACTGTGTCGACCGCGAGGATCGCCGAGGCACCGGCGATGCGCGCACCCTGGATCGCGGAGATGCCTACGCCGCCGCAGCCGAAGATGATCACCGAAGAACCCGGCGTCACGCCCGCACTGTTGATCGAAGCGCCGACACCCGTCGTGACTCCGCAGCCGATCAACGCAGCCACATCGAGCGGCACATCCTTGTCGATCTTCACGACGGCGGGCTCGCCGACGATCAACTGCTCGGAGAAGGTCCCGAGACCGGTCATCGCGAAGGCGGGCTTGCCGCCCATCTTGAAGTGGGTCGCCGCGCCCTGCGGACCGGCCGCATCACAGAGGAAGGACTGCTGTCGCAGGCACGGATTGCAAACGTTGCAGGCGGGGATGAACGAAAGGATCACGTGATCGCCGACGCCGACCGACGAGACGCCGTCGCCGACCTCCTCGATGATGCCCGCGCCTTCGTGGCCGAGCACGCAGGGCGTGGCCATCGGGATCGTGCCGTTCTGGGCCGAAACGTCCGAATGGCACACGCCGCTCGAGACGACCTTCACACGCACGTCGCGTTGGCCGAGCTCGCCCAGCTCGATGTCGTCGCGGATTTCGAGATCCTTGTTCAATTCGGTGAGAACGGCTGCCTTCATTGGGGGATTCCTTTTCTTGAAGTCTCGTGAAGTGTCTTGAGTGTCTCGTGCCGTCAGAAACGTGATTTCTGACGATTCAGGATGATGCGCGATGCCGAGGCATCGGGGTTTCGAAAGGATAGCGCCGGGAAAGGGTCTCGGCTGCCGCTCAGGCCAATGTCGCGAGCTTTTCGCCCTCGAAAAAGCGCCTCGGATTCTCGACGAGCAGCTGGTCGATTTCGTCGTCCGTCACGCCCGCCTCTCGAAGCTGGGGAATGATCCGTTTCGAGAAATGGGTCGGATCGAAGATGTCGTCGGGCAGATTGGCGAGCAATTCGGGCGGAAAGGGTTCGCCCTTCCAGCACCAGACCGAGTCGTGTGACACAACGACACGATCGCCGGCTCCGGCCTTGATGAGCTTCACCAGAGATGCGATGCGCGTCGCATCCGGATAGATCAACTCGATTCCGAATCGGTCGAAACCCAGATACGAGCCCGCACGTGCAAGGCCCATGTGATAGCTGTGGTCGTCGGTGCCGCAGGAGTGGCCAATGATGATGCGATGGGCCGGGACTCCGTTTTCCGTCAGGATTTGTTGTTGCTGGTCCCCGAGCGACCCCTGATCCGTGTGGGTCGTGATCGGAGCACCGGTCTCGACCGAGGCCCTGGCGGCCGCCGTCAGAACCGTTCGCTCGTGATCGGTGATCTCGCCTACGCCCGTCGCGACCTTGATGATGCCCGCCTTGATCCCGGTCTCGCCTATGCCTTCGGTCAACTCGTGAACGAAGAGTTCGGTCATGGCGTCGAGCACCGGTCCGAACTGGGAGCGAAAATGCCAATAGGGCACGCCGCCCTCGGTGTGTTTGTAGAGACCGGTCGCACAGATGATCTGGAAGCCCGTGTGCTGACCGACCTTCGCGGCCAGCTCGACGTCGCGTCCGAGATCGTTGGGGCACGGGTCGAGCATCGACGAATAACCCAGATCCTGAAGCTGCTGGATCTTGTCGACGCAGATCTTGAATTGCTCGTCCGCATTCGGTCCGGGTTTTGTCGTATGGCTTTCGAAGCCGGGGTAGCCGATCACGAGATGCTCGTGCATCAGGGTCTTGCCGAGTTGATCGGGCGTCGTCTCTCCGCTCACGGTCGCGATGGTGCTCATGGGGGTCTCCTCGACAGAGAGCATACCCCCATTTGATTTGGCCAGGAACTCAGCTCCTGGCCCACCGCGCAGCCCTAAATCACTCTCCCGCTTCGGGTGATTCCGGCAAGAGAACCGACACGCGGGTACCCGGTCGATCCTCGGCTTCGATGCGCAACTCGCCGCCATGCCGCTCGACGATACGCAGACAGAGCGGCAACCCGAATCCCTCGCCGATCCCCTCGCCGCCGTCTCCGAAAAAGGGATCGAAGACTTCGTCGAGCAGCGAGGGTTCGATCCCAACGCCTCGGTCTTCCACGGCCAGTTCGATGCCGGTGGTCACCCGGCGTAGCGAGACGAAGACCTCGGGCGATTCGCTGAGACCGCGCGACGCTTCGACCGCGTTGCGCAGAAGTTGGACCACGACCTGCTCGATTTGAACGGGCTCGCAGACGATCGAAATCAAATCCTCGTCCTCTTCGACATGGATGATCGTAGAAGCGGGAAGCGTCGGACGCGCTGCGGCGACTGCTCGTGCGACCAGAGCGACGAGATCGACCGGGGACCGCGGCTGCAATGCTTCGGATTCGCCGTTCTCCGCAATCTTCTCGGCCCACACGCGAATTTCACGAACGAGTCCTCGCCCCTGGTCCAGCACGGACTTTCTCGTATCGGCCATTCCCGGTTCGGCCGTTCCCAGATCAGACGGGTTCGCAGCGTCGTCTTCGAACCAACGTTCGAGATCCCCGGCTGCGGCGTGAATCTTCTCCGCGGCGGTCCGAACCTCGATATCGATCGGCGCCGGCGACGGCGCGGCATCGGCCGGAGAGCGGTGTGAACGGTTCGCGCGAGTCGCGAATTCGTCCCCCTCAAGCTTGGCGTCGGCTCTCGCCAATGCGTCGAGCTTCGAGGCCAACGCGTCATCGACCTGATCAAGAAGTGCAAGGTGTCCGCGCCGCGCACCCGCGACTGCCTCGAGCTGTCGATGCAGATCAATGCTTCGACCCACCGCCACCGCCAGGCCAACACTGGTCAACCCGAAAAAGGCAGCCGTTGTGATCGGAAAGACGGTCGGCCCGAGAGCAAAGGCGGCGGTCAAGCATCCAACGGCCAGAACCAGGCCCAATGCGCTGCCCAGCAGGATCCCGGTCGTCGCATTGCGCTGCCATTGAATCTCGTAGCGACAAGCATCCGCGCCCTTCGAGAGACAGGACGATTCCGTGACGCGCGCCGGCAACAATCCGAAGAGCCCAGGAACGGCCTCGAGCATGCCCACGCGGAGGGCACAGAGCGAAGCCTCGCCGCGCCCGTTTCCGACACCCGGTCGATCCCCACTCGCTCGCGCGTCATCGAGAGGACGATCGCGATATTCGATTCGGGCCGAAGCGTTACCGATCTCGGCGACACTCCAGCAGCCTGCGGCACTCTCTCGTGGAAATAGCGCTTGAACGCGTCGATAGGCCTTCTCCGGCGTGGCCAGGCCGAGTCCATACAGGGGCAATCCCGTGGCGTCGGGCGCCATCAGGCGATGGCCGACCGATCGAACGAGTGAGGGATCCGTGTCGGCCGCGACGAACATCCGACCGAGCACGTCGTCGGGCAACCAGGCCTTCGCATCAGCCAGCCCAGCCTCGGGCAGCCCAAGCGCCCGCATCGCCCGCTCTCGCGCCGCCGCCTGGCCACGCACGGCCAGCATCTCGAGGAACGTCGTCGCGATCCGCTTGTTACCCGGACCCGATTCCGATCCCCGACTCATTCCCCGCTCCGCCATCTGCCCCCCACCGACTGCCTCCCTGGCCCGACGCCGCGCCCTCCGTATCGGCCAAACGCGCGCAAAAAAGAGGCAACATCGTCCCGCTCCTGCCAGAATCCAAAGCCGACCCTGCCCTCCGCGCCGCCCCCACCAAAGTCCGTCGCGAGAGCGTCGAAAGTGCCGAAGATCCGCGGTCCTCGAACCGCCGGCCGCGCAGACGTACTCCCGTACGTCGAGCAGGCCGAAGGGAGAAGACCGCGGAGATTCGGTGCTTTCGGCGCTCTCGGGATGGGCTTTTTAGAGGAGTCGTTCGGAGGCTTGTAGCAGCGCGACCAGGAAATCGCGCTGTTGGCTCGATGCGATGGGGTCGGATCGACCGATGCGCTGGCTGATCGCCCGAGTGGCTCGCTCGAGGATCGGGCGCGCCGCGCGATTCGAAAGCGATTCCGCACGTCGCAGGGTGCGTCGAATCAGACGCCGTTCGACTTCACCAACCAGACTCAACTCTTCGCGGGTCAATCGAAATCCGGCTTCGACGTCCGCTGCGATCACGATCTCGCTCATCACGTCACTCACATGGTCTTCTCGCTCTCGAATCACCATCGTGCCGGCCACCAGATCGCCGAGCCTCTGCACCCTCGGCGAGATCAGCATCGCCACGACCCCCACGAGATATCCAGCGGGCAACGAGTCCACCATTCTAAGCAGATTGCGAAGGAGCGATTGCCGCCAGTCAATCACACTCCCGCCAACCGAGACGACACGAAGGTGTGTCATCCGCTTGCCCGGCGTGCGACCTCGGAAGAGCGTTTCGAAGATCAGGAAGTAGGACGTGGATACGAACAGATCGAGCATGATCCAGATGCCAACGGTCAAAGCCAGCCCTCGCAGCAACATATTGCCCTCGTCCTCGTCCGACACGTCCAGCCACTCGGTCACGCGCTCGAGAAGGTCCTGGGCCAAACTGAACTGCGAAATCCAATCGATCAGCTGCTGCGAACCGGACACGAGGAGCAGCAGTCCAGACGCGAGCAGGATGAGGATCAGCGAATAATCGATGCTGTACGCGAAGGCACGACTCATCGGTCCAGCGATCTCGAGATCGAATTGAACCCGCTCGGGCGAATCGAGCGTCTCGACCGGACCGAGCTGCGGCGAGCGGCCGTAGGTTTTCTGGGTCGGATCGCCTGCGTCGCTCATGCGTTCTACCTTAGACCGCGCCGTGTACGTTTGCTGCCGCATTCGTTTTCAAAAAGCCGGTTCCGTCGGGAGAAGCATGTCGCAAGACAAAAGAGCCGCCGCCGTCGCTCAGCCATTCGATCGCGAGCGAATCGAGACGCCGACCGAGGAACTGGCGCGGCTGCTCGACGATGCGGAAGGCCATCGTCTGCGTGCGCTGCCCTTCGACGACCTGCGACGCCTCGCACGCCTCTACCGGGGAGAGAGCGCTCGACTTGCACGCCTTCGAGATCGAGGCGGGGATCTGGATCGGATTGGTCATCTCAATTCGCTCTGCGTCCGCGCGCACGGTTTTCTTTACTCTGCCCGACACTCTGCCGTGGGTCGCCGCATGCGAGTCCGCTCGTCATGGCGTTTCTTCGTGTCTGCGCTCGCGGGAACCGGACGCATGCAGGCCCTCGCCTGGGCGCTGATGGGAATCGGCGCGATCGTTGGATACTCCCTGGTCAGGCTCGATTCGGGCGCGCTCTACGCCTTGATGCCAGCCAGTCTCGGCTACGACGTTGCCCAGATCGATGCACTCTATCGATCCTCCGAGGCGCGCGACCTCTTCCTCGCACGAGAGTCGACGTCGGCCGCGCATAACGCGATCTTCGGATCCTATCTCTTTGCCAATAACACCCGCGTCGGCATTCTCGCCTTCGCGACCGGCGTACTATTCGGTCTTCCGACCGTCCTGCTCCAGTTCTACAACGGAATCATGGTCGGCACGATCAGCGCGATCTTCATACGCGGTGAACACGCAATCCTGTTTCTCGCCTGGATACTGCCCCACGGCGTCCCGGAACTGACCGCAATCACGCTCTGCACGACCGCCGGCTTCGTACTCGGCCGCGCGGTCGCGGCGCCGGGTCGATCAACGCGCAGCGAAGCCCTGCGTCATGCCGGCCCGTCGGCCCTGGTTCTCTTCGTCTCGAGCGTGCCGCTCTTTTTCGCCGCCGCTTGGATCGAAAGCTTCGTTCGCGAATCTGCACTCGGAACCGCACCACGCTTCGCCATCGCGGCAGCCGGCGCACTCGCTCTCTGCGCGATCGGTCTGGCCATTCGAAATCTGCAGAAAGACGAGCGTGAAATGCCAGACTGGCTAGACGACCTGATCCACACGTCTCAACCTGCACCGTAGCGGAGTTCCATATACCGATTGAGCGTGGACGCCGTGGCTTCGCTGGGCGGTACGTCGAGGACCGAGAGACCCTGTCGCCGAAGCGTCATGAGCCTCCCCTCGCGCTCGCGAAGCAGATCCGCAAGCACGATCCGACGATAGAGACCCACGCGTTTCTCTTCGGAATCCTTGGTTCCTGTTCCGCTCCGCTCGTCATGCTCGATTTGTTCGAGGATGGGCTCTCGCAGCGCGACGAACACGACCTCGTGTCGACGAGCAAGCAACGACATCGGCTGGATCAACTCCGCCCGGTCGACCTCCATGAAATCCGTCAGCACGATGACCATCGCGCGCTTGCGTTGACGCGTGAGGATCTCGCGGGTGACGCGCCGATAGTCCGCCTCGAAGGAACTCGGCTGCACACCCGACAACGCATCGACGAAGAGTCCGAGACTCGCGCGATGTGCGACAGGTGCGATCTGTCCCGCAACCCCGCGGTCGAATACGAGAAGTCCTACCCGGTCCCCAGCTGCCAGACTGGCGAAGGCCAGTGCGAGGCCAGCGTCGATCGCATGATCGAGCTTCGTCGACGAAAATCCTTCCTCGACGACCCGCTCTCCGGGATGTGGCGCGCGAGCGCCCATCAAGCGACTTCGATCGACTGCGATGAGCACCGTGCGACTTTCCTCATGGCGATGTGTGCGTACGATCGGGCGTCCTCTGCGCGCGGTGGCCCGCCAATCGATTCGACGCGGTTCGTCGCCGATCACGTAGTCGCGCAGGCTGTCGAATTCGAGGCCGTCGCCCCGCATCCGCCTCGGTCGAACACCGAGCACTGCGAGTACGCGCTTGGGATCGAGCGCTTCGGGCCGCAGATATCGGGCCGTCTCGGGTTGTACGAGCAAGGAATCCTGCGTCGAAGATTCGACGCACTGGCGCAGTAAACCGAGCGGTGACCGCACCAGCGCCGCCGCCCTGCCCCAGGTTCGCCGACCCCGAACCTTCGGCCTGATCGTGTAGCTGAGTTTTCGCTCCGCCTGCGCTTCGACCTGAAGTTCCAGCCAATAGGGTTCGGACGCCACGAGATCCCGAGGTACCGAGTCCCTGAGCTGCATCCGAACCGGACGTGGAAGCGGATTGCGAACGCAAAGCGTGATCGTTTCTTCACGTTCGCGCGCACCCTTCTCGGGGACTTCACGCTCGAGTACGATCGCTTCCTGACGCAACGCCAGATAGACATCCGCAAGCACCGCCGCGATGAGCAACGCGCCCGCAATGGGAACCATGAAGCGCAGCCCTGAAACGGGCACCGAGGCGACGGCCAGAACAAGCCAGGCGAGCACCCAGTCGAGCAATCTTCGATCCGGCGAAAGCTTCAAGTGGCCCTCCCCGCTATTCGGTTCGGCCCCGTCCGCGTCGTGCTGCTCTCCGTCGCCCTGCTCAACGGGGCACCGTGATCCCCCGAAGCGTTCGCTCCAGAGCAGAATCGGCGGTCTGGCCCTCTACTTCGAGGCCGGGATCGAGCATGACGCGATGTCGCAGCGCCGGTGCCCACATCTCCTGTACGTCCTCGGGCAAGACGAAGGCACGCCCTTCGAGGACCGCCTGAGCCTTGGCGCCGCGTAGAAGCAAAAGCCCTGCACGCGGTGAAGCACCGAGTGCATACTGAAAGTCGTTGCGCGTGGCGCGCACGAGTTCCGACACGTACGCGAGAATTTCGTCGCTAACCTTGACGCCTCGCACGACGGCCCTCGCGCGCTCGATCTCCATGGGCCCGAGGACCGGCGTGATCTCGCTCGGTATCGCCCCCTCGGCATGATGCCGCCGCAACAGCGCACGTTCGTCTTCTTCGCTCGGATAGTCGACCAGAATCTTGAACAGGAAGCGGTCGAGCTCGGCTTCGGGTAGCGGGTAGGTACCCTCCTGGTCGATGGGATTCTGTGTCGCGAAGACCGTGAAAAATTCGCTCAACACATGGCGCGCCCCATCGACCGTGACCGTGCCTTCCTGCATCGCTTCGAGCAGCGCCGACTGCGTCTTCGCAGGCGCGCGATTGATCTCATCCGCGAGCAGTAGCTCGCTGAAGATCGGACCTTCGCGAAAACGAAACTCGGCGTTCGTTTGATCGAGGATCGATGTGCCGAGAATATCGCTCGGCATGAGATCGGGTGTGAACTGGATGCGACCGAATTTCAGCTGGACCGCGCTCGCGAGCGTACGCACGAGCAGTGTCTTGGCGACCCCCGGCACGCCTTCGACGAGACTGTGGCCACCGACCATGAGCGTCACGAAGATCTGTCTGAGCGCGACCTCTTGTCCGATCACCACCTGCCCGACTGCTGCGCGAAGCGCTTCGTAGCGTTCGGCCACGAAGACCGCGTCCGTCGATTGGCTTTCCGTCACTCGATCCCTTTCGTTCCGGCGGCATCCGCTTCTTCGACGGACCGCCCGCGCTTTTGCCCGTTTCCCGATTTCCCGGCACGCCCACCCTCGCGCAGAACCCGCACGAGATCGTCCAGACGCCCGGCGTTTCGCACGAGAGCGTCGGCGTCGGGAATCGGAAGCGTTTTCGTCAGCAGATGCCCCAACCCCGAATCGCGAAGCTCAGGCCAATTCTGGGCGCGCATGCGCAGACTCGCCAAGATGATCTCGACCCCGGTCCCAGGCGCGAGCCCAAGGGCTCGCCGAATGCGATCGAGACAGACCGCACGGTAGCGCTCGAAAACCCGCGCATGATCGCGGGTCCCCGAATAGAGACGCGCAACGGAATCGACGTAGGCAGCCAATGTGGGTGCGTCTGGGTCGAACTCCTGGACGACACGCGTTGGCCAGGCATTTCCTCGCCAGACGACGAGCGCGCCAAGGACCAGCAGGCCCAGTCCGGTTGCCCACGCCGGCGAACGGACCAGGTAACGAAAGGTCCCTGCCTCAGGCACGACGCCATGCGCGTGTTCATCGATCCAGGGCGGACCGTACTCGCGTACCCAATCGAACACGAAGGGCGCCGAGTCCATCCGCGCGAGTCGACCGTTCGACAGGATGCGGGCATCGGCAATCACGACGAGACGACCCTCGCCGATCCTTCGTTCGAGGGCGAGCGGCGTATGATCATCCGATTCGACCCAGAGCGGCCGCCAACCCTCCATGCTGTCGCCGCTCGTTTCGCGTGCCGAGTCGCCACTGACGTCGGTCGAAGCATCCTCCGGGCTGAAGAAAGCCAGGGTCGGACCGGGCAGAACCCGCGTCGAGTCATAGTCGAAGTCTTCGCGCCGCTCCGTAGCGCGGCCAATGCTGAAAACGATCGGTGTATACCGCCCATCAACGGGTGGCGCGCCCCCCTCGAGTCCCGCCAATCGCCTGGGCGGCAATACGAACCCCGCAATGGCACGACAGCGAACCGGCTCGCCTTCGTGAACCGAGTCCCGCGCCTCGGCCAGACTCTCTTCCCACTCGGCGCGCAGCGCGACGGCCTCCGCCTCCTCTGAATCCAGCGTCGATTGCGCGTCATGCTGTGCCTGTGCCTGTGCCTGTGCCTTTTCCTGCTCGCCCTTGTCCGCTATTTCGAGTGGGGGCACGTCCTCGCCCTGGACGTCCAGGCCGTCCAAGGGTGGTCGCGAGAGCCAGACCACAGCGGTTCCGCCGGCCTCGATCCATGGGCGAACACTGATCTCGAAGGGCGAGCGCAACGTCGGCTGGCCTTCGCTCTCGGGATCGGCCAGGTTGTCTTTCACCGTCCGTTCGCATGCGCCGCCAGGAGCGATCCACCAGATCGTTTCGTCGGCTGAGGGCATCGTCAGACCCGACAACCAGCGGCCGCGCGTCTCCTCAAAGCGGTCGAGCAAGGCAAACACACCTGCATGGCCACGCGGCGCGGTATCGAATGTCGTTTCGGGCCGATCGCTGAGATCGACCGGCAGGGAGACCTGGATCGCAAAGCTCACACCCAGAACGACCGCGAAGGCGAGCCAGAGGCGTTGCTGCATCAAGTCCGCCCTCCCGTCGCGATCGAGACGATCCGCTCGTCGAGCGAAACCCAGTCCTCGAATAACAGACGATCCTCTCGCGGCGCGTCGAACCAGAGCGCCTCCAGACGATCGACGAGCGCGATGAGTTCACTTCTCTCCCGCTTCGGTAGAGCCGATTCCGTCAGCCGATTGCGCAGCGTCCGGTTCGGATCCGAACGCGCGAGTTCGAGCCAATCGAATTCGATGAGCAGCGCGAGCGTCGCGAGCTGAACGCGATGCGCGGCCTGTAGATATTGTCCCATTCGAGCCAGCGCGCCGGCTTCGCGAATCGCCTCTGCATGATCGCGGCCGGGACTTCGCTGGGCTGTGCTCGACTCGCGATGCCGGGTCCTTCGCATTTGCCAATTCCAGGCTACGACGATCAACAACGCGATCAGAACGCAGAGCGCAACCCACCCAACGCCCTCGCCAACATCACCCAGGACGCCGAACAGGCGAAGCACCTCGCCGATCCACTCGAAAATCGCGCTGGCCGCCCATCTGAGCCACGCAAGTCCCTCGATCATCCAGTCCGGGGTCAGTTCACCGATTCGTTCGAGAAGCGCCAGCCAGGATTCGTAATCCGTATGCCAGCGCGTGAACTCGCTGCCTGCCAGGATTTCGGCGGCCGCGCTGCGAACCTCTTCATCCGTGGCCAAGACCGGGCCCCGCCTCTACCTGCTGCGCCAACAGTTCGAGGTCGTAGTTCTCCGCCCGACACCGAAGATCGAAGTAGAGAACGACCATCACGGCGGTCGTAAACGCGAAACCGACGGCCTGGAAAGCCGCCCAGATGAGCAATCCCATGATGGGAATCATTCCGATCAACATCTGAGCACCGAAGACCGGAAAGCCAACGATCAATCCCGTCGTCAGCACGATGCCGATCAGACGCCATTTCGAAGTGGCCCCGAGCGTAAAGGCGCGCTGAACCGTATCCAGGATGCCATTCGATTCGAGTACGGCAATCGGCGGTAGCAGCGAACTCACCATCCCCGCGAACAAGATCCAGAAGAGCGCCACGCCGCCGACGGCCAGGCCTAACAAAAAGGCGATCAACACTCCAATCCCACCGGCTGCTTCGATCAGGTTGCCGATCACCGCTCCGCCGACCACGAAGGCGAGCATTGCGGCCCCTACGACGAGCATAATCGCGCCGACATAGGCGATGGCCCAGACGACGTAGGAGGCGACGAGTCTGAACAACGTCCGCAGACCCGCGCGCGCGGCATCAGCCAGTTCGAACCGCCGTCCGAGGTAGAAATTGCCGACCGACGCCGTGACCGCCGCAGCGATGAAGGGATAGAGAAACAAGTAGAGGAGCCCGAGTCCGCCGATCGCAGAAACCATTTCGAGGAGGATCTCCGGCGTCACTTCGTCCTCGGCGGCGAAGGGTTGTGCAAGAGGATCGAACATCCAGGGAACCGCGAGGGCCAGCAGAACGAGCGGAATCTGCATGATCAGGGAGAGCCCAATCAGGGTCTTCCACTCCGTCTGGACCAATCGAAAGGCCGCATCCAGAATTTCGGCCAGGGACAGGGGGCGAAGTTCGTAGCTCATCGATCCTCCTACCCACCGTCGCACGTCTCACGAGTTTCGCGCGAAGAATAGCTTGTCTTCGATGCTGCTCACGATCGCCTCTAACGATGATGTCGCCGCATCGCCCGCTGCGTTTCACGATCCTGCTCGCGCCGACGGATCGTGTGGCGCTTGTCGTGCTGATGTTTGCCTCGCGCCAGGGCCAGTTCGACCTTCGCGCGCCCACGAACGAAATAGACAGTGAGGGGAATGAGAGTCAGACCCTTTTCGGAGATTCGCGTATCGAGGCGATCGATCTCCCGGCGATGGAGCAGGAGTTTTCGGCGCCGTTGCGGGTCGCTGGGATTGGCGCGCGTCGCGGGTTCGTAGGGCGAGATATGCAGTTTCTCGAGCCAGGCCTCGCCCCGATGGACCGTCGCAAAGGAATCCCCCAGATTCGCACGACCGTCTCGGAGACTCTTGACCTCGGGCCCGACCAGCTGAATCCCCGCTTCGAAGGTATCCACGATCTCATAGTCGAAGCGAGCCCGCCGATTCGTCGCAACGACCCGCTTGGCGTCGGGATCAACCGTCTCCGCCTTCTTCTTCTTCCCACTCTTCGCCATCACAACAGCTTAACAGGCCCCAGCAAACCCCGTTTGGAGATTACGCCGTCCTCTTTTGGGCCAGCGTCGTACCACGAATCGATACTCGATCGTTCCGGCTCAAGCAGAGAGGGCGGTGCGGCGCGGTGTGGTTGTCGCGAACTAAAGCGCAGGCCGGAAGACTGTGTTGCACTGACAGGGATCGAAAGACGGGCTCCCACCGAGCCAGCCCTGGCCGCACTCCGATGGCCGAGCCATTCGCGAAAATCACGCCGTGCCGCGCCGCCCTCGTATTCAAGAGAGAGAGCCCGCGAAGAACCGGCTCTAGTCCCGACTCAGTCCCGAATCCGATTCTCGTGATCCACAAAAACCCGCTTCGCTTCGAATTCTCGTGCGTCCGCATCCGGCACATCCGCCCAACTCGCAATGATCACGAGGTCCCCGGGCTTCATCAAATGCGCCGCCGCACCATTGACGCAGATCTGGCCTTCACCCCGTTCGCCCTCGATCACATAGGTCGAGAGACGGTTGCCATTGCTGCAGTTCCAGATATCGACCTTTTCGTAGGCCAGCATGTCCGCCGCATCCAGCAGATTTCGATCGATCGTGACCGAACCTTCATATTCGATGTTGGCCTCGGTGACGGTGGCTCGATGAATCTTCGACTTGAGCAGGGTTCGAATCATTGGGGGTTCTCCTCAGTGATGGGTCGGTCGCGAAATTTCGCGGCGTTGGGCTCAGAGATTGGATACAAGACTCGGTTGTCGATCAATCGAACCGCTGCACCCTGGCCATCGGGATCCGGTTCGAATTGGAGTGCCATTGCCAGCAGCGTCGGCCCGTCGAGGCTCTCCGGCGCGAGTTCGAGGGTCTGCGGATCACGCAGCTCGGCGTAGTCGATCCGCGCCTGACACGCCTCACCCAGTTCCTTGCGAACGGCCTCGAGGATCGTCGCGTGGTCACACTCGCCGCTGGCAATCAGGCTCTCCGCCAGAGCGAGGCTCTTCGAGATCTTCGTCGCCTGACTCCGCGCGCGGGGGCCGAGGTGAACGTTTCGGCTCGAAAGGGCCAGTCCGTCCGACTCACGAAGGGTCTGGCCACTCGCGATCTCGATCCCGAAACCCAGATCGGTGGTCATGCGGCGAATCACGGCGAGTTGCTGAAAATCTTTCTCACCGAATACGGCGACATGGGGTCGAGCCGCAAGGAAGAGTTTCGTGACGATCGTCGTCACACCGCGAAAATGACCCGGCCGATTCGACCCGCATAGCGGTTCTGTCAGCCGATCGACATCGACCCACGTCACGGCCCCGTCCGGATAGAGTTCCGCGGTCTTCGGCGTCCAGACGACGTCGACCGCGGCGGCACGACATGCGGCCAGATCAGCCTCCATGACCCGCGGATATCCCTCGAAATCGCTCGGATCGTTGAATTGGGTCGGGTTGACGAAGATCGAAACGATCACACGGTCCGCACGCTTGCGAGCTTCTCGAACGAGTGAGAGATGTCCGGCATGCAGCGCGCCCATCGTCGGGACGAGCGCCACCCGACGGCCGGCGGCGCGTTCGCCGTCGGACCAGGCTTGAAGCGATTCTCTGGATTCGATGATTTGCATGACTATATCTATCTGGATCTGGCGATTTCAGTCTGGCGATGTCAGTACGGGTCCACGACCGCCTAGCGGTAGACGTGGTCCTCATCGGGAAATTTCCGGTTCACGACTTCATCGATGTAGGTCCGTGCCGCTTTCGAGGCCTGCGCCCCGAGGTTGGCGTATTGCTTGACGAAGCTCGGCGTCCAATCGTTCAGCCCAAGTAGATCGTGCATCACGAGAACCTGGGCGTCGCAATCTGCTCCGGCCCCGATTCCAATCGTCGGGATCGTGAGCCGCTGCGTGATCTCCTTGCCGAGATCTTCCGGAATGCCTTCGAGTACGACCGCAAAGGCGCCGGCCTCTTCCAAGGCCAGGGCATCTTCGATGACCCGCACGCGACCTTCGTCGCCACGACCCTGTACGCGGTAGCCGCCCATTCGATTGACGGATTGAGGCGTCAAACCGACATGGCCCATGACTGGAATCTGCGCTGCGACGATCCGACGAACCGCGTCGGCAACGTCGACGCCCCCTTCGAGCTTCACCGCGTGGGCACCCCCTTCCTTGACGAGACGGATCGCCGTACGCACGGCGTCTTCCGGACCCACCTGATAGGAGCCGAAGGGCATGTCTCCAACGACCATCGCGCGGCGAACGCCTCGCGCAACCAAGCGCGTGTGATAGACGACCTCGTCGACGGTCACGGGCAGCGTCGTATCGTGTCCTTGAACGACATTGCCAAGCGAATCGCCGACCAACAGGACGTCCACCCCGGCCTCGTCAAAAATCCGGGCGAAGGTGAAATCGTACGCGGTCAGCATTGTGAAGGGTTCGGCCTTGCGCTTGCGCGAAGCCAGGGAACGGACAGTGACTCGATGTTCTCGGGTGGCCGAAGCCGTGGTGACGGTTGACACTGGGGAATGCCTCCTGATGTCTCCTGCAACCCCGATCGTCGGTCGGTCAAGCCAGTTGGCCTGTCCTCTGCCGATCGCCTTCTGACCTGGAAAACAAAAAACGCCTCTCGGAAATCATCCGGAGGCGGAAGGTTGGCCTGGACCTCGATATCGCGGGGGACCACGATCTCGCTGTCCAGTCGCATCGTCCTCAGCCTGTATCGCCGCTGTCCCGCATCCTTGCCGGGAACCTTCTGGCTCAACTTGTCTGAGTGACGAACGCGTCGTGCCTACCTACACCCCCGTCTCAGTCCCGGCATGCCAGGATCTAAGCGATATTCGGGTGATTTGAGGAACGCTCTCGGCTTTCCGAGCTGGGATTGCCCGGGCGGTTTCTGATGGAGCCCGCAACCTGCGGTACCCCTCGACGGGTTGATTTTAGGTTCAACGTTTGGACTGGTCAACAAGAACGTCCGTTCAGGCATTCATGCCATCGATAAAATTTCTTACCCCGGGGGCAATGAAGTTCTTCTCGAGGAAGTCCGCGCGGTAGCGGCCGAGGGCGCCGGCCAGGACCTCCGCCTGGTGCAACGCGGGGTCGTCTGGTGCCAGCACGACCCAGATTCGGTCGCCTACGCGACAAGCTGCGCTTCCGGTCGGCGAAAATTCCGCCGACGCAGAGGCCGCGGAGAGCACACGAACCTCGAGTTGCGTGCGATCTGCAAGTTCGAGGAGCGCCTCGAGCAAGGTTCCGGGTTCCATGCCGACCTCAGCCATCGGCCGCCACCGAATCGGGGTCTTCGTCGCTGCCAACGAGGTCAGCCTCGAGCTGGCGAGAGAGCGCCAGCCAGGCTTCCGGTTCGATTCGCTCGGGTCGCAAACCGGGATCGATACCGACGCTGCCGAGCAAGGCTTCGAGCCGCTCGCGGCGTGCGCGCTTGTCCAGTCCGGGCCAGCTCTTTTCCGCGATGCGGTCGAGGCCGTTCGTGACCCGTTTTCGTCTCTGTGAGAATGCGGCGCGCACCAACCGTTCGACGCGAACGAGCTCGCCCGCAAGCAGAGGGCCATTCGCTCGCGGCCAGATCCGGACGAAGCTCGAATTGACCTTCGGTCGCGGAAAAAAGCGCTCGGGCGAAACCGTCGCGATCATGTCGACGTCGGCGACGAGGCGATGCAAGACCGTGAGCGACCCATAGGCGCGTGAACCGGTCTCTGCAACGAGCCGCTCCGCGACCTCGCTCTGGAGCATCACCGACCAGTCTTCGAGGCCTTCGCTCAGATCGAGAAGTTGACGTAGAAGAGGCGTAGCGACCGAATACGGAAGATTCGCGATCACCCGCACAGGCTGGTCCGCCTCGTCGATCCACGCCTGCCAGTCGATCTCACGCGCATCGCCATGGATCAACTCGACATTGTCTGGAAGCAATGATTCCGCACGCAGTACGCGTACGAGCCCGGAATCGATTTCGACTGTTCGAACCCGGGCGGCGCGCGCCGCCAATGCTCGGGTCAGTACGCCGAGTCCCGTCCCGACCTCGAACACGAGATCGCCCTCACTCGCGCCCGCCCGACGAGCGAGTTCGTCCGCCAGATCCGTGTCGATCAGAAAGTTCTGTCCGAGATCCCGTGAGAGTCGTAGCCCGTGCTCGTCCAACAATTCGCGCAGACGAGAAAGATTCATGAGCTCGCTCGCTCGTCGCGACTCGATGTCCCCTTCTCGGGGTCAGAAGTCGGTTCCGTTTCACGCCAGGGCGTCTCGCCGATCGGCACGCGGGAAAAAGCTTCGAGGGAGAGGTCGTCGCGCACGCCGCGCTCGAGCAGTCGACTCCCCGCTGCGGCGATCATGACTGCATTGTCGGTACACAGATCCATCGGCGGAAAGATGGCCTGGAAGCTTTCACGTTCGCCCGCAGCATGCATTACCTGACGAAGCTTCGCGTTGGCGGCCACGCCGCCGACGACGGCAATGCGATCCGACTCCTCGCGCCGCATCGCGCGCACGGCTCGCGCCACGAGGCTCTCGGCAACGGCGGCTTCGAATGAAGCAGCCAGATCGGCGCGCTCCGCGAGAGAAAACGCGTCGAGCCCGCCGCGGCGTGCGATCTCGACCGAAACAGCCGTCTTCAACCCGCTATAGGAAAAGTCGAGCCCGGCGCGTTTGCTCATCGGCCGCGGCAGTGCGACGGCCTGGGGATCGCCCTCCAGCGCAAGCTTCGAGATCGCGGGTCCGCCCGGATAGGCGAGCCCCAACATCTTCGCGACCTTGTCGAAAGCCTCGCCCGCTGCGTCGTCGCGGGTTTCGCCCAGAAGAATCGGGCGGCCTTGCCCCGTCACACGATACAGCGCGGTATGGCCACCGGAGACGACGAGCCCAACGTAGGGAGGCGAGAGATCTGCGGCGACCTCCGCCGCGACCAGATGTCCGACCAGGTGATGAACCCCGACAAAGGGCAGACCCTGAGCGTACGCGAGCGCCTTCGCAAAGGAGAGTCCCACGAGCAATGAACCAACGAGTCCCGGCCCGGCCGTGACAGCGATCCCGTCGAGCTGAGACGCTCGAATCCCGGCGTCGCGCAACGCGGCCCGCGCAACATCAGAGACCACGCGGATGTGATCGCGTGACGCCAGCTCGGGCACCACACCGCCATACGGCGCATGCACGATATCCTGGCCGTGGACGGTGCTCGAAAGGATCTCCTGACCACCGCGCAATACGGCCGCAGCCATCTCGTCACACGAACTCTCGATGCCCAGTACGAGGGGCGATTCGGGCAGCGCCACGTGTGAATCCCCCTGATCCGGACGGCATGATCCGGTCGGCCTCATCGAATCAAGCGTCGTGACCAATCAAG
>CBFDDD010000088.1:0-20384 GCA_965603475.1 uncultured Myxococcales bacterium
TACGTGCAGTACGTGCAGATAGAGCAGTCAAGAACAGCTTCGACATCAGGAGCCTCAGATAGGTGTAGAATTCTACGGATTATAACTCAATCGATCTGTAACGCATCGAAAAGCCTGCTGATTCATGGCTTTAAGCGGTCACCATGGATTACGAGGGATAGGTCGATGCAGGCCGAATGTGATCCAGATCACGAGTTGCAACAACTTGCCTCCACGTGCAACTAGCGGCCGCAGCCCACTGGAAAATGCCGCGCTTTTTAATACGAACGTCTACAGGCAGGTTGAACGAAGGACAGACCCGTCGAGAACCGCTCAGAACGACAGGCGTTCGAGCGTGGCCGCGGCGTTGGAAGCGATTCGCGCCTAGCGAGCCATGATGTTGATGACCAGATTCCGGCGCATCGGCCCGTCCTCCGGCCCCTGTATCGGACGGACCGAATGCCAGGAATTGAATGTCTTGATGAAAACGACCCCGGTGTTGGGGAGGAACTCGAACGTATCCAGGACGTCCATGTCTTTGAAATCTGCCTGTACGTTGAGCTGATTGAAGGCCAGCGCTTCCGACTTTGGGTGGTTGAGATCGAGACCCCCGCCGTAGGCTGTGTCCCATTCGCCTTCGCGCACCATTGAGATTGTCATCGTGACGATCTTGTTCGGCGCGTCTGTATGCGGCAAGAGATAACCCCCATTGGCCGGAATCATCTGAAACTCCCAGCTACCCGCCAGTCGCACACCGCGATTCGAAGGACGACCACGAAGCACTGCCTTCACGTTCTTGAGCGTCTGTTTTGCCCGACTGATGCCAGGGCGATATCCGAGATCCAGATGACGGTCATTCAGACTACCCATGATCGCATCGATGAATTCCGGGCTCCTGATCCATCGGTCGAAACGAGACCAGATGGGCGTAGCGCGGACGAAATTTCGGTAGTTCTTTCCATTGCAGGACTGCGACAGCGTCCATTTGTTGCCGAGATTCGGCTTGTGTTCGAAGAGATCGAGATCGGGCCACGCATCGAGCATTTCTTCGTAGACCGCCTCATCCACGGCAGGCGCCATCTGCCCGATTGGAAAGGGTTCGTAGCGAATCTCGAGGTTCTCATCGTGAAAGAATGTCGGCACCCTGGGCTCCAGAAGGATCGATGGTTGACGTCTCGTGAAGGTCAAAGGATCGATGTTCGCTCCGTCGAGCGCATCCTCTACGACGGCAGTACTGGTGCAGCACATCGACGCAGCGGCGATGGCCCGCAGTCGATCGTTGAAATTTCACCCCGAATCCAGTCGTGTGTTGCAGAGTGTCATTACATCGGGATACGATAGAGGCGCCCCGCAGGGTATC
The DNA here is from genome assembly GCA_965603475.1 of uncultured Myxococcales bacterium. Lineage (GTDB taxonomy): Bacteria > Myxococcota_A > UBA9160 > UBA9160 > UBA4427 > UBA4427. The sequence continues at coordinate 1,340 of CBFDDD010000088.1, forward strand.
AATTCATCGACCCGATTGGTCGATGGGATCGGTAGCCGCCGGTTGAACCCGGGTGGGCTGAGCGAGTGAATGATGACTCCGCTGGACTTTCGAGCAGGCGGAGGATTGGTGAATCGGGTGAAACGACACATCTGGCTCATAACGGCTGTGACAGCGCTCTTCCTGATGCTGGTGCCGTTCTGTGCCCTCGCCTGCTTCGAGACTGCGGATACGAATCCGTCCGCCGCCACAGAATCCTCCTGCCACGAGAAGAGTTCCGATTCGCCGCCGGCTGGAGAGTCGAACTCGCACGAGGATTGCGGTTGTGATTTCGCGATTCAGGCGCTCCTCTCCCAACCCATTGACTCGAACACGACTACGTCGGTCGATCTCGTCGTTTCTCGGAATCAACAACTAGAACCGACCGATTCGAGTAGATCTGAGGCGCCGCAGGTCAGGCAAGATGCCGACCTCCCGCCGCCGGACATCCTGCTTCTCAAATCCACGCTCATCATCTGAGTTCTCGAACTCTCTAAGCGACTCGACGCGCCGACAGTACGGACCGCGCAATGGAATCCATTCCAGAGCGCCGTACTCGAGATGCTTCGAAGCTATTCGTGCTGCGCCTTCAGGTCGCGCAGCGAAACAGAGATTTCGGGAGTGACAACATGACAATGACATCGCGGGAATCGCGGCGATCGAGATTCGATTCGAAACCGGCGATCGCGGCCGCAGCGATCTTGTTCTCCATGGCTTCACCGTTCGTCGCCAGCGCGAACGCACCTGCGCCGGAAGTTCCGGAACCCCTCACGCTTGTCTGGTGCCTCGACCGGGCTCGGGAGGCAAACCCCAATCTGGAACGCGTTGTCGCCATCGCCTCTGCAGCACGTCAACGTATTGCACCGGCAGGCGCGCTGGAGGATCCCCGCTTCGCCTACGAAGCCAGCAATATTCCAACGGGCGATTTCGATTTCAGCTCGACACCGCTTTCGGGCCATCAGCTGGGTCTTCGCCAGAAACTTCCCTATCCCGGCCTACTCTCCAATCGAAAAAATGCGGCCGAAAAACAAGCCGAGGCCTCGGAGTTCCTGGTCGACAACCAACGATTCCTGGTCGACGGTGCAGTCGAGATGGCGTGGGCCGAACTCAGTTTTTCGCAACGAGCGCTCGACATCACGAATCGCAACGTCTCTCTGCTTCGCCAGTTATCCGCAACAGCCGAGTCGAGGTATCGGGTGGGTAATGGCCTCCAATTGGACGTGCTCCGAGCACAAGTGGAGCTCACCGCACTTCTGCAGGAGCAACTGGGTCGAAATGAGGCGATCGAACGAGCCGAGGCCCAACTGGTCGAGCTTCTCGACCTACCTGCAGAAACCCACTTTCCCCGAACGAGCGAGCTCCGTCTACCAGCGGATCGACCCATGCTCGATGCGGTCCTCGGGACGCTCGAAGAGCGAAACGCAAGACTGGCCGCGGCACGGAAAAACGTCGAGGCAGCCAGGGCACGCATCAAGGCGGCCGAGATCGAGGGCCTGCCGGACATCGATCTCGGCATCGGATACCGAGTGCGGAAGAGCGTTCCCGGAGACACAGTCGACGGCGACGACTTCGTCTCAGCGGGCCTGACGATTCGACTGCCCGTCAATCGTTCGAAATGGCGCGCGCGCGTCTCGGAACAAAGGGCGCTCCTTCGACGAACCGAGGCCGATTTGCGAGCGGTGCGCGCTGAACTCGTCTCCCGAACGCGACAGGCTCACGCGGAACTGACTCGAGCTTCCTCCGAGGAGGCTCTGCTCGAAACCGGCCTCGTCCCCCAGGCCAGGCAGTCTCTCGAATCGAGTCGATCGGCCTACAAGGTCGGCCGGATCGAATTCTTGAGCCTTCTCGATAGCCAGGTTCGGCTGCTCGACGCGGAGCTTCGCCTCGTACGAGCGCGGACGGACAAACGACGCGCCTTCGCTGCCCTCGAGGCCGCTGCAGGGGAGAAATTGCGATGAGTCATCGAAGACGATTCATGACCCTGGCCGCTCTCGTCCTGGCTCTCGCCGCCGGATGGTGGGGGCGCGGAATGGTTTCTCCCGAGAACGATCCAAATGGCACGTCGTTAGTCGAGAGTCCGTGTCGGAACGGTGCTACGCCACTCTATTGGAAAGCTCCGATGGACCCGACTTTCGTGCGTGACGGGCCAGGAAAGTCTCCCATGGGGATGGACCTCATCCCGGAGTGTCCGTCCGGTGGCAACGATGCTCCCGACGGCGCCATCGTGATCGACTCAGCGACGATGCAGAATATGGGTGTGCGGACGGCCCCGGTCGAAAGACGCGATCTCGCCCGATCCGTACGCGCCGTCGGGCGCGTCGCTTACGACGAACGCCGAGTGAGCCACGTCCACACAAAGGTCCAGGGATGGGTCGAAAAACTCTTCGTCGATTTCGTGGGTCAAAAAGTCAAGCGTGGTCAGCCACTGCTCGAAATCTATTCGCCCGAACTCGTGGCCACCCAGGAAGAACTCCTTCTGGCAGCGCGCTACCGCGATTCGACCAAAGAGAGTCCGTTCGACGATGTGCGCGGCGGGGGAGAAACCCTCTTTGCAGCAACGAAGAGGCGGCTCGCACTCTGGGACGTCCCCGAGCGCGACATCGAGCGTCTGCTTCAGACGGGCAACGTCAAGAGGACGCTCACCCTCTACGCACCCGAGGCCGGCGTCGTCACGCGACTCGGTGTGCGGAGCGGCATGGAAGTGCAGCCGAACACGAACCTCTATGCGATCGCCGACCTCTCGAAGGTCTGGGTGTTGGCGGATGTCTATGAATACGAGTTGCCCTGGCTCGAACTCGGTCAAGAAGCCGCAGTCGAGCTGAGCTATCTGCAGGGTGAGCCCATTCAAGGCACGCTGACCTACATTGCGCCATTCCTCGACCCGGTGACCCGTACGATCGAGGTTCGCCTGGAGCTCGACAACGAAGATGGACGACTGAAGCCGGAGATGTTCGGAAACGCAGTGATTGCCGGCGTTCCTCACCTGGATGCTCTGGCGATTCCAAAGAACGCCGTGATTCGATCGGGAACGCGAACGATCGCGATAGTCGCGCGGGGCGAAGGTCGCTTCGAGCCTCGCGAACTCGACCTTGGACTCGATACTGCGGATGGCTGGCTCGAGGTTCTCTCGGGACTGGACGAGAGCGAGCGGGTCGTCGTGTCGAGTCAATTTCTTATCGACAGTGAGAGCAATCTTCAAGAAGCGGTGAAAGCGCTTCTCGCGGCCGAGAGCGAATCGAACTCCGAAGTTCCGACGACTCCTTCCGCACCGGGCGGCGACGGCCTCTCGGCGAAAGAGGAGTAGGAATCATGCTCCGCTACATCGTCGAAGGTTCTGCCAGAAACCCGTTTCTCGTCGCTGTTGGAATCGCCGGATTGGTCGCCTGGGGCATTTATGCCGTTGCCAATACGCCGCTCGACGCGATTCCCGATCTCTCGGACGTTCAAGTCATCGTCTTCACGGAGTTTCCGGGGCAAGCACCACAGGTCGTCGAAGATCAGGTCACCTACCCGCTATCGACGGCGATGCTCGCCGTACCCTACGCCAAGGTCGTTCGCGGGTACTCGTTCTTCGGATTTTCATTCGTCTACATCATCTTCGAGGATGGAACGGATCTCTACTGGGCGCGAAGCCGCGTCCTGGAATCACTGAATTTCGTGTCCGGCCGCCTGCCACCCGGGGTGACACCCACCCTTGGTCCGGACGCCACAGGAGTGGGCTGGATCTTCGAGTACGCCCTCATCGACCGAACCGGAAATCTCGATCTCGCCGAGCTTCGCTCGCTCCAGGACTGGCACCTTCGCTACGAGCTGCAGACCGTCCCCGGCGTTGCCGAAGTTGCGAGCGTGGGCGGCCACGTGCGCCAGTACCAGGTGGAGGTCGACCCCAATAATCTCGCAGCCTACGGACTGACCCTTTCACACGTTCGACACGCAATCGAACGCAGCAACAACGATATTGGCGGAAGACTGATCGAACAGGCCGAGACCGAATTCATGGTTCGCGGACGTGGCTATGTGAGCTCGACGAGCGACCTCGAACAGGTAGCAGTGGGTGCGAGTGAATCTGGAACACCGATTCTGCTCCGCAACGTCGCGACCGTCTCCCTGGGACCCGAACTCCGGCGTGGGCTCACGGACCTGGACGGTGAAGGCGAAACGGCGGCCGGGGTGATCATCATGCGCTCTGGCGAAAACGCACTCGAGACCATTCGAAACGTGAAGGCGAAGCTCGCCGAACTCGAGAAGAATCTTCCGCCCGGCGTCGAGATCGTCCCCGTCTACGATCGCGCCCCCCTCATCGAGCGTGCGATAGACAATCTTCGAACGAAGCTCCTCCAGCAGGGGTTCATCGTGGCCCTCATCTGCTTCGTCTTTCTCGTGCACTTCCGAAGCGCCCTGGTGGCGATTCTACTTCTACCCCTCGGCATACTCTTCTCGTTCATCGTGATGTATCACCAGGGCATCAACGCGAACATCATGTCGCTCGGCGGCATCGCAATCGCCATCGGCACCATGATCGACGCGGGCATCGTCATGGTCGAGAACGCCCACAAGCACCTCGAGCGAGACAGCGACAAAAAGCCAAGACGAGAAATCCTGATCGACGCAGCCGTCGAGGTCGGACCTTCCCTCTTCTTCTCGCTCCTCATCGTGACCGCTTCTTTCCTTCCCATCTTCGCCCTCGAGGCACAAGAAGGTCGCCTATTCAAACCGCTCGCCTTCACGAAGACCTATGCAATGGCGGGAGCCGCCCTGCTCTCGATTACGGTCGTTCCGGCGCTGATGATCTGGCTCGTTCGCGGCAAGATTCTTCCGGAGAGCCGAAACCCACTCAACCGCGCCGTACTCTGGACCTATCGGCCCCTGCTCGCCGCGGCATTGCGACATCGCTTCGTGGTACTCGCCGTCGCCGTCCTACTGCTTCTCTCGAGTATCTATCCCTATCGACAGCTCGGCTCGGAGTTCATGCCGCCTCTCAATGAAGGCGACCTGCTCTACATGCCGACGACACTTCCGGGAATCTCGATCGCAAAGGCCCGCGAGCTGCTTCAACAGACCGATCGCATCATCGCAACGGTTCCAGAGGTGGAACGCGTCTTCGGCAAGGTCGGACGAGCGGAGACGGCAACAGACCCGGCGCCTCTTTCCATGATCGAGACCATCATTACGCTCAAACCACAGAGCGAATGGCGACCCGGAATGACACCGCAAAAGCTCATCGAAGAACTCGACAGCATGATTCGTTTCCCGGGTCTCACGAATGCCTGGACCATGCCCATCAAAACTCGACTCGACATGCTCGCCACCGGAATCAAGACGCCCGTCGGCATCAAGATCTCCGGACCCGATCTCAAAGTGCTCGAAGACATTGGCGAGCAAATCGAAGCCACTCTACGCAAAGTACCGGGCACACTGAGCGTCTATTCCGAACGCGTGGTCGGCGGCAACTATCTCGATTTCGACATCGACCGTGCAAGAATCGCCCGCTATGGCCTGACGATCGGCGACGTTCAAGACGTGATCCAGACAGCGATTGGCGGAATGAACATCAGCCAGACCATCGAGGGTCTCGAGCGCTATCCCATCAACCTTCGATACAGCCGCGAGCTTCGAGACGATCTTTCCTCGCTCCGTCGCGTGCTCGTCCCGACACCGAGCGGAGCACGGGTTCCCCTCGAACAACTCGCGACACTCAACTTCACCAAGGGCCCACCCGCAATCAAGACCGAGAACGCAAGGCCCAATGCCCTGGTCTTCATCGATCTCGAGGACATCGACGTTGGGACCTACGTCGAGAAGGCCCGAGCGACGCTGGCTGATCACGTCACGACTCCACCCGGCTACACCCTGCAGTGGAGTGGACAGTACGAATATCTCGAGCGCGCCCAGAACCGGCTCATGCTCATAGCCCCACTCACCCTGGGCATCATCTTCCTGCTGCTCTATTTGAACTTCCGAAGGCTCTCCGACACGTTGCTCGTCATTGGCAGCTTGCCCTTCGCGTTGGTCGGTGGACTATTTCTCCTCTGGGCACTCGACTACGATCTCAGTGTCGCCGTGGGGGCGGGATTTCTGGCACTCCTGGGCCTGACTGCCGAGACCGGTGTCATCATGCTGCTCTTCTTGAATCAGGCTCGAGATCGTGCGATCGAGGCGGGGAAGTTAGAAACGGTTCAGGACCTTTGGCGAACGACCGTCGAGGGCGCCACTTTCAGAGCCAGGCCACTCCTGATGACGGTTGCCTCGGACGTCATCGGACTTCTCCCCATCATGTGGGGTGCCGGCACAGGATCCGAAACGATGCGCCGCATCGCCGCGCCCATGGTCGGGGGTGTCATTACCGCCTCACTCGTCACGCTCATCGTGATTCCAGTCCTCTTCACCCTCGTCCACGGTTGGGGGCTTCCCAGTGAAGACGCCGACGATCAAACGCGCTCTGGTGAACGCGAAGAAGGCCGTCGAACTTGAATCCGTAGGAAGATCGGAGCCATCCCGGAAGTCACGGAGAGGTTCCGCCGCCCGCTCAGGACTCGCCGGTCGCGCGGTCCCGGTTCCGGTCGTTCAGCAACATTTCTCCGCAATCGCTGCAGAATTGTGCGACCGTCGAATGTCCTTCGCTCAGACACGAGGGACACGTGCGAGTCGTCAGATCCCGTGAGTGGGTCACGCTGGTCAGTTCTGCCGTGACGATGCCCGTCGGAATCGCGATGATCCCGTAGCCGAGGATCATCAATACTGAGCTGAGCATCTGTCCAGCGACAGTCAAGGGTGTGACATCACCGTATCCCACCGTCGTCAGAGTCACGATCGCCCAATACATCGCCCGCGGAATCGAGGTGAAACCGTTCTCCGGTCCCTCGATCAAGTACATGGCCGCCCCGATCACGACCACAAGCGTCATCACCGTGAACAGAAAGACCGTGATCTTTGCTCGCGAGTTCTTGATCGCGGTCATCAACACCTGGCTCTCGGAAACGTAACGCCCCAGTTTCAGTACCCGAAACACACGCAGCAGCCGCATGATGCGAATCACGAGCAGGTGCTGGCTCCCTGGAATGAAGAGACTGAGATAGCTCGGTAGGATCGCGAGCAGATCGACGAGTCCGTAGAAACTGATTGCATAACGCAGTGGCTGACGAACGGAGATGAGTCGAAGGATGTATTCGATCGAGAAGAGGGCCGTAAAGGTCCACTCTGCAGCGGCGAATACGCCGTGGAAACGTTCTTCGAAGGAGGAGACGCTATCGAGACAAACGGCCAATACGCTTCCCAGGATCGCCCACAAGAGGGCCACATCGAAGAGCTTGCCTAACGGCGTGTCCGCCTCGAAGATGACCTCGTAGATTTTTTCTCGCCAGGGCCCAGCGGCCATCTCGATCGTCACGCTCGCCCTCCCTGTAGAATCCGAAAAGACAATGGATCCATACTCGACCCGTCAAGCACGATCGTCACGAACGTCTGCCGGCTGCAGATCCGCCGAACTGTGTTCTCGCTGGTAGAAGCCAATGATATCCCGATAACTCACGTGACCAAGCAGTCGGTCTTGTCCATCGACGGACTCGACGATCGGCAGCTTGTCGAATTCACGCTCACCAAAAAATTCGAGAGCGTGAATCAGGTTGTCGTCGGGGCTCAGAGAGACAGTACGTCGGTTCACGAGATCATCGGCAAGCACGAGCGAACCCAGATGTTCGAGATCCTCTCGATCCCCGAGGTCATTGAGCGAGAGGAGTCCCGTGAGTTCCCCCCGCGCGTTCTGCAAGAGCAGATCGGTCTCCCCCGTCTCGCTCGCGAGAGACTCGATCGCTCCCAGAGGCAGATCAGGCGAAATGATGGCCGAACGGGCGTATTCTCCATGCATCGCGGCGCCGATGGTCACGTGTTTCAGGAAATTTGGATTCATTTCCCAGAGGTGCGCTTTGGTGGAGAACTTGTTGTCCACCTGCATTGTGTAGATAGACCATCGCCTCGACGTGACGAGTGCAACGATGGCCACCACCATCAACGGGGGCAGGAGTTCATAGGCACCGGTCAGCTCGCAGACCATCATCAGCGATGCGATCGGCGCATTTGCCACCCCGGCGAAGAATGCACCCATCCCGACGACGACAAAGGGCGCCACGTCCGGTACGACGTCTGGAAAGAACTGCTGGCTCAGCGTTCCGACGCATCCGCCAAGCAGGGCGCCAATGAAGAGGCTCGGAGCAAAGACCCCGCCAGAGCCGCCCGAGGAGATCGTGAACGAGGTCGTCACGATCTTGAGCACAGCCAGAGTGGCAAGGAATCCAACTGTCGCCCTGATCCCGTCGATGGGCTGGCCCAGGATCAGCTGCTGTACATAACCAAAGCCCTGACCCATCGCCTGCGGATAGGAGAGCCCCACGATTCCAACCAGAAGCCCTCCGATCGGCGGGACGAGATATTTGTTGATCGGCAGACGATCGAAGAACAAACGCTTCGAACCATGCAGGAAATGGACATAGAGATAGCCAGTCCCGGAACACACGAGACCCAGCACGGCGTAGAAGAGAAGCTGTACCGGCGTGTGAAAGGAATCGCCGGCGTAGGCAAAAACGTGGTCGAAGCCTTTCACCGAGCAGAAGACCGTGTAGGCCGTGACGGACGAGAGAATCGCGGGCGTCAGTGCATCCGTCTCGAGATCTTCTTTGTACAGCACTTCGACGGCTGTGAGCGCGCCGCCGAGCGGCGCCCTGAAAATGGCACCCAGGCCCCCCGCTGCCCCCGCAACCATCATCGTGCGGCGAGCCCTCGCCCCCATCTTCAGGCTACGGCCAAGAGCCGAACCGATGCCCGCACCGATCTGCGCGATCGGACCTTCCTTTCCCGCGCTCCCGCCGGACGCAAGGGTCGAGAGTGTCGCCGCCGATTTCACCCAGGGCACCCGGCGTCGCATCGAGCCGGCCTTGTTATGGAACGCGTCGATATAGCCGTCTGTTCCTGTTCCCTCCGCTTCGGGTGCAAAAGTCTTGACGAGCAGGCCCGAGATCAGGCCACCCGCGACGGGCAGGAAAAAGAGCACCCAGCGACGAGGCGGGCCTGCCGGCAGCGGCCGGTCCGACAGCTCTCCCAACTCTCCCAACGGCTCGGGCAACACGACCTGCGCCCAGCCGTGCATCGTCATTTCAGTAGCCAGGTGCAATAGCTCATTGAAAACGAGCGCCCCGCATCCAGACAGAACCCCGATCACGACCGAATACAGGTAGATCGTCCGCGGGTTGATACTCGTCAGGAGCCTTCTAAGCCCGCGAATGTCGAGAACGTTCGTCAAGCGCCACCCACGTCGACGGCTCGCGCTCTCCTGAATCCGCAGGATTTTCCTGGTGCAGCTCTATTTCGAACCTTCATAGGGCATCCTGACCGCGCATGTTGCCTTCTCCGGCTACCGACTGTAATCAATAGAAACTCCGACAACAGCCCCGGAGAGGCCTCTCGCCAATGTGGCGTCATGGACACCAACCGAGGCTGACCGCCTCAATCACGGCCGAGGCATCTCTCTACCCTGTGCCTGAACGAGTTTCGGGCCCACGCCAATTGGCCCGATCATTGCTCTAACTGAACCGAGAACTGGGCTCGATTCCTCTCGCGGAGCGGCTGGCTATCGTCGCCAGGAATACGATGAGTGAAAAACAAAGGAGATTCGAATGGCATTGATCGAAGACCTCATGAAGACGAAGCTCGTCATCACAGGACCAAAGGAGACCGTTCGGCAGGTCTCGTCACAGATGGATCAGAACGGCGTCGGTGCCGTTCTCGTGGTCGAAGGAAACGGGGGCGCCGCGAAGCTTCTCGGGCTCTTCTCCGAGCGGGATTTGCTGCATCGAGTCGTTGTCGCCGGACTCGACCCCGATACAACCCCCATCGACTCCGTGATGACCAGAGAGCCGATCACCGTCGGACCCGAGACACACGTGCGCGAGTGTGCTGAATTGATCCGTGAGCGGGGCTTTCGTCACCTTCCCGTGGTGCACGACGGAAAGCCGATTGGAGTTCTCTCCGCGCGAGATTTTCAGCAATATGTCGTCTCCGGACTCGAAACCTTGATCGATCAAGCGCGCTATCGAGAGGCGCTCGAGGAGGGCCACGACCCCTACGATCACCTCGGTGGAGGCTATTCGAAGTAGGAGTTCACAGCGAGGATCCGCGGACATAGGGAGACAAGAGCCTGGCTCTGTCGACAGCTTCGGGGCCGCAATGTTCGGCGCGTTCGTGATGGCCCTTCTCGGCATCATGGGTTTCGTTCTGATCGGGCGGTGGATGCTCGGCTCCGTGAACTGGGTGATGCTGCAACACGCTCGGGGGCATCCGATTTGAGCCAGCTCGAGATCTGCCGACTCGATCGCTGGGCTCGTTTGTTCCTCAAGGCCAGATTCCTCGCTCGAGCGCCACGCTGGAAACACGTGAGATGGCGAGCACGTAAGCCGCGGCACGCAACGTGACGGGCTCGAGATCGACTTCCGGGACATCGTGGCGCTTTCTCGTCTCGAGCAATGCTTCTCTGATCTCGGGAAGATCGTGCGCGAGAGTCTTCTGCTTCTCGAGCACGGACTCCGTGGCCGCCACCATCTTTGTGTGCAGCTTGCGATTGACCTCGTCGAGGCCCCACTGCTGGTTCTCCGTGTTCTGCACCCACTCGAAGTAGCTGACGGCGACGCCCCCTGCGTTCGCGAGAATGTCTGGGACGACGGGAATACCACGTTCCGCCAGGATTCGATCCGCTTCGGGCGTGGTCGGGCCGTTCGCTCCCTCGACGACCAGACGTGTCGAGATGCGAGGTGCATTGTCACGTCGGATCTGCCCGCCGATGGCGGCGGGTACCAGAATGTCGCAGGGTCGTTCGAGGAGCTGACCCTTTGTGATCGTCGTGGTATCAGCGAGACCCACGACGGTCCCCACTTCGCGTTGATGCTTGCGCGCGGCCTCGAGATCGATCCCTTCCTCGCACGCAATTCCGTCGACCGAATCGCCCACGGCGATCACGCGCGCTCCGGCCTCTGCGAAGAGGGTCGCGACGTGGAATCCCACGTTGCCGAAGCCCTGCACTACGACCCGGGCGTCCGACAAGGAGTTCAGCTCCGGGACGATTCCCCGCTTCAAGATTTCCTGGGTGACGTGGAGGATACCGCGACCGGTGGCCTCACGGCGTCCCGCTGATCCGCCGATGTCGAGCGGCTTGCCCGTCACGACCGGCAGATTGTTGCGGCCAGGATGAATAGCATTATAGGTGTCATAGACCCAAGCCATCGTCTGAGCATCCGTATTGATATCAGGGGCGGGAATATCAGTATGTGGCCCGATCGCGTCGCCCAGCTCCGCGATGAAACGGCGCGTGATGCGTCGAAGATCGACTTCAGTCAGCTGCTTCGGATCACAGGCCACGCCCCCTTTGGCACCGCCAAAGGGCACGTCGACGACCGCGCATTTCCAAGTCATCCAGGAAGCGAGCGCGCAGATCTCATCGGCGGTCACATCGGGGTGATATCGGAGACCACCCTTCCCAGGCCCACGAGTGCTGCTATGCAGCACTCGATGGCCCATAAAGGTTCGGACTTCACCGTCCTCGGTCAGCACTGGAAAGTTCACGGTCAAGATCCTGCGCGGGCACTTGAGCGACTCGACCAACCCGGTGGGGAGTTGGGGTAGGTAGCAGCTAGCGAGATCGAATTGCGTCCGGGCAATGTCATACGGATTCAGATCCTCGAGAGTCGACTCGACTGAGTCGGGCTGGTCTGCCATCGAATCCACCTCTCTCGTCCAGCGCTCGTCTAGCTCAGAAAACAGGTACGGCAGAGTGAACGCATCATGCCGCCATTTGGGGTCCACTCAATTCCGTCAGGTCGTTCGGGACACATGGAAGCGCAAAGCGAACACGGGCGCTTGACGAGACGTCGCGGAGGAACGACTTTGACACGGCATGCGACTTGCTTCTGTCTAAATCTTGAATTCAAGAGATGGGTGGCCGAAATGGAGATTCAACGGATCCCAAAGCCGGAAGGCGCGCATAAAGAGCCCCGCCCCCATCTCCTGAACTATGAGGAGACCGTTTCCCACTTTCGATGGGAAGACACCCGTGGCGAGCTGACTCGGGACTCGCCGAAGCGCAACGCCAACCTGGCGGTGCTCGCCGTCGATCGTCATGCGAACGGCCCCCGCGCCAACGACACGGCGCTCCACTGGATCGGAATTCATGCTGAAGAGCGCAAGATCAGCTATGCCGATCTAAGTCGGGACAGCAATCGATTCGCAAATGCCCTCTGCCGGCTCGGTGTCGGCCCCGGTGACCGAGTCTTCACGTTGACCGGAAGGATTCCGGCGCTCTATGTCGTCGCACTCGGGACGCTCAAGACTCGAAATCTGTTTTCTCCTCTTTTCTCAGCCTTTGGCCCCGAGCCGGTCCAGCAACGACTCGAGATCGGTACGGCTCGCGTACTGCTCACTACTCCGGCCCTCTACCGGCGCGTAATCGCCCCGATTCGATCTTCATTGCCCGATCTCGAGTATGTCCTTCTCGTCGGCCACAAGGAGAGCGACACCGGGGAAAGAAATCGGATTCTCGAGGGCACTCTCCGCTTCGAAGACCTCCTCGAAGCGGAAAGTCGAGACTTCGAGACGCCCATGACCGATCCCGAGGATCCTGCGATTCTGCATTTCACGAGTGGAACGACCGGAAAACCGAAAGGTGTCGTACACGTCCATGATGCCGCCGTATCGCACTATGCAACGGCACAATTCGCCCTCGATCTTCACCCCGGAGACGTCTTCTGGTGTACTGCGGACCCCGGATGGGTTACGGGAACGTCCTACGGAATCTTCGCCCCGCTTCTACACGGCGTGCGAAGCCTCGTGGTCGAGGCGGATTTCGAGGGCGAACTCTGGTATCGCCTGCTCGAACGCCACCGAGTCAACATATGGTACACGTCGCCGACGGCCATCCGTATGCTGATGAAGATGGGCTCCGATCTGACGGCCCAATTCGATTTCTCCGCCCTCCGCCTGATTGCCAGCGTGGGCGAACCGCTCAACCCTGAGGCCGTCATGTGGACGCTCGACCATCTCGGTCTTCCGGCCCACGACAATTGGTGGCAAACCGAGACCGGCGGAATCATGATTGCCAACTATCGCGGAATGGAGATTCGGCCGGGCTCGATGGGGCGGGCGCTCCCGGGGATCGAGGCGCAAATCGTGCAGCGCCGCGAAGACGGCGGGCTGGACATGATCGACGAGCCGAATCACGAGGGTGAGATCGCGTTGCGTCGTGGATGGCCGTCAATGATGCGCGGCTATCTCGGCCAGGAGGAGCGTTATCGCGCGTGCTTCCATGGCGACTGGTATCTGACCGAGGACCTCGCCTATCAGGATGAAGACGGATATTTCTGGTTCGTCGGAAGAGCCGATGACATGATCAAATCGGCAGGCCACCGCATCGGTCCCTTCGAGATCGAGAGTGTTCTCATGGAACATCCGGCGGTCAATGAGGCCGCTGCGATCGGAAAGCCCCATCCGACGGCCGGTGAGATCGTGAAGGCATTCGTCGAACTCAAGCATGGCTACGACCCGAGCCCCGAACTCGAACGCGAGCTGCTTGCGCTCGGGCGCAAACGACTTGGTGCCGTCTCGGCCCCGCGCGAGATCGAGATCACCAACCAGCTCCCGAAGACGCGCAGCGGAAAAATCATGCGGCGCCTGCTGAAGGCCAAAGAAAGTGGTGCCGAGGTCGGTGATTCATCGGGCCTCGCAGGGAGTCCGCCATGAATCCCGCAACCTCGCTCCCGGAAGGCACGAGCGCCGAACATGCGCTCGCCTTGCTGCAAGAGATGATTCGGATTCGCCGCTTCGAAGAGCGATCCGCCGAACTCTACTCTGCTCAGGAGATCCGCGGATTCCTCCATCTCTATATCGGTGAGGAGGCGGTCGCGGTCGGTGTGATGCAAGCGCTCGATTCACAGGACGCCATCGTCGCCACCTACCGCGAGCATGGACACGCGCTCGCGCGTGGAATCAGCGCACGTTCGGTCATGGCCGAACTCCTCGGCCGACAAGACGGTTGCAGCGGAGGGCGTGGCGGGTCCATGCATCTCTTCGATGCGACGACGCGCTTCTATGGCGGTTGGGCCATCGTGGGAGGTGGGCTACCGATCGCCGCGGGACTCGCCCTGGCCGCGAAGCTGAAAGGCACGTCTGAGGTTATCGCCTGCTTCTTTGGCGAGGGCGCAGTCGCGGAGGGGGAGTTCCACGAGGCCATGAACCTGGCCGCACTCTGGAATCTCCCGGTGCTCTTCTGTTGCGAGAACAACGGTTATGCGATGGGCACAGCGCTCGCCCGCTCGGAGTCTCAAACGGATCTCTGCCTGAAAGCAACCTCCTACGGAATGCCCGCCTGGCCCGTCGACGGCATGGACGTCTTCGCGGTCGAGTCCGCCGCGCGCAGTGCCGTCCTTTCGATCAGGGGCGGAGGGGGGCCGACTTTTCTCGAGTTCCAGACCTACCGATTCCGCCCACACTCAATGTTCGATCCAGAGCTCTACCGCGCGAAATCGGAGATCGAGGGTTGGAAGGAACACGGTCCCGTCCGTAGGGTCGTTGATGCGATGACCGCGAGTGGCCTGCTCGATGAAGACACTCGCCGGCGACTCGAAGAGGAGATCGAAACTGAGATCGACGACGCCGTCGAGTTCGCTCGGGCAAGCGAGCCCGAAACGCCCGAGACCTTGACCCGGTTCTTGACTTCACCGAGGAATCAGGCGTGACGGAGACAGCAGACACCAGAACGGTCGGCTATCGGGACGCCCTTCGAGAAGCACTGCGTGCAGCGCTCATCAAGGACGAGCGCGTCTTTCTGCTGGGCGAGGACGTCGGAGCCTATGGCGGGGCCTACGGGATCAGCCGTGGGCTGCTCGAGGAGTTCGGCAGCGAGCGCGTGCGCGATACGCCCCTCTCGGAATCCGGCTTCGTCGGCGCCGCAATCGGAGCGGCCATCGGCGGGATGCGCCCGATCGTCGAGATCATGACGGTCAATTTCAGCCTGCTGGCCCTCGACCAGATCGTGAACCACGCGGCCACACTCCTGCACATGTCCGGCGGCCAGTTCAACGTGCCGCTTGTGATTCGGATGTCGACAGGCGCCGGATTCCAGCTGGCCGCACAGCACTCCCACAGTCTCGAGGGCTGGATGGCGCATATTCCAGGACTGCGAATCGTCACGCCCGCGACGATCGTTGATGCGCGGGGCATGCTCCAAGCTGCACTGGATGATCCGGATCCCGTCATGATCTTCGAACATGCAGGACTGCAAAGCGAAAAGGGCCGCTTGCCCCCAGATCCGTCACCCGTCGACCTCGACCGCGCGGCGATTCGACGCCCGGGGAGCGACCTCACGCTCATCACCTACGGCGGGATGTTGCCGCGTACGCTCGAAACCGCTGACGTGCTTGCAGGCGAAGGCATCGAGGCCGAAGTGCTCGACTTGCGAACGCTGCGCCCTCTCGACGAACGCGCGATTCTCGAATCCGTCAGACGCACCCATAGAGCGGTGATCGTCGATGAAGGATGGCGCAGCGGAGGGCTCTCTGCCGAAATCGCTGCTCGCATCCAGGAAGAGGCGTTCTTCGATCTCGACGCACCCGTCGGGCGTGTTTGTAGCGTGGAAGTGCCGGTCCCCTACGCGCGTGCTCTCGAGCAGGCATGCCTGCCCCAGGTCGACCGCATTGCAGAAGCGGCCCGAAAGGCGGTCGGTCGACATGGCTGAGATTCGAATGCCCTCGTTAGGCGCGGAAATGGAAGAAGGCAAAGTCCTCGAGTGGTACGTCGCGTCCGGTGACCGCGTCGAGCACGGCCAAATCGTTGCGTTGCTCGACACCGAGAAGGCCGAAATCGAAATGGAGTCCTTCGAAACGGGCTGGATCGACGCGCTCCTCGTCCAAACGGGCGAGACGGTACCGGTCGGTACGCCGATGGCGACCGTGCGCTCCGAGGCACCAACGGGAGTCGAACTCCCTTCAGATTCCAGGCCCATACGACACGACGAGCCCCCGCCCGCGTCGCATCATCGAATCCGCGCGACGCCTCTGGCCCGCCGAGTCGCCCGCGAACGCGGCATCGCACTCGAAAGCGTCTCGGGCAGTGGGCCGAGTGGTGCCATCGTCGAGGCCGACATCATTGCGTCAGGCACGCCCACGCCCATGCACACGGCCACGCCTGCAGCCAGCTCGACCGTCTCGAAGCCATCGAAAGACACGAGCACAGTCCCGGCCCCCAGGCCATCGGGCACCACCGCAACACAGATGGATCGCGCTACGCGACGGCGACAGGTCATCGCGGCCGCGATGGAGCGTTCGAAGCGAAAAATCCCACACTACTACTTGGCGACCTCGATCGAGCTCACGTCGACACTCGCGTGGCTCGAGAAGGCCAACCACGAGCGCCCGATCTCGAAGAGGCTTCTCGTTCCCGCACTCCTCGTGAAGGCGGTCGCCAATGCAGCCCGGCGTTTCCCCCAATTGAACGGTCATTGGATCGACGGTGCCCACCATCCGTCCGATGCTGTCCATGTCGGCATGGTCGTCTCGCTTCGTACCGGCGGAATCGTCGTGCCAACGCTGCGCGATGCCGACTCGCGCCCTCTCGATGACGTGATGGAGCAGCTCCAGGACGTTGTCACACGCGCTCGAAACGGGCGGCTACGCAGCGCGGAACTCTCGGATGCGACGCTCGCCATAACGAGTCTGGGCGAAGATGGTGTCGAAACGATCTACGGCGTCATCTACCCGCCGCAAGTATCGATCGTTGGCTTCGGCGCAATCCATTCGGAAGTCCGGGCGGAGGGCGATCTGCTCGGAACCCGATCAATGCTCCGCGCAACGCTCGCAGCCGATCACCGCGCCAGTGATGGTCAGGAAGGCTCCCGCTTCCTGACGGCTATCGCGCGCCAAATCGCCGACCCGGAGAATCTATGACCATGAAACAAGAGACGCAGAACCCCGACGCAGTGCGCGAGATTCTCTACGAGCTGATTCTCGATATCGCGCCCGACCTCAGCCGAGCAGACCTATCGCCCGACGTAGATCTTCGATACGACCTCGGTCTCGACTCGATCGATTCGCTCAACATCGCGAACGGCATCGCCGAGCGCATCGGGCTCGAAATTCCCGAGGTCGACCGAGCGAGCTTGCGAAACGTGCGGGCGCTTCTCGACTACATTCTGGAGCATCCCGTCAGCACGACTTGAATCGAGACCCACGCGCTGGCGCCGATGCCGGCGCTAGAACAGAGGCACGACGTTGAGGTTCGCGACGCCGCCAGCATGCGGCGTCCGCTATGCTGCGCGCCAGCATGCTGCATTGGTTTCGTGAGCGTCGACGTAGAAAGCTCCTCGCCCTGCCCTTCCCAGACGAGTGGGAAGCCGCGATCCGACGCAATGTGGCACACGACCGTTGGCTTCTCGCAGAGGAGCGACGACACCTCCGTAATCTCGTTCGCGTGTTCGTCGACGAGAAACATTGGGAAGGCTGTGGCGGTCTGAAACTTACAGACGAAATCCGAGTCACGATCGCGGCTCAGGCCTGCCTTCTGATCCTGGAGCTGCCGCATGATTACTACCGCAATGTACACTCGATCCTCGTCTATCCGTCGACGGTCGTCGTACCCGCGCGGCGTCCAGGAGCCTTCGAGATTCCCACCCGCCCCGTCGAGGCCGCCCTCCCCGTCCTCGGCGAAGCCCAGTTCCGAGGTCCCGTAATCCTCGTCTGGGATGCGGTTCGGCGGACTGGGCGACACCCCGAGAGCGGCCACAACGTGGTCTATCACGAGTTCGCCCACAAACTCGACATGCTCGACGGCCGCGCCGACGGCACACCTCCGCTGCATGACAGGACGGAGTATCAGACATGGACCCGGGTCTGTTCCCGCGAGTATCTCTTGCTCCGCGAGCAGGCGAAGAAGGGAAGGCGCACCTTGCTCGATGCGTACGGGGCGACCAATGAAGCCGAGTTCTTTGCGGTGGCGACAGAGGAGTTCTTCGATCAACCGGTGGCGCTTCGCGGGCAGCATCCGGAACTCTACGGGCTCTTGCAGGCGTTCTATCTACAGAACCCTGCTGTACGGGTCGAAGACCAGTCGGACCGAGCCGGTCGGTCTTCCTCCGCGCGCGCCGGCAAGATCGACACCCAAAATGAGGAGCAAGGGTGAAGCGAGAGAACCGATATCAATCGCCAACAGCATCCATCTCGCTCCTCGCATACGAAAGCATCTGACAGACGCATGCTCGAGTCATGACCAACCCGGGCACTGACGCTGGGGGCTGAGCACATTATCCGCCAGGTCGATCTCTCCACGTCAACCTGTTGACCACAATCCTCGACGCGGCATACTCGCTGTCTATGCCCAATCTCGAACTGACTGAAGATGAAATCAAGACTCTGGCCGAAATGCTCGAGAGCGCCGTCTCCGACCTCGGCTATGAAATTGCGAATACTGATGCCAAGGATTACAGAGACGATCTCAAGGCCAAGAAGGCGACCGCTGCAGCGATCCTAGAGCGCCTTGGGCAGACTGGCGGGTAGAAAACCGCGCCGGGCCGCTCAAAACCCCAGCTCTTCTCGCCAACGCTGATTGAGGCTGATTGGGTCGGGTTAGTGCCGGTTGATGGGCCCTGTTTCTCTCGAATGGCCGCGTCGAGATCCTGCCGTCAGCACAACGACTCACTCAACTCGAGAGATCGATCTGACTCGGAAAGAGTCGATGCTCGAGAATCTTTGCGCTCGATAACCTTTTCCCTCAGATCATGAGACGTGGACTGATAAGTGGGCCTGGCACGATCCCTGCTCTTTCGGGGGCATGCCGAGTTCCTCCGCCTCCTTCAAGCCGCCCTTCTGCCCCAACCCGAACTGCAATTCCCGAACAAGTTCGAAGCCTTGGCGCTATAAGAAAAAAGGCTTCTTCGAACGAGACGTTCGGCCCCGCCGGATCCAGCGGTACCTCTGTCAACACTGCCAACGCAACTTCAGTTCAC
>CBFDDD010000089.1:0-20377 GCA_965603475.1 uncultured Myxococcales bacterium
AGAACGATCTGATGATTGATTTCCGGCTGCACGAATTTCTACCCCCTGCCGTGTGAAGTCTACGGTATCGGGAGGATAGTCGCGGATTGACTGCAGAGGTCCCCGATCGTTGAACCCGGCATCGATTCGAGTCCAGCGTGCGTCTCGATTTGGATTCGAGGCGCCGAGGAGTCCAGCAGATTTCATTTCTGTCACGGTAGGCTCGACCCGGCTGACCCCGGGTCAGGGTGCGTCGGATGCGCACGAACTGCATTCTAAGGTGCTCAGCGCTGCCCTAAACGTTCCCGATCAGGTTGGCAAGCCATGTCAGCCATGAAACCTCGCGGTAGAAAAGGATCAGCGCAAATGTCCCGAGAAAAGCGACTCGGGCGCGCGTGCGATCGACTTCGCATTGAGCGACGCCCATGGCAATCAACAGCCAGCCGAAGCCTTCGACCGTGGCGACGGCATAGGTGCTCACGCAGAAGAGGATCAAGAATGCTTCACGGAGCTTCGATGGACCACGGCCCTGCCACCAGCAAAAGGTCACCGTGATGGCCAGCTCGATGGCAAGGGTCCAGGCCGTCATCGCCATCGCCAGCCGCTCGAGCCAGACCGAAGGTGTCGCGGCTGCTACGGCTTCGAGTGCTCCGCCGTCTGAATGACGACCGAGCGCGGCGCGGGCGGCATCGATCTGTTCAATCGACAGGCCGCCGACCAGCCGGGTAAAACCTTCAAAGCGGGGATCCACGAGCAGCGTTACACGAAAGAACGTTCCGTCGACAAAATCCGGGGCAAGGAGCAATTTCCACAGCGTCGCGAATCCGAACACCAAAGCGATCAGCCAACGGCCATTGATGGCCAGAATGCGATCCTGTCCTTTGCCAAAGCATGAAAGGGTGACCGCGAGACACCAGTACGACAGCAGGTAGGCGTGGTTGTCGGAGAGTGGCCAGTCGAGAGCGACGCGGCCTGCGGTCAGGAGGCTCAAACCTCCCCAGAGCGCCGGCCGGTGTAGAAGACCGGGGAAGAGCAGGCCGGCCCCAGCCATTCCGAGAATCCAAGGGCGAAATAATTCGTGACCGACAGGATGAAGCACCAGGCCGAGGAGTGTGAGACGCAACGCGAGGTCAGCGGAGGCGATCGCGCCGATCCGGTCCCGAAGGCTGGTCACCTCAACCCTCATTCTCGAGCTGGAGTAGGAATTCGCTCAGGATGTGATTCGCCGGTGTCAGCGTCTCGCGATCGAATCGCGTATTCCACACCTGCACCTGTACAGCAGTCGCGGGCCCGTGATCAGGCGTAGGAGTCTTCGCGAGGCTGGTCGCGAGGGCGCGGAGGCGGGGCTTGGTGGGGAACGCCAGTGCACGTCGGATCTCGTCTGCCAGGGCTCGAGGCGGAATGACTTCGCGGCGCAGACCGGGTCGCAGGACGAACGCGTGGAGGTGGCGCCGACTCCCGTGGTCGAGTGTCGAGAACATGCCAAAACCACCACCCGACCATGGGCTCAGCGCTGCACTTCTTGCCAGCGCTATTTGAATGAGCGCAACGACGATCAGAAGTGCGATCGGCAGCGTGCGGATTTTGCACGCCCAATTTCGACGGGGCCTCAACGATGCACTCGCTGGTCAGTGACCCGCTGGCGCATCCACGACGACGTAATTCACCGTTCCGCCGCTGTACGTCCGGTTGTACCAGGTTCCACCGCAGTCGTAGTAGGTGACGCCGCCGACCCTGGTGGAGGTCGTCGTGCACGAGAGCGAGTTGAATGTGACCACTGTGATCGATGTGCCCACACCGTAATACCGCCAGTCATCGTAGAACTCGTTGCGATCGTCGTAGTACTCGTTTCGATTATCCTGACGATTCTCCAGTCGCTGCTTCGCCTGATCGCGGCGGTCGGCGTCACTCGGCTGATCACCTGCCTCGGGTCGATCGCCGCGAGCGGGCTGACCATCGGTCCCGGGTCGATCACGGCGATCAGACCGATCACTGGTCTCGGGTCGATCACCAGCCCCGGGCCGTTTGTCGAGATCAGGCCGATCGCCGGTCCCGGGTCGCTTACCGACCTGGGGTCGTTTCCCCAGGCTGGGTTGTGGATTTCTTGCACCCGATCCGGAACTCCAGCCCCCTTCGCGACCGAAGGTACCGCCAGTCGCAGGGCCCCGGCGCGAAACGTTTGGGCTACTGCGGCGAGCACCCGAGCCACTTCCGCGATTGAGTCCGCCTCCGCCGCGATTGAATCCGCCTCCGCCGCGGCTGAATCCACCGCCACCACGTCCGCCACCGCCCCGTCCGCCTCCCGCGCGACCGCGTGCCGCTACATCAGCCGCGAGCAGGAAGACCATCAAAAACATTCCGAAGCACGCGAACATGCGAATTGTCTTTGTCGGCATTACTTGCCCTCCATTTCGACGCGTAGCTCCCGGATGTAGGCCTGAGCCTGAAGCCGTTCGGCACTCTCGGGTGGGGTAAACGTGAACAGCTCTTCGTCGACCTCGGGAGCAAAATTCCAGTCATGGAAATCGGCTGCATATTCCGGATGACCCTCGGCCTTCTTGTAGGTGATGACCACCCGGCACGGAACGGGCTCTTCCCCCTCGCGCACCCAGAGCTGGACGTCGACCTCTTCGGTTCGCCACGCAAGATGCTCACAGATTTGATCGTCGAGCATGACTCGTTGCACGTAGAAACCCGACTCGATCCTGTCCACGGGGCCTTCGGCGAAGTTCTTGGAGGTAAAGTCCTCGAGAGGTGCGGGTGCACCCAGGTCGTCGACCAGATAGTCCATTGCGGCATAGTAGGTGCCGGGCTTTTCGATGCGGACGTACGCGTCTTCGTTGGGCATGTCGATCAGGATCGATTTCCCGTCAAAGAAGAATTGGGTGACTCCTCCGTCGCGATCGATCGATTCGATGCGTAGCCGATCGGGACGGCGCATCAGGAAGTCGCGGGTCCCACCGAATTCGAGCATCTGCCCGTTCGACTGGAGTACGCCATACGCAACGTCGGCCCGAAAGCTGATATTCTGTTGTGCTGCCAAGAAGTCGGCTGAACGCTTCAGGCTGGCCACGGCATCAGCGGTGTAGGCGTCGATGCGCGCCTGAGTCTCGGCACTGACCTGGCGTACGGTCGCGTCGGTCGCTTCCTGGACTCGGCTTTCTGCCTCGGCGTCGGGTGCGATGTCAGCAGGCTCCTGCGACTCGGAACAACCGCCTCCAACGAGGATCATGAATGCGAACGCCACAGCGGTGGTGCTCCATCGAATCGATTGAATCATCAACTGTCCTTCGGTTCTCGGAGCTGGAAAGTTTCAGCGAGCAGCAAGCCAGATTGTTGCGAAACTGGAGTTTGAACTGAATCACGCCCGAGATAAAGAGTCAACAAGCCCGGTGGCAGAGGCGGCATGTCCTAATCAATGGTTCTGCGATGGACTTCTAGGCCGGATAGAATCGGCTGATCGTCTCGATGACGCACGCGGGTCGTTCCTGTCCGTCAATTTCGATCTTGACTGTGACCTTCGCCTGGATTCCACCGTCTTTTGTCTCTTCGGCACTCGTGAGTGCGCCCGTTCCACGGACTCTCGAACCGACCGGAACAGGGGAGGGGAAGCGGATCTTGTCGCAGCCATAGTTCACGCCCATCGACGTTCCTCGTACATCGAGGAGTTGGGGCAGAAAGAAATTGGCGAGTGAGGCTGTCAGGTAGCCGTGTGCGATCGGGCCTCCGAAAGGACCCTGCTTTGCCTTTTCGACGTCGACGTGGATCCATTGGTGGTCCCCGGTCGCTTCTGCAAAGAGGTTGATCCGCGATTGATCGATCTCCAGCCAATTCGTTTCGCCCAACTCTTCGCCGACACAATCCATCAATTCGTGTGGTGACTCGAATACGCGCATGCTCGCTCCTAGAGGCCGATCGCCTGGGCGACGCGCTCTCGATGGTAGTTGGGATCGCCCAGCCAGCTCTCACCCGCACGCGCTCGCTTGAAATGGAGATGGGGATCGTACTCCCAGGTGAATCCGACGCCACCGTGGATCTGGATGCTCTCTGCCGCGCAGCGGAAATAGGCTTCAGAACACCAGGCCTTGGCGAGTGATGCGTTCGTCGTCAAGTCGTCGCTCCCGTCGTCGGCGATGCAAGCGGCGTAGTAGAGTGCTGACCGTGCGGTCTCGACGTCGAGAAACATGTCGGCGCACTTGTGCTTGATTGCCTGGAAGGATCCGATGGGTCTGCTGAATTGATCGCGTTCCTTGGCATAGGCGACGGCCAGTTCGAGACAGCGCTGAGCGCCCCCAACCTGTTCTGCAGCGAGCGCGATGGCGGCCAGGTCGAGCGTACGGCGAAGGCCTGGCCAGGCCTGGCCGAGCTCGCCAATGATCGAGTCAGGTCCGACACGCACGCTCGATAATTCGATTTCGGCGAGTCTTCGCGTTTGGTCCATTGTGGGGAGCGCCTTGCGAGCGATTCCGGGAGTGTCGCCATCGAGAGCGAAGAGCGATATTTCTTGCTCGCCGATCGAACCTGGCGAACGTGCCGCGACGAGGAGCAGGTCTGCCGAATGCCCGTCGACGACCCAACATTTTCTGCCTTCGAGGATGAAGCCCTCTCCGTCTGGCCTGGCGAGCGTTTCGATCCCGCGAGCGTCCCAACGTCCCGAGGCTTCGCCGAATGCCAGAGTGGCCGTCTGCTTGCCCTCCGCAAGGCCGGGGAGCCGCTCTGTCTTCTGGGAATGCGTTCCGACCTGGAGAATCGTGTTGACCCCGAGTGCGACCGTCGAGAAAAAGGGTGCGCACAGGAGGGTTTCCCCGGTGGCCTCCAACAAGACCGTGAGGTCGACGTGTCCCAGACCGAGTCCACCGTAGGCCTCCGAGATGTGTACAGACGGCCAACCGAGTTCAACGCTGATCCGACGCCAGGTCTCCGTGTCGTAGCCGAGTGGGCTCTGCATGGCGGCGCGGACCTCGTCCGGACCCGACTGCTCCGCCAGGAAGCTGCGCGCCATCTGGCGAAGTTCTTCCTGCTCCTCACTGAGCTGAAAATCCATGCCTAACTTCCGAAGACCTTCTGGGGTACGGGGGCTTCCGCGATCAGCTCGGCCACCTTCGTGCCAATCTCGTCGGGTGCCCATCTTGCTTGTCTGTCGAAGGTTGGTCCGTCACGCCAACCATCCGATACTCCGATCAAGCCGCCCTTGACCTCGAAAACTCGCCCCGAGACCTCGCGCGATTGAGGGCTGCCCAGCCAGACGACCAGCGGCGAAACGTTGGCTGGATCATTTTCGTCGAAGCGGTCGTCGGTCGGTCTTTCCATGTCTGTGAAAATGGCTTCCGTCATGCGAGTGCGTGCGGCGGGGGCGATCGCGTTCGATGTGATGCCATAACGGCCGAGTTCCGCCGCCTGGACGAGCGTCAAGGTCGCGATTCCCGCCTTGGCAGCGGAGTAGGTTCCCTGTCCCACGCTGCCCTGCAATCCCGCGCCGGAACTGGTGTTGATGATACGCGCGTCGACCGGCTCAGCCGCTTTGGCCTGATTGCGCCAGTGCATGCATGCATGCTTCGAAACGCAGAAATGGCCCTTCAGATGAACGTTGATGACGGCATCCCACTCTTCTTCGGAGGTCGAAACGAACATCCGATCGCGTAGAAAGCCCGCGTTGTTCACGACGACGTCGAGGCGGCCGAATCGATCGAGGGCTTGCTCGACCATTCTGCCGCCTGCGGCAAAATCGGAAACGCTCTCGGTATTGGCGATGGCCTCACCGCCCAGGGCCTGAATTTCCTTGACGACTGCCTCGGCGGGTCCTGTCGAACCTCCCTCCCCATGATTGGAAACACCGAGATCGTTGACCAGGACTCGTGCGCCTTCTGCCGCGAAGGCGAGGGCATGGGCCCGGCCCAGACCTCCGCCTGCGCCTGTCACGATCACGACGCGCCCCTCACAAATGCCGGACATCGAATTTCCCTTCTTTCCTCAGCTAGAGCCGCTCGAGAATCGTGACATTCGCTTGACCACCGCCTTCGCACATCGTCTGCATGCCGTAACGCGCGCCTGTTCGCTCCATCTCGTTCAGAAGTGTCGTCATGAGTCGTGTTCCAGTGGCTCCGATCGGATGACCGAGTGCCATTGCACCTCCATTCACGTTGACCTTCGAGAGGTCCCAGTCGAGCTCCTTCTGCCAGGCGAGCACGACGGGTGCGAAGGCTTCGTTGATTTCCACGAGGTCGATGTCGTCCTTGCTCATTCCAGCCTTCGCGAGGGCGTGCTTCGTCGCCGGAATGGGCGCGCTCAACATGAAAATCGGATCATCGGCTCGCACCGAAATGTGATGCACGCGGGCACGGGGTTTGAGGCCATGGTCCTTGACTGCTTGCTCCGACGCGACGAGCACGGCAGAAGCACCATCGGAGATCTGGCTTGCAAGGGCCGCCGTGATTCGTCCGCCTTCGACGAGAGGTTCGATCCCGGCGATCGGCAGGATCTCGTCCTTGAAGCGGCCTTCTTCCGTCGCGAGAAGGGCGCGCGAATGGCTTTCCAACGCGAGCGATTCCATCTCTTCGCGGGAAATATCCCATTTCTCCGCGATCAACTCTGCGCCGCGAAACTGGGATACTTCCTGGTCTCCATAACGTGCGACCCAGCCCTTGGAGCCCGAAAAGGGGTCAGAGAATCCAAGACCTTCGGCACAGGTCATCGCCGATGAAATTGGGATCTGACTCATGTTCTGAACGCCGCCGGCCACGATGAGATCGCTGGTGCCGCTCATCACGGCCTGAGCGGCAAAATGGACCGACTGCTGAGATGAACCGCATTGGCGATCGATGGTCACGCCCGGTACATGTTCGGGCAGTCCCGCAGCGAGCCAGCAGGTTCGTGCGACGTCGCCCGCCTGGGAACCGATGGTGTCACAGCATCCGAAGATCACGTCGTCGACTGCGCCCGGGTCGAAATCCGTTCGTTTGGTCAATCCATTGATGACGTGTGCACCGAGGTCAGCCGAGTGGACGCCTGCGAGACCGCCGCCTCGCTTTCCGACCGGTGTACGAACTGCGTCGATGATGAATGCCTCTGCCATTGTGTTCTCCTCTGCGTGTCTTTCAGAACGCGCTGTCGTTCGTGTCGCCGACGGATTCGTCGGTGGTTCTGTATGACCGGGCTTAACGTGTGCAGAGCACTGATGAACCGTGCCCGAAGAGCCCTTGATTTGCTGTAATGCCCACCTTGGCGCCGTCGACCTGCCGTTCCCCGGCCTGTCCCCGGAGCTGCCAGGTCAGCTCACAGACCTGCGCGATCGCTTGTGCAGGGACTGCTTCACCGAAACAGCCGAGCCCGCCACTTGGGTTGACGGGAATGCGACCTCCGAGGGTCGTGTCGCCGCTGCGGAGCAATTCCTCGGCCTCACCGGGCTTGCAGAGTCCGATGTTCTCGTACCAATCAAGCTCGAGCGCTGAAGAAAGATCGTAGACTTCGGCGAGATCGAGATCCTCGGGGCCGACACCGGCCTCCTGGTAGGCCGCATACGAGATCGAATCCTTGAAGCTTCGATCGGGCGCCGGAATTCCCGCTGCGGAATCGGTCGAAAATTCTGGCATGTCGATGGTCGTGTTGGGAAACGTCGGAGAGACGGTCGAGACCGCCGACACGCGAACAGGATTCGCGACGCCGTGTTTCTTTGCGAACTCCATCGATGAAATCACGAGGGCGGCGCCCCCGTCGCTGGTTGCGCAGATTTCGAACAATCGCAGGGGTTCGGCCACCAATGGTGAGGCGAGGACTTCTTCTTCAGTAAAGATCTTTTTGTATCGGGCATTGGGATTCGAGATGCCGTGCTTGCTGTTCTTGACCTTGATATGCGCGAAGTCCTGTTCCGTCGCGCCGTAGAGATCCATTCGGCGCTGGGCGTAGAGTCCGAAATAGGTCGGGTTCGTTGCTCCGAGGAGTCGAAAGCGAAGCCAGTCGGGATCGAGGGTCCGTTCGCCTTTGTTCGGAGCGAGGAATCCCTTGGGTGTCGTATCGGCACCGACGACGACGACGACCTCGGCCATGCCGGCAAGAATCCGTGTTCTCGCAATTTCGATTGCGTGGGCCCCCGTCGCGCAAGCGGCATAACAGCTGGTGATCGGTACTCCCGTCCAGCCCATCGCCTTCGCGAAGGTGGCTCCAGCGACATATCCCGGATAGCCATTCCGCATCGTATCGCCGCCGACAATGAAGTCGACGTCCTTCCATTCGAGGTCCGCATCCTTCATGGCGTCTTTGATCGCTGAAACGCCATACTCGACGAAATTGCGCCCCCATTTGCCCCAGGGATGCATCCCCGCGCCCAGAATTGCGACGTCGTTCTTGCTCATGTCATTCTCCTCGCGTCCCCGGAAGGGTGCGCGCAATGCAATTCGTCCAATGGATCAGGCCGCAACCGGTTTCCACTTCCAGATGACGTATTCATTTTCATCGTCTTCATAGAGCGTGCCGAGCACGAGTTCCATCTCCTGTCCAACCTCGATCGTCTTCGGGTCTACGCCCTCGGCGAGCTGGCCGAGGATGATCATGCGCTCTTCGGTGAGTTCGACGGCAGCGACGGTGTAGGGCACGAAGGGGTCGGGCGAGATATAGGGATCAGGAGGTTGGTAGTGATTGGTCGTATAGGACCAGAGCTTTCCGCGATTGGAGAGTTCGACTTCCTCGAGTGGGGCATCCGCATGACCTGGGGCCCGACTGACGGCGACGTCCTTGGGAAAGAAGAACGTCCCGCTCGACTCATCCTTGTATCCGAGCAGTCGCGGACGGCTCTCATCCATGCTGAGCCAACCTTCAATGGCCGGCACCCGTTTCTTTGCAGTTGGCATCGTGTTGTCAGCTCCTTTTTGACCTGGTCTACCTAGTTCGGCACGCCATTCCTAACTGCGTGCGTCGTTTCGATATTGGGCGAGGGCATCGGAGGCATTGAAAGTGTCGTGCCCAGGATACCAACCCCGATTCGTTTCCTCAGCCCGATTGCGGACTGAATCCAAAACTCTCGACCGGAAAGCGGTTCTCGAAGAGTGCGGCGGCAAGGCGAGCTCGATGCCATGTGGTTTCGCCCCAAGCGAGGTCGAGGGTCCATGCCCGACGCATCCAGACGTGCAGGTCTTGCTCCCATGTGTATCCAAGCGCTCCATGGACCTGAAGCGAGATTCGGGCAGCCTCGAGGGCGGCTTCACCGGCGCTGATCTTGGCCATCGAGACATCGACCGACCGGGTGGGGACGTCATGGGCAACAGAGTGTGCGGCACGCTCTACGTGACTGCGTGCATACTCGAGAGCAACTTTGAGATTGGCCAGGTGATGCTTGACCGCCTGGAAGCTTCCGATGGGGACACCAAACTGTCTGCGTTGACTGGTGTAGTCGACGGACATGTCGATCAACTGCTCACAGGCCCCGATCTGTTGCGCGGCCGAGGCCAGGGCGCCGCGATCGAGGGCAGCGTTTTCGAGCCGGTTGGCCGTGTCGCCGCTGGCGATTCGATGGTCGTCTCGCGCTTCGAAGTCGACCGTGAATAGTTTCTGGGAGGGGTCATTCGATGGCTGTGGTGTGATCTGGACCTCGCTCCGAGGAACCGCGTAGAGTGCGTCGGCAGATCGAAGGATCAGCAGGTCGGCAATGTGTGCATCGGAGACGAGCGGTGAAGACGGCTGCGCGACCGCGATGATCGCTTCGCCACCGGCTATCTTTGGGAGCCATTCCGTCGCGAGGGGATCGATTCCTCCCCGATCGGGTCCTGGGATCTCTCCCAGGAGACGCGCGGCCACAGCCACTGTGGGCACGACCGGCTCGGCGAGGCCAGCACGGCCGATCTCGACGAAGACCCGCACTGCATCGATCTCGTTCATTCCGAGGCCGCCAAACTCTTCGGCGATGAGGAGTCCCGGGATTCCGATCTCGCTGAGCCTGGACCAGAAGTCGGGAGATCGACCCGTCTCGGTTTCCCACTGGCCCCGGATGAAATCGACGGAAGACTCGCCCGACAGAAAATCGCGAACGGTCTCCTGGAGCAGGATCTGGTCTTCATCGAAGTTGAATTCCATGGATCTTCCTACTTGCGTGGCATGCCGAGAATTCGCTCGGCAATGATGTTGCGTTGAATTTCGTTGGTGCCCGCGTAGATCGGGCCGGCGAGGGCGAAGATGTATCCGTCGAGCCACTCGCCGACATCTTCGGCTGCCTGAGCGTTCGGTAGGAGTTCTGCGCGATATCCGAGAAGCTTCAACGCTGTTTCATGCATCTTCGTATCGAGTTCTGACCAGAAGATCTTGTTGAGGCTCGATTCTGCGCCGATCTTCCCACCGGCGAGGAGACGTGAAACCGTCTGGTAGGTATTCAGCGCGTAGGCCTCCGCGTCCATCCAGCATTGCGCAACGATGTCGCGAAGGCCGGGTGCGATGGGTTCGCCTCGCGCGACGGTTTTCCGGTAGAGCTCTACGAGCTTTTGAGCCGTGTCCTGGAAGCGGGCAGGGCTGCGCAGCATCAAGCCGCGTTCGAAACCGGCGGTGGCCATCGCGACGTCCCAACCCTTGCCCTCCTCGCCAAGTTGGTTGGTGATCGGAATTCGAGCATCGTCGAAGAAGATCTCTGCGAACGCCATCTTGTGATTCAGCTTTTCGATCGGCCTCACAGTGATGCCGGGCGTGTCGAGTGGTACGAGAATGAAGGTCAATCCCTGGTGCCGCGCAGAATCAGGGTCGGAACGGAACATGCCAAAAAGCCAGTGCGCGAAAGCGCCACGACTGGCCCAGGTCTTCTGGCCATTGATGACGAAATGATCACCATCCTTGATCGCGGTCGCCTGAATATTGGCCATGTCCGAACCCGCATTGGGCTCTGACCACCCCTGGGCCCAGACTTCTTCACTGGAGGCCATCTTCGGAAGAAAGCGGGCCTTTTGTTCAGGCGTGCCGACCTCCATGATCGTAGGGCCGAGCAGGAAGATTCCATTCTGGTTGACGCGCCCAGGCGCGCCCGCTCGGTAGTATTCCTCCTCGAAGATCAACCATTCGAGCAGGTTGGCGCCACGACCGCCGTATTCAACGGGCCAGGGAACCATGGCGAAACCGCCGGCATGAAGTTTTCTTTCCCAATCGCAATGCGCTTCGAAGCCCGCCTTTGTGTCGAAGGAGGGCAGCCTCTGCTTGGGAATGTTGGCTTCGAGCCAGCTTCGCGCTTCCTCGCGGAAAGCTTCCTGGTCCGGTGTGTAGGTCAGGTCCATTTCGAGCCCTTCGAGGTGAGTCCAGATATCGTGCTAGTACTTTGCATCCCGCTTCTCGACGAAAGCGTCACGGGCCTCCTGGGAATCGGGAGTCGTATACAGCTCGAGTGTGAACCCCTGCTCGTAGCGATAGCTCTTCTTGACGTCGAGCGTTTCGATTCCGTTCATTGCGAATTTGGCCAGCCGAAGTGCCTTGGGGCTCTTGCTGGCGATCTGGCCGGCGATCTTCATGACCTCCTCGCGAAGGGAAGCGTCAGGTACGACCGATTCGCAGCCGCCGAGTCGATGGAGCTCCGCCGCGCTGATCGCTTCGCAGGTGTAGAGCATACGTCGCGCCTTTTGTACGCCGACCATTCGCATGAGATGGGTCGCCGCGCCGAGCGCGCCGCGATCGATCTCGGGTAGCGAAAAACTTGCGCTCTCCGCAGCGATCACGAAATCGGAGGATCCGGCAATACCGATCCCGCCCCCGAGGCAGAAGCCGTGAACGGCCGAAATAGTGGGGACCGGGCAATCATAGACGGCCGCGAAACTGTCGTAGCAACCCCGATTCAATTCGACGATGAGATCGCCGTTGGCGGCGAGCTCCTTGACGTCGACACCACATTGAAACCCGCGCCCTTCGGATCGGATGACCACGCAGTTCACATCGTCGCGGCCCCCGACCGCGGTCATCTTGTCGGCGAACTCGCGCCAACCGGCATTGTTCAGGGCATTGACCGGTGGTGCGTTGATGATGACTTCGCCAACGCCGTCCTGGACCTTGATTTCGATCGCCATATTCGGCTCCTGGGCCGCGTTCGGTACGGCCGATGGTTGAGTCTGTCTCTGCTAGACGCAGAGTCTTTTCAATGTCTGCTCTGCTTCGGTTGCGATTCGCGCGATCAGCTCATCGCAACTGGGCCGATCGTCTAGCAATCCGGCTACGGTCCCGCTCGGCAGGTAGCCTTGCACCGGGTTGCCGTCATTCATGGCGATTCGAGCCAGAATCGGAGCGTTTGCCGAGAGGATCGTTTGCGCATTCGTGAGCTTTTGATTCTTTCGCATCGCGAGTCCGCTCCGCATGAGCTCCGATATTGTCGCGCCCGTCTCGCGTCGCAAAGCAAACGCGTTCCGGATCGCCATCACGAGCCGTCGAATGTTGCCCCCGTTCTCGAGGTCTCGCGTGAGCTCATTCTGGATCATTCGCTGTGGCAATCCGTCGAGCGCGGTGCTCAGTATGACGTCGGTGACCTGAGCGTCGTCATAGCGTTGGAGCGTAGTCTCGGGAACAGGACTCTCTCGAGTCATCAGGAATCGCGTGCCCATGGCAATTCCCTCGGCACCGAAGGCCAGTGCAGCAACCAGACCACGTCCATCTCGGAATCCGCCTGCCGCAACGATTGGAACATCGACGGCGTCGACCGCGGCAGGGGTGAGTAGAGAGGTCGGGACCGATCCGGTATGTCCGCCGCCTTCACCGCCTTGTACGATGATGATGTCCGCGCCGAGTTGCTCGGCCTTTTCGGCATGTCTGACGGCGCCGCAGGTCGGCACGCAGATGACCCCAGCATCCTTCAGCTTCGTGATCAAGCTTGCGTTGGGCGCTCGGTTGTAACCAGCGGCACGTACTCCCTGACCAATGATCGCGTCGGCGATGACGTC
The DNA here is from genome assembly GCA_965603475.1 of uncultured Myxococcales bacterium. Taxonomy (GTDB): domain Bacteria; phylum Myxococcota_A; class UBA9160; order UBA9160; family UBA4427; genus UBA4427. The sequence continues at coordinate 12,864 of CBFDDD010000089.1, forward strand.
GGCGCCGGGCGCATCCATCAAGAAATTGACGCCGAAAGGTTTGTGGGTGAGCCGTTTGACTGCGAGAATTTCGGCCTCGACTTCGTTGGGTGGAATCGTGGCGGCTGCCAGAAAGCCAAAGGCGCCCGCGTTGCAGGCTCCCGCGACCAGTTCCGGTGTAGCCACCCAACCCATACCTGTCTGTAGGATCGGGTAGGGTGACCCGAGTAGATCGGTGACGCGTGTTCGCAGCACGCTCTGCAGGCTGGAGCTTTCTTCGGTCATGGAGTCTTCGTCGTAGTCAGCTGGAGACTTCTCGGCTGAGAAGGCCCATGGGATCGATCTTCTCGCGTATCAATAGAAGCTCCTCGGTCGTCGGCAGGCGGGTTTCGGGAACTTCACCTTCAATGACGAGTTCGAAACCCGTGTTCTCGACGACATCGCCAGTCGTGACACCAGGATGAACCGATCGAAGGCGCATGGAGTGGTCGGGAGTCTCGAAGTCGTAGACCGCGAGATTCGAAATGACGCGATGGAGTTCGTGGCCGCGGGTCGTGGCTTTATCGAGTTGCGAAGCGCGGTCGTACCCGACGCCCGAAACGACATCGACGGTGTCTACGAAGACTTTGGGGGTCTGGTTGGGGACCCAATAGCTCGTTGTGTGCGAGATCGTGTTGCCGGGTGCGCCGCGCATGCCGAGCAGTTGCGCCCTGGGCTTCGCGTGCTCGCCGATGCAAGCGAAATTCTGATTGCCAAACCGATCGATCTGGCTTGCCGCCATGATGACATGGCGATTTCCGTTCCAGAGATGGTCGAAGATCGTCCGGAATGGCAGCCAGGCTTCTACGATTTGTTCATGACCGGGTCCGGAGACTGGATTGGGTTCGTCGACGACCGTGCAGACACCGTCGGTCATCAACAGGTCGGGCTCGAAGGTGGCCTTGGCGAGTCGTGCGCCAATCGCCGGAGCGATTCCGAAGCAGCTGGCCAGGATCTCGCCATTTCCGCGAAAAGCTTCGGCCGCCGCTACGGCACAGATCTCGCCACGCGTCGCGTCACTCATGCTTTGCGGACCGCCCGCTGATACTCAGCTTCGTTCTCGAGGTCGAGATAGGTCTTCTTGAATTCGAGCCAGGCGTCATCGTCCTTGGCCGTGGCGGCGTAGGCCTTCTGGAAGGCTTCATCACGTCCGTAGTCCGGAGGGCACTCTGTGAAATGAGCTCCGCCGGGTGCTTCGATGACACCGTCGATCATCGTCCGGTTGATGATGCGCGATTGAAGGGGGCCCTCGTTCGCCATCTCGGCGGTCGTGAGAATCTTCTCGACTGTCATGAAGCGTCGCTTCGCAGCGCGGCAGTACATTTCGTCGAAATAGGGATCGGGTCCGAGATACTGGCCATTGCCCCGGACGTCGCCCCGGTTCATGTGGATGAATGCAATGTCGAGTTCGAGTGCGGGCATCGCAACCAGCATCTCTCCGTCGGCGTAGGGCGATTGCACGAGTTTGATGTCGGGGTTGATTGCGAGCACGTCGGAACCGAGTCCAGCGCGCGTGGGTAGAAAGGGAAGCTTGTGCGACGCGGCCAGCAGGCCCCACTGGAGCATGCCCTCGTCGAGTTCGGCGGCGGCAATACTGCCCGCCTGGCGTGCCTTGCGAAAATGGGGCTCGAGCGGAATCGAATCGAGCGAGACGAAGCCATAGATGAGGCGTTTGATCTTTCCTGCATTGCACAGGAGGCCTACGTCGGGGCCGCCGTAGGTGACGACAGTGAGATCCTTGACGGAGGAGCGGAGAATCTCTCGCACGATCGACATCGGCTTGCGGCGGGATCCCCATCCGCCGATTCCGATCGTCATGCCATCACGAATCTCTGCGACCGCCTCCCGTTCAGTCGTTCGTTTGTCCATCGACTGCTCCGTTCGCGCTCACGAGGTCCGAATCGAGCAATATCATAACGATACGTTCCGTATCTCTCTACCCCCCACCTGGGGCTGTACTCGTTCTCAGGGCTACTACACGGGCCTGGAGACGAATATTCTCAGTCTTTCGAGAATCGATGGGCGAGATCGGCAGCCAGTCCGATATAGCGGTCCGGTGTCAGGTCGAGGAGCTCCTGTCGATCGCGCTCGGGGATTTCGAGAGTCTCGATGAACTGCTTCAGCGCCGCGGCGGTGATTTCCTGGCCGCGGGTCAGCGACTTCAGCTTCTCGTAGGGCTCGTCGATTCCGAATCGCCGCATCACGGTCTGAACGGCCTCCGCGAGAACGGCATGAGTCGCCGAGAGATCGGCTGCGATCCGATCGGGATCGACCGCCAACTTGCCGAGTCCTCGCAGGGTCGACCGGATGGCGAGCAGGCTGTGTCCGACTCCGAGTCCGACGTTTCGCAGGGCGGTCGAATCGGAAAGGTCACGTTGCCAACGAGAGACAGGCAGTTTCTCGGCGAGATGGCCTAGCACGGCGTTCGCCAGGCCGAGATTGCCTTCGGCATTCTCGAAATCGATTGGATTGACCTTGTGTGGCATGGTCGATGACCCGACTTCTCCGGCGGCGATGCCTTGTTTGAAGTAGCCGATCGAGATGTAGCTCCAGATGTCTCGTGTGAAATCGAGCAGGATCGTGTCGAATCGAATCATCCCGTGGAAGAGTTCAGCGATCCAATCGTGTGGCTCGATCTGGGTCGTCATCGGATTCCAGGCCAGGCCGAGTGATTCGACGAAGTGTCGCGTATGTTCTTCCCAGTCGACCTCGGGGTAGGCGGCGACGTGTGCGGCATAACTGCCGACCGCGCCATTGGCCTTTCCCAGGATCTTGACTGCGGTGATCGCGTCACGTTGTCGGATCATTCGAGCGCCCACGTTCGCGATTTCCTTGCCGAGGGTCGTCGGGGTCGCGGGTTGGCCATGCGTGCGCGATAGCATGGCCTGGTCTGCGGTCGTTCCTGCTAGCAGTCGCAGTTCATCGATCAAGCGATTCATCTCAGGTACGAAGATTTGTGAGCGAACGTCGGAGAGCATCAAGGCGTAGGCAAGATTGTTGATATCTTCGGAAGTGCAGGCGAAGTGGACGAACTCGAGGGCCGCCGCGAGTTCCGGATGACCCGCCAGGCGATCCTTGATCCAATACTCGACGGCCTTGACGTCATGATTCGTTCGTGACTCGATCGCGCGAATCTCCGCGGCATCCTTGGGCGAGAAGTCGGTGAGGATGGCTTCGAGATGTTTGCAGGCGCTGTCGGAGAAGTTGGAGACCTCTGTGATGTCGGGGGCGCTGGCCAGCGACTCCAGCCAGCGGATCTCTACATGCACCCGATACTTGATCAGCCCAAACTCGCTCACGAGGGGGCGAAGATCGTCGAGTTTCGCCTGGTATCGGCCGTCCAGGGGAGAAATGGCCAGCAGCGAATCCGATGCTGAGGTCAGAGGTGTCTTCGGGTCTTTTGGCATTGGAGGTCCTTGTTTCGATGTCGCTTTCTACGATTGGGCCAGCCAGGCTCGAGCATTCCTGAAGAGGCGAATCCAGGGTCCATCCTCGCCCCATTCCGGAGGATGCCATGAGTTTTGAACCGTTCGAAAGACGCGTTCAGGGTGCGGCATCATGATCGTGATGCGGCCGTCGGGTGTCGTCAGGGCTGTCAGGCCGTCGGGCGAGCCGTTCGGATTGGTGGGGTAGCGCGTCGCGGGCTGGCCGTGACCATCTACGAATCGTGCCGCAACCAGGCCTTTGGCCTCGGTGCGCGCGCGGGCTTCCGCGTCGGCAAAGAGGACACGCCCCTCACCATGCGCGACGGAGATCGGCAATCTTGCGCCACTCATTCCGCGCAACAGGATCGACGGGCTCTCCTCGATGTGGACCAGCGAGACCCGAGCCTCGAATTGCTCGGAACGATTGCGTACGAAACGCGGCCAATCCTCGGCCCCCGGAATGAGCTCCCTGAGATGGGAAAGCATCTGGCAGCCATTGCAGACGCCGAGGGCAAAGCGCGTTTCATCCTGGAAGAAGCTTTCGAACTCGTTGCGCAGGCGATCGTGAAACAGGATTGATTTGGCCCATCCGCCACCGGCGCCGAGGACGTCCCCGTAGGAAAAGCCGCCACATGCAACGAGTCCCTGGAAGCGGTCGAGAGAATCTTCGCCCGACATCAGATCGCTCATGTGGACATCGATCGAATCGAAGCCAGCGCGATCGAAGGCGGCCGCCATTTCGACCTGTCCGTTTACGCCTTGTTCACGAAGAATGGCGATCTTCGGTCGAGCGCTCGAGTGGACAACCCCGCCGCCGGTACCAGCCGGGGCGAGATCGAAGTCGAAGGAAACGTTGAGCCCGGGATCGTCGAGATCACAGCGTGAGGCGTGTTCCTCATCCGCGCACGTCGGGTCGTCACGAAGCCGCTGCATGCGCCAGCTGGTATCGGACCATTCGCGGCGAAATTCGTTGCGTGAGGCTTCGAGAACGACTCGCTCATTCTCGTGAAACACGATCTGATCATCGGAGCGTAGGCGCCCGATCGAATGCAGTGCGCCCGCCAGTCCCGCCCGTGCGAACTCGGTCACAACCGAATCGAGGTCGCGGACTCGAATCTGGATGACCGCGCCGAGTTCTTCGTTGAAGAGCTTGCCGATCGTCGATCCCGCGAGATCGTCGAGGTCGATATCGAGTCCGGTTCCACCGGCAAAGGCCATTTCGACGAGTGTCGCAAAGAGACCCCCGTCCGAACGATCGTGGTAGGCGAGCAGCGATTGGCTCCGGACGAGGGTCTGGATCGTTTCGAAAAAGGCTCGGAGTTTCGTCGGGTCGTCGACATTCGGTGCTTCGTTGCCGATGGCAGAAAAAACCTGGGCGAGAGAAGAGGCACCGAGCCGATTGCGGCCCAATCCCAGGTCGATTAGAAGAAGCGCGCTTTCCGGTACGTTCTTGAGCTCCGGCGTGAGCGCTAAGCGCGCATCGTCTACAAATCCGAAAGCCGTGACGATCAAAGAGAGTGGCGACGTGACGCTTTTCTCGTCACCGTCCTCACTCCAGACGGTCTTCATCGACATCGAATCCTTGCCGACGGGAATGGCAATTCCCAAGGCGGGGCACAGATCGAGACCCACGGTCTCGACGGCGTCAAAGAGGCGCGCGTCTTCGCCGACGTGACCAGCCGGCGCCATCCAGTTTGCCGACAATCGGATGTCGGATAGGGCCGGTACCGGTGCGGAGGCGAGGTTCGTCAGTGCCTCACCGACGGCCATACGGGCCGAAGCGACTGCATTGAGCAATGCGATCGGCGTTCGTTCGCCGATCGCCATCGCTTCGCCGGAATACGTCGAGTAGCCACTCGTGGTGATCGCCGCGTCGGCGACCGGGACCTGCCACGGTCCGACCATCTGATCGCGCGCGACGAGACCGGTCACACTGCGGTCGCCGATCGAGATCAGGAAGGTCTTGTCGCCGACCGTCGGAAGTTGAAGAATGCGTCGTGCTGCTTCCTTGGGGTCGATCTGGTCGAAATCGAATGATTCGCTGAGCTTCTCGGCGCGTTTGACGTCGCGATGCATCTTGGGCGGCTTGTCGAGAATGACCGACAGCGGTACATCGATCGGGTGGGAAATGGAATCTGTGCCGGGCGAATTCGAGGCTTCGGCGTCGCTGGGAAAGTTTGCGTCCTCGACGAGTAGGTGGCGTTCTGCGGTTGCCTCTCCGACGATCGCAAAGGGACAACGCTCGCGTTTGCAGAGATCTTCGAAGTCGCCGATCCGGTCGGCGAAGACCGTCACGACGTAGCGTTCCTGGGCTTCGTTACTCCAGATTTCAAGGGGCGTCATGCCGGGTTCATCGTTCGGAATGGCGCGCAGGTCGATGCGACCGCCGCGGTCGCTCTGGTCGAGGATCTCGGGGATCGCATTGGACAGCCCGCCGGCGCCCACGTCGTGGATCGAGAGGATCGGGTTCGCGTCACCCAGCGCCGCACAGCGATCGATGACTTCCTGGCAACGGCGTTCGATCTCGGGATTGCCGCGCTGGACCGAAGCGAAGTCGAGGTTCTCGTGGCTGGACCCCGTGGCCATCGAAGAGGCCGCGCCGCCTCCGAGGCCGATCAACATGGCCGGTCCGCCGAGTACGACGACCTTCGCGCCGGCCGGGGTCACGAGCTTGTCGACGTGCATCGGTCGGACATTGCCGAGGCCACCCGCCAGCATGATGGGCTTGTGATAGCCGCGAATCTCAGGCCCCTCGGCCCCCTGGATTTCCTGACAGTAGGTCCGAAAATAGCCGGTCAGGTTTGGTCGACCGAACTCGTTGTTGAAGGCGGCACCGCCGATCGGTCCTTCGAGCATGATGTCGAGGGCCGAGGCGATTCGACCCGGCTTGCCCACATCGACCTCCCAGGGTCTCTGCGCATCGGGCAAAAGCAGGTTCGAAACGGAGAAGCCGGACAGCCCCGCTTTTGGTTTCCCGCCGCGGCCGGTCGCCCCTTCGTCGCGAATCTCGCCACCCGACCCTGTCGCAGCCCCGGGAAAGGGTGAGATCGCAGTGGGATGGTTGTGCGTTTCGACCTTCATGAGGATCTGGGCGGGCTCGTCGACCTGCGCATAGCGCCGCGTCTCCGGATCCGGCTGGAATCGTCCTCCGTCCCCACCGACGACGACGGCTGCATTGTCGGAGTAAGCCGACAGGACACCATCGGGCGACTGGCGAGTCGTGTTGCGGATCATCTCGAAGAGCGAGTCTTTCTGCGGACTGCCGTCGATCGTCCAATCAGCATTGAAGATCTTGTGGCGACAATGCTCTGAGTTCGCCTGAGCAAACATCATCAGTTCCACGTCGGTCGGGTTGCGTTCGAGTTCACGAAAACTCGCAACGAGATAGTCGACTTCGTCTGGCGCAAGGGCGAGTCCGAGGTCGCGATCGGCCTCGCGAATGGCGTCCCGCCCGCGCCCAAGGACGTCGACTCGCTGGAAAGGAGCGGGTTCAGCACGTTCGAAGAGCGAGCTCGCCAATTCGAGATCGGTGAGCAGGCTTTCGGTCATTCGGTCGTGGATCTCGGGCGCGAACGCCAGTGCGTCGTCATTGTTGGCAAGGCCCTCGAATCGATAGGCTGTGCCGCGTTCTACACGACGAACGGCGTCGAAGCCACAACGCTGAACGATTTCCGTGGCTTTCGACGACCAGGGTGAGATCGTTCCGAATCGTGGAACGACGTAGAGTTCAATGACGGTCGAGGACGCGGTTGAGACGTCGTCGGAATGAGACTCACCCTCGCAGACCAGAGCCTCTAGACGCTCACATTCGTCGACGCCAAGATCGCGCTTGGCATCGACGAGAACGACGAACTCGCTTTCGAGCATTCGAAGCGAGGGGTTTGCTGTTCGCAGCTTGTCGAGAAGTCGCCGTCGCCGCGCATCAGAATGAGCGGGAGCGCCACGCAAGGAGAACATCGGAGCCTCGGTATGGCCGGAGCCATCTTGCTATGCCGCGCGCGCCCACGATACACAACGGGGACTGGGGGATCCGGATGGTCTGGCTCGCCAGGAATCGGCTTGGCGACGCTT
>CBFDDD010000090.1:0-19666 GCA_965603475.1 uncultured Myxococcales bacterium
TTCTCGAGTGTCTGGAGCTCGGACATCTCCGCGGCGTTTCGCTTAGCGTGCGCGATGTCAAAGCCGAATCCGATCTTGCGAGGCTTCAACCGGTATCGCTTGCGATTGGACGCGGGCTTGACTTCGTCTTCTGCTCGTAGCAGGAGTCGATTGAGCGCCTCATTCAGGGAGATCCCTTCTTGCGCCGCGAGACGTTCTACCTTGCGGCGGGTCGCCGGATCGAGTCGCACGGTCATTCGGGAGTCATTCGGCATGTGCCCTCCTCCTCATAAGGTGACAGCATAGCTGTCACATGGAGATCGACAAGTCGCCCGGGACAACGACCATTCCGTACCTGGTAGGGGCGAGGGATGTCGCTGTTGTCTCCTCTCAGTGGGTCCGGATGGGGGATGATTCGGGTCGTGTGCCTCACCTCAAAGCCCCGCGAGAGTTCCCGCGACTTCCCTGTACGTCGGAATGCATTCCCTGTTCTCGATCACTGGGAATTCGACGCTATTGGTTTGGAAATGCTCGAGAATCTCAGCCCGGGTTCTGCCAGGACGGTCAAGTTCTGGAGAATTTCCCTGTACTTTCCCTGTGGAGCAGGGAATCGCCCCAGAGACGAGTTCGCTCCAGTCTCCCCCCACCGCCACTGAGTCTGCCCGAGCGGAGACTTCCTGGTCAAAGCGCGAGATGATCCGAAAAAACCCGCGATTCCGCGGGGTTTTGGGCGTTGCGCGTTGCGCTAGCGGACCACAGACCGAAGGTTCGGGAAATCATTCACGTCGCGGTGCGCTCAACGCTTCTCACAGTGGCAGGGTTTGCGCCCACATTTCACGCAGTATGGATCCCGCGTGGGTAGACTGGGATTGCGTCGCTCGAGGATGTTCTCCATGCGGAGGCGAATGTCATCGTCGTGGGTGTCCTCGGTCAGTAGGTAGAAGCGCTCCGCCTAGGCCGCCTCGAAGACCTGCTCGCCTACCCGCTCCGCCCCAGCTACGTCTGCCTCAGTGGCGCCTTTGGCCTGGCACCGACGATCGCGAGTCCGATAGCGGGTCGCCGCGTCGCGCGGCAGGCGCATGCGCTGGCGTCAGAAAACGATGGGCAGCTGCAGGTGCGTTTCGTAAATGAAGTCCCGGTGCGCCCGCAGTTCTGCCGTCAGTGCGTGGTCGATCTCGTCGTTGACGCTGCCGTAGAAGTGCGGCTGACGGTAGTCCGTCGACATCGGGCAACGATCTTCGGGCATCGGGTCGAGAAAGCCGCATGTCGTGGCCCAGTAGATGTCGAGCGCGGAGAGTTGCCCACCCACCAGATAACGGCTGCCGCACGCGTGTTGCGCCGCCAGTTGCGCGTCGACGACCTCGAGAATTTCCACAATCCGAGACGACGCGCGCGCGACGTTTTCCTCGCTGTAGCCGTACTTCTCGCCGAGAAACGCGGCGCCCGCGCGAGCCGGACTGTCTTTCGCCAACGACGCCAACGGCACCGACGTCATGAAATGCCGCTTGCTATAACACAGCCCGTCTTCACCCATGAGTTCGTTAGCAAGACCGAACATGCGGATCCGGTCCTCGGGATCGGCCGGAATCAAGGGTGGCTCGGTACCGAGTCGCTCGGCCAGGTAGAGTTGATCGTTCCACGACGACCGCGGGCGCTCGTCGTTCCAGATAACCACCGGTGCACTCGATTGCGCCGTCCATTCGACGAGCTCGCTCTGGCTGTTCCCCATCCCGACTTGGGCGTCGGAGGCGTTTTCGTTCGAGCTTCGTACCGGCGTGTAGTCGAGGCCTTTGACGTAGTAGATCCCTTTACACGCTTCGTGCCAGGGCCCCGGGATAGCGAACGCCCCGAGGACGATACGCAAACCCGACATCTGCTTCGCTTTGCGGATCGGGATGTATTCGATTTTGATGTCGTCGATTTGGATGGTCATCCTGCGCCCCTCAGCTGTATGAGTTTCGATGTACCCGCCTATCGTGATTTCGATTCAGTCGTAGAAGAGCGGCGCCTTTCTCAGCGTATCCGCCAAGGCCTTGTCATGCTCGATCCACAACGTTGCGCCGCTTCGCTTGATCAAAGCCTCGATCTTGTCCATCGACCGATGCGTCATGGCGGCATCGAAATTGAAATTCGGCGCGCGGCGCAGCGTCCGATTCTCACGGAAGTGGTAGAGATCACCTGAGAGCAAGATAGGACCCTTCTTTTCGAGCGTGACCAGCAAGACCTGGTGGCCCGGCGTGTGGCCCGGGGCATAGATGATCCGAACGCTACCATCGCCAAAGACATCATGATCTCCGTCGAGCATCGTCCGCTTGGCTTTCTTGAGCCCATCGAAGAGCGTCGAATCGACGAACCCCTCGGCCTGCCCGAAGGCGGATTGCCATTCAGTCTCCTGCATCAGGATATTCGATCCGGCGAACGCGTTTGCCGCACCGGCATGGTCGAAGTGGAGATGTGAAAACGCCGCGTGCGTGACATCCGCGTTCGTGAGGCCCATCTCTGCGAGCTGGTCGATCAGGGATCGGTCATAGGAGGTGAATCCACCGCCTTCGACCGGCACGCGCCCCTTCGCTGCCGTGGAAAGGGGCAGACCGCCATCCCACAGTAGTAACCCCTTGTCATGTCGGATCAGGTAGCAGGGAACGAACAACTCGCGGACGGACGTTTCATCCTCTTTGAGGTTGAACATCTCGACACTTTCGAGCTCAATCCGACCGCAATCGAAGAGATAGAGTTTCGGTCCCGCGGTTGCCGCCGATGACACGAGCAACAAGAACATCGTCAGGAGCAGCATTCGCACTGTGATCTTCCTCCAGTTATGGACCTGCTTGGACATCATCTAGCCAGCGGATGCCAGGGCGCGGACCGTTGCGAAGAGCACCTGAGGCTCGATCGGCTTCGCAATGTAGCCGTCCATGCCCGAAGTGAGACAACGCTCTTCGTCACCCTCCATCGCGTGCGCCGTCATGGCGACGATCGGCAGGTGGCGACCGGTGCGGAGTTCGATTTTGCGGATCGACCGCGTGGCCTCGAGTCCGTCCATGTCCGGCATCTGGATGTCCATCAGGAGCAGATCGAAACGTTGCTGCTCGACCGCTTGGACCGCCTCGCGTCCGGTGCCAACGACCTGCACACGATGACCCATCTTTTCGAGCAATCGCCGGGAGAGCAGTTGATTGATCGCGTTGTCTTCGGCGACCAGGATGAACAGCGACGCTTCGGCGGGTGCTTTCTTACGCAACCCCGCATCGGAACGCTGCCTGACGGTACTGACGACAGGGCTCGTCGCCTGGCAGATGGCGTTGAGGAGTTCGGATTGCTTGATCGGCTTCAACAATTGCGCGGCGATCCCGAGCTCACGCGAGCATTCCGCTCCGCCTTCGAGCATTCCGGAGCTCAAGAGCAGAAAGGGGATATCCGCGAGGCGGGGGTCCGCACGCATCGTCGCAGCGAATTCCAGGCCGTCCATTCCCGGCATGTGAAGATCGGAGAGCACGAGCTGGAACGGGTCGCCCTTCGCGGCCGCACGCTCGAGCGCTTCGAGGCCCGGACCGGCCCCATCCACGCAGGTTGGACGCATTCCCCAGCCCCGCACCATCGCTTCGAGGATCGTTAGGTTCGTCTGGTGGTCGTCCACGATCAACACCGGCAGCTCGCGCAGCTCGTCCGGGCGCCGGTTCGCCGCGACGTTTGCAGCAGACGAGTCCTCCGGGTAGCAAACCGTGAAGAAGAATGTGCTTCCCTTCCCGAGTTCGCTCTCGATCCAGAGTCGGCCTCCCATCATGCCGACGAGGCTGTTGCAAATGGCGAGCCCAAGCCCCGTCCCGCCATACTCTCGTGTCGTACTCACGTCCGCCTGGGTGAACGCTTCGAAGATGCGCTCCAGCACCTCTTTCGAGACCCCGATACCGGTGTCGCGTACAGCGATCCGAATCGTCGTGCCGTCGCCATCGGCCGTCTCCCGCGAAACCGACACGACGACTTCGCCCTTTCGCGTGAACTTGATCGCGTTGCCGACGAGATTGAGCAGGACCTGGCGAAGGCGACCCTCGTCTCCGACGAAGCCATCCGGCAGGCTGGTGTCCACCTGCCACGCCAGCTCGATCTCTTTCTCGTTCGCCCGGACGGCGAAGGTGCGCAGCGCGTCGCCGATCGTCTCGCGTAGACTGAAGGGCCTCGCCTCCAATTCGATCTTGCCCGCCTCGATCTTCGAGAAGTCCAGAATGTCGTTCAGGATCACCAGAAGCGCGTCGGCCGACTGTTTGCTGGCTTCGAGATAGGCACGCTGCTCGTCGTCCAGCGCGGTCTTCAGCGCAAGGTCGGTCATGCCCAGGATGCCGTTCATCGGCGTGCGGATCTCGTGGCTCATGTTGGCGAGAAATGCGCTCTTGGCGGCCGTGGCGGATTCCGCGCGATCGCGGGCCCCGACGAGTTCGTTCGTCGTGCGATCCAGCTCATGCGTCATGTCGTTGAAGCACTCGGCGAGCTGCGTGAGTTCGTCATTTCCTCCGACGTCCACCGGCACCCCTAAATTCCCGCGGCGAAGGGACTCCGTCGCGGCCGTCAAGCGCTGCACCCGTTGGGAGAGTCGAAAGGCGAACAGACCCCCGCCGCCGAGGGCCATGAGCATCGCGATGCCCGCAGTCCAGAGGATCTGGCCGCGCAGGGTGCGCACGGGCGCGAGTGCATCCCGCGCATTCTCCTCGAGGAGGATGAGCCAGCCGAGGCCCGAGAAGCCGCCGAATCCCTGGGAAAACGCGTACGCCGCCAGGGTCTCGTCCGCCGTGCCCGGCTGGCCGCGGGTCGTGGCCAGGGTTCGGGACCGATCGCCCAGATCGACGCCGCTCACATAGAGGCTGCCGTCACTCAGGGGCTCCTTGGTCCCGCCCGTGGCGTAGATGATGCGATTGTTCTGGGTCAGCAGCACGATGCGGCGATACTTCGCGGCGTACTCCTTGACCGAGCGTGCCTCGATCAACTCGATGATCTCCCGGATGTTCATCACGGCCTTGAGCACGCCCGCGAATGATCCGTCGGCGTCGTCGACGCGTAGGCAGAAGTCGATCGAATAGATGTTCGCGCTCTCGTCGAAGCCGACGTCTCCGACGAACAATCCCTTGCTTGCCGCCTCCTGCCACCAGGCTTCGTCGCTCTGGCGATAGTCGCTGGTCCGGTGCGTCTGGGCGACGTTGGCGCCGTAGCGATTCGTGACGAACACCTCGCCGAATACGGGGTAGCCCGAGTCCTGACTCTCGCGCGCGAGCCGGATTCGCAGTTCCTCGGCCAACGGATTCGCAATGTAGGGTTCGAGAAACGCCGCGGCGTCTTCGTCTTCGGCCTCTCGCCAGCGGTGGTCCAGTTCGTCGATGCGAGCTTCGCGGTTGTTGAGGGGCGCGAACTCTGCGTTGGAGCTGCGCAAGGCATCGAGAAGGATCGGGTTTCGCGCGAATCCCTGCCATTCCCGGATGCGAACGTTGACGCCCCGGTCGAGTTCGTTCATCAGCGCGCTCACCCGAGCGGCCGAGTTGCGTTCGATCGCTTCGCGAAGGCCTATTTGCGCCCTGGCGGTGGCGTAGAGCCCGACCGCCCCGATGAGCGCGGCGGTCAGGACGAGTCCCAGGACGAGTTTCGGTGTAATGCGCAATGCGGACCCCGTCATACGTCGCCTTGGAGTCTACGGCACCTGAGCGAGTCTGGGAGATCTCGCGCTTCGGCTACGCCGGCAGCGCCAGCCGCGGTACGATACAGGTTTCGAAGCTTGCATTTCCGAACATTCTTGCGGCGGGCATTGAACCATGGACTTGAAGACCAAGCTCGCATTCGCCCTGGTGTCGGCTTCACTGCTCAGCATGGCGGCGCTGGGCTACTTCACCCACCTGGCCACCGTGGAACTCTTCCTCGCGGACTCGCGCGGCCAGCTGAACGCACTTGCCGAAAGCCGCAAGAACGAGATCGACACCGTCCTCCTCGGTTGGTACGACGTTGTGCAACAGACGGTCGAAAGGCTCGAGTCGAGCCCGCTCACGCATAGAGACATCGGGACACAGGATGCGCAGACGTTACAGGTCCTCGCACGCATCATCGAGGAGACGAAGGCTTCGAGTAGCGTCCTACGGCGCGTCACGTTATTCGACAAACAGGGAGCAGCCCTGCTCACCGCGGGGGCTGCCTTTCGCGAAGGCGCCGCACCCCAGCGTAGCGACGAGCCGATCCTGTCGGACCTCGCAGAAGAGGCCGATGGAAGCCGGAGCGTCCTGCTTCATGCAGTGCTCTCCAGCCAGGGCGAGCCGATCGGACGCGTCGAGCTCGCTTTCGATGCGCGCCCTCTCGATCGATTCATCGGCGCCAACCGAAGCCTCGGGGCAACCGGTGAGACGACGCTGCTGATTCCGGCGCGGGGCGACGGCCTAGCGGATCGCAGCTTTCTCGTGAGTTCGCTGCGCTCGCGCAGATCAGGTGCGTCGCGCGACACCTCACTCACCGAAGCGCCCCCGCCGATCGCCGAATCGTTGCGAAGCGAGGGGCGCACGCTCGAGAACGTCTTCGATCATGAGGGTCGCGAAATCAGCGCGGCCGCGCGGCCGCTCGCCGTCCCCGGCTGGGGCGTCGTGGTCGAGGTGGCAAGCGACGAGGCCTGGCTACGGGCCGGGCGGTTGATTGCGAACATGCGAGATCTCGGCATCGCCCTCGCGGCGTTCGCGACGCTTGGCGGTGTCCTGCTCGGACTTCATCTGGGACGTCCGATCAACGAGCTCAAGGAGCAGGTCGACCGCATTCGCCATGGAGAACTGGGGCTTCGGCTGAACGTCAAGGGCGAGGACGAAGTGGCGTTCCTGGCCCAGTCGTTGAATGAATTCATCGACCAATTGGACCGGTCTTCGGATCTGTTCCGTCTGGGCCAACTCCGGGTTCTGGTCGTCGAGCCGAACGCGCCGCGCCGTCGGCTATTCGGCGACCTGCTCGAGAACTGGGGCATGCGGCCGACGCTCGTCGAGACCGGTGCGAATGCCCTGGGCGCGCTCGATCAGGCTGCGAAAGCGGGCCAACCGCTTCAACTCGTCCTGCTCGACGAGTCGATCGCCGACATGCAAGCCACCTCCTTTGTCGAACGGCTGCGCGCGTTGCCGTCGGGAACTGTGCCCATCGTCGTATTGGCCGCGAAGACCGAGGGCGCCGAAGCCGAGCGCATGAAGACGTGCGGCGTCGACCGACTCCTGCCGAAGCCGGTAGTCGCGTCCCACTTGATGGAGGCAATCCTCGACGAGATGGGCATTGACGCAGAAGGGCTCATCCCGACGGGGGACACCTACTTGAACAAGACGACCCCCCGCAGGATTCTGCTCGTCGAGGACAATCGTCTGATGCAGCAGGTCATGATCGGCTTCCTGGAAAACTGGGGCCACGATGTCCGGCTGGCGAAGAATGGGCGAGCCGCGCTCGAGGCGAACGAGGCCGAACGTTTCGACCTGATCCTGATGGACGTGGTGATGCCCGAGATGAATGGACTCGAAGCGACCGCCGCTATCCGGTCACGGGAGCGCGGGGGTATCGAGCGGACGCCTATCATCGCGCTGACCGCGGAGGCGCTTTCGGGCGACCGCGAGAAATGCCTGGCCGCAGGGATGGATGACTACATCACGAAGCCCGTCGATCCCAAGGCTTTGTATGCGTTGATCGAACGATTTCCCGCCCGCGCGGCAGCGACATCCTCCCAGCCAAAAGCTGCCCGCCAGAGTGAGCCCTGTTCGGTCGTCGATTGGAATCGAGCGCGTTCCCTCACCAACGACGACGACATGCTGCTGGACGAGTTGATCGCGGCCTTCCCCGCGGAGAGCACGGAACAGCTCAGTTGCATGCGCCTCGCGATCGAACAGCGTGACCCACAAAGCCTCACCCGCAGTGCACATTCGCTCAAGAGCACGGCGAATATCTTTGGCGCAACCGCGCTTGCCGAGATCGCGCTCGTGATCGAAAACCTCGAACACACAGAAGAGTTCGAAGAGGCTACCTCGTTGCTCGACGGCCTCGAGACCGAAGTCCGTCATGTCCTGGCGGCGCTCGAGAGCCAGACGGGACGCGGAGCCACTTCGTGCTGAATCACGCCGTGTAAGTGTTCGCGCTCAGCCCTGACGAAGCGCGAAAAGCGCTCCCACGTACGCGACGTAGGCGACGAGCAGCACGATTCCCGAGCGCACTCCGACCGAGCGGCCCGTCCAGGTGAAGATCGCGAGCGCCAGGGCACTGCCCAACATGACCGGGAGGTCGAAATGGAGCGTGCTTGCCGCGATTTCGATCGGCTCCGGCGCCACGAGGCATGTCACGCCCATGATCCCGAGGAGATTGAATACGTTGCTGCCGAGCACATTCCCCAGCGCGACGTCGGATTCACGTTGGAAGGCGGCGATCATCGTCGTCGCCAGTTCCGGCAATGACGTACCGAGGGCTACCGCGGTCAGCGCCACGACC
Source organism: uncultured Myxococcales bacterium (assembly GCA_965603475.1). Taxonomy (GTDB): domain Bacteria; phylum Myxococcota_A; class UBA9160; order UBA9160; family UBA4427; genus UBA4427. Next base: position 8,446 of record CBFDDD010000090.1, read on the forward strand.
GTTTCCGACACCCCGATCTGTTCCGCCACCACCACCACGCCATCGATCGTGAGTTTCGAACCGAGCTGGAGTCCTACCAACCCGAGCACGAAGAACAACGCGATCATGAACTTGCCGCTCGGCAGCCCGAGTACCCGGTCTACCTTGGTGTCGAGTTCTTTCACTTCCAGCGCTCCGGAGCGCGCCACCAGAACCAGATAGATCCCCAGGGCCAGCAACAGCAGCACACCTTGTACAACGCCGAGCGCGCCCATCACGCACATCCCCGCGAATAGCACGCTCACCCCGAACATCAGGCTACCGTCGCGACTCGCCGAGGGTTGATTGCAACCCATCGCATGGATCAGCGCGGGCAGCCCGAGCACGAGCAGCACATTGGTGATGTTGCTGCCGACGACGTTTCCTATGGCAATGCCAGGCAGTCCCTGGAGCGTTGCGCTCACAGAAACCACGAGTTCGGGTGCCGAAGTCCCGAACGCCACCACCGTCAGCCCTACGATCATCGGCGGGATTCGCGCCTGGCGCGATAGCGAGAGGGCACTCCGAACCAGCAGGTCGCCCGCGATGAGCAGGTACGTCAATCCGCCGAAGAGTTTGATCAGCGCAATCGTATTCATCTGGATGCCTCCGCCTGCGCGGCCGGGTCATTCGGTTGGATGCGCGATGTACGATACGCCATCGGTTGTTCAGCGCCGGGGCTCGAAAGGCCCCACGACCATGGAATCTGATGCGTTCGAAGTGGATCTGCGGGTCTGCATCCGTTGCCTCGGAGATCCTGGATCCGGCGTTCTGTCTTATGGGCCGGCAGAGCTCGCCTGTGCGGACCGCACAGCGGACGACGAAGAGGTTCCGGGCCAGATCAGCGCTCTCAACGGCGTCGCCGTTGTTGGCGATGAGTCCGGGTATGGCGGTCTCGAACCCTCCACTCCTCCGGAATGCCGACGCTGAGCCACTCGCGTCATAGCGAAATGGCGTCGTCGATCTCATCTCGGAATTCACGGCTCCGATACCCGGCATGGTCATCGGCGTCCTCCTCGGGATTCCTCCGAAGATCCCCCGATAGGGATAGGGGTTGGAGTGCCGCCCTCGACACCTACTCAACAGAATGCCTAGTATCGGTGGTGCGGAAAACGCAGCTTGTTTCGCCTATCCGCCAGAGAACAGCGTCGTCACGATGAGCTTGATGTTGATGGCCATCGGCAGGACTCGACGGACCTTCTCGATCTTCTCGCCAACGATGGACACGACGAACGTCGTGGGGCAGAGCGCCTTCGGAAGCTCGATGGGCTCCGCCAAACAGCTCGTGAAGCTGTTCGACATTGGGGATGCCGATATACAGCTAGCCGCCACCATCAGGCCCACCACCGTGGCGAACTCACGCCGCCCGAAGAGCCTCCTCTCGCACCAAGGTCGTCTCGCCAGCGCTCCGCTGGCGCTCTCTCTGGGCAGCGTCGCATCGGTCACCGAGCGGGGCCCCCTGCGAGTGCCCGGCATGCGCACCAGGGCAACGCGTTCGAACGACAGTAGACTTCCCGAAACCAAGCTGCGGATGCTGACGCGAACTCGAACCGCGAACCGGATTGGATGAGGAATTGATGGACTTCGAATGGGTCGCGATCGCACTCGGAGACGTCGTCTGGATTTCATTGGCGTTCTGCCTGGGTTTCATGACGAGGCTGATTGGCCTTCCGCCGCTGGTCGGTTTCCTGGCGGCTGGTTTCGTGCTCAACGCCCTCGGTATCACGAGCGGAGAGATGCTCCAGAAGCTTGCGGATCTGGGGGTCACGCTGTTGCTCTTCATGGTCGGTCTGAAGCTTGACGCCAGGATCTTGGCCAGACCCCAGGTATGGGCGGTCACCGCGATACATACGTCGATCGTCGTCGCGCTCTTCGGAATGGGGTGCTTCACTCTCGCCGCGATCGGCGCGCCGATCTTCTCCAGCTTGGACCTCGGATCTTCCCTGCTTGTTGGCTTTGCTTTGAGCTTCTCGAGCACCGTCTTCGTCGTAAAGATCCTGGAGGACAGCGGGGAGATGAAGTCCCTGCACGGACAGATCGCCATCGGCATCTTGATCATGCAGGACATCGCGGCGGTGGCTTTCCTGGCCGCTTCCGTCGGGAAGCTCCCTTCACTCTGGGCGATTCTCCTGTTCCTGTTGATCCCTCTGAAGCCCTTCCTTCACTCCATACTGGGGAAGACGGGTCATGACGAACTGATGATCCTCTACGGATTGGTCCTGGCGCTCGGCGGAGCTGAACTATTCGAACTCGTTGGAGTGAAGGACGATCTCGGCGCGCTCGTCATGGGAGTCCTGATCTCGAGCCATCCGAAGAGCAAGGAGATCGCCCGAACGATGGTTGGAATGAAAGACGTCTTCCTCATCGGCTTCTTCCTCTCCATCGGAATGTCGGCGCGGTTTTCGCCGACCTCCGTCCTCATCGGGCTCCTGCTCGTGCCCTTCGTCTTCGCAAAGTCCGTACTCTTCTTCGCGCTGCTGACTCGTTTCAAGCTGCGCGCGAGGACCTCCCTCCTCGGAACGCTCAACCTGACGAATTACAGTGAATTCGGTCTGATCGTCGTGGCAATCGGCGTCGCGAATGATTGGCTCCAGGCCGACTGGTTGGCCGTTCTCGCGATAGCCGCTTCCGTCTCGTTCACGGTCGCATCGCCACTCAATCTCTGGGACAATCGCTTCTACAGCTCGTACCGAGATTTCTGGCGCATTTTCCAGCGGGGCGAAAGGCTGCCGGATGACGAGCTCATGGATGCCCTCGATGCGTCGATCGTGATCTTCGGCATGGGGAGAGTCGGTCGAGGTGCGTACGACAAGCTACGAGAAATGCATGGCGAAACCGTCGTCGGCATCGACTTCGATGCCGAACTGGTCAAGAAGCACCAGGAGATGGGACGAAACGTACTGCTCGGAGACCCGAGCGACGCGGATTTCTGGGACAAGATCGACCACACTCACGACATCAAGCTCGTCATGCTGGCGCTTCCGAACCTTCAAGCCAATCTGGATGCTCTCGAGCAACTGCGGGAGATCTCGTTCTCCGGACGCGTGGCCGCGACGGCCAAGTACCCGGACGACGAGGAACGCCTACGCCAATCAGGGGCGACAGCCGTGTTCAATCTCTACACAGAGGCGGGCGCGGGATTCGCAGAGCATGTTCGGCGGGTTGCGACCGAGTTCGGCTGACAGTGCGAATCCCCACGGTATCGCCGGCGTGCTCGGCGTCGTCACGTTGTCGACGCGGCTAGTGACATCGGAGTGTGTGTAGTTCAGCGTTTCTGTTCACATGGATGATCGTTCAGCGCGACCAACTTCGCTACCCGGGCGCCTTCTACCGTTCGGCCGAAGATCCTCGTCGGTGGACCAGCCATCATGCCCACGAGCCTAGTTCCGTACGCGAACGTTTCCCAAATCAAGATCGGCTCACCCAACGCTGCTGTCAGTACACGCTACAAGCGCACGGAAAAACATAGTGAACTTCAGACTCGAGACACTAGTTACTACCTTTGATGACCGTTACAACGCGCTCGGCGTTCTGGTCATACACGACGGTCACGCCCCCCTCATAACCGGTCTGGTGGCTATACGAAACCCAGTCTTGCATCTTGAGTCTTTCATGCTCTGACCTTGAAACCAGATAGTCTTCGCTCGGGTCCCAGGTGTCGAAAGCTGTTCCCCATTCGCCGAGTTCAGAGGTGGGCGCGAAACCACCTAATCGGCTCTCGAGGACTCTTAGGGCATCTGGCTTTGACACCTCGTCGGTAAAGCCATTTTTGAGTGGCTGTTCAAATCGATACAAAACGAGCCCGTCCAAATTTTGAATCTCGACAGAAAGCGTCGCCTCTTGGCACGTCTTCCCGCGGATCTCGACGACTACTCTGTCTTCTAGATCAGGATTCGAGAAAATGACCTTTCGCGACTCTTGGAGATTGCAAGGCGAAGAATCAGCTACTGAAGCTTCAGGTAGCCAGAGCCCGCAAATCGACAGCATCATGACGGAGACGCCAACCCGTGTTGTATGCAATCTCATCGCAATTCCTTTTCCGGGGCCTGGTCAAGTCTCGGTACTGAGTATGGAGTTGGAAATAGAAAATTCAAACTACGTTTTCAGAACTGCCGCTTGGTCCTCTTCTGCTAAGTCGCGTTCAGACAGGTCAGGAGGCATCTGCCAGAGAACCGTACGGCGGCGATCCCACGACGTCGCGCACGTCGTCTTCGGCTGCGACACGAGTCTCGTGGGCGAGGTCGTCCTCGTGCGCTGGAGCCTCTTCGGTGTGACGGGTTCGATCCGCCCCTACCTGCTCGGCCTGCGAGATTCGAGAGCGATTCGGGATCCGAGTGCTTGGGTCGATCTGAATTGCCTGCCGACTTCGGCTTCGAAAGAAGGCCAGAATACAACGTAGGAAGATCCTTGTGAGTTGCGCGACAGATTATTCGGTCGGCTTCGGACAATCATCGTTCGTCTATCCATCGAGTCCGATGGAAAAAGCTCAATGATTCCAAGGTGGACCAGTTCTGAGAACACACACCTGACAGCGTCACCGGCAGAAATCCTCTTGTACCGCCTGTACTCGCCGGTAACCATTCATCGTAAGCTTCGTATCAGATGCAGCACCTCTACCGTGGGTGATCGCGGTCCCGCGACAACTCAAAGGAGAAACCTCCGATGTCATTGAACGAACGGCAAGAAAAACTTTGTGACTCCAGCCCTTACGACTTCTCAGGACTGAGCGCGATCTTCCTGAATTGCACTCTCAAGCGGACGGGAGAGCTCTCGCACACCGAGGGTCTGATCCAGATTTCGAAGCAGATCATGGAGAAGAACGGCATCGCGACGGAGTTGCTCCGGCCCGTCGACTACGAGATCGCCTACGGCGTCCAGCCCAATATGAAGGAGCACGGCTGGGACCGCGACGATTGGCCCGAGATCCTGGAGAAGGTGATGGCTGCAGACATCCTGGTGATCGGCACGTCGATCTGGCTGGGCGAAAAGACCTCGGTCGCCACCCAGGTAGTCGAGAGACTCTACTCGGCCTCGGGCCTGCTGAACGATCGGGGCCAGTACGCCTACTATGGTCGGGTCGGAGGCGCTCTCATCACGGGCAATGAGGACGGGGCCAAGCACTGCGCCATGAACATCCTCTACTCGCTTCAGCATCTCGGCTACACGATCCCACCGCAGGCCGACGCAGACTGGCTCGGTGAAGCGGGACCCGGCCCCTCCTATCTCGACCCGGGCTCGGGCGGTCCGGAGAACGACTTCACGAATCGCAACACCACATTCATGACGTGGAACATCATGCACATGGCAAAGATGCTGAAGGACGCCGGCGGGATTCCCGCCCACGGCAACCAGCGCTCCGAATGGGACGCAGGCTGCCGATTCGACTTCGCCAACCCGGCCTACCGTTAGGCGCATGGAGAGGAGGTCACAGGCGGTGCGCCCCGAAGAGTCCGACCCGGGCCTGAGCTGAGGCTGCCGTGGAGATCTCCGGTATTGCCTCGATTGCGCTGGCGATTTGTCTGTTCGCTGCTTTCTCCCGGAAGGCTGAGCACAGCCCGCTCACTCCGCCGATGTTCTTCCTGGCGGTGGGCCTCTTTCTGGGCGGTGCGGGGCTCGGTTGGATCCACCTCGACAGCGAGGGATTTCACGTACTCGCCGAGTTGACGTTGGTGCTCGTCCTCTTCACGGATGCAGCACGCATCGACCTCACTTGTCTGCGGCGGGAACGCTCTCTTCCCGCGCGGCTGCTCGGGATCGGTCTTCCGCTCACGATCGCCCTTGGAGCGATCGCTGCAGTCGCGGTTTTCCCCGAGCTGGGGTGGGTCGAGGCGCTGTTGCTGGCCTCTATCCTGGCACCGACGGATGCGGCGCTCGGCCAGGCCGTCGTGAGCAATCCACTCGTTCCCGTGCGCATCCGACAAAGCCTCAACGCGGAGAGTGGCCTCAACGACGGGATCGCACTCCCAGTCGTGCTCGTGTTCGCTTCTCTGGCCGGCGCTCGCGAGGCTTCGGGCGACGCGACCTTTTGGCTTCGCTTTGCCGCGCTCGCCGTCACCCTGGGTCCGCTGGTAGGCGCGGCAGTCGGCTACATCGGAGGGCGTATCGTTGCCTGGGGAACAGAGTCGGGCTGGATCAACGATGTCTTTCAGAGACTCGCCGGCCTCGGTCTGGCGATGCTCGCTTTCGCCGCTGCCGAGCTCGTGGGCGGAAACGGATTCATTTCCGCCTTCGTTGCGGGACTCACACTCGGGAACACGGCGCGTGGAGTCTGTGAGTGCCTCTACGAGTTCGGTGAGGCGGAAGGTCAGCTTCTGACTCTTCTGGTCTTTCTAGCCTTCGGCGCGACCATGCTGCCCGAAGCCATCCCCTATCTCACAGGCGGAGCGGTCCTCTACGCTCTCCTCTCCCTGACGATCGTCCGGATGGTTCCGGTCGGACTCTCGCTACTCGGGACCGGACTCCGACCCACCAGCATCGCCTTTCTCGGATGGTTCGGACCGCGCGGCCTGGCCTCGATCCTTTTTGCGCTTCTGATCGTCGAGGAGGATCGCCTGGAGACGGGTCCGTTCCTCGTCGCGGTCGTGGCGCTGACCGTGCTAGCGAGCACAGTGTTGCATGGGCTGACATCCTATCCGCTCGCACGCCGCTACGGCGAGCACACCGCTGCCATGGAAAGGAGCCAGGCAGAACACAAGGCAGTCCCTGAACTCCCGGTTCGCATCTCGCACTCGCCCAAGCCAGCGGAGCACACTTCATGATTCCCGTCATCTCGGTCCTGCTCGTCTTGACCCTCTCCGTCGTTGTGATCCGGGTTGCGACCGTGGCGCTCGTCCATACGGGAATGGGGCGCGAGGCTGCGCGCTTCCAGGCGAGATCCGCATTCACAGGAGTCGGCTATACGACCAGCGAAGCGGAGAGTATCGTCAGCCACCCCGTGCGGCGACGCATCGCGGGTTGGCTGATGATCGCGGGAAACCTCGGGATCGTGACGGCGATGTCATCGCTGCTGCTCTCGTTCGTCGATATGCGGGCCGAAGCGTCCGGTTGGATATTGCTTGCCGTTCTTGCTGGAGGTCTGATCGCGGTCCTGTTCTTTTCATCCAGCGCCTGGGTGGACCGACACTTGTGTCGCGCGATCAGCTGGGCACTGAACCGTTTTACGCAGCTCGATGCACGCGACTACGCTCGCCTCCTCCATTTGCACGAGGACTATGGCGTTTCGAATCTTCGTGTCCAGCCCGACGAATGGCTGGCCGGCCGGACCCTCGCGGAGGCTGGCCTCGCGCAGGAGGGGATACTCGTGCTCGGGATCGAGTGTCCTGGGGGTGCGTTCATCGGCGCTCCGGCACAGGACACGGAGATCCGCGAACGCGATGTGCTCGTCCTCTATGGACGAACTCCTCGGATCGCCGAGATCGATCGTCGCCGGAGCGACGGAGAGGGGGAGCGATCCCACGTCGAAGCGGTCGAGGAACAGAAGGCCGTCGCGCACTCGGAACGGTCAGCCGCGGGGCGTTGAGCTACGAGGGTCGGGCCCGTTCTCCCAGTTTGTGAATTCGGTGTGGAGATCCAGAGCGTGATATCCCCTCGTTGCACGAGCCTGCGATCGTACTGGGCCCAGTTGCTGACTCGGTATTTCGTTTTTGCTTGGGATGCTCCTTGGATTCCACACCGAGAAGGTGAGCCATTCTGCTATCGGGCAGCCAAGATCACTATGACTGACCGGATTTCCTCTTCGATTCAAGGGCCAACGCACCGCCCAACCTCTGAACAGCCCTAGATCGTCCTACCACGAGTGCCCCGGAAGGGGCGGGGCGTCTCCTGCGAGGCCAATGCGACAGAATATTCCTGAGCCGACGCGACGAAAACGCCGGAAGAAACCCTACACCCCAGTCGATCCCTGACATAGCCCTTGCTTCGATCGCATACGTGCCTACTTAAATCTAATAGGCGAGGAGGGGATCATGTTGAGTCGCGTCGGTTCGTTTCTTCAAGGGCTTCTGGCCCTCATGGTTGTGGTTGGCTTCGGGCAGACCGCATCAGCGCAGCTGGTCATCGGCGCGCCATCCGCACTGAACCATAATGCCATCCCCGATATCGGCTCGAATCTCGACAACTTCCCGGATGTCGCCACGGATCGAAAGGGAACCTGGATCGCCGTCTGGGACGCCCCCGCCAATGACACGACGATCGACTGCTCGGGATCCTCCGACGGAAAATGCGGCCCCGACGGCGAGATCCTCTACGCCATCAGTGGGGATGCAGGCGCCACCTGGTCAGACGCGCATTTCCTCAACACGGATGCCGAGTCCGACGGCGCGTCGGACGTCAAGCCGCTGATCGCGACCGACCGCGACGGCAATTGGGTCGCCGTGTGGTCGCGTAACAACGAGGCCGCCGTATCCGTCAGCACGAACGCTGGGCAGACCTGGTCGGCCCCCCAGGTTCTCTCGAACGTGGAGCTCAGCTTCAACTACGTACTGGAGAGGATGGATCTGGCAACGGATCGTCAGGGGGTGTGGGTCCTCGCCTGGTCCTCCGATGCGCAGGGCACGGGGGGCGACCACGACATCTTCGTGACCCGCAGCCTGAATGCCGGAAGCAGCTGGAGCGCGCCCATCGCCGTGAACCCGACCGACAACATCGTTTACGATGACCAGGAGCCCGCGATCGCGACGGACGGCTTCGGGAACTGGATCGTGACCTGGGAGAGCGACAACCAGGATGGTGCCAAGGGCGCCGACCCCGACATCCTCGCGTCGACCAGCACCAACGGCGGCGAGAGCTGGAGCACACCCGTCGCGGTGAACAACGATGCCACCACGGACAGTCCCCTCTTTGCCCAGGACCGAACACCCGACATCGCGACCGACTCCCGAGGCAACTGGGTGATCGTCTGGCAGGAGTTCTCGGACGCAGCGAGCCCGACCGGCGAAGACGAGGACATCATCTGGTCGCGCAGCACCAACCTCGGCGGCAGCTGGAGCGCCGCCCAGGCCGTCGATCCCAACGCTGCCGCGGATACGCGCTTCGAGTACAACCCCATCGTCGTGACCGATGGCCACGGCAACTGGACCGCCGCCTGGGAGGCCTTCCCCGCCCTCGCCGACCGCGACCTGCTGATCGCGACGAGCACGACCGACGGCACGGCTTGGGGTAACCTGCGAGTGCTGAACACCCAGGCCCTCAGCGACAACGGAGACGATTCGCTGGTCGCGCTGGCAGCCGATGACCTGGGCAACTGGGTTGCGGTCTGGCAATCGACCGACGATCTCGGCGGCACCGTGTATGCGGATCCCGACATCTTCGTCGCCGATCTCGGCTTCCTCCTCGTCTATCCCATCAACGACCTCGCACTCAACGCTACGAATATCGTTCCGGGCGGAACCTGGGGCCGCTTCACCAATGCCGGTACCGACGGCTCCGCGAGCTGCGGTTCAGGCGGTGAAGGCGACGTCTGGTATCACTTCGAGCTCCCTGGCAACGGCGTGCTCAGTGTCGACACGTGTCGAAGCTTCGATGAGCTCGGGGTGGATACGGTCGTCTCGATCCACACGGACGCTCCCGGCACCACGGGCAACGAGTTGGCCTGCAACGACGATTGGGACGGCGCCAGCCCGCGCGCGTGCAGCGGTGTGCGCGACTCCTCGGTCGAGGCCGCAGTGGGCTCGAACCCGGTCTGGATTCGCGTCGCCCGCTATCCCGGGAGTGCCGAAGGCGAGTTCTTCCTGAACGTGGGTTACGTGCCCGAGCCCGGCCTGCTGTCCCTGCTCGGCAGCGGCGTCCTGGGCCTCGTCGGGCTGCAGAGGGCTCGCTGCAAGCGCCGCTAGAAGATCCCCGCTACCAAGTCGGGGGCGGATGCGAAACACCTGTGACGGATGATCCTCGCCTCAGTTGCATTGGTTCACGGCGCCCTCGGAACAATCCGTATCGCTACCACAAATGTTCGTACCGGTCTCGATCGCGTTGGCCACTGCGAGGTTCTCGGTAATTACGGTTCCGTTGTTGAAGGTCAGTACATTGTTGGCGTATCCGGTTTCGCCTCCTCCACGCAGCCCGCAACGACCGCTGGCCGAGATGCTGTTCTCGACTACGGTGCTTCCACCCCTAGCGACGATTCCATGACCACCGCTGGCGGCCACCGTGTTTCCACGGACCGTCGAGGTGCTCGCGGTATCGATTCCGTGTCCGGTGCTGTTCTTCACAATATTGTCCTGGACGACGCAGTAGTTGCCGCAGTTGATTCCTTCGGCGTCCAACTGACCGTCCGCGTGTCCGTTCCCCTCGACGACGTTCTCCGCGACACGACTCCCGCCTCCGGCGTCGATCCCCGTGGCGCCGTTGCCCAGGACGGAACTCTGAGTGACGCTGCTGTCGAGCGCAACGCGAATACCCTTCGCACCATTGTTCGAAGCATTGATGCCGGACACGCGGCTGCCGACACCCATAAAGAGACCATGGCTGCTCATATCCAGGACGTTGCCATTGCGCACGGTCACGTTCTTGGCCGATACCGCGTCGATGCCAATGCCCGTTCCGTTTCCGGCGCAGGGTGTAAATAGAAACAGGCAGCGGACGGAGAAACCGTTCAGATCGAGCGTCACGTCGTCCGCGGTGATCTGAACGACCGTCCGGTTCGTACCGGATACGAAGAGATCACCGGTCAGCCGGTAGCTTCCGGGCTGGTCGATCGTGACCGGGTAGTCGGGTGTGTCTCCCGGCGTCACGCCTCCCGCGACGGCCCGGGCGTTGTTGATCTCGAGTACGCCGTCTACTGCGAGGGCCGAGCCGGCACTGAGCAGGAAAGGCAGCATCCAGATTCGAAGCAGAGTGGTATTCACGATGGTCTACCCCTATTCGAAGACTTCCCACCCCCGACATCGATTCTACCAGACGCGCTGAAGTGAGTTCCATGAAAAACTTCTCACTGCGCTGGCGGAGCGTCGCGGAACGAAACCTGCCCTTTCAACCGAGTAGGCGCGGACCCCTGGGATTCCTTCGACGAACCTGCGCCTTCTGACGACTGAGTGCTGCACCATGAGTTCCGTCGACGCGATGCGCCCAGTTTTCCTCTCACGCTCTCGGTCTTGGGGAGCCAGGGGCCGCAAGTTCGAATCCAGACGCCCCGACCAGTCCACATCGTCCGGATTCATGCTCAATATCCAATGGTTACGACGTCGGATCCACGCTCGTCCTCGCGTTA
>CBFDDD010000091.1:0-19115 GCA_965603475.1 uncultured Myxococcales bacterium
GAAGGATCTGAGGCGAACGGGGAAGTACGTCTTGCGACCCGACCCTATGGAAGGAGAAACAAGCTGCGTTGGGAGTAGGAAAAACAAGCCCCGTTTTCCGCACCACTGAGATTAGGTGTTCTAACAACTAGGCCCCCACCGGCGCTACGTGGCCCCTTCCGGGGGCTCTCCCTCACCCCCACTCTGAGTCGATCTGACGCATGAGGTCGTGCGGTGCACCAGTGAGTTGAAGCCCGCCCAACGAGTGCAGCTATGCTTTTCCTTCCGCTGTGACTTGTCGGAGCGACCGAAAACCATCAGCAGCAAGCAGTGGACGAGCCATGGACATCAGCCACATGGACGCGACTGAACTGGCCGAGCGCATTCGAAAGGGTGAGCTCGAACCCGCGGACGCGGTCGGTGCGGCCATCGACGCGTGCCGCCGTCTGAACCCCACCTTGAACGCCGTGTTCTCGGAACGCTTCGAGCGTGCCCTCGAAGAGGCCCGAGCCTGCAAACCGGGCTCGGCTCCCCTGGCCGGCGTTCCCACCCTGGTGAAGGACCTCGGAACGCCCGAGGCGGGCGAGCCCATGTACATGGGCAATCGGGTGCTGCGCGACATGGGTCTCGTCGCACCGGTCGACGCCCACGTCGTCACGAAGATGAAGGCCGCCGGGTTGATCTCGATCGGACGCACCACCGTGCCGGAGTTCGCTTGCGGCAACTGCCCGTGGGCGTGCGAGAACGAGGCGTTCGGCGATACGCACAACCCCTGGAACCCGGCGCACACCGTGACCGGATCGAGCGGCGGCAGTGCCGCCGCGGTCGCGGCCGGGATCGTTCCGATCGCGCACGCAAACGACGGGGGCGGCTCGACGCGCGTTCCGGCGAGCGCAAATGGCATCGTCGGCTTGAAGTCATCCCGTGGGCGCATCTCCTGGGGACCGATCGTCGGTGAGTCCTGGGAAGGCGCCGCGACGCAGGGACTGGTTTCCAGGACCGTGCGCGACACCGCGCTCGGCCTTGACCTGGTCGCCGGACACGTAGCCGGCGATAAGTACGGTTGTCCATCGCCCGCGCGCGCCTTCGCTCACGAGGTCGGTGCGAACCCCGGACGCCTGCGCATCGGCGTGTGTAAGGTCAATGATCTCGGCCCGATCGACCCCGATTGTGTTTCCGCCGTAGAGGCTGTCGCAGCGACCCTCGCCGATCTCGGCCATCAGGTCGAGGAGTCTCATCCAGCGAGCTTTTTCGAAGAACGCCTATTCGAGGGTTACTTCAGTGTGGTCGCCGTCGGCGTCGCCGCCACGATCCGCGCGCTCGAGAAGACGATCGGTCGCTCCTTCAAAGAGGAAGACATGGAGCGCGGAACCTGGATCACCTATCAGGCGGGTGCACCCGTGAGCGCGCTCGAGTACGCCGAGGGCGTCGCACAGATGAATGTCTTCACGCGCACGTTCGTGCAATGGTGGGAAGGCGAAGGCGGGTTCGATCTGCTCTTGAGTCCGGTGATGGCCACGCCGCCGCCCAGGCTTGGCTTCCTGACGAGCGAACCGGACGATCGACTGGTCCGTACTCACGACACCTTCCCGTTTACGATGCCATTCAGCATCACGGGTCAACCCGCCATCTCCTTGCCCCTCGCCATGAGCCGGGACGGGCTCCCGATCGGCATCCAACTCGGCGCACGCTTCGCCGACGAGGCCACACTCATCCGCGTGGCCGCCCAGTTGGAAGAAGCCATGCCCTGGCGAGACCGACGGCCGGGTATTCATGGGGCGTTGGTGCATGAATCCTAGAGGAAACCGGCGACATTGCCCCGATCCGTGCAGTCCAATCGTGCACACTCTCGTCATGAACTCAAGAGTCCACCCCAAGTACAAGACGAAGTACCGCGTGAGCAACTGGGCCGAGTACGATCGCGCTCTCGTGAAGCGAGGTGACATCACACTGTGGATCTCTCCGAACGCGGCAGACTCTTGGACGCCCGAACCATCGGGAAAACGAGGCGGTCAGCGGAAGTTCTCAGATCAGGCCATCGAAACCGCACTCGTGCTTCGACTCGTCTTTAACTTGCCACTTCGACAAGCGGAGGGGTTCCTTCGGTCAGTCTTGTCGCTGATGGCTCTCGACCTCCAAGCTCCCGACCACACCACGATCTCCCGCCGTAGCCAGCAAGTCGATATTGGTCTGCGCCTCGCCGCAACGAAAGGCCGCCTTCATCTTGTCGTCGACAGCACCGGGTTATCCATCATCGGCGAAGGTGAGTGGGCAGCCGTCCAGCACGGAGGTCACGGCAAGCGTGCCTGGAAGAAACTCCATCTTGGTGTCGACCGATCTGGCGTGATTATCGCCGAGGTCTTGACGGACGGAAATGCTGACGATGCGAGGACCGCTCTTGGCCTCATCGATGAAATTGACGGAGACATAGCGAGCTTCACAGCAGATGCGGCCTACGACACGACCGCGATCTACAATGCCGCTGCGGCACACGGCGCGAAAGTTATCGTTTCGCCGAGAATGCCAGCAACGAGATCGAAGCGATCCAACGCTCGCGATCGCACTGTCAGACGAATATGGGAAGTTGGGCGTCGCCGGTGGAAGAAGGAATCGGGGTACCACCAGCAGGCTCGCGTAGAGAACACCTTCTTCAGGTACAAGTCGATCATCGGTGACCGGCTCCGGGCTCGTCATCCCGAATCGCAGGAAGCTGAAGCGCTGATCGCGTGCAACATCCTGAATCGGATGTTCGAACTTGGCAGACCAAAGTCGTTCGCCGTGAAGTAGCCGATTGGTGCGGCAGAGCTGACTTTCGCGCCGCTATGGGATTCATGCACCAACGCCTCGTCTGGGCGCTCACTTCGTATTGGGAACCAGCGGATCGAAGATCTCGTTCAGATCGCGACCGGCCGCCTCGCTGACGATCGCGCGAAATCGTTCGGTCGTGACGCTCTCGTCCGCCGCGGTCAACAGGCGTACGACGGTGTCGAGGCTTCCCGCGCCGCCGGTCGCAGACCGGATCGCGTCATCGATCCGCATCAGGATCTCGACCGCCCGCGCCCGCGTGGAAACGTCGACGCGCGACGCGAACAGGTCTCCTGCCTCCTCGGCTCGGCCTCGGAGAGCCTCGATGGCAGCTTCGTAGCGTGTGGCGCCGAGGGTTCCGGAACGCCGCAGGATCGCGATCGAATAATATTCGGCGATTCCCTCCACGATCCAATCCCCGTCGCGTCCAGCCCGCGCATGCATCAGGGAATGCACGAGTTCGTGGAGCAGCGGACTCGAGGAGTCCTGGCCGATCAAAGGTCGATCCGCATGCAGATAGACCGAGTTCGGACCCGAGAGCCCGCCACGCCACATCGGGTCACCCGCCAGGACGATTTGGATTCTCTCGGGCAGCTCCCCAAAGACCTCGCGCAGCGAAGGCAGCGTCCAGCGGAGAAGGGCAAGGATGTCCATTCGCCGAACGCCCTGACCTGCGGGCGCAGCGATCGAGATGCGAGAATCTTCGATCGTCTCCCGCACGATGCCCAGTTTGCCGAACGCGAACCAGCCGTTGGGCCGATCGACCCGGGTCCGCGGATCATCGAGCGCATACGTGCCGCCGAGAAATCGGGTGTAGGGAAGCGCGGCGGACCATTCTTCGGGAAGCCGAACGCGCATGCGCGATCGTGATCTTGCGATGGGGACCGTTCGTATCCTCATCGTCGGGACGAGATCCCGTCCGCGAAAAATGGCCCAGCTCTTCGCACAGCGTGAATCAAAGGCGTTGTCATCCCGCAGGTTGTCGATCGAGAACACGTAACGAATCGTGCCGCCTCCGGCAGGGGCCTTCCATTCGAGACCGTTCTCGACCTCGCGAAGTTCACCGTCGGCTTCGATCGCACGATGCCGCATCGGATCGAAGCGAAAGATGATCCACTCGACGACTTCGCTTCCCGCGCCGAGTGTGATCTCGACGTGCGCGCTCTTCTCGCTCGCCACGATCCCGACGTCGTATGTCATGTCGAAGGTCGGGGTCTTCGGCGCTGCTACTTCCTGGGCGCGTGCGCCGCCCGGGCCGACCGCGAGCACGATCGCGATCAGAAACAAGACGACCGACCAGAGTCGCGGACTCACATCGAACCTCGTGCGAGCGAACAGCCCAGCTCGATGCGCGATTCCAGATCGCCCGTCGGCATTCCGCGCAACTTCTTGAGTCGAGGCAGCAGGCCCGCACGATTCGCGAGTTGGACCGCGAGACCGGGCCGAGCGTTGAGCTCGAGGATCACCGGGCCATAACGCGAGTCGATCACGACGTCCGCGCCGACATATCCTAGTCCGGTCTCGTCCGTGGCCCGTACGGCCAGTCGGAGGGCCTCCGAGAAGCGCGGAATCGGGTAGTCGATGACGCGTTTCCCCGTATCTGGATGGTGATCGATCGGAACGCTCAGGAGGACCGCAGACGTCGTGAGCCCGGTCCGAAGATCGATGCCGGCACCCACCGCGCCCTGATGAAGGTTCGCGCGGCCCGCGGATCGTTTCGTAGGCAGACGCGTCATGGCCATGACCGGCACGCCTCGAAAGACGATGACACGGATATCCGGGACACCGTCGTAGGAGATGGGTTCGAAGTCGGGATGGAGTAGCAAGCGTTCCTCTGCGAAGGCCACGTCGGGCTTGCCACCCAAGGCGTAGAGACCGGAGATGATGCCCTTGGCGTGATAGGCGATCTCTGCACGAGTCACGATGCGACCTCCCGATGCCTCCCAGCCCGACTCGGTGGCCTTGTGAAGGACCATGATCCCGTTACCCATCGCGCCCATCGCGGGCTTCAGAACGAAATCGCCGGTCTCCTCGAGATCCTTCACGAAGCGGACGACGTCGCCGTGCCGCTCGGCCTTGCCGAGTACGCGCGCGACCTTGATCCCCGCATTCTCACAGAGGGCCTTCGTCTTGAGCTTGTCGTCGACGAGTGGATAGAGGCGGCGCGGATTCTCGCCCTGCGTGAAACCGATGTTTCGCGCGTTGAGTCCCAGAATGCCCCGCGCGCGGAGCGCTGTCCACGG
This sequence comes from uncultured Myxococcales bacterium, assembly GCA_965603475.1. Lineage (GTDB taxonomy): Bacteria > Myxococcota_A > UBA9160 > UBA9160 > UBA4427 > UBA4427. Next base: position 5,028 of record CBFDDD010000091.1, read on the forward strand.
CATCATCGCTGCGGGCTCTCCTGAAAGCGCATGAGGGTCCGGAAGCGCCAGAGTTCGGAAACGCGATACCCGGTATAGCCGCCGAGAACGACGAGGACCGACATCACGCAGAGAATCAGTTCAGGAAAACCAAAGAAGATGTGCGCCAGCCAGTCCGATTGGAAAACGGGATAGGACAGCGCAGACAGCAGTAGCGATCCCGTCAGAAGCTTTGCCGTCGATTCGATTCCCTCTTCCAGCGCGGTGACCGAGATCCGCTCGATCAGAATGGCGAGGATCACGATCGGAAAGAGCAGTCCACTCATCAAGCCGCGCCCTCCGATCTCGTAGCCGAGCTGCGCCAGCGCCGTCACGAAGATGATGACCAAACATAGCAGGAGGCAGACCCTCGGCACGAAGAGCAGCCGCAGCCGGTCCAGGAGAAGCCGACCGACGACACCCGCAAGGGTCACACTCGTCACGAGCAGGAGGCCGGAAGCCAGATCCGTTCGCCGGAGCGAGAGCGCGATAAGGATCGGCATGAAGATGCCGAACGTGCGAAGGCCGATCAGGTTGCGAAATGCTGCAGCGATCAGGACGGCCAGGGGCATGACGAGCAGGACCTGAAGCGTCGCCTGGGTCTCGACGGGTAGCCGATACAGAGAGATCGCGCGCCAGAACGGGCTCGAAGGCGCGACGAACGCCGCTAGCTCGGACGGAGGCAGCGACTCGCGGAGCACACTGAAGTCGAGCTGTGAGGCGACGACGCCGGCTGTCGAGAGGATCGGTTGGTCGGCGAGCGACAGCACGACGAATCTCGAGGGAAAGTCTCCCGGGGAATCGGACGATGGCAACAGACGCAGCCAGTTTCCGCGAACCCGCGCCTCCACGAAATGGATCAGCTCGGAGCGTCCCGATGCGTGGAGCGGAATGCCAGAGCCGAGGCGGGCTTCGATTCCTGCGGCCCAAAGCAGATCGATCAGTAGTCGACAGATCCCGATCGGGCTGCCCTCGCGTCCGCGTAACACGAGCTGTGCAGCTTCGCTTCCGCCGGCGACACTCCCGATCTCGTGTGCCACGAAGCCGAAGAGACTCGCCACGACGGCGCTCGGATCGTCTCCTTCCTGAATACCGAGCCGGACGAGCGCTTCCGCGATGGCTGGCTTCACGGTTTCGGTCCGCGGGACCAGATCTTCCCGCGTGCCTTCGGCGACATTCCGGCCGGGTTCGCGCGTCGAAGCACCACCCGCCCGCAGCGGAACGTGTACGCGGAACGTATAGGCGAGGCGATGGATGGCTCCGAAGTGTCCACTCCAAGAAGCGCGGAGATTGCTGCCGCGCCGCTGCAGCGCGAACTGCAACCCGTCGTCGAAGGAGTGTTCGTCGAGCAGGGCCTGACGAGCATCGGAATTCGGGATCTGGATCTCGACCCGCCCCAGCCCGCCATCGCCGATCACGGCGACGCCCATCTCCACACGCCACACGCGCGCCGCGCGATCAGGCCAGAGAGCCATATCGAGCACGAAGGATTTGTAGAGGAAGGCTCCGCCGCCGAGCCCGAACAGGATGGCAGCTGTCCAATAGACGGCGCGGCTCATGAAACGGACGCTACTCCGGACGCTCTTCTCGGTCCATTCCCTCGGGGTCTACGATCACGCCCATTTCCTGCGGCGCCTGCGTTTTTATCGCCTCACCGTCGGACTCGAGCATGCGAGGGGTGTAGCCGAGATGATAGGCGGCGAAACCCGGCATCACGACCTGATCAAGCGCCATCCCGATCACACGCCCGGAATGCGGCGCGACGAGCGTGACGACCCGATCGGATAGCGGATCGGAGATCGTGCCGAGTTCGTAGCCCGCCTCGACCTCCTGCCCGAGCTCGACGCGGGAGACCAGGATGCCTCCATGATCACATCGCACCCAATGCGTGCTCAGATAAGCGACCGTACTCGGCTGGGGAACCATCCTGCTCTCTTGCGTTTCGATCATGCCCCGGGCGTAGAGCAGGCGCTGGATTCCATCGAGGGCCTGCACCACATGCCGCTCGGCGAAGCGTGCTGGCTCGCCCGCCTCGACGGTGATCGCCGGTATTCCGGCATCGGTGGCCGCACGGCGAAGCGTTCCCGGCTGCCCCGCGTTGTTGACGATCACACCTGCGCCGAACGCGACCGCGAGCTCTCGTGTCTCGTCGTCCGAGAGGTTGGCGCGCAGCTGGTGGAGGTTGATCCGATGAAAAGAACCGGTGTGCAGATCGACGACGCCCTCGCATTGTCGAACGATCTCGCTGAAGAACGCGTGGGCGATGCGGGACGCCGAACTTCCGCGAGGCCGACCGGGGAAGTAGCGATTGAGGTCGCGACGATCGGGGAGGTATCGAGATCCGCGACGAAAGGCCGAGATGTTCGCGATCGGAACGGCGATGACGGTTCCTCGAAGCGCCGTGGCATCGAGACTGGCGACGGCTCGGCGTACCACTTCGACGCCGTTCACTTCGTCTCCATGGATACCCGCCACGATGCAGAGGGTAGGACCCGGTATCGAGCCATGAATGACAACGATCGGTGTCTCGACGCGCGACCCCGAGAAGGATTCGGAACTGCGGAGGACGAGGCGTTCGATCGTGCCCGGTGCGATTCGGGTATCGAGGAGCGTGAAGGCTTCCGCGCGCGAAGGCGTCTCGCTCGGCGGAGGCGCCTCCCCCGCCGGATCGTCTGCAAGTGCAGCCGGCACCATCCCAAGATGAAGCGTCAGCGCGAATCCGAGCATTCGAACGAGAGAGAAGACAGATGTACTGCACCCCGTCCATGATCGATCGATCATTTCAGCATTACTCCGCGCAGGTCGAGCACCCGACCACGACGTCTCGCCTTTCGGCGCCCGGTCAGTCGGATTCTGTCAGATGTGATGGGCGGGAAGCAAGCGCCCCCGTAGAGCCGCCCATCCGAGTGTCGCGCCGCTCCCTGATCGGTGGTCCATCTTGCTTCCCCGAACCTCATCGGTATCGGTCGACGGTAGGGAAGCCATGAGGCGCGAAAGGTTCCAGCCCGGCCGAATCCTACGAGCGGATGGTCGCCGTTCTGCCCTCGGAGAGGCCTTCGCGGACACGCGACCGTGTCTTGACGCCGGCGCGCCGAGGCTGCTATCGCCAGGGTTATGATGAAGATCGAGGACAGCCCGACCCCGCCGCCCGAAGCGCCCTTCGTACGCGCGTGGGCGGAGCGAAAGCCCGGACAATTGATCGGGAAGGGTCACCCGGCCGGCGATTTTCTCGAAGCGTACGACTGGAAGGTCCTCGAAGAAGAGGCGGGCCTGCTTCGAATCCATGCGCATCTACCCGAACACGTGCGCAATCCCCGCGGCCAGCTCTTCGGAGGTTTCACGCCGACCTACGTTGACCTCGTCGCGCTCTTCACCGTGCGCGCCGGCGCGCGTGAAGTCGAGGCTCGCTTCCGCTCCTGGCTCCCGACGACGAACATGCGGGTCGACTATTTCGAACCGATCATGGGACCCGTCTTCGTCATGGAGAGCCGGCTCATAAAGAAACGCGGACGCACCGACTTCGTCGAAACGCTCTTTCTCGACGCGGACGACCAGCTTGCGGTCTTTGCCGTCACCACGATGCGCGAAGTCGCTCTCGACAAGAAGCTCGGCGACGGCTGAGTTCCTGCGCCGAGTTCCAGAAGATCGGCGTTCGAGACGTCAGTACCCCATGAAGAGACGCTGCCGCATCCGCTCCTCGACCAGCCCCAGCTGGTGGCGAACTTCCTTGTAGTGCGGAGCGATGCCCCGGAAGGGGCCACGTAGCCCCGGCGGGGCCCCAGTTGTCAGAACACCTAGTATCGGTGGTGCGGAAAACGGGGCTTGTTTCCCCTATCCACGGAAGACACCTGAGTAATATGATCGTTTGACTCACAGACAGAGACATCAATAGAGACTTCTAGCAAGACAAAGGGGAAATCCGGATGGCAGTTTCCGATCACGTCGACCTCGATCAGTTCATGGCGGGGGTTCGCCGACGGAATCCTGGCCAACCCGAGTTTCATCAAGCCGTCCAGGAAGTCTCGGAAGACGTTTTCGACTTCATCCAGGACAAGGTCGAGTACCACGAGTACCAGATCCTTCGCCGCATCGCGGAACCCGATCGCGTCGTCAGCTTCCGGGTCTGCTGGGAAGACGACAAAGGCGAGATTCGCGTCCAGCGAGGCTGGCGCGTCCAGAACAACAACGCAATCGGGCCCTATAAAGGAGGCCTCCGTTTCCATCCGAGCGTGAACGAGGGCATTCTCAAGTTCCTGGCCTTCGAGCAAACCTTCAAGAACAGCCTAACGGGCCTGCCCATGGGCGGAGGGAAGGGCGGCTCGAACTTCAATCCCAAAGGCAAGTCCGATCACGAAGTGATGCGCTTCTGTCAGTCCTTCATGACGGAGCTGTACCGCCATGTCGGCGACAATGTCGACGTCCCGGCCGGCGATATCGGCGTCGGCGCACGAGAAATCGGATACATGTTCGGCCAGTACAAGCGAATCACGAATCGCTTCGCCGGCGTACTGACGGGGAAAGGTCTCGAGTACGGGGGCAGCCTCATTCGCACCGAGGCGACGGGCTATGGCGCCGTCCACTTCCTGGAAGACATGCTCGAACGCGTGGGCAAGACGATCGAAGGCAAGAGCTGTCTCGTCAGCGGCGCAGGCAATGTCGCAACCCATGCCGCCGAACTGATCCATCAACTCGGCGGCAAGGTCGTCACTCTCTCGGACTCGTCGGGATTCATCCACGACCCCGATGGCATCGACGAAGAGAAGCTCGCCTTTGTTAAGGAGCTTAAGAACGTTCGTCGGGGGCGCATCTCGGAGTACGCGGACGAGTTCGGTGGCACTTTTCATGAGGGCAAGCGGCCTTGGCAAGTTCCCGCCGACCTCGCCCTCCCCTGCGCCACTCAGAACGAACTCTCGGGCGAGGAAGCGCGTCTGCTCGTCAAGAACGGCTGCATTGGCGTCTCCGAGGGGGCCAATATGCCCACTGAGCTAGACGGCGTGCACGTCTTCAAGGAAGCGCGGATCCTCTACGGACCGGGCAAGGCGGCGAACGCAGGGGGCGTTGCCGTCTCGGGTCTCGAGATGAGTCAGAACAGCGCAAAGATCTCGTGGGAAGAGCAAGAATTGCAGGATCTTCTGCGGAAAATCATGCGCGAGATTCATGATCGATGTGTCGAGCGCGGGGCGGAGGCCGGGAGCGAGTACGTTGACTATGTGAAGGGGGCCAATATCGCCGGCTTCGTGAAGGTCGCGGATGCAATGTTGGCCTATGGGGTGGTTTGACGGGCAAGGAAGGGCGTTGGTGCATGAATCCGGTAGTGCCGCGAACATCAGCTCTGCCGTTGTCTGTCCTCAAAACCCATCCGCGCACTTCCACGCCGGCCGACATCTTGGGTCGGGGGTCGATTACGCAGCTTGGGAGTAGGAAAAACAAGCCCCGTTTTCCGCACCACCGATACTAGGCGTTCTGACAAGTAGGCCCCCGCCGGGGCTAGGTGGCCCATTCCGGGGGCGAGTTCGGCGAGGATTCGGCCGTGTTCCTCGCGCCTATGGTCGTGAATCATCGGAATCAGCATGAAGACGGCATGTAGCGACAAGCCCTTGAAATGTGTGGTCGTCAAGTCGAGTTCGGCCAGGGAAGCGGTCGAGGGATCTGGCCGTTCAATGCCGCGACCTCGAACAAATTCGCCATGTTGGCGCCTCCAAACGAATCGAAAACCAGATCGAAACCGGCACCGTCGGTCTGCTGCAAAAGATTCTCTGCGACGGTTTCGGTCTCGTCGTTGATTCCAGTCGCACACAGATCCTCGATCAACGCGAGCTGTCCCTACGTGATGCCCCGGTCTGGACTCATCCTAAATACCGATGAATGACATCGAAAAATTCTCAGAGTCCCAGCTCCAGTGGTTCCCTAGGCTGAGGGTTCGAACAGCTGAGCGTATCGGCCTCGTTCCGACACATAATCATGTCGCGTCCTGACCTTAGGCCCGCAACTCAAGCAAGATTGCATGGATCCGGTCCATCTCGCCTTCGACCGCTGCCAGCGGCTCAGCATAATACTGTCAATGTATCGACAGCTTCCTTCGCGCCATTGCTGCAATGCCACTGGAAGGCACGACTCTGCGAATAGCTACGACGATGTCGCATCAAGTCAGCCGAGCGGTCTCGAGCCGTTGTTGCTACAAACCTTGAATGAGGTTTTCTTCGGTTCTGATCCCCCACGACGGTTCGACTCTCGCCGGCGCGGTCGTTGAAGCGCTTGGTCCGCTCCTGCAGTCTGGGACTGTCGCCAATCTTCTTTACGTTGAGGACAGCTCTCGGAGTTCCGAGGAGGCCTTGGCCGCGACGGAACGCGAGATCGTCTTACACGGCGCCGCGGTGGCGCGGCACAAGGTCACGTCCAAGGACCCTGCGAGCGTGATTCTGGACGTCGCTGCCGAGCTTCGACCCGATCTCGTCGCGATGTCGACTCACGGTCGGTCCGGAATCAAGCGCTGGGTTCGCGGAAGCGTCGCCGAGAGAGTGTTGCGCGAATGCCCAGCTCCCCTTCTTTTGGTCAACCCTTTCACGCATTCCGGTTCGAGCTTCGATCGCGTGCTCGTCCCCCTCGACGCGTCCGACTACTCGGCTCAGATACTCGACACGCTGCTTCCGTTTGCCAAGACGTTCGAGGCGGAGTTGACTCTCCTATATGTCGACTTTGACGACCCAACTGACACGCCGAAGCAGGCGGAGGGGCGCCGCGCCACGCGTAAGGACGACATCGAGAACTGGCTGGCAAAGCCTCTCGCGCGAGCCAATCAAGCCGAGCTTTCCGTGGATCTCCGGATCGCCCACGGCGATGTCGCCTCGGTGATCCAAGAGCTAGCGAAGCCCGACGACTACGACCTCGTCGCGATGACGACGCACGGGAACTCCGGCCCAGGCCGATGGTCGCTAGGTTCCGTCACTACGAAGGTTCTCCGGAACTGCAAAATCCCAGTCCTACTGCATCGCACGCGCCGGTCGTCGGCAGCCTGAGACGGTCAGGGTGGGCGGTAGGCCAAACAGAGAGGTCTTTCAGTGTCTGATGGGCTAGTTCGGACGGGTAGGTTTGCCGGCGGCCTAATGGACGACCTGCGTCGCCGCCTCCCCCACTACAGAGACGACTTCAAACAGGGTCTGCACGGAAAGGTCCTGGGATCCACGCTGTTCCTGTACTTTGCCTGTCTCGCGAACGCGATTGCCTTTGGCGCCCTTACCGGCTTCATGACCAATGGCGAGATCGGCACCACGGAGATGATGGTCGCCACCGCGGCCGGAGGGATCGCCTTCGCGCTGCTATCTGGACAGCCGCTCACGATCCTCGGCGGCACCGGTCCGATCGTGATCTTCACCGCCCTTCTCTACACAACTTGCGAGAGACTCGAGCTTGAGTTCCTTCCGGTTTATGCCTGGGTCGGGATATGGTCCGGTGTCCTGATGATGGTGCTCGCGGTAACCGATGCGAGCGCCCTGATGCGGTTCTTCACGCGGTTCACGGACGAGATTTTCGCCGCCCTCATCGCCGTGATCTTCATCGTCGAGGCAATCACAGACGTTTCGAAGGGTTTTGACGATCCCAATACTCCGCACGATCAGGCACTGCTCGGACTCATTCTCGCGCTGGGCACTTTTCTGTTGGCACGAATTCTCCAAACCGTCCGGAATTCGTCCTACCTACGCTGGCGGATCAGAGACTTCCTTTCCGATTTCGGCCCCGCCATTTCTATTGCTGCCATGACAGTCGTCGCCGTCTTGATGCACGAAGTTCCTCGCGAACACGCGAAGGTGCCGGATACTCTGGGGACGACATCGGGGCGTCCTTGGCTCGTCGACCTCACCGCTGTGCCTGAGTGGATGTGGCTCGCCGCAATTGGTCCAGCGATCCTCGCTGTCGTGTTGCTCTTTCTCGACCAGAACATCACGACGCGTCTGGTCAACGCGAAACACCATAAGCTCAAGAAGGGTTCCGGCTATCACCTCGACCTCTTCGTCGTAGGATTAATCGTCGCCATCGGTTCTCTGTTCGGCTTACCCTGGATCGTCGCCGCAACCGTGCACTCACTCAATCACGTGCGAAGTCTGGCCGACCACGAAGTCACTGAAGTCGACGGCCAAAGTCGTGAAGCGATCGTCTCCGTGCGGGAGAACCGCGTCTCGCCCTTGACGATTCACATTCTAATCGGCGTATCCTTGCTGTTTCTTCCCCTGGTCAAAACGATCCCAATGTCGGTCCTATTCGGACTATTCCTGTACATGGGCTTCGCCACACTTGCCGGCAACGAGTTCTACGAGCGTTTTCGCCTCTGGGCAATGGATCCGAAACTGTATCCAACCTCACATCACTTCATCGGCAAGGTCCCTGTTCGCGTTATCCATACATTTACGGCGATTCAAGTCGTCTGCCTCGGGGCGCTTTGGATTCTCAAATCGAGTCCGCTCGGCCTTCTGTTTCCCATTCTGATTGCACTGCTCGTTCCGATTCGCAATTCGCTTCCCCGCTTTTTCGACGCAGAGCACCTCTTTGCGCTTGATGCGGAAGAAGAGGCGGAAATCTTGGAAGAGACTGGTGGTGGTCGACTCGGCCCCTAGAGCTGCCCAACTGCCTGGGGCTCCTGAAGACCGATGACTAAAACGCATCGGTAGCAGAGCGCCACTCACTACTTCGACCGCACGCAGGGACCGTCACGCGAGAATTTCAGATCGCGCCGCGTTGGCTATCGCGGCGACCGCGGGGTGCATGATGCGCCTCTCGACGGTCACGGCGTAGAAGTTCTCCCGCACTTCATCGGTGTCGCCGACGATGCTTACACCGTGGCTCTTCCGCACCTCGTCCGACACGACCGTCGGCGCCGCAAAGAGGCCGGCACCGTGCTGGCCAAACACCTTCATCAGTGCGGTGTCCTCGATTTCCGCCACGACCATTGGCTTTACATCCAGCGACTCGAACCATCGGTCTAGAGAATGACGAAGCGACGTATTCGGGGTCGGCATGAGCATCGGCGCACCATCGAGGCTCTCTGGAAACCCCTTTCGATAGCGTCGCACCAAGCTGGGCGATGCGAAGAACGAGATTCCAGTGCTTCCGAGCGGGTGGTTGTAAGCGCGGACTCGGACGACCTGGGGATTCAGTGGCACATCCGTCAGCACCATGTCGAACTGTTGCGTACTCAATCCTGCCAGCAAGTCTTCTGTCTTGCCTTCATGGAGTACCAGTTGCACGGGCTCGTCGAGTTCGAGCGCTGTCTGAAGCAGGCGGTACGAAATCAGCTTTGGGACGACATCCGCCACGCCCACCAACAGTTTCGCAGGACGATTAGTCGGTCGCCCCCGGAGCGCGTCCATCATTTCTTCTCCGGTCGAGAAGATCTCCTCGGCATATCGAAACACCAAGCGTCCGGTTTCGGTGAGGGCGAGGTTACGTCCATCGCGGACGAAGAGTTTCTCATCAAGGGAGTCTTCGAGTTTGCGAATCTGCCCGCTGAGTGTGGGCTGCGCGAGTCGCAAGACGGATGCGGCCTTCGTCACGCTGCCTTCTCGGGCCACCGTGTAGAAATAAAGAAGGTGGTGATAGTTGAGCCATTCCATAAACGAGTCCTTGTTTCGATTACCCCGAAGAATAGATCATTCACCTCCAAAATCCCGATTAGATGAAGAATGGGATTTCCTTGTGAAACTCCGAATACTCGGAAGCGAAGACCTGCCTCTCTCTGCCCCGACACGGTCGCCGCTCGAGCAAAGAATTCGACTCGCCATCGGAATGCGCGCGAAAGAGATCAGATCTCTTCGTGTGGATTTGCGCCGTGCTGCGTCTCAGAACATTCTGGATCTGAGGCGTTGCAGTTGCAACGCCTTGAAAGTGCGGGTCATTTCCGAGTCGCCCCACCCTCTCTCAGCTGTCTGCCGATACGTTCCAAATGGAAGATCTCCACTCTCGACGGACCTACGACTACCGAATACAAGAAGCCATCTGCGAAACCGGCGATCGGGATCTCTTCCCGGAATTAGAGATCCCACGCTCAACCATTCGAAGTTGGATTCACCGCGGCGCGACTGAGGTCGTTTCCTGTGATTTTGCCGAGGACGACCGTGGCGAGTTAGTCGCCGAAACTGAGAGGCTGCGACGACGGACAGCTTTGCTCGGAGCAGTAGTTGGCCTCTTCATCGCAGTCCTTCGAGCATCGAAGATCCAGCTCGAACACGAGCGTCTTCCAGATGGCGACGCCAAGAAGACTCTCCTGCGAGCGATCGAGCGCGCAGGAAAGGTTCTGCCACTGAACGCGGCCCTTCGAATCACGCGTCTCTCGGCATCGCGCTACCACGGTTGGTGTCGGTCCGAGGCTGGATGCGACCTGGATGATCAGTCGAGCTGCCCACGAGTCGTGCCCACACGCTTGACTCCCAGAGAAGTCGAAGCGGTGCAGGAGCTGGTCGAGAGCAAGGACCACCGACATATGTTACTGCGAGCTCTTGCTTTGCACGCTCAGCGAACCGGGAAGGTCCTCGCTTCGCCATCGACGTGGTACCGACTGGTCCGAACGGCCTACTGGAGGCGACCACGAACTCGTGTCTATCCCGCCAAACCCAAGATCGGAATCCGAGCAAAGGCTCCCGGCGAACTCCTTCATCTGGACGTGACGATCATCCGGTTGCTCGACGGTACAAGAGCATATCTGCACGCGGTGATCGACAACTACTCCAGGCGAATCTTGTCGTGGACGCTCGAGGAACGGCTCGGCAGCGGCGGAACGTGTCGCATCTTGCGCGACGCGGTCGTTCAGCTCAACGATTGCCCCGATCATCCAATCGTGGTGGCGGACTCGGGAAGCGAGAACGTCAACGGAGCCGTCGATGATCTACTCGACGGCGAGGACTTGACGCGCGTCCTGGCTCAAGTCGAGATCACGTTTTCCAATTCGATGATCGAGGCGTTCTGGCGACCCTTGAAGCACGGATGGCTCTACCTTCACACGCTGGACAGCCTTGCTGCCCTTGGTTGCCTCATCGAGTTTTACGTCACCGCTCACAACGAAGTAATGCCCCATTCGGCATTTCAGGGACAGACTCCCGACGAGGTCTTCTTCGGCATCGGCGATGAAGTCTCCAAGAAACTTTGCGACGACCGCAAGACAGCTCGTGAGGAACGAATGAGGGGAAACCGAGCTGCTCGTTGCGGCAGATGTACCGGGAAGATCAGTTCGGGGGCGTTGCTATTGCAACGGCCACGCTCCAGAATGCTGTGAGACGCAGCAGGGCTACTTCCCGGTCTTTGCCCCACCCTCATCTGCTTGCTCGAGATAAAGAGGATTGCGCCCGAGGTTGCGCTCAGCTGACTTTGCGTTCGCATCGTCAGCCGGCGGCTCCAGATAGAGTGGATTGCGCCCTTCTATGTCCGAGCCCGAGCCGGCGGCAACCGCCGGGCGTTTGTATCCGTCCTCGAGCTCCATCTCGATTTGGTTGAGCCAACCGCGCCCAAGTCCAGCACGCCTCGCGTCGTCTTCGATCGTCGCAAGCTGCGCTTGGACCTTGGCGAGTTCCTGTTCGGCCTTTTCTGCCGCAATCCGATGGACATGTCTTTTTTTGCCGCGTCGGTAGTTGCGCCGATTCGCATCCGCGTAGAGTTCGCGCTCGTGCTGGATCTCCGCGCGCAGGATTTCGGTCTCGGCAACGAGGCTGCGGTATCGCTCCTGCCAATGTGACTGCTCAGTGGGGACGTCGGGCGGTTCCGCGAACGCCGCCACGGCGACTATCGCAATCGCAATGCCGACGCAGATCGCAACCCTATCGATCCCTCGAGATTCCCGAAGCGCTGCATGGCTGCGCGCACGCTTGGCAATGTCCATCCCGTTCGCTCGAATTCGCTGCATTGATTCAGCCCTCCCGGATGTGAAATCGGCAGAACGAGCGCAGAACCTGAGCAACCCACGCGCGGGAGACTTCAGAGGTCAGGAGACCTGCGGTTCAGATGCAGCATCGAAGGGCGAGGCAGCCCTGTCGCCGCTAGAAAGGTCGGCTAGACGGTCCTCGATGGCCCGCCAGGCTTCAGCTGAATCAGGGATACAGCGATTGACGGAGATTGGCAGGCCAGAATCCATCTCGATCGGCGCCTGACTTTGGATCGAGGCATTCTGGAAGCGCTGCGGCGTTTGCCTATCATGGAACAACGCCGCCCTTGGGCGCGCCTACTTGAGTCTACTTTGAGTCGCACCTTTTTGGCGATCCGAAAACCCCAATGATTCCGGATAGTTAGTGGTGGAGGCGGCGGGAATCGAACCCGCGTCCGCATTGCGTCCAACGAACGCGTCTACGTGTGTAGTCTTCGCTTGATTTCGGATGTGCCCGGTGAAAAGACGGACCAAGCAAACCCTAGCTCGACGTGATCTCACTCCCGGATACGGCCGAGCAGCGCTCGGGAGCCAGTCCTCGTATTACATCCGCGACCCATTAGAGGACGTCATGGACGGATGTCGCTAGTTCCTAAGGTTTAGTTAGGCAGCGAGAGCGTAGTTATCATCGGCATTTATAATTACCAATAATTGCAGCGGTTTAACGAGGTTGGCTACGACCTCGACACGCGACGTTCGACTTCTTCAACCCGTCGAAGCCAAATCACCCCCATTCGTCTATGAGGTTAGTCACGAAGTTCGATTCGGCAACCTCCACGTCGCATATGAGCGGCGCACCCCCTGGGGCGATGATTCATTCTGGTGCCCGGCGACCTGGTGGCCTGGCCACAGCAGCCCGCGCAGTCAAGTCGGCCGGTAGCCAGGTCGATGCAGAGGGCAGTTTGCCCATCCACGGTAGACGGAGTCCTCTCACATGCCCCGACCCAATCTGCTGAAGATCGACGATGTGCTCCTCCGCGCGGGAAGAGGACTTGGGCTGGTCTGGCTGCTTGGGTCGGCGATCGGCATCGGAATCGCGCTGGATTCGGGCGTGGGGCTGGCGAGGACGCTCGCGTTCATGCTGCTCTTCGTGTCTGCGCCGCTTGGATGCTGGGTGGCCGGACTCCAACTGCGGCGTCGTGAGAATCAGGCGTGGGCGTTGCACCAACTGGTCGACGATCACGTCGAGCTTCCAGCGTCGGATCTGTTGCGCGATTCGGACTTCACGGCCGAGACACTTGCGCGCGCGATCCGCGATCTCAACAACTCGGGTGCGGCCTTCCTGGTCTGGGACCGGAAAACGGGCGTCATTCAGGATGGTCGATTGCGATCGGCGCGGGTTCAGGTCGAGGACTGTGGTGCCTGTGGCGCGAAGGTCTCGATGAGCTTGCGTATCGGCGACGTCGCTTCGGCGCGATGTCCCTACTGCCACGATCCACTCGGGGCCGAGCGACTCATGGAGGAGAAGGCCCAACTGATCGACGAGCTCGACACCGACCCCGAGATCATGAGCGCCCGCAACCGCCGGCCATCGAACTTCTCGATCCCCGTCTTCGCGATCCTGACGCTGTTGTTCTGGCCCCTCGGTATTGGCTATGCGATCTGGAAGTGGCGGGCGGGCGAGTTGGTTTTCTCCGCGCCGTAAAGTCGTGCGCCCACGCGCCGAAAATCATCCAGAATCCAGGGCCATTCGCTCCCGTTCCGAGGCCAGCGCTGTGATACCGTCGAACGCGGCGCGGGTCACCCGTGCGGCATTCGGAGGGTTCGCACTTGGGACGCATCATCGCTGCGGTCGTCATCGTTCTCGTCCTCGTCCTGGTGGGCTGGTTTCGTTTCGTGAGTCTTGGCGGGCTCGGGAGCCACGAGGATCCGGGTGTCGTGACGCAGCAGGCGCGACCGGCCGCCGTCGTTGTCGCACGCTCGAAGGACGTCGCCCGTGCCGCCGACGACCTGCTCGTCTCGCGCCCGAAGCAGATCCTCTTTGGCGATCTGCACGTCCATACGACCTTCTCTTTCGACGCCTTCATGCTGAGCCTCCCGCTACAGGCCGGCGAAGGAGCGCATCCGCCCGCGGATGCCTGCGACTTCGCGCGCTTCTGCTCGGCGCTCGATTTCTGGTCGATCAACGACCATGCGGAAAACGTCTCGCCGCAGCATTGGCGCGAAAC
>CBFDDD010000092.1:0-18797 GCA_965603475.1 uncultured Myxococcales bacterium
GGTCTTTTCGCCCGCGTGCGGCGCCGGCGGGAACCTTGTCGCCAAGGCGGCGAGTTTCTTTCTCGACTCCGACGGGCCATTCCGTCGGGAGACCGTGGACGTGGATCGCGATGTCGATCTCCATGCCCGGCGCATTGGGCTTGCCCAGCACCTTGACGATCCGCCCGATGGGTTGGCTCTGTCGCGTCGGTTGCGAGGTGATCTCGACGAGAACGATCTGACCCCGCCTCGCCTTTCCGGCCGCATCGGTCGGCACGGCGATCCGATGCGTGATGCGGGGATTTTCGGGCACAACGAATCCGACGCGGCGCTCCCGCACATACCGGCCGACGACCGTCGTCGTATTGCGCTCGAGCACCTCGACCAGTGAGCCTTCCGGCCGGCCTCGTCGATCCTGGCCGCTGACGCGCACGGCCACACGGTCCCCATGCATCAACTCGCGCATGTAGCGCGGCGAGAGGAAGACATCCTCGGCGCCGTCTTGATCCGGGATCACAAATCCGAACCCGTCGCGGTGCGCGCTCACCACGCCGGTGACCAGCGCAATCCGATCGACCAGGCAGTATCCGTCCCGGCGGTTCGGCAGGACCTGCCCGTCGCGAACCATGGCGTTGAGCCGGTAGGAGAGGGCTTTGCGCTCTCGCAGATCCAGCCCGAACGCCTCGACCAAATCGTCGAAGGGCACCGGTACGCCCCGCTTTTCCAGGAATTCCAGGATGTAGGCGCGGCTCGGCACGGGGTTCTTGTACTTGCTGGCTTCGGTCTTCGCCTCGGGATCCCGTGCCTGCCAATTGCGCCGTTTTGCCATGGGCATGCAGGTTAGGGATCGCCGATCATTGAAACCAGAGCCGTGGTCCGAAGAATCTGTCCGCTATCGAAACATTGACCCTGGTACCCGCGGACCGAACCAGCGTTCGAGGGCGGCAGCTCTCCCCCAGGCACCCGATAAACTGCGAAGCGCGTGAGCCTCCGCTAACCCAACCTGAGGCTCACCTAACAAAAACTCTAAGTACTTGATTTATATGGTACGCCGGGAGGGATTCGAACCCCCGACCCTCAGGTTCGAAGCCTGATGCTCTATCCAGCTGAGCTACCGGCGCACGAAGCGTAAACGGCCACCGTGTCGGACACGGGAACCCGAAGGCGAGCTGAGGCTAGCAGATCTAGAAGTTGAAGCGCAGTCCGACGACGACTTCGTGTGCATCGTATTCGGCTTCGAGTCGCCGGGAACTCTTGATGGCGGGCGGCGTGGGCTGCGGATCCGTGATGCTCGAGTTGATTTTCGGATCTGTCGTCGCGATGTATCGGTAGCCGAGCGACAAATCCAATACTTCGTTTAAGGGATAGGACCCACCGGCCATCAAGGACCACGCGAAAACGCTGTCCCGGCCACTGATCTTGGTTTGCATGGCGGCGCGGTTCTTGGCTTCGATATCAACCGATCCCCAACCCATCCCCGCACCGAAATACGGAATCACGCCGATTCCGAGGTCCCAGTCGACGTATCCGTTCGCCATGACTGCCAGGAGCCCGATATGGCCCGAGGCATTGTCGGGTTCCCCTCGCAGGGACAAATTGGAGGCTTCATTCTCCCTGTAGGTGAGCTGGATGTCTGCGCGAAAATGTTCGAAGAAGCGCTTTCCGAATGCCAAGCCGACATTGAATCCGGCGTCGGACTCGACGCGACCCGAGAGATCCGATCCGCTGGAATCGTTGCCGATGATTCTCTGGTTCGGAGTGACGCTAAGACCGCCGCTGTACTCGACGTAAAATAGACCTGAATCTTCTGAGGCGTCTGCATCGTCTGCGGCGAGGGAAGGATGCGCAATGCACAGGGCGCATAGGAGGAGGGCGCATGTTGCGATGTCGCCGACTCCACCGAGCAGACTGTTCCTTCTACCGATCATCCGGCCGACTATTCTGCCTTCTCTTCTGGCTGCTCTGTCTACAATCACACGGGGCTCCTTCCGGCGAACGTCTCGTTGTCTGATGGCGTCACCGGATCGGTAGAAGGCGGGCGATGCGGGTTGCCGAGCGCGATTCGCATCCCAGAAATTCGGGTTGATGAGCTAGCGAAAAATGTAGCTCGCGACCCTCGGAAATCAAACCTGCCAAACCTCCTATCGTCCTGGGTCGTTATCGCGATACCCTATCCAACGATGTGTGATTCCCTCGTAGTGCGCGGATCCAGAACGATGGACGGCGCGACACTCTTCGCAAAGAACAGCGATCGTCGGGGTCGCGAGCCCCAACCCTTTGTGCAATTCCCGGCAGCCTTCCATCCGCGCGGCTCCGGGTTGCATTGTACTCATATCGAGCTCGATCAGGTGGCCGAAACCTATCGCGTGATGGGCCATTCGCCGGACTGGTGTTGGGGTTTCGAGCAGGGCGTCAATGAACATGGCGTCGCGATCGGGAACCACGCAACCTGGTCCCGCGAGCCGCTCGAACAAGAACCTGGACTGATTGGGATGGATCTGGTTCGTCTGGGACTCGAACGCGGGCGAGATGCGCGCGAAGCACTCGAGGCCATTGCGTCTCTACTCGAAACCCATGGTCAAGGTGGCCCTTCATTCTCGATCGAAGGGGATGATGGGTATCAGAATAGCTTCGTCATTGCGGATGGGCGTTCGGCCTGGGTGCTCGAGACGACGGCGAGAGCATGGGCGGCACGCTCGGTCGAAGGTGCCAGCCTGACGAATGCGCTGACACTCGATGATGGCTGGCAAATCGGATCGCGTGATCTGGAGCGCGCTGCTCTACAACAAGGGTTCTGGACATCGGATTCCCGACTCGATTTCAAGGCAGCCTACGGGATCGAGTCCTGGCCGACCTTTCTGACAGAGCGAAGGCAGGGTGCGGCAATGCAGCGCCTCGATGGTCCGGCCCTGTCTCTCGACGATATGAAATTGTGGCTCTGCGACCATGGAAACGGGGCGGATCCGCCGGATGCGGGTCGAAACGTCGAAGATCCTGATCGCTACAGCGTGTGCATGCATGCCGATCCGATGTCCATGACGACGGCAAGCATGGTGGCGTGCCTTCCCCCCGAGCCGGGCGGACAGCCCTGGCCCGTCTGGATTTCCTTTGCGACCCCTTGTACCGGGCTTTTTGTTCCGGTCTATTTGGACGGTGTGATTCCGGCGTCGTTCGCGTCGGCGGGAAGTCCAGAATCGGGGTTCGGGTCGGGCGTCGCCTCGGTGTGGTGTGCCATGCGTGATCTGCAAGAACGGGCAACGGCCGATTTCGAGCGCACGCTTCCGATCATTCGCGCTGGTTGGTCGGATTTCGAAGGCGAGATCGAATCGGAACGCGTTCGAGTCGAACGAGAAGTCGCAGGTCTCTATGACGCGAAAGAATTCGAGACGGGCGCGATGGCGTTGAGCCATTTCATGGCGACGAACGCGGAGCGCATGCTCGAGATTTCACACAGGTTGACCGACTCGATCTAAACGGAACTCGAGTTGCTAGGCGCTCTGAATTTCACGAAGTGGAGATGTGGCGGGGCGCACGCTGCGCGCGCGGACGAAATATTCGTCTCGCAGTTCCCAGGGAACGCCGAGTGCGTTCAGGATGTGTCGCTTCGTGGCCTGGCGACAGGCGCGTCCTTTTTCGACGGCATGAATCGTTCTTGGCGAAACGTTGGCTCGTTTCGCGAGGTCATTCTGGGTCCATCCCAGGGCTTGTCGGGCTGCACGGATGCGATTCATGGGGGCAGGTCTCGGGGCTTGGGGGTAGTGAATTGATCTGCGGAGGATAGCGCCGGTCCGCCCATCCGGTGCCCGAGATTTCCTCCAACTAGTTGATTCCCTTGGGGGTTTTAGCCCTCCTAGTTGCGAATCAATCACGGAATCGAACTGGCCCCGCAGGCGACCGCCTGGCTGCCGATCCGACGCCTGGTCACCTGTTCTGGGGAGCGAAAAGGGCGGAGCCGGCCGATCCTCGAGGCAGGGTCGGTGGAACCCTGGATTCTGGCGTCGCCCTTCCCATTCCCCGCCAAGAGGCTTCGGGGCATTCGTTACATCGACGATCGGTTGGTCGCGGCCCCTCGGTCATCGTTCCCGTCGATCCAGCCTTGCGGAGTCAGCCCGGCCACTCATGCGCCCGCCACGACAACGTCACTTTGCTCGTCTTGTTAGGCACCTCGTTCCGGTACGTGAGTTAAGCTTTTAAGCATGCAAGAATACCTCGAACCGACAGACATCATCGATAGCGATCATCCGGAGGTGGTTGCCTTTGCACGCAAGCACAGCGACGAGACGGGCGATCCGCGGGCAGCGGCCGTGAAACTCTACTACGCCGTTCGCGATGGAATTCGTTACGACCCCTACAATGCGGGCGCAGAGGTCGAGTCGCTGCGTGCGTCGAGTGTCCTGGCATCGGGTCGGGGCTGGTGTGTAACCAAAGCCGTCCTGTTGAGTGCAGCCTGCCGTAGCCTGGGTATTCCGGCCCGTCTGGGTTTCGCGGATGTGCGCAATCACCTGTCGACCGAGCGCCTTCGCGAGAGCATGAAGACCGACGTCTTCTACTACCACGGGTATAGCTCGATCTATCTGGACGGGTGCTGGTTGAAGGCCACGCCCGCCTTCAATGTGGAGCTATGCGAAAAGTTTCGCCTGCTTCCGCTCGAGTTCGACGGAACCGAGGATTCCATCTTTCATGCCTTCGACGCCGATGGAAGAAAGCACATGGAGTACATCCGAGATCGCGGTGAGTTTGCAGATGTACCGGTCGAGGATCTCCAGCGGACGCTCCGTGAGAAATACCCTTCGATGATGGGGTCCGGGCTCGATAATGCGGATTTCGAGAGCGATGTCGCCAGAGAGACAGGCCGCTAGGTGAGCGATGGCGGCGAGCTGGAGTCGCCCCCGAGCGCCCCGATCCGCCATACTCCCTTTCGGCCGGAGGCTTGAGATCGATGGTTCCGGATTACATCGCATTGGCGGGGCCCGCCTTTTTCGTATTGATCGTCGTCGAGTTATTCGTCGCACATCGGCGCGGTGTGTCGTATTACCGCGTCAACGATGCGATCAACAGCATCAGCACGGGACTTCTGATGCAACTCAGCGTGCTCTTCGCGAAGGGGCTGCTGGTCGCCGGTTATCTGGGGATCTACGAGAATTTCCGACTCGTTGATTTCTCGGCGGTTCATGCGGGAACGTGGCTCGCCTGCTTCTTCGGCGTCGATTGCGCCTACTACTGGTTTCATCGACTGAGTCACGAGATCAATTTCCTTTGGGCGGCGCATGTCGTCCATCATCAGAGTGAGGACTACAACCTGTCTGTCGCCCTGCGGCAGAGCACGCTCCAACCCTTCTTTGGTTCGTTCTTCTATTGGCCGCTCGCGCTGATTGGATTTCCACCTCTGGTCTTTCTGACGTGCTCGGCCTTCAACACGCTCTATCAGTTCTGGCTCCATACACAGGCGATCGGCAGCCTTGGTCCACTCGAAGAGGTCCTCGTGACCCCATCCCATCACCGAGTGCATCATGGCCGCAATCCCATCTATCTCGACCGCAATCACGGCGGCACCTTCATCATCTGGGATCGCCTCTTCGGCACTTTCGAGCGGGAGAAGGAGACGGTCGTCTTCGGGATTACGACACCGCTCGAGAGCTGGAATCCCATCTGGGCCAATTGTCACTATTGGGTCGATCTATTCAGGACGGCGATCGCGACTCGTAAGCCGATCGACAAGCTTCGTACGTTCGTAGAGTCGCCTGGCTGGTATCCCGCTGATCAGGGCGGCGTAGTGGCGCCGCCTTCGGTCTCGAGTCTCACGGCGAAATTCGACCGACCCTATCCGGAGAAGCTGGCGGGATACGCACTCTTCCAACTTGGTTTGCTCGCCGTGCTCACGATCGGGCTGGGTTTCGTCGGGGAAGCGATCGGACTTTCAGCGAAACTCGCTGGGGTCGTGTTGATCATCTGGGGGCTCTTGAATATTGGGGGGCTATTCGAGGGCGGCACCTGGTCGTTCGTCTCGGAGGCTGCGCGCGTATCGGCCGCCCCGCTGGTACCTCTGGTCTTGTTGTCCGGAACGTCGGCCCGGATGATGGCTGGACTGCTCGCGCTTGGAACCGTGGCCTTCGCATTTCGACTATTCGGGCTGCGAGATTTCTTTGCCGGGGGCACGAACGCGGCGATGAATGCCGAGTCGATCTGACTTCGTGACTTTCGTAAGCGGTTCAGTCGGGGTATATCTCTCGCCCATCAGCGAATCCGAACGACTCAGGAGCATTCGTCCATGATTACCGAAGGAACCGCGGCACCGGGGTTCAGCCTGAACGACCAATTCGGTCGACAGATCTCTCTCGAGGATTTCCGCGATCGGCGGCACGTCCTACTCCTCTTCTACCCACTCGACTGGACACCCACCTGAAGTCAGGAAGTGCCTGGCGTCGAGGCTCTTCTGCCTCGCTTCCAGGCCGCACACACCCAGGTTCTGGGTGTCAGCATCGACAGCGTTCATTGCCATGCCAACTGGGGCCGCGATCTGGGGGGTGTTTCCTTCCCGTTATTGGCGGATTTTCAACCAAAAGGGGCTGTTGCCGACTCCTATGGCGCATATCTGGCGGGCCCCGGAATTACGGATCGCGCAACGGTTCTCATCGATAGCGGGGGCACAATCCGCCACGCGTCATCGGTTGGACCTGCCGGTGAACGCGATATCGCGGAGCTCGCTGCGCTCTGCGAAGGCGTCGACGCCAAGGGCGGGACATCAACGGAGGCCGTCCCTGCGCCGCAAGGTCTGGGCGCAGACGACGTGCTCTACCTGAAGAACGCCTGTGGCTTTTCGCGCAGAGTGAAAGTCGCGGTGGATAATCTCCACGCAAACAGTCTGAAGATCAGGAATGCGAGCGAAGACTCGGATGCGCTTGGCGCATTGCGTGAATTGAGTGGCGCCGAGACGGCGCCGTGCCTTTCGGTTGCCGGAAAGCCGGTTGGCGAAGCCGATGTGATCGTTCGGACGTTGGCCGATCGGCTGGCACCGATTAGTTAGACGGCCTGTCCGGGAAATGTGGGTCCCCCCGTGCCGATTGGCGCGGGGGGTGCCCGACATTGAACGACCGTCGGGCCTCTACCGAGCGATCTCACGGCCGGTCGACCAGATCCTGAATTCCATGCGGTCCTGAATGCCTTCGTTGTGGTGGTCTTGCACGTCCTGTCGCACGTCGACCTGGCGGAAGGCCCCGTCCCTGCCGTTCAGCGCCTGTCGCCTTGATCGATCTCGAGGCTGTGCTAAAAATTCCGATGATTTTAACGCCGTTATATTCGTTTCTCACCGTTAACATCAATCATTTCAAGTAGATACAGAGTGGAGCCGCCGGTGGCTCTACTCCTGATTCCCCACAGAGAACCCCGAGTAGAACCATGTCTCAGCATGCCGCTGAAGAGCGTCGAAGCCAGAGCCGAGCCGAAACGAGGCGCGTGATCCTCGATGCCACCGAGGCTCTCCTGCTCGAGGTGGGCCACGAGGGACTTTCGGTGCGAAAGCTCGTCGAACGCTGTGGCTACAGCGCGCCGACGATCTACCACCACTTCAAGGACAAGGACGGTCTGATCGATGCCCTGCTCGAACAGCGACTCACGTTGCTCGCGAGCGACCTCGAACGCGTCCCGTTGGTCGAGGACCCGGTCGAGAACCTGCGCGCTCTGACCCGAGCCTTTGCGATGTTTGGCCTGCGAAACCCGACGCATTACCAGTTGTTGATGCAGGTCCGCGAAGACGACGGGCGGATGATCGCGTCCGCTGAGGAAGCGCGGCGTCTGATGCAGACCCCAGCCGAGCAGATCGACGCGCGCAATTGGATCGAGCGGGGTGATCAGGAAACCTTTCGCCAGGCGATCTGGACGATGATCCACGGCATCGTCTCGATGCACGCGCTACGGCCCGATATCGAATGGAAGCCAGATCTGCTGGACCAGAGCATTGAAGGAGTCATTTGCGGCTGGCTCACACCCAAACATGCGAGACAGATGAGTGCGAGCGAAAGCCCGCAGGAGTAGACGAGATGCGCGAATTCCACCGAGGCGGTCAAAGAGGGCAGGCATGGTCAGGTGTCATGTTGATCTGCGGGTTGATTCTTCAGGCTTGTGGGCAGGAGGATTCAGCGACCGTTGTTGAGGTGTTGCGCCCGCCCGTGATGGTCGTGACCAGTGAACTGCGTGACGTCGCCGATCGGCTCAGGGCGACCGGCCAGCTCATGGCCAAGGCTGAGGCGACCATCGCCGCTCAAGTCAAAGGTCAGGTCACGGAAATTCAAGTCAAAGAAGGCGAAGCCGTCGAGGCTGGCAGGGTCTTGCTCGTGATCGACCCCGAGCGGCGTGAGCTGGAGGTCGCGAACGCGCAGGCACAGCTGGCGGAAGCCCAGGCCGAGTTGGCCGTTGCCAAACGGAACTACCAACGGACCAAACGTCTGAGCAAAGGCAACGTGGCCTCGGAAGCGCGGCTCGACGAGGACCGCACTCGGGAGTCACTCGCTCGCTCGGCGGCCAATGGAGCCAAAGCGCGGCTCGGTCTCGTGCGACGTGCGCTCGAGGACTCCACGGTCTCCGCGCCCTTCGCGGGTTTGATTGCGCGTCGTCACGTCAGCGTGGGCGAGTATCTCTCGATTGGGACGCCGCTCTTCGATCTGGTCGCGCTCGACCCGATCGAGGTCGAGTTCAACCTCGCCGAGGTCGACTCTTCGAAGGTTGCGCTCGGGCACTCGGTGGAAATCTCGATCGCCCCCTATCCAGACGAGACCTTCGCTGCGAAGGTCAGCGTGATCTCGCCGACCATCGACCCGCGAACTCGAACACTTCGCGTGAAGGCAGAGCTACCCAATCCCGACGGTCGAATTCGCCCCGGTTTGTTCGCTCATACGGACCTCGGCGTGAGCGAGCGGCTCGGCGTGATCGTCGTACCGGATGACGCCGTGGTCCAGCGGGCCGACGGTGCCGTGATCTTCAGGCTCGACGATTCGGGCAGGGTCGAGCGGCGGCTGGTCGAAACAGGCGTGCACCTCGACGGTTGGGTGGAAATCAGCTCCGGACTCTCGCCAGGAGATGTGGTCGTGGTGCGTGGGCAGACGCGAATCGACGATGGCGTGGCCGTTTCCGTTCGCCAGGCAGACGGACAGCCACTCGAAGGGTCCCCAGTGGCGACGCAGGCTGAGGATCTAGCCGACGGGAGTTCGCGATGAGCCTTTCCGATCTTTCGATCGAACGGCCGATTCTGACATGGATGATGATCCTCGCACTGATCGTCTTTGGTGTGTTGGGATACAACCGCCTTGGCGTCGATCAGTTCCCCAACATGGAGTTTCCGGTCCTCACGGTCACCGCCACTCTCGAAGGGGCGACTCCGGAAGGGATCGAGGAGGACGTCACCGACGTCCTCGAGGAACAACTCAGCACCGTCGAGGGTGTGCGCAACATCGAGTCGACCAGCTTCCGTGGTTCTTCCGTGATCAAGGTCGAGTTCAATCTGGGAACCGATCTCGATATCGCAGCGCAGAATGTTCGGGACAAAGTGGCGTTGGCGCGCAAAGGGCTACCCAAAGCGGTCGAAGCTCCGGTCGTCGGGACGTTCAACCCGAACGATCAGCCGATCTTGTGGATCCCGCTCAAGATCGCTTCGTCTGCGACGGAAGCCAGTGAATTCGTGCGGCGTCGCATCAACCCTTACCTGGAGACCATTCCCGGTGTCGCCGGCGTGTCCGTTTTCGGGCGTCAGGATCGCAATATCCGTATCTGGCTCGACGGCAACGAACTGAGCGCGCGAAAGCTATCGGCCGTGGATGTCCTGGCTGCTCTGCGGCGACAACACGTCGAGTTGCCAGCGGGCGTCATCGAAGGCGATCGACTCCAGTATTCCGTTCGTACGACCGCCGAGTTCCGCAGCATGAGTGAACTCGAAGGGATGGTGGTTGCCCATGTCGACGGCGCAGCGGTCTATCTGCGTGACGTAGCGCGCGTCGAGGACGGCGCTGAAGACGTCGAAACCATCATGCGATACAACGGTGAGATCTCCGTTGGGATGGGGATTCGAAAGCAGTCCGGCGGCAATACGGTCGGGATCGTCGATGAGGTGATGTCGCGTCTCGAAGAGATCAGAAAGATCCTGCCCCCCGATATCAAGATCGAAGATCCAGACGGCTTCATCGACTTCTCGAAGGGTGTGCGCGAGGCCGTTGCCGAAACCAAGTTCGCATTGGTCTTCGGTGCCGCGCTCGCGGTCTTTACGGTTTTCATTTTTCTGCGCCGGTCGCGCCCGACCCTGATCATCGCATTGGCGATTCCCGTCTCTCTCGTGGCCACTTTCGGGTTGGTGTGGATCAGCGGATTTACGCTGAATACCATGACGCTTCTCGGTATGACCCTGGCCGTCGGCGTCGTGATCGACGATGCCATCGTGGTTCTCGAGAATATCGAGCGCCACCGCGCAGGCGGAAAGAGTTCCAGCGAGGCTGCCAAGGTCGGCACCCGCGAGATCGCCTTCGCGGCGACGAGTGCGACGATTTCGGTCGCGGCCGTCTTTCTTCCGGTTGTCTTCGTCGAAGGGTTGGTTGGCAATTTCCTGGGCGAGTTCGGTCTGGTGGTGGCCGGCTCCGTGATCATCTCGCTCTTCGTCGCACTGACCCTCACGCCGATGCTGGCCGCGCGTATGCCGCCGCCCAAGCCGCGCGAGGCGGGCGGTTTCTATGATCGACTCGAGACAGGATTCGAGAACCTCGAAAGCGGGTACACGAAGGTGCTCAACACGAGCATCAACCATCGCTGGGCGACCGTTGGCCTCACGCTATTCAGCCTGGTCCTCGCCTACGTGTTCGCTTCCCAGCTGAAGACAGAGTTCTTTCCGCCGGCCGATGAGGGGATCTTCTTTGCGAAATTCGAATCGGCCCCGGGAACCTCGGTCTGGGCGACCTTGGAATATCTCGAACAAGACGAGAAGTGGTTCCTCGATCAACCTGAAGTGGTCGGGATCTTTTCCGCCGCTGGATCATCAGGCGGATTCACACCACCAAAATCCAACGCGGGGATGATCTTCGGAATGCTTGCTGATCGCACCGATCGAGATAAGAGCGTCATCACGCTGATCAAGCAGGCCCGAGCAGCTTTTGCGGACGTTCCCGGTCGAACGATTCGTGTCTTCAATCCATCCGAATCGATGTCTGGAAGTAGTGGCGGAGGGTTCAGCGTTCAGTTGCGTGGAAATCTTTCACTCGAAGAACTCGACCGGATCGCAAGTGAGTTCATGCTCGGCTTGGGAAAGCACGCGGGATACGTTGATCTCGACAGCAGCCTCAAGCTCGGGCTTCCCGAGCTACGGATACACACGGACCGCGAAAAGGCGGCGGAGATGGGCGTAGACGCGCGGACGATCGCCGAGGCTGTTCAGTTGATGGTTGGCGGACTCGACGTCGGCGTCTTCAAGGAGGCGGGACGACGCTACGACATCCGAATGCGCCTCGAAGAAAACCTGCGTGATGACGCCGACTCCATCGGCTCCCTGTATATCCGCAATCAAGATGGAAACCCGGTCGCTCTGCGAAACCTGGTTACGATCGAACGGGGTGCCGCCCCGTCGGACATCACGCGTACGAATCGACAGCGCAGCGTCACGATCAGCGCCAATCTCGACGGATTGAAGCTCGGAGAGGCGATCGAGATTGCACAGCAGGTCGGTGATGAGGTTCTCCCGGCCTCGGTGACCCTGAACGTGGTCGGCGATGCCGAGACCATGTCCGAGGGAAACGCGCAGTTCGCGATCGCGATGATGCTCGGCATCCTGGTCATCTACATGGTGTTGGCTGCACAATTCGAAAGCCTGCTTCATCCGATCACGGTGATGCTCGCTCTGCCCCTCTCGATGGTCGGCGCGCTCGGCGGCCTTTTGATGTTCGATTACAGTTTGAACCTGTTCAGTCTGATCGGAATCATCCTGCTCTTTGGTCTGGTGACGAAAAATTCGATCCTGCTGGTCGACTACGCAAATCAGCTCAGGAAGACCGGCCTCGACAAAGTCGAAGCCATGCGGCGTGCGGCGCCGATTCGCATGCGTCCCGTGCTGATGACCGCCGTGTCGATGATCTTCGGAGTACTGCCTGCGGCGATCGGATTGGGGCCGGGCGCGGAATCGCGTGCACCGATGGCGATCGCGACCGCGATGGGGATGTTTTCTTCGACGATGCTGACACTGCTCTTCGTGCCGGTCTTCTATATCCTGATTGACGACCTGGGTGACTTCGTGAAGCGGATCAGTCGGCGCATTTTTGGCGCTGGGCAATCACCTGCCGATACTGAAACCGAAGCACATAGCGTCTGAAGGCAGATTTCATGACCAATTCTCTCACGATACTCGATGTAGCCGACGGCGTAGCACTGTTGACGGTGAACCGGCCCGAGAAACGCAACGCGCTCTCACGCGCGCTTCGCGGGGAACTCGTGCAGCGCCTGGATGAGCTGGCCAAGAGCGACGAGGTCCGCGCGGTGGTGTTGACGGGAGCGGGCCCCGTTTTTTGTGCCGGCTTCGACCGTTCGGAATTTGCGGAGGGCGGGATGGAAGAGGTCTTCGCCGACGCGACCGAATACCATCGCCGAGTCATTACCTTCGCCAAGCCCTTGATTGCCGCCGTGAATGGCCCCGCACTCGGCGGGGGCTGCGATCTCGCCGCAATGTGCGATTTTCGCCTCGCGGCAGCGACCGCACTCTTTGGACAACCGCAAGTGAAATTCGGTGCCGCTGCGGCCTACGACTTGATGCGAGTCGTGCTCGGAACCGGCACGGCGCGCGAGATGTGCCTGACCGGGCGAACCTACGATGCCGAAGAGGCGCTTCGGATTGGACTGGTCAATCGGGTCGTTGTACCCGAGGAACTCGTGGACGCCGCGCGGACGCTCGCGGAGGAGATAGCTTCGCTTCCAGATGGTGTCGCAGAGGCGGCGAAGCGTGGTTTCGTCGCAGGCCAGCCTCGTCTGTTCGAGTCGTGAGAGAAGTCGTCCGTCACCCTCTTTTCACGATGCTCCCCGCCGAGTAGGCTTGGTCTTCACCCTCAGAGGAGATTCCGAAAATGGCCATCGACGTCATCGTCCCTGATTCCGCCCGCAAGACCTACGAGAGCTGGCATTTTGCGCCCGCCGTTCGACATGACGATCTGATCTTCTTTTCGGGCGTGATCGGAAGTGGTGAGTCTGTGGAAGACGAGTTTCGAAGCGCCTGGCAGTCCCTTGGAGAGGTTCTGGCTGCGGCTGGCGTCGGCTACGAGGATATCGTGGACAGCACCCTCTATGTCGTCGATCTGCAGAAGAACGCTGCGACAATGGCCAAGGTCAAGGATGAGTTCATCAAAGAGCCCTATCCCGCGTCGACCTGGATCGGCATTTCGGAACTCGTGATTCCCGGCACCCGCGCGGAGATCAAGGTGACGGCGCGCAAAGCGTCCTGAACGACCTCGCCTCTAATTCGTCTGGTTCGGCTATTTCGCAGGAGGCGTAAAGCCTCCGATCACATCGCCTAGCAAGCGCGCGAACTCGATCGTCGTGTGGTCTTCGAGGTAGGGTCCTATGATCTGGACCCCGACCGGCAATCCCTCCGGTGTCGGGCCGACGGGCGCGACGGTGGCCGGGAGATGGCAGGCCGTAGCCATCGAAATCCATCCGAAGAGATCCGTGTAGGGTCGCGATCCGCCGTTGACCTGGATCGTGCGAGCGGGGAAGGGTGAGTGGTCGTGGGGGATGGCGGGGACCGACGTAACAGGGCATAGCAGAACGTCATAGCTCGAGAAGAAGTCGCGAAACGCTACCCGCAGCTGTGCGCGATGTTCGTCTGTCTTCAACCAATCACGGTGTCGAATCAAGGGTGCACGAGCGGCCTCGGCCGCATCGCTCAGGTCATTCTTGTCGAAGCGATTGGCGAACTGGGCCATTCCCTCGATCGTCTTGTCGGGCAGATCAGCCAGAATGATCGGCATGAGAAGCCGATTGTATTCGCGAATCAGGTCTTTCAGCTCGAATGCCGGCCGGGCCTTCTCGTCGACCTGCACACCCGCGCCACGCAGTGCCGCGATCGTCGCTTCGAGTCGCGCACGGACCGCGTCGTCGACCGGAATTGCCGGATCCTCGAACCAGGTGGCGACGCGGAAATCGGACAATCGGTCGTGGCGTGGCCTGGCGAGGTCGAGGCGCCATCCGGCGGCGTTGTTTTCATCGGGTCCCGCTAGGATGTCGAGCGCGATGGCAAGATCTTCTGCACTCCGGGCCAGGGGTCCCGCGACCGCGAGATCGGGCTGCGACTGGGCGCCGGGAGGGCCGGGCATGTGGCCGCGATTCGAAACGATTCCGTAGCTGGGTTTGTGCCCGTAAATTCCGGTCCAGTGGGCAGGGGTGCGGATCGAACCACCGATATCGCTACCGAGTTCGAGACTCGTGAAGCCCGCGGCCACCGCCGCTGCCGCGCCACCGGAAGAGCCGCCGGGGGTCCGCGTGAGGTCGTGTGGGTTGTTTGTGCAACCAAACAGATCGTTGTACGACTGGACGTCGGCCGCCATGAAGGGCAGATTCGTCTTGCCGAAGACGACGGCGCCGGCGCGTTTGAGTTTCGCGACGGTGTCGGCGTCGCGATCGGGCACGTGATTCTTCCAGATCGGGTTGCCTGCAGTCGTGCGAATGCCCGCGGTTTCGAAGGTGTCCTTGATCGTCATCGGCAAGCCGTGGAGCGGCCCGAGCGCGTCCCCTCGTGCGACCGCTTCGTCGGCTTCGTCAGCGGCCCGTCGAGCATTCTGCTCATCGAGCATGACGACGGCATTCAGGGGTTCGTTCCGCTCGGCGATCGCAGACAGGAAGGTTTCGAGCATCTCGCGGCTGGAAATCTGCTTTCGGCGAATCATGGCTGCCAGCTCGCGAGCCGATTGAGTTCCGAGATCGATCATGGTGAGGTCCTTCGAGTTGGATGAATCGCAATAGTACAGATTGACCGGAACCGCCGCGTACAACGCCGCCGAGTGCTCAGAGTGCTCAGAGTGCTCTCAGGGCATCTAGATGCAATTTTGATTCGAAAATAGAATCACTAAGTTTGAATTTAGAATCAAAGTCGTGATAGCCTGCTCCCATGGACCCGTTCCGATATGACCAGTTCTGTCCGTTGGCGCGCGCCACCGAGATCCTCGGCCATCGCTGGGTGATGCTGATCCTGCGAGAGCTCTTCGTCGGCCCTCAGCGTTTCAGCGACCTGCGGCGAAGGCTCCCGGGCGTGAGCAGTAGCGTGTTGACCGATCGTCTCGCCGGGCTCGAGGAACAGGGCATCGTCGATCGCAGAGAGCTTGGCCCTCCGGCGCCGGCCACAGTCTACGAACTGACGCCCGACGGACGAGCCCTCGAGCCTGTACTGATCGCGATGACTCGCTGGGGTACGCGTTTCTTGAAGCTGCCTCTACCCGGTGATCATGTCGAGCCCGACTGGTTGGGTCTAGCGGTCGACGCGTTTGCGCGGCCGGGGTCGACGCCGGCGCTTCGCTTCGAATTGCGTCCGTACGCGGACGATCGCGAAGCTGTCCTGCGGGTTGCCGGCGGTCCCACCGGAACGCATGCAATTCAAGACGACCTTCCCGTCGATGCGAGAATTCAAGCGCCCGTGATGGTCGTGATGGGATTGATGAGTGGTGTGATCTCGCCAGAAGCCGTTCTTGCAGCGGACGATGTCCAGGTCGAAGGAAGGTTCGAGACACTCTCGGACCTCCCCGATCTATTCCAGATGGATCTTAAATCGGAAACCTAGTAGTTCGAAAGGAACATCCCCATGAGTCTGAAATTGATTGGTGCACACGTTTCCCCCTTCGTGCGCAAGGCGCGCGTCTTCCTGGCCGAGAAAAGTCTTCCCTACGAACATGACCCGATGGTGCCCTTCGGAGTCCCCGATGAATACAAACTGATGCATCCGCAGGGAAAGGTCCCGGTCCTGACGGACGGTGACAAAGTGATTCCGGATTCGTCGGCGATCTGCGCGTATCTGGAGAGGACACAAGCCGATCCGGCGCTCTATCCGAGTGATGCCTACGAGTTGGCGCGTGCGCTCTGGTTCGAGGAATACGCAGACTCGGGTTTGATCAACGGAACGATCGTGTTGTTCCAGGAGCGGGTACTCGGTCCCATATTCTTCAAGCGGGAAGGAGATGAAGCAAAGGTCGAAACGGCTATCAACGAGACGCTGCCGCCGCTGTTCGATTATCTAGAGCGGGAGCTCGGTGACAACGATTGGCTGGTCGGCAACCGCTTCTCGATTGCTGACATCGCGACCGGAGTCCAATTCGTGAGCTTCGGCCACGGAAAGGGTAAGGTCGACGCGAAGCGCTGGCCCCGACTGGGCGCCTACGTCGATCGCGTACTCGCGCGGCCGAGCTTCAAGGCGATCGTTGAGGAAGAACAGGCGATACTGAAGAGCATGGCGGGATGATCGAATTCAAGATCCCACAGGCCTGAAAGGCGAGGACCCGGATGAGCAATATTCTGGATCGGTTTAGATTGGATGGTCAAGTCGCAATCGTGACCGGTTCTGGCCGAGGCATTGGTGCGGGAACCGCGCTCGCCTACGCCGACGCGGGCGCCGATGTCGTCTTGTCCGCGAGGACGTTGTCGCAACTCGAAGAGACTGCAGAAAAGGTGAGGGCACGTGGCCGGCGGGCGCTCGTCGTTCCCTGCGACGTACTCGACGCAGGCCAGAGGGAAGGGCTCGTCGAGAAGACCCTCGAAGAGTTCGGCCGTCTCGACATTCTCGTCAACAATGCAGGAGGATGGCCGCCCAAACCGACGCTCGACGTGAGCGGGAACGAATTCGAGGCCTGCTTTCGGTTCAATGTCACGACGGCCTTCGAGATGACTCGGCTCGCCGTGCCCAAGATGGTCGAAACCGCCGGCAGTGGGGCGATTGTGAACATTTCGTCTGCGGCCGGGCGATTCAACGCGAGGGGTTTTGCGGCGTACGGAACGGCGAAGTCGGCCCTCTCGTTCTTGACGAAGAACCTCGCGCAGGATTTCGCACCGAAGGTTCGCGTCAACGGGATCGCCGTGGGATCGATCCTCACCGAGGCACTCTCCGACTTCATGAACGACGATCTGGAGCGTCAGATGCTCGCGCATACCCCCATGGCCCGTCTCGGCGAAGTCGAGGACATCGCCGCCTGCGCTCTCTATCTCGCCTCGCCCGCCGCCAGCTACGTCACGGGTGAGATCTATGGCGTAGACGGTGGACTCACGCAGATCCAGGTGCAAATGCCACCCGCCAATATTTGATCCCGAACCCGATCGCGATCCCGCGCAAACGAACGATTTCGCGCATCTGAGATTATCGCTAGTCCCCGCCCGCACCAGGCTCCCCCCGGCCCTGTCAGCGACCCACCTGTGCCTTGCGCACGAGAAAGGGTCGCTCGATCAAGCGGTAGGTGATGGCGGACAGGCCGAGACAGAGTGCGACGGCGGCCAGGATAGCCAGGATCCGCAGGATCAAATCGACGTCGAGTGGAACTCCGCGTGCGACTAAAGGACCCAGACCGAAAAACAGGATCGGTTCATGAACCAGATACAGCGAGTAGGAGAGGAGTCCGAGAATTCCCATCGCACGATTCGAGATCACGCTTCGCATTCGCAGAGGTGCGAGTACGACCAGCAGAACGACCGCCGTCCAGAGCAGACTCTCCACGAGATGCCAGGCGGGCATCGTGATTGCCGACTGGATGAATCCGCGCTCGGTCACTTTCTGTAGGAGCAGGCCGAGTGCGAACAGACTGGCGAGTAGAAGCAGATCGGACCCCCCGTTTCGAAGCCAAATCTTTTGGCGCATGGCGTCGCGTATTCTCTCGCCGTATCGCAATACAAGCCAGGCCGCGGCGATCCCAAAGAGGAAGGCGGGCGTCCGCCCGGGCAGCGAAAGGTTGAGACGGAAGCGTGTGCTGGGGGAGAGCAGGGTTTGATCACTCGCCAGAACGACATAGGCGAAGGCCCAGGCCACTAAAATCGAGAGCCCGATCGTTCGGCCGCTTCTGGAACGAAGGGCGGGGCCCAACAAGGGGAGCACGAGATAGAACTGAACCTCGGTCGCAAGGCTCCACCAGACTGCGCTGTATGGCATGAGACTGGTGACGGAACCTGTGAACGAATTCAAGAAGACGAGTGCACAAAGACCGTCGATCACAGCGCCGGCGTTGCTGTAGGAGAATGCGACCGCGGCGACGACCGTAGCGGCGTAGAGCGGCATGATGCGAAGCACGCGCCGCCGAAAGAAGTTTCGGCGATCGACGTGACGCTCGCCGCGGGCTTCCTCGAGAAAAGGGCGGGCGAGCAGGAATGCGCTCAGTATGAAAAAGAGTGTGACACCCGTATGGCCGGCGGTGATGAAGGCCAGCAGAGGCGATACGGTCGTTCCGATTCGGCTGTTGCCTGTGACAGCGCCGTCGGCATGGAAAAGGACGACCAGCAAGATCGCCCAGCCCCGCAGCGATTCGAGCTCGGGGAAAAAGGAGGCGGATGCTCGAATTCCGGCGGGTCGGGGGCTCTGTATCGGATCTGTCGATGGCGACACGGAACGTATTCTACCGATCCACGCTCGAACTGGGACCCGAAGGACTCGGTTGCGAACTCGCCTCGGAATCGGCAGTCGACTCTTCGTCGAGGGTCGTGATCTGCGCTTCGAGGATGTGTTGATAGGCGAACATCGAAGGCCAGAGGCGCGCCATCCAGTGGTACACAGCTTCGAGGCTGCGAACGAGTCGACTTCGTCCGGTCGATTCCATTGACGACGCTGGTTCCTGTGTTCCTGACTA